>NZ_JBZFLJ010000005.1:0-321972 GCF_058448885.1 Mesorhizobium sp. DxT | reverse complement strand
ATGCCTGGCGACAACGTGACGGTCGACGTGACGCTGATCGTGCCGATCGCGATGGAAGAGAAGCTGCGCTTCGCCATCCGCGAAGGCGGCCGCACGGTTGGCGCCGGCATCGTCGCTGCGATCACGGAATAAGAAGATCAACAGGGTCTGTCGCGGGCGCGGTTGTTGCCCGCGCCCGCGGAAGACTTGAAGGAATTGACTAGATGAACGGGCAAAACATCCGCATCCGCCTCAAAGCGTTTGACCATCGCGTACTTGATGCGTCGACGCGTGAGATCGTATCGACGGCGAAACGCACCGGGGCCAACGTTCGCGGGCCCATCCCGCTGCCGACGCGGATCGAGAAATTCACGGTGAACCGCTCGCCGCACATCGACAAGAAGAGCCGCGAGCAGTTCGAGATGCGCACGCACAAGCGCCTCCTGGACATCGTAGACCCGACCCCGCAGACCGTCGACGCGCTGATGAAGCTCGACCTGGCCGCTGGCGTCGACGTCGAGATCAAGCTCTAGGGGCTTAAACATGAGCCGGCCGGGTTAGCCCGAAAGGCTCCTCTGAGAAACAAGAGGCTGGAGGGGCTGGTCCCCGACAGGGAACTCTGAAGGAAGACAACCGATGCGTTCAGGTGTTATCGCACAGAAAATCGGGATGACGCGCGTCTACAATGACGCTGGCGAGCATGTGCCGGTCACGGTTCTCCGCATGGAGAACTGCCAGGTCGTTGCTCAGCGTACCCAGGAAAAGAACGGCTATACGGCGCTGCAGCTCGGCGTCGGGCTTGCCAAGGTGAAGAACACGACGAAGGCGATGCGCGGCCATTTCGCGACTGCTTCCGTCGAGCCGAAGGCCAAGCTCGCGGAGTTCCGCGTGTCGCCGGATAACCTGATCGACGTTGGTTCGGAGATCACTGTCGAGCATTTCGTCGCCGGCCAGAAGGTCGACGTGACGGGCACCTCGATCGGTAAGGGTTTCCAGGGCGTCATGAAGCGCCACAACTTCGGTGGTGGCCGCGCGACCCACGGTAACTCGGTCTCGCACCGCTCGCACGGTTCGACCGGTCAGCGCCAGGACCCGGGCAAGGTGTTCAAAGGCAAGAAGATGGCCGGTCACATGGGTGCCACCCGCGTGACGACGCAGAACGTCGAGGTCGTTTCGACCGACGCCGATCGCGGCCTGATCCTGATCCGCGGCGCGGTTCCGGGTTCCAAGGGCGCCTGGATCATGGTTCGCGACGCCGTGAAGGCACCGCTTCCGGACAATGCTCCGAAGCCGGGCGCCGTCCGCGCCGCCAAGAAGGTAGATGCTCCGGCGGCGGAAGCTGCTCCGGCGGCTGAGGGAGCCGAATGATGGATATCAAGATCACCACTCTTTCCGGCAAGGCTGCCGGCGAGGTGAAGCTCTCCGACGAGATCTTCGGCCTCGATCCGCGTGAGGACATCCTCCAGCGCGTCATTCGCTGGCAGCTCGCCAAGAAGCAGCAGGGTACGCACAAGGCCAAGGGCCGCGCGGAAATCTCGCGCACCGGCGCCAAGATGTACAAGCAGAAGGGTACGGGCCGCGCCCGTCACCACTCCGCTCGTGCTCCGCAGTTCCGCGGCGGTGGCAAGGCGCACGGCCCGGTCGTTCGCAGCCACGAGCACGATCTGCCGAAGAAGGTCCGCGCACTTGGCCTGCGCCACGCGCTTTCGGCCAAGGCGAAGGCTTCGAACCTGATCGTCGTCGACGAGCTGGCGCTGAAGGATCCCAAGACGAAGGCTCTGGTGGCGGATTTCGCCAAGCTGGGGCTGACCAACGCGCTGGTGATCGGCGGTGCCGAGCTTGACCAGAACTTCAAGCGCGCTGCGTCGAACATTCCCAACATCGACGTGCTGCCGATCCAGGGCATCAACGTCTACGACATTCTGCGCCGCGGCACGCTCGTGCTGTCCAAGGCCGCAGTCGAGGCTCTGGAGGAGCGGTTCAAATGACTGATCTTCGCCACTACGACGTGATCGTCTCGCCGGCGATCACCGAGAAGTCGACCATGGCTTCCGAGTACAACCAGGTGGTCTTCAACGTTGCCCGCAAGGCGACGAAGCCGGAGATCAAGGCGGCTGTCGAGGCGCTGTTCGGCGTCAAGGTCACCGCTGTCAATACGCTCCTGCGCAAGGGCAAGGTGAAGCGGTTCCGCGGCACCATCGGGCGCCAGAGCGACGTCAAGAAAGCCGTCGTGACGCTGGCTGAAGGCCAGTCGATCGACGTCGCGACCGGACTGTAAGGACGGAACGATGGCACTGAAGAAATTCAATCCGATTACGCCGAGCACGCGCCAGCTCGTGATCGTCGACCGTTCGGGTCTTTACAAGGGCAAGCCGGTGAAGGGTCTGACCGAAGGTCTGACCAAGAACGGCGGTCGCAACAACACCGGTCGCGTCACCAGCCGCTTCATCGGCGGCGGTCACAAGCGCACCTACCGCATCATCGACTTCAAGCGTCGCAAGTTCGACGTCGGCGGCACGGTGGAGCGTCTTGAGTACGATCCGAACCGCACCGCCTTCATCGCGCTGATCAAGTACGATGACGGTGAGCTCGCCTACATCCTGGCGCCGCAGCGCCTGGCTGCCGGCGACCGCGTCGTGGCCGGTGAGAGCGTCGACGTGAAGCCGGGCAATGCGATGCCGCTGGGCTCGATGCCGGTCGGCACGATCGTCCACAACGTCGAGCTGAAGCCGGGCAAGGGTGGCCAGATCGCCCGTTCGGCCGGTGCTTACGTCCAGCTCGTCGGTCGCGACCAGGGCATGGCGATCCTTCGCCTCAACTCGGGCGAGCAGCGCATCGTGTCCGGCGCATGCCTGGCCACCGTCGGTGCCGTGTCCAACCCGGACCACGGCAACATCAACGACGGCAAGGCAGGTCGTACCCGTTGGCGCGGCAAGCGTCCGCACAATCGCGGCGTGACCATGAACCCGGTCGACCATCCGCACGGCGGTGGTGAAGGCCGCACATCCGGCGGCCGGCACCCGGTGACCCCGTGGGGCAAGCCGACCAAGGGCAAGAGAACGCGGTCCAACAAGGCGACCGACAAGTTCATCATGCGCTCGCGCCACCAGCGCAAGAGCTAAGGAAAGGTAGTCAGACGTGACCCGTTCAGTTTGGAAAGGCCCGTTCGTCGACGGCTATCTGCTCAAGAAGGCGGATAAGGTTCGCGAGGGTGGCCGTAACGAGGTGATCAAGATGTGGAGCCGTCGCTCCACCATCCTGCCGCAGTTCGTCGGCCTCACCTTCGGTGTTTACAACGGCCAGAAGCACGTCCCGGTCAATGTGACCGAGGAGATGGTTGGCCACAAGTTCGGTGAGTTCTCGCCTACCCGTACCTATTACGGCCACGGCGCGGACAAGAAGGCAAAGAGGAAGTAACGATGGGCAAGGCCAAAGCTCCGCGCAGGCTCGCCGACAACGAGGCGCGCGCCGTACTGCGCACGATCCGCGTCAGCCCGCAGAAGCTGAACCTCGTTGCCGCGCTGATCCGTGGCAAGAAGGTCGGCACTGCGCTCGCCGATCTCGAGTTCTCCCGCAAGCGCATCGCCGGCACCGTCAAGAAGACGCTGGAGTCCGCGATCGCGAATGCCGAGAACAATCACGATCTCGATGTCGACGCACTGGTCGTCGCCGAGGCCTATGTCGGCAAGTCGATCACCATGAAGCGCTTCCATGCCCGCGGGCGTGGCCGTGCGAGCCGGATCGAAAAGCCGTTCTCGCACCTCACCATCGTGGTGCGCGAAGTTGAAGAGAAAGTGGAGGCCGCCTGATGGGCCAGAAAATCAACCCGATCGGTCTGCGTCTCGGCATCAACCGCACCTGGGATTCGCGCTGGTACGCGAACACCGGCGAGTACGGCAAGCTGCTGCATGAGGATCTGAAGATCCGCGAGTACCTCGAGAAGGAACTCAAGCAGGCCGCGGTGTCGAAGATCGTGATCGAGCGCCCGCACAAAAAGTGCCGCGTGACCATTCATGCTGCGCGTCCGGGCCTCATCATCGGCAAGAAGGGCGCCGACATCGAGAAGCTGCGCCGCAAGCTGACCGAGATGACGAAGGCTGAAACGCACCTCAACATCGTCGAGGTCCGCAAGCCCGAGATCGATGCCAAGCTGGTCGCCCAGTCGATCGCCCAGCAGCTCGAGCGCCGCGTCGCGTTCCGCCGTGCCATGAAGCGCGCCGTTCAGTCGGCGATGCGCCTGGGCGCCGAAGGTATCCGCATCAACTGCGCGGGTCGGCTGGGCGGTGCGGAAATCGCACGCATGGAGTGGTACCGTGAAGGCCGCGTGCCGCTGCACACGCTGCGCGCCGACGTCGACTACGGCACCGCCGAAGCGCAGACGGCCTACGGCATCTGCGGCGTCAAGGTATGGGTGTTCAAGGGCGAGATCCTCGAGCACGACCCGATGGCGTCCGAGCGCAAGGCAATCGAGGCCGACAGCCACGGTGGTGGTCCGCGTCGCCGCGAAAACGCCTGAGAAGCATAGGAATTTTGGAGAAGAACGATGCTGCAGCCAAAGCGCACAAAGTTCCGCAAGCAGTTCAAGGGCCGTATTCACGGCGCTGCCAAGGGCGGCACCGACCTGAACTTCGGCGGCTTCGGCCTTAAGGCGCTCGAGCCCAACCGGGTCACCGCGCGTGAGATCGAGGCGGCCCGCCGCGCGATCACCCGCCAGATGAAGCGCCAGGGTCGCGTCTGGATCCGGGTGTTCCCGGATCTGCCGGTCACCTCGAAGCCCACCGAAGTCCGCATGGGTAAGGGCAAGGGCTCCGTCGATTATTGGGCGGCGCGCGTCAAGCCGGGCCGCATCATGTTCGAGATCGACGGCGTGTCCGAGGAGATTGCCCGCGAGGCGCTGCGTCTCGGCGCGGCCAAGCTTTCGGTGCGCACGCGCTTCGTGCAGCGCATCGCAGAATAGGAAGGGCCACGAGATGAAAGCCTCCGACGTGAGGGCCAAGACCCTCGACGAGCTGAACGACGAACTGGGGTCGCTGAAGAAGGAGCAGTTTAACCTGCGCTTCCAGAAGGCCACCGGTCAGCTCGAGAAAACCGCGCGCGTCAAGCAGGTCCGCAAGGACATCGCGCGCATCAAGACGATTGCGGCGGAAAAGTCCGCCGCCAAGAAGGCTTAAGGACGAAGAAAATGCCGAAGCGCATCATGCAGGGCACTGTCGTCAGCGACAAGAACGACAAGACCGTTGTCGTCAGGATCGAGCGCCGCTTCACCCATCCGGTGATGAAGAAGACGGTTCGTCAGACCAAGCGCTACAAGGCGCATGACGAGAGCAACGCCTGCAAGGTAGGCGACTTCGTCTTCATCCAGGAGGCGGCTCCGATCTCCAAGGACAAGCGCTGGGTCGTGATTCAGAACCAGACGCAGGAACAGGCGGCGAAAGCCGAGTAACAACGAATTTTGGACAAGCCGGGCAGGGCGCCGCGAGCGCACTGCCGGAAATGAAGAAGAAGGCGGCCAGTCATGATTCAGATGCAAACAAACCTCGACGTCGCGGATAATTCCGGCGCGCGTCGTGTCATGTGCATCAAGGTGCTGGGCGGCTCGAAGCGGAAGTATGCCTCGGTCGGCGACATCATCGTCGTTTCGGTCAAGGAAGCCATTCCGCGCGGCCGCGTTAAGAAGGGTGACGTGATGAAGGCGGTCGTGGTTCGCACGGCCAAGGACATCCGTCGTTCGGACGGCAGCGTGATCCGTTTCGACAAGAACGCGGCCGTTCTCGTCGACAACAAGAAAGAGCCGATCGGCACCCGTATCTTCGGACCGGTTCCGCGCGAACTCCGCGCCAAGAGCCACATGAAGATCATCTCGCTCGCGCCTGAAGTGCTCTAAGGAGGCCGGTGAAATGCAGAAGATTCGCAAGGGCGACAACGTCGTCGTACTCGCCGGCAAGGACAAGGGCCGCACCGGTGAGGTGCTGCGCGTCATGCCCAAGGACGACAAGGCGCTGGTGCGCGGCGTCAACATGATCGTGCGCCATCAGAGGCAGTCGCAGACCCAGGAAGGTGGGCTCATCCGCAAGGAAGCGCCGATTCACCTGTCCAACATCGCAGTTGCCGATCCCAAGGACGGCAAGACGCCGACACGCGTCGGCTTCGAGGTCCGCGACGGCAAGAAAGTGCGCGTCGCGAAGCGCTCGGGAGAAGTCATCAATGGCTAATCAGTACGAACCGCGGATGAAGGCGCTTTACCGCGACCAGATCCGCAAGGCTCTCCAGGAGCAGTTCAACTACGACAACGAGATGCAGATCCCGCGTCTCGACAAGATCGTCATCAACATGGGTGTCGGCGAAGCCACGGCGGATTCCAAGAAGCCGTCGGTCGCCGCCGAGGACCTTGCGCAGATCGCCGGCCAGAAGGCTGTCGTGACCAAGGCGCGCAACTCGATCGCCGGCTTCAAGGTTCGCGAGAACATGCCGATCGGCGCCAAGGTTACGCTCCGCAAGGACCGCATGTACGACTTCGTGGATCGCCTGGTCACGATCGCGCTGCCGCGCGTTCGCGACTTCCGCGGTCTGAACGCGAAGAGCTTCGATGGCCGCGGCAACTTCGCCATGGGCATCAAGGAACACATCGTGTTCCCCGAGATCAACTACGACAAGGTCGACCAGATCTGGGGAATGGACATCATCGTTTGTACGACTGCCAAGACGGACGACGAGGCCCGGGCTCTGCTCAAGGCCTTGAACTTCCCCTTCCGGCAGTAACGGCAGCGAACAAAGGAACCTGAAATGGCAAAGACCAGCTCAGTCGAGAAGAACGAGAAGCGCCGCAAGCTCGTCAAGCAGTACGCCGCGAAGCGCGCGGAGCTCAAGGCGATCATCATGGATCAGGACAAGCCGATCGAGGAGCGCTTCCGTGCGCAGCTCAAGCTTGCCGCCCTGCCGCGCAACTCGGCAAAGAACCGTATCCGCAATCGCTGCGAAGTGACCGGCCGTCCGCGCGCCTACTACCGCAAGCTCAAGATGAGCCGCGTTGCGCTGCGCGAACTCGGCAACAACGGCCTGGTTCCCGGCCTCGTCAAGTCCAGCTGGTAAGGAGGACATCAAATGTCCATGAGTGATCCTCTCGGCGATATGCTGACCCGCATTCGCAACGCCTATGGCCGTCGCAAGAACAAGGTGACGACGCCGGCTTCGAGCCTGCGCGCCCGTGTTCTCGAAGTGCTGAAGTCCGAAGGCTACATCCGCGACTACGCCAAGGTCGACTACGACAATGGCAAGTCGGAGCTGGAGATCGAGCTGAAGTACTACGAAGGCACCCCGGTGATCCGCGAGATCGCCCGTGTCTCCAAGCCCGGTCGTCGCGTCTACGTGTCGGTCAAGTCGATCCCGTCTGTGGCCAACGGCCTCGGCATCTCGATCTTGTCGACGCCCAAGGGCGTGATGGCAGACCATCAGGCGCGCGAGCAGAATGTCGGCGGCGAAGTGCTCTGCCAGATCTTCTGATCGGGCCGGCTGACTGAAGAACAAGAAGGACGAGGACAGCAACATGTCTCGTATTGGAAAGAAACCGGTCGCTGTTCCGCAGGGCGTCACCGCCAGCGTCGACGGCCAGACCGTTACCGCCAAGGGCCCCAAGGGCGAGCTCAAGTTCGTCGTCAACGACGAAGTTCTGGTGAAGCTGGACGACGGCGCGATCGCCGTCGAGCCGCGCGACCAGAGCAAGGACGCCCGCTCCAAGTGGGGCATGTCGCGCACGCAGATCGAGAACATCGTGACCGGCGTGAAGGAAGGTTTCGAGCGCAGGCTCGAGATCACCGGCGTCGGCTATCGTGCCGCGATGCAGGGCAAGAACCTGCAGCTTGCTCTTGGCTTCAGCCACGACGTGGTCTATGAGGCGCCCGAAGGCGTGACGATCTCCGTGCCGAAGCCGACCGAAATCGTGGTCAACGGCATCGACAAGCAGGTCGTCGGCCAGGTTGCTGCGGAAATCCGCAAGTATCGCGGTCCCGAGCCGTACAAGGGCAAGGGTGTCCGTTATGCCGGCGAGCGCATCGTTCGCAAGGAAGGCAAGAAGAAGTAAGAACTGCAACGCCACGGGGTGTGGTCGCGGGAAGCCCAGCTTACCGCAGATGGCCAGCCCCGTTTTACAAGGCAAGGAATCAGGCCATGGCCTCCAAGGAATCCATCCAGCGCCGCGCCCAGCGCGTGCGTCGTCAGTTGAAGAAGGTTGCCGGCGAGCGTCCGCGCCTGTCGGTCTACCGTTCTTCGAAGAACATCTACGCCCAGGTTATCGACGATTCGAAGGGCCACACGCTGGCTTCCGCGTCGACGCTGGAGAAGGACCTCAAGGGTTCGCTCAAGACGGGCGCGGACGCTGCCGCTGCTGCTGCAGTCGGCAAGCTGCTTGCCGAGCGCGCCGCCAAGGCCGGTGTAAAGGAAGTCGTGTTCGATCGCGGACCTTACATCTATCACGGCCGCGTCAAGGCACTCGCCGACGCTGCCCGCGAAGGCGGCCTCAGCTTCTAGATTCGCCGCCGCCCGCGCATGACGTCGTGGCGGCATTTCCCATCAACCGTGCTACCGGAAAAGAATAAGGATCAGGGCAATGGCACAGGAACGTAGGGACGGCGGTCGCGATCGCCGTGACCGTGAAGAGCGCGACAGCGAATTCGTCGACAAGCTCGTTCATATCAATCGCGTCGCCAAGGTGGTGAAGGGTGGTCGTCGCTTCGGCTTCGCCGCGCTCGTCGTCGTCGGCGACCAGAAGGGCCGCGTCGGCTTCGGCCACGGCAAGGCCCGTGAAGTGCCGGAGGCTATCCGCAAGGCTACCGAAAGCGCCAAGCGCGATATGATCTTCGTGCCGCTTCGCTCGGCCCGTACGCTGCATCACGACGTCGAGGGCCGCCACGGTGCGGGTCGCGTCCTGCTGCGTGCGGCCAAGGCCGGTACCGGCATCATCGCAGGCGGCCCGATGCGCGCTGTCTTCGAGACGCTGGGCGTGCATGACGTCGTCGCCAAGTCGATGGGTTCGTCGAACCCGTACAACATGGTGCGCGCCACCTTCGATGCGCTGAAGAGCCAGATGCATCCGAAGGACATCGCTGCGCAGCGCGGCATCAAGTATTCGGCCCTGCAGGCGCGCCGTGGCGCCGCCGCGACGGCTGAAGAATAGGGCAGGGATTTGCGATCATGGCCAAGAAACAGGGCAAGACGCTGACGGTCGAACAGACCGGCAGCCCAATCCGCCGCCCGGCCGAACAGCGCGCGACGCTGATCGGCCTGGGTCTCAACAAGATGCATCGTCGCTCGACGCTGGAGGACACTCCCTCCGTGCGCGGCATGATTGCGAAGGTGCAGCATCTCGTCCGTGTCGTGGACGAGGCATAGCACCGCAGGAGCGCTAACGATGAAACTCAACGAATTGCGTGATCGCGACGGCGCCACGAAGTCCCGCAAGCGCGTGGGCCGTGGCATCGGCTCTGGTTCCGGCAAGACCGGCGGCCGCGGCGTCAAGGGCCAGAGCTCGCGCTCGGGCGTCGCTCTCAACGGCTTCGAGGGCGGCCAGATGCCGCTCTACCGTCGCCTGCCCAAGCGTGGCTTCAAGAACATCTTCGGCAAGGACTATAACGAAGTCTCGCTCGGCCGCATTCAGGCGGCGATCGACGCCAAGAAGCTCGACGCCAAGGAGACTGTGACGGTCGAGGCGCTCGTCAAGGCCGGCGTCGTCCGCCGCGCCAAGGACGGCGTGCGCCTGCTGGGCGGCGGCGAGCTGAAGACGAAAGTTAACTTCGACATCGCCGGTGCTTCCAAGCCGGCGCTCGAACAGGTTGAGAAGGCCGGGGGATCGGTGAAGCTGCCAGAAGCAGCCGCAGCCGAGTAACGGGCTTCCACGAGGCGGCGGCCTGCCCATGCTACAGCCCGGTTGAAAACCATCAATCGGACGAAAGCATGAGCAGGCCGCCGCTTGCATCTTTGCCGGCCGGAGCCTATCTCGTGGCTTCGGCGACACGCGGTTCGCGCTGGCGAACACCCTCGCGTGACGAAGCGGAGAATTTTCCATGGCATCGGCAGCGGAACAGCTAGCTTCAAACCTCAACTTTGCGGCCTTCGCGAAGGCCGAGGACCTAAAGAAGCGCATCTGGTTTACGCTGGGCGCACTTCTGGTCTACCGACTCGGCACCTACATTCCGCTGCCCGGCATCAATCCTGATTCGTTCGCCCAGGCCTTCCAGCAGCAGTCGGGCGGCGTGCTCGGCATGTTCAACATGTTTGCCGGCGGCGCCGTCGAGCGCATGGCGATCTTCGCGCTGGGCATCATGCCCTACATCTCCGCATCCATCATCATGCAGCTCATGACGTCGGTCGTCCCGACGCTCGAGCAGCTGAAGAAGGAAGGCGAGCAGGGCCGTAAGATCATCAACCAGTATACTCGCTACGGCACGGTGCTGCTTGCCACCGTGCAGGCCTACGGCATTGCCGTGGGGCTGGAGAGTGGCGCCAACATCGTCACGGATCCGGGCTGGTTCTTCCGCGCATCCGCTGTCATCACGCTCGTGGGCGGCACCATGTTCCTGATGTGGCTCGGCGAGCAGATCACCGCGCGCGGCATCGGCAACGGTATTTCCCTCATCATCTTCGCCGGCATCGTCGCGGGCCTCCCGTCGGCGCTCAGCGGCACGCTCGAGCTCGGCCGCACCGGCGCGCTATCGACCGGCCTGATCCTGGCGATCCTGGTGCTCGCGCTTGTCCTGATCGCGGTGATCGTGTTCTTCGAGCGCGCACAGCGCCGCCTTCTGATCCAGTACCCGAAGCGCCAGGTCGGCAACCGCATGTTCCAGGGCGACACCTCGCACCTGCCGCTCAAGCTCAACACTGCCGGCGTTATCCCCGCGATCTTCGCGTCGTCGCTGCTTCTGCTGCCCGCGACGCTTGCAGGCTTCTCCGACACCAGTGCCTTGCCCGCATGGGCAAACTCGGTGCTGGCGACGCTTGGCCACGGTCAGCCGCTCTACATGTTCCTCTACGGGGCCATGATCGCGTTCTTCGCGTTCTTCTACACGGCTATCGTCTTCAATCCGAAGGACACGGCCGACCAGCTCAAGAAGCATTCCGGCTTCATTCCGGGCTACCGGCCAGGTGAACGCACAGCCGAATACATCGACTACGTCCTGACGCGCATCACCACCGTCGGTGCGATCTACCTCGTGGTCGTCTGCCTCATTCCCGAGTTCCTCATCTCGGCGACCGGCGTTCCGTTCTACCTGGGCGGCACCTCGCTGCTCATCGTGGTGAGCGTCACGCTCGACACTGTCGCGCAGGTTCAGGGCCATCTGATCGCGCATCAGTATGAGGGGCTGATCAAGAAGTCTAAGCTGCGTGGAGGAAAGAGGGGACGATGAGGCTTATTCTGCTTGGGCCGCCGGGAGCGGGGAAGGGGACGCAGGCTCTGAGGCTTGTCGAGAAACACGGCATACCGCAGCTTTCGACGGGGGACATGCTGCGCGCGGCCGTTGCCAACGGCACCGAGGTCGGCAAGCGCGCGAAAGCCGTGATGGATGCCGGTGAGCTTGTCTCCGACGACATCGTCAACGCGATCGTGGCCGAGCGTATCGACCAGCCCGACTGCGCCGATGGCTTCATACTGGACGGCTACCCGCGCACGCTTGCGCAGGCTGACGCCGTCGAGGCGATGCTGGCCAAGCGCGACCTGAAACTGGATGTCGCCATCGAGCTCGTGGTCGACGACAAGGCCCTTGTCGGCCGGATCGTCAAGCGTGCCGAGGACGCAAAGGCCGCTGGCCAGCCAGTGCGCAAGGACGACAACCCCGAGGTGTTCGACGAGCGTTTGCGCGAGTACTACAAGAAGACCGCGCCGCTCATCGGCTACTACTATGCCAAGGGGCTGCTCAAGGGTGTCGACGGCATGGCCGACATCGATGCGGTAACCCGCCAGATCGACGCGCTGCTGGACCGGAAGGCGGTGGCAGCGCAATAAGTCCCGCCAGGTGTTGACTGTTGCCGCTTTCTGGACTAAAGCGGCCCGTCTTCCATCCAGGCACGGTGCCGCCGGTCCTTCCGGACCGAGCGGTCGCTTTGATGAGAAATCCCCGCAAGGGCCGGCCTCCACCGGACGCGGGAAAACAAGAACGCGCCGGTTCGACGTGGACTTCGGCCGGCCTACATGGAGAAGAGAATGGCCCGTATAGCAGGCGTCAATATCCCGACCAACAAGCGCGTCGTCATCGCGCTGCAGTACATTCACGGCATCGGCGCGAAGTTCGCTTCGGAAATCGTCGAGAAGGTCGGCATCCCGGCCGATCGCCGCGTCAACCAGCTCACCGACGCTGAGGTGCTGCAGATCCGCGAAGCCATTGACCGCGACTACCAGGTCGAAGGTGACCTGCGCCGCGAAGTCTCGATGAACATCAAGCGCCTGATGGATCTCGGCTGCTACCGCGGCCTGCGCCATCGTCGTTCGCTGCCGGTTCGTGGCCAGCGCACGCACACCAATGCCCGCACCCGCAAGGGTCCGGCAAAGGCGATTGCTGGCAAGAAGAAGTAATTCGAGGGGTAGGCAAGCCGGCACGGCGTAGCGATTTCGGATAGCGGCCAGCCGCTTTCCTTATGCCACGCGCCGATTGCCCTACTGCCATCGAGGTGTAGCCGCTGGCACTACGGCGGCGTTGATATCAACTGGAAGGAAAATAAATGGCCAAGGAAGCCGGGCGTATTCGCCGTCGCGAACGCAAGAACATCTCGTCGGGCGTTGCGCACGTCAACTCGACGTTCAACAACACGATGATCACCATCACCGACGCGCAGGGCAACGCGATTGCCTGGTCGTCGGCCGGTGCGCAGGGCTTCAAGGGTTCGCGCAAGTCGACGCCGTTCGCCGCTCAGGTTGCTGCCGAGGACGTCGCCAAGAAGGCGCAGGACCACGGCATGCGCATGCTTGAGGTCGAGGTCTGCGGGCCGGGTTCCGGTCGCGAGTCGGCGCTGCGTGCGCTGCAGGCCGCCGGCTTCACCATCACTTCGATCCGCGACGTGACGCCGATCCCGCACAATGGCTGCCGCCCGCGCAAGAAGCGCCGCGTCTAGGCCGAAGCAACATACCCTGACGAGCTCCACCACGGCGCTCCTCTCTCGGTTTCCAGATTTGCCCGCCACGATTGGATGGTGGCGGGAAACGGAAGGAAAACCTGAATGATCCAGAAAAACTGGCAGGAACTGATCAAGCCCAACAAGATCGAGTTCTCCTCCAAGGGCAAGACGCTCACCACTCTGGTGGCAGAGCCGCTAGAGCGTGGCTATGGCCTGACGCTCGGCAACGCGCTGCGTCGCGTGCTTCTGTCCTCGCTGCGCGGCGCTGCCGTGACGGCGGTGCAGATCGACGGAGTGCTGCACGAATTCTCCTCGATCGCCGGCGTGCGCGAGGACGTGACCGACATCGTGCTCAACATCAAGGAAATCGCCATCCGCATGGAAGGCGATGGCCCCAAGCGCATGGTCGTGCGCAAGCAGGGCCCTGGCGTCGTCACGGCAGGCGACATCCAGACCGTCGGCGATGTCGAGATCCTGAACCCGGACCACGTGATCTGCACGCTCGACGAGGGCGCGGAAATCCGCATGGAGTTCACGGTCGATACCGGCAAGGGCTACGTGCCCGCCGATCGCAACCGCGCCGAGGATGCGCCGATCGGGCTCATCCCGGTCGACAGCCTCTATTCGCCGGTCAAGAAGGTCTCCTACAAGGTCGAGAACACCCGTGAGGGCCAGGTTCTCGACTATGACAAGCTGACGATGACCATCGAGACCAACGGTGCGGTCACCGGTGAGGACGCCGTGGCGTTCGCTGCGCGCATTCTGCAGGACCAGCTCGGCCTCTTCGTCAACTTCGACGAGCCGCAGAAGGAAGTTGCTTCGGAGCAGGTTACCGAGCTCGCCTTCAACCCGGCGCTGCTCAAGAAGGTCGACGAGCTGGAGCTTTCGGTCCGTTCGGCCAACTGCCTGAAGAACGACAACATCGTTTACATCGGCGACCTGATCCAGAAGACGGAAGCCGAGATGCTGCGCACGCCGAACTTCGGCCGCAAGTCGCTCAACGAGATCAAGGAAGTTCTGGCCGCCATGGGCCTTCACCTCGGAATGGAGGTGCAGGACTGGCCGCCGGAGAACATCGAAGACCTCGCAAAACGCTACGAAGATCAATACTGAGGCTCGGCCTCGGACCAAACTGAAGGAGAGGGCCAATGCGCCACGGAAAATCCGGCCGCCGGCTGAACCGTACCGTTAGCCACCGCAAGGCGCTGTTTTCGAACATGGCCGCCTCGCTGATCGAACACGAGCAGATCACCACCACGCTGCCCAAGGCCAAGGAGCTTCGCCCGATCGTGGAGAAGCTCGTCACCCTCGGCAAGCGCGGCGACCTGCACGCACGTCGTCAGGTGATCTCGGCGATCGG
Source organism: Mesorhizobium sp. DxT (assembly GCF_058448885.1). Classification (NCBI taxonomy): domain Bacteria; kingdom Pseudomonadati; phylum Pseudomonadota; class Alphaproteobacteria; order Hyphomicrobiales; family Phyllobacteriaceae; genus Mesorhizobium; species Mesorhizobium sp. DxT. The sequence goes on along the minus strand of NZ_JBZFLJ010000005.1, from coordinate 307,535 downwards.
TTCGGACGTGCTTGCCAAGCGTCTGTTCGACACCATTGCGCCGCGCTACGCCACCCGCAACGGCGGCTACCTGCGCATCATGAAGGCGGGCTTCCGTCACGGTGACAACGCCGCGATGGCCGTGATCGAGTTCGTCGACCGCGACGTCTCGGCCAAGGGCGCCGCCGACCGCGCACGCGTCGAGGCTGAGGAAGCCAATGGCGAGGCCGAGGCCGCATAAGACCGGCCCCGATCTTGATTTCACGGGAAGGGGGCCTTGCGCCCCCTTTTTCGTTTATGGGGAGGTCTGGCGTAATGCACTGCCATAAAGGCTGGCGCGTGATGGCTGTTGCAGTCGGCATCTTGGCCGCCATGCTGGGCCTTGGATTCGCTGGAGGAGAGAGACCCATGCTGCGGGCCGTGGAACAGGGCGATCTCGCGCGCGTGAACGCGATGCTGGCCGCCGGTGAAGAGCTGGAGCAACGCGACCCGGCGCGTCGCACGCCGCTCCTGATTGCCACGAGGCTCGACCATGTCGACATCGCGCTGGCGCTGATTGCTGCCGGCGCAGACGTCAACGCCAGGGACAACATCCGCGATACTCCATTCCTGTACGCCGGGGCCGAGGGTCGTAATAAAATTCTCCGTGCGATTCTGGCCTCGGGCCGCGCGGATATGGCGAGCACCAACCGCTACGGCGGCACCGCGCTGATCCCGGCGGCTCATCACGGGCATCCGGAAACGGTGCGCATCCTGTTGGCTACCGACATCGACATAGACCACGTGAACCGTCTCGGCTGGACTGCGCTCATGGAGGCGGTGATACTCGGCGACGGCGGTGCCGTTTACCAAGAGATCGTCGGCGACTTGGTCCGCGCCGGCGCGCGCGACATTCCTGACAATGATGGCGTTTCGGCTCTGGAGCATGCGAGACGTCGCGGCTACACGGAAATAGCAGAGCTGATCGCGTCGGCTGGTTGACGCAACGCGCGGCCCGGCCTTCCAATTTGCACAATCATTCGCACAATGTGCGCGCCTGCCACTGAAGGGAGTCGTCATGCACCGAGCCTCACCGCTGTCCACCGTGTTCGCCGCAATTGCCATCTGCGTCTTGAGCGCTCCCGCCTTGGCGCAGGATGCCGGCGGCAAGGGTCTGGCGGATGCGTTGAGCGATCTTCTGCGCGGCGGCGAGACGCAGGTGCCCGCCCGTCGGGTGCCGTTTGGCCAGCAGGAGATGCAGCTTTCTTTTGCCCCGCTCGTCAAGGCGACCGCGCCCGCAGTCGTCAACGTCTATGCCTCGCAGCAGGTCTCTGTGCGCTCGCCATTCGCAGGCGATCCCTTCTTCGAGCAGTTTTTCGGGCGGCAGCAGATGCCGCCGCGCGTCCAGTCCTCGCTTGGGTCGGGGGTGCTGGTCGATCCGTCCGGCTACGTCGTGACCAACAACCACGTCATCAGCAACGCGGACGAGGTGCGCGTCGCGATGTCCGACGGGCGCGAATTCACCAGCAGCATCCTGCTCAAGGATGAATCGCTGGATCTTGCAATTCTCAAGATCGATGCGCCGGAGCCTTTCCCGATCGCGCCGCTCGGCGATTCCGACGCGCTGGAGGTCGGCGATCTGGTACTGGCCATCGGCAACCCCTTCGGGGTTGGCCAGACCACGACGAGCGGCATCGTCTCGGCGCTCGCGCGCACCCACATCGGCGTCAACGATTTCGGTTTCTTCATCCAGACGGATGCGGCCATCAATCCCGGCAATTCCGGCGGCGCGCTGGTCAACATGCGTGGCGAGGTGATCGGCATCAACACCGCCATCTACAGTCAGTCGGGCGGCTCGATCGGTATCGGCTTCGCCATCCCTGCCAACATCGTCCGTGCGGTCGTGGATGCAGCCAAAAACGGCCTCGACTATTTCGAGCGACCGTTTGTCGGCGCCACCTTCGAGAATGTTACGGCCCAGATGGCAGAGGCGCTTGGCATGGCCAGCCCGACCGGAGCCTTGGTCAAGTCGGTGGCACAGGGCGGACCGGCGGAAAACGCCGGCCTCAAACCCGGCGACGTGGTTCTGGCAATGAATGGTGCGTCCATCGAGCACCCCGACGCGCTTGGCTACAGGCTCGCAACGCAGGCCATCGGCAGCGTGGCAACGCTCGACGTGCTCAGCCAGGGAAGCGAGCGGGAAGTGGAAATCGAGCTGATCCGCGCGCCAGAAGGCCAATCGACGGCTGAGATCATCATCGACGGGCGCAGCCCGTTTGCCGGCGCGAAGGTGGCCGAGCTTTCGCCACGTCTCGTCCAGAGGCTCGGCATCCGCGGTCAGGCACGCGGCAAGGGTGTGGCCATTGTCGAAGTTGATCGCAATTCGCCTGCCGCAAGGTTCGGTTTCCGTCCGCGCGACATCGTGCGCGAGGTCAATGGCGAGGAAATCGATACGCCGGAGAAGCTGCGTGACGTCGCAATGAGCAATTCGCGCTGGTGGCGTTTCACCGTCGAGCGAGACGGCCGCGTCACCAACCAGATCCTGCGATACTGATACGCAATGGCAGACCTCTTTGAGCCCGACATTCCGCGCGCCGACCCGCCGGGCAGGCCGCTGGCCGATCGGCTGCGGCCGACTACGCTTGCGCTCGTCGTCGGACAAGAGCATCTGACGGGAACTGACGGTGCATTGACGCGCATGATCCGTTCGGGCTCGCTCGGATCGATGATCTTCTGGGGACCGCCCGGAACAGGCAAGACCACGGTCGCGCGCCTGCTGGCCGGGGAGACTGGTCTGGCCTTCGAGCAGATTTCGGCGATCTTCTCCGGCGTGGCCGATTTGAAGAAGGTGTTCGAGACGGCTCGCATGCGCCGGGCAGGTGGTCGCCAGACTCTCCTCTTCGTGGACGAGATCCATCGCTTCAACCGCGCCCAGCAGGATAGTTTCCTGCCTGTGATGGAAGACGGCACCGTCATTCTGGTCGGCGCGACCACCGAGAACCCGTCCTTCGAGCTGAACGCCGCGCTTCTGTCGCGCGCACGCGTGCTGACCTTTCGGTCGCTCGAGCCGGAGAGCATTGGCGCGCTGCTGGAACGTGCTGAGGCGGAGGAGGGCAGGCCGCTGCCGCTCGACGACGAAGCCCGCGCCGTCCTCATCCGCATGGCCGACGGCGACGGCCGTGCATCCCTGACATTGGCAGAGGAGGCCTGGCGTGCGGCAGGTGAGGGCGAAGTCTTCGACGCCGAGGGGCTGCAACGCATCGTCCAGCGCCGCGCACCGATCTACGACAAGAGCCAGGACGGCCACTACAATCTGATCTCCGCCCTGCACAAGGCCGTGCGCGGCTCCGATCCCGATGCGGCGCTCTACTATCTGGCGCGCATGTTCGACGCCGGCGAGGACCCGCTCTATCTCGGCCGTCGCATGGTTCGCATGGCCTCAGAGGACATCGGCATGGCCGACCCGCAGGCGCTCGTGATCGCCAACGCGGCCAAGGATGCCTACGATTATCTGGGCTCGCCGGAGGGTGAACTGGCGCTTGCGCAAGCCTGTGTCTATCTGGCGACGGCGCCGAAATCGAACGCGCTTTACACCGCTTTCAAGTCGGCCATGCGCACCGCCAAGGAGCATGGCTCGCTGGCGCCACCCAAGCATATTCTCAATGCGCCCACGAAGCTCATGAAGTCGGAGGGCTACGGCACCGGCTACCGCTACGACCACGACGAACCGGATGCGTTTTCCGGCCAGGACTATTTTCCCGAGGCGCTGGGCCGCCAGAAATTCTACGATCCCCCGGATAGAGGGTTCGAGCGCGAGGTCAGGAAGCGGCTTGACTGGTGGGAAAAGCTCCGCCGCGAGCACCAGGGCGACTAGAAGGGGAAGGCAATATGTACCATCTTGTCCTCGTTGCGGCAGGCGGCGCCGTTGGGGCGGGGCTACGCCACCTCGTCAACCTTGCCACGCTGCGCCTGTTCGGATCCGGTTTTCCCTGGGGTACCTTGACCGTCAACGTGGTTGGCAGCCTGGCCATGGGGCTGTTCATGGCCTGGCTGGTGCGCCGTACAGGCAGTTCGGCGGAACTCAGGTTGCTGGTGGCGACCGGATTGTTCGGCGGGTTCACGACGTTTTCGGCCTTTTCGCTCGATTTTGCCGTGCTTTACGAGCGCGGCGCGCTCATTCAGGCGTTTTCTTATGTGGCCGCCAGCGTGCTGCTCTCGATCGGCGCGCTGTTTGTCGGATTGTGGGTCGCGCGAAACCTCGCCTGATGCTATCTGGCGCACGCGACACAGAGATTGGCGAAGAATGGCAGGCGTAGAGCAGATAACGGTTGAAGCCGGCGAAGCGGGCATGCGGCTCGACCGCTGGTTCAAGACCCATTTCCCCGGCTTGGGCTTCGGTCATTTGCAGAAGCTGCTGCGCTCCGGCCAGGTGCGCGTCGACGGCGGCCGCGCCAAGGCCGATACGCGCGTCGAGCCGGGGCAGGTGATCCGCGTGCCGCCGCTCGGGGTGGATCGCAAGGGCAGCGAGCCGCTGACGGCGCGCACGATGCGCGGTCAGGACGATGGAGCCGTGCTGTCGAAGATGATGCTCTATGAGGACGCCGCCGTCTTCGTCTTTAACAAGCCGTCCGGCCTCGCCGTGCAGGGCGGATCGGGCGTCAATCGTCATGTCGACGACATGCTGGAAGCTTTCCGCAGCAAGAAGGGCGAGAAGCCGCGTCTCGTGCACCGTCTTGATCGCGACACCTCGGGTGTGCTGGTCGTTGCCCGCACGCGTCTCGCCGCGATGAAGCTGGCCGAAGCCTTCCGAGGCCGCGACGCCAAGAAGACCTACTGGGCGCTCGTCAAGGGTGTGCCGAAGAAGCGCGAGGACAAGATTTCGACCTGGCTGGTCAAGGAGCAGACGCTCGACGGCGACCGGATGCGCGTTGCCCGCCACGGCGAGCCGGATTCGGATCACGCCGTGTCCTACTACCGCGTGGTGGAGCAGGCTGGACAAACCATGTCCTGGCTTGAGATGGAGCCCTACACGGGTCGCACTCACCAGCTTCGCGTCCACGCCGCGCACATTGGCTGCCCGATCATCGGCGATCCGAAATATTTCGAGGCAGACCAGAACTGGGAATTCCCCGGCGGTTTGCAGAACCGCTTGCACCTGCATGCCCGCCGCATCGTGATACCGCACCCCAATGGCGGGATGATCGATGTCACCGCGCCGATCCCGCCGCACATGCGTCAGAGCTGGAACCTTCTCGGCTTTGACGAGCAGAGCGCCGGGGAAAACGGGTGAGCAACGCGCCGGCCGCAACGTTTGCGAGACCCGCGATCGACAGTTTCGCCGCTGCCCTGATGATCGGCCTCACCTTCTCGTGGGGCCTGAACCAGGTAGCGGTGAAGTTTGCCAACACGGGCTACAACCCGATATTCGCCGCACTGCTGCGCTCGGCAATCGCCTGCGCGCTGGTATGGCTTTGGTGCCGCTATCGCCGCATTCCGCTCTTCGAGCGCGACGGCACGCTCTGGGCCGGCATCGCGGTGGGGGTGCTCTTTGGAGCCGAGTTCGCGCTGATCTTCCTCGGTCTCGACTATACGAGTGCTGCCCGGGCCACGCTGATGGTCAACACCATGCCTTTCTGGGTGCTGATCGGCGGCCATTTCCTGCTCGGCGAACGCATCACGATGCAGAAGTTCTGGGGGCTGGCGCTGGCCTTCGGCGGGGTCGCGCTGGTGTTTTCAGACAAGCTCAGCCTGCCTGGTCCCGAGGCGTTTCGCGGCGATCTTATGTGCTTGGCGGGCGGCGTGCTGTGGGCCGCAACCACGCTGGTCATAAAGGGCTCGAAACTTTCCGTCGCGAGCGCCGAGAAGACCCTGCTTTATCAGCTCGTCGTTTCGGCGGTCTTCCTCGTGCCCTTCGTGCCTTTGGCGGGGCCGCTGCTGCGCGAGGTCACGTCGCTGGCGACCGGCGCGCTGCTGTTTCAGGCTATCTATGTCGTGGCCTTCACCTATCTGCTGTGGTTCTGGCTGATGCGGCGTTATCCCGCGTCCGGTTTGTCCAGCTTCGCCTTCCTGACGCCTGCTTTTGGCGTTCTTTGCGCGGGTCTGGTGTTGAACGAGCCGCTGTCGATGCGCATCTTTGCGGCACTGATCCTGATTGCGGTCGGCCTGCTGCTCGTCAACCGGCCGCTACGGCGCACACTGCCGGGCTGAACCCGGCCTGAAACTCAAAGGATTTACGATGCGCGATCTGCTCGGCGATCTCGATGGTGGCAATCACCTGTCCGATCCGGACCCGGTGCGCCGCGCCCAGATACAGATGCGGCAGCCTCTGCCGAAACGTTTTTACAAGCTGGCCGAGGTGGCCGAAGTGTCCGAGGGCTTTGCGGTGCGCCTCGACGGCAAGCCGGTCCGCACCCCTGGCAAGGCGGTTCTGGCCTTGTCGACCGCTGCCGTTGCTGAGCTGGTCGCCGGCGAGTTTTCCGCCCAGGGCGAAACCATCGACCCCGTCTCGATGCCGATCCTGCGGCTGGCAAACACGGCCATCGATGGCGTGGCAAACGAAATGCAGGCGGTTCTGGAAGACGTGATGCGTTTTTCCTCGTCCGACCTGCTCTGCTACCGCGCGGATGCGCCGGAGCGGCTGGTCGAAAGGCAGGCCGAGCTTTGGGACCCGGTACTCGACTGGGCGCAGGCCACGCTCGGTGCGCGCTTCTTCCTGGCCGAAGGCGTCATGCATGTCGAGCAGCCGCGTGAATCGGTTGCCGCCGTCGGGCTCTGGCTGCGCCAGCGCGAGGAGCCGTTCCGGTTGTCCTCGATCCATCTGATGACGACACTCACCGGCTCCGCACTTCTGGCGCTTGCGGTCGAGGCCCGCATGCTTGAACCGGATGCCGCCTGGGCCGCGGCCCACGTGGACGAGGACTGGAACATCGCCCAGTGGGGCGAGGATGCGGAGGCAGCCGAGCGCCGCAAGGCGCGCCGGCGCGACTTCGACGCCGCTGTGGCACTCCTGCGCGCTCTCGACGTCTGATCGTTCGCCTCGGCCGTCAGATAACGATCACCACTGGCCGAAGATCTCGTAGAGCCCCTGCGCGACGCTGCTTTCCAGCGGGAACGACAGCATGCCCATGACGGAATAGCCGAGCAGCCAGGGCATCAGGTAGAAGCGGACCATAAAGAAGAACCAGGCGACGAAGAGTGGCACCAGCGGCTCGATGAGGAAGCCGGGGATGATCGGCCGGAATACCGCGATGATCGGGTTTGTCGCTCGAACGAAGAAGCGCATGAAGAAGAAGTCGGAATCCTCGGGCAGGAAGATGTTCATCGCCGCACGACCGATCAGCGTCCACATCACCAGGCCGAGCAGATAGTCGAGCACGATCACCCAGAGCGGGTGGACGAAAATCAGATCTTCCACGTATTGCCTCCCACGAGAAAGGGGCGGGCCGGAGCCCGCCCCCCTGTCTGCATTAGTCCCAATCAGTGATGGGAAGCAAGGATCGCCTTGCCGCTCGGGATACGGACTTCGTCGACCATATCCTGTATTTCCTTGCTGGGCGCCGGTGTGAGCAGGCTCACGACGACCATGCAAACCAGGCTGACCGGCATGCCGATAATGCCGAAGCGGATGTGGTCGATACCCCACCAGGGCTCCATCAGGCCGTTATAGACCATGTAGAGATACCAGGAGCCGGCAACGAAACCGCCGATCATGCCTGCGATCGCGCCTGCCGTGTTGGCGCGTTTCCACCACACGCCGAGCACCAGCGGGAAGAACAGGCCGGAACAGGCGAAGTCGAACGCCCATGCCACTGCGCCTAGAATGCCCGTCAACTTCAGCGATGCCACGACCGCACCTGCAGCACCGATGAAGATCAGCAGGATACGGGCAACGATGAGGCGCCGCGCGGTATCCGCCTTCGGGTCGATGATCTTGTAGTAGAGATCGTGCGACAGCGCGTTGGCGATGGCGAGCAGCAGGCCGTCCGCCGTCGACATGGCGGCGGCAAGACCGCCCGCAGCCACGAGACCGGAGATCACATAGGGCAGGCCCGCGATTTCCGGCGTTGCGAGCACGACGATGTCGGGCCGCATGAAGAACTCGTTGAGCTGCAATATGCCGTCACCGTTCTGGTCGGCCACCGCCAGCATTCCCACCGAACTCCAGTGCTTGATCCACTCGAGATTGGCGACATCCTCGAACGACTTGCCGATGATCGACGTCGCCAGGTTCGGATCGAGGAGCTGCAGCTTCGTCAGCGTGGCAAGCGCCGGCGCCGAGAAATAGAGCAGGAAGATGAAGGTGAGCGACCAGCCGACCGAACGGCGAGCCGAACGGACGGAAGGCGTCGTGAAGTAGCGCATCAGGATGTGCGGCAGCGATGCCGTGCCGGCCATCATGCAGATGGCGAGCGAGACCATAGCCCAGCCCTGTCCCGTCGGTGCGTTCTGCGGCGTCGTCAGAACCGATACGCCGGGAATGGCTTCGGCCGCCGGCGCAAGGCCATACATGGCCTCGAGTTCGGCGATCCGTCCCACCGCGTCACCATAGGAGAAGTGCGGTATGATGCCGAAGCCCTGCTTGTTGGACATCCAGATGATCGGCACGAGATAGGCGATGATGAGCACGATGTACTGTGCCACCTGCGTCCACGTCACGCCGCGCATGCCACCCAGCATCGAGCAGATGAAGATGCCTGCCAGACCGAGCCACACGCCGAGTTCGAACGGAATGCCCAGTGTCTGGGCCGCGATCGTACCTGTCGCGTTGATCTGCGCCGTCACGTAGGTGAAGGACGCCACCACCAGCACGACGACAGCGCACAGACGCGCCGTGTTGCCGCCGTAACGTGTGCCGATGAAGTCCGGTACGGTGTAGCACCCGAATTTGCGCAAGTAGGGCGCAAGCAGCGAGTTCACCAGCACATAGCCGCCCGTCCAACCGACGATGAAGCCGAGATAGGGGTAGCCACCGAAGTAGACGCCGCCCGCCAGCGCAACGAACGATGCGCCGGACATCCAGTCCGCCGCCGTCGCCATGCCGTTGTAGAGCGCCGGCACTTCGCGGCCCGCCACATAATATGCGTCGACTTCCGCGGTGCGCGAGAGCCAGCCGATGATGGCGTAGATGCTGATGGTGAAGATGAGAAAGCCGATGCCGATAGCCTGGGCACCCATGCCCATGCGTTCGAGGATCGCCATGAACGCGAAGAACGCCAGGAAACCCAGCGTGTAGAGCGCATAGACCTTTCCGAGATTGTCTATGAAACGCCCGCTTTTTGCTTGTTCGACTGCCATCGCGCCCTCCTATTCGTCGACGCCGAATTCGTCGTCGATCTGGTCCTGACGGAAGTTCTGGATCCAGATGATGGCGACGAAGGCGATGAGCGAACCCTGGACACACATGTAGTAGCCAAGCGGGAAGCCCAGGAAGGTAATGGAGTTCAATGGGCCGGCCATCCAGGGAATGATGATGGCGAAGATCACCCAGAGAATCATGACCAGCGTATTGAGATTTCTGGTCTTCTCCCAGTGACGTTCCCTGGCGCCAGCGTCTGTGCTGGACATGGAAATTCCTCCCCTCGATTGTATGCGGGCAGGATGCCCGCAATCCTCCACGCCGGGTCTCCATGGATGGAATCGGCGCTGAACGATGATTACAGACAGTCATCAAACGCGAAAATACTGCTATGGTAGCATTCAGAAGAGCGCCCGGATCGGTCATCTGGTTCTCATGAACGACTTTGCAAAGCAGATTTCCGAGGCGGTTGGCTGGCTGCGCGATGTGGCCTCCAAGCTCACCTTCCGCCGCGACCGCGCACCGATTGCCACGGTCGCGCGGGTCGATCACTTCGCGCGGACACGCGCCGCGCTGATCACGCAGAAGAAGCTCTACGGTTATCTCAAGGAGCGCATCGGCACGCGTTACCCTAAGATGTTCGATGACGAGCTGTTCGCGCAGTCCATCAACGTCGCGAAGATGCATGTCTTCGCCGCGTCGCTGTCCGATATGACGATCTACGCGGTTGCCCAGGTGAGCGCCAATGGACGGATCGAGGGTGCGGACCGTCGCGAATGGGCGCTGGCCTGCTATCGCGCCGGACTGGCCGACAATGCCGACCAGATGACGGACGCCCATGATGCGGAAAGCTGGGTCGGCGCGTTTATCCAGCGTATCGAGGCGACGCTGTGGGAGAATGTAGCCGTTGGCGGGCGTGCATTTACGGAAAGCCCGAAGGCGCTCATCAAATGGGCGCCCATCGCCGATGAGCTGAAGATGCGCGACCGGGAGATCGTGGAAAATTCCATCCGGTTCGCATGGAACGAGGTGATCCGGGATTTTCGCGCGCGGCTCGATGCCGATGCCGCGGCGGTCGACTGGCGCAACCTGCATCCCCGAAACTGAGTTTGCGCCAAAGCCGCTGGCCGCCGACAATCAAAGATCGAAAGAAAAACCCCCGGCCGGAGCCGGGGGTTCTTGTATCATGGGTCCGTATCAGACCGAGTAGTACATGTCGTACTCGACCGGGTGCGGCGTCATCTCGAAGCGCATCACCTCAGCCATCTTCAGTTCGATATAGGCATCGATCTGATCGTCGTCGAAGACGCCACCGGCCTTGAGGAAGCCGCGATCCTTGTCGAGCGACTGAAGCGCTTCGCGCAGGCTGCCGCAGACGGTCGGGATCTTCTTCAGTTCCTTCGGCGGCAGGTCGTAGAGGTCCTTGTCCATGGCCTGACCGGGATGGATCTTGTTCTTGATGCCGTCGAGGCCGGCCATCAGCATCGCCGCGAAGGCGAGGTAAGGGTTGGCCGTCGGGTCGGGGAAGCGAACCTCGACGCGCTTGGCCTTCGGGTTGGAGCCGAACGGGATGCGGCACGATGCGGAACGGTTGCGCGCCGAATAGGCGAGCAGCACCGGAGCCTCATAGCCCGGAACCAGACGCTTGTAGGAGTTGGTCGACGGGTTGGTGAAGGCGTTCAGCGCCTTGGCGTGCTTGATGATGCCGCCGATGTAGAACAGGCACGACTCCGAAAGACCCGCATATTCGTTGCCCGCAAAAGTCGGCTTGCCGCCCTTCCAGATCGACTGGTGGACATGCATGCCCGAACCGTTGTCGCCGAAGATCGGCTTCGGCATGAAGGTAGCGGTCTTGCCGTATGCGTTGGCGACCTGATGCACGGCATACTTGTAGATCTGCATCTTGTCGGCATTGCGGATCAGCGTGTCGAACTTGATGCCGAGCTCGTGCTGGGCTGCAGCCACCTCATGGTGATGCTTCTCGACGACGACGCCCATCTCGGAGAGGACCGTCAGCATCTCGGAGCGCATGTCCTGGAGGGAATCCACCGGCGGGACCGGGAAGTAGCCGCCCTTGACGCGCGGACGGTGGCCGAGGTTGCCGGTCTCGTAATCGGTGTCGTCGTTGGACGGCAGTTCCGAGGAATCGAGCTTGAACCCGGTGTTGTAGGGGTCAGCCTTGTACTTGACGTCGTCGAAGACGAAGAACTCGGCTTCCGGACCCACAAAGACGGTGTCGCCTATGCCTTCGGACTTCATGTAGGCTTCCGCTTTCTTGGCGGTGCCGCGCGGGTCGCGGTTGTAGGCTTCGCCGGAAACCGGGTCGAGAATGTCGCAGACGATAACCATGGTGGACTGAGCGAAGAACGGATCCATGTGAGCCGTCTCGGTGTCGGGCATCAGCACCATGTCGGATTCGTTGATGGCCTTCCAGCCGGCGATCGAGGAGCCATCGAACATGACGCCATCGGCGAACATGTCTTCATCGACTGCCACGACGTCCATCGTCACGTGCTGGAGTTTGCCTTTCGGATCCGTGAAGCGGAGGTCGACGAACTTAACGTCGTTGTCCTTGATCTGCTTCATGATGTCGTTTGCTGTCGTCATTTCATATTTCCCTGTGATGACATTGCGAAATTGAGTGGCGGCGTGGCGGTCAGATCGCGTCGACGCCGGTTTCACCGGTGCGGATGCGCACGACCTCCTCGACGCTGGATACGAAAATCTTGCCGTCGCCGATGCGACCGGTCTGTGCGGCCTTGCGAATGGCCTCGATGGCGGGCTCGACATGATCGTCGGCGAGAACAACCTCGATCTTCACCTTAGGCAGAAAGTCAACGACATATTCTGCACCGCGATAAAGTTCGGTATGGCCTTTCTGGCGTCCGAAACCCTTGGCCTCGGTGACGGTTATGCCCTGGAGACCGACCTCCTGAAGGGCTTCCTTCACCTCGTCCAGCTTGAAGGGTTTGATGATCGCCTCGATCTTTTTCATGCGATAATGGCCTCCGGTAAGATAGGACGGGGTGATATGAGCCGCTTCGGCATTAACGAAAGCATGAACCATGCCAGATGCGGCTGCTGGATCGCCGAAAGCGTAAATTGGGAGATGACGCAGGGCAATTCGGTGGTTGGAGAGCTCCTCCCGCGATTCCGTGCCGTCGCCGCCCGCGCAACGTGCAGCGGCGATACTGAGGGCTGATGAAAAATTATGCAATCTGCATATGAAACGGGCATGTCCCCTGAGCTTCTGACGCCGCAGGAAATGGCAGAAGCCGACAGGCTCACCATCGCATCAGGCCCGCACGACGGCTACGCACTCATGCGCAACGCGGGTGCTGCCGTTGCCGCGGAAGTGCTGCGGCGTTTTCCGGATTTTGCGCGCATCGCGGTCCTGTGCGGCCCCGGCAACAATGGCGGCGACGGCTACGTGGTCGCGCGATTGCTGCGTGAGGCGGGCGTTGCCGTCCGCGTTTTCGCGCAGGTCAAACCGCGCGATGGCTCGGACGCAGCGCTGGCGGCGAAGGAGTGTCCCGTCGCGGCCGAGCCGCTGGAAGCGTTTGAGCCGGCGGTGGACACGCTGGTGGTTGATGCGCTGTACGGCGCCGGCCTTGCCCGGCCGCTCGATGGGCCAGCTCTGGCTGCTGCCCGACGCTGCAGCGATGCTGGCGCGACCGTCGTCGCCATCGACCTGCCATCGGGTGTCGCCGGAGCGAGCGGCAAGACTTGGGAGCGCTCGTTTGAAGCTGCGCTGACCGTCACCTTCTTCCGGCTCAAGCCCGGTCACCTGCTGGAGCCCGGCCGCTCGGCGTGTGGCGAGACGGTGGTGGCCGATATCGGCATGCCGGCCTTGGTGCTCGACGAGATCGTCCCGAAGACATTCGCCAACGCGCCCGCCCTCTGGCGCAAAGCCTTCCCCCAACCGGCGCGCGCCCAGCACAAATATTCGCGCGGCCATGCGGCGGTGTTCTCCGGTGGGCCGGCCTCCACGGGCGCGGCGCGGCTGGCAGCGCTCGCGGCTGCGCGGGTGGGAGCAGGGGCGGTGACCGTGCTGGCGCCGGGCAACGCGCTGGCGGCCAACGCGGCGCATCTGACATCGGTCATGCTGAAGCGTGTTGACGATGGTGACGGCCTTGAAGCGGTGATGGGCGGGCATGCGCCGGATGCGCTGGTGCTCGGCCCCGGCTACGGGCTGGAGCGGCCGGTGCGTGGGCGGGTGCTGGCGCTGCTGGCGAGGATGGAGCGCGGGGCGCTGGTGCTCGACGCCGACGGCATCACCGCCTTCCGCGATGCGCCCGAACGTCTGTTCGATGTCGCGAAGGAGGCCAGGGCCGCGATGGTGCTGACGCCGCATGAAGGCGAGTTCGGCCGGCTGTTCCCCGACCTCGCCGGCGACGACGCGCTGTCCAAGCTCGAGAGGGCGCGCGCGGCGGCGGAGCGGGCGGGGGCGGTGGTGGTGCTGAAGGGCCCCGACACGGTGATCGCCGCGCCCGACGGCCGGGCGGCGATCAACTGCAACGGCAGCCCGTGGCTTGCGACGGCGGGGTCGGGCGACGTGCTCGCCGGCCTGATCGCCGGGCTGGCTGCTCAGAGGATGCCGGCCTTCGAGGCGGCGTGCGCGGCTGTCTGGCTGCACGCCGAGGCCGCGACCCGCTTCGGCCCCGGCCTCATCGCGGAGGACCTGCCGGGCCTGGTGCCGCCGCTGCTGCGCGAACTCCTATGAATTCACCCTTTTCTGCAACGCCATCGCGCCAAACGGCGCGCGCACCTTGCCCTCGGTGATGAAGTAGACGAACACGTCGCGCGGCGTCTTCTCAGCCTTGATGCCAGCGTCGACATAGGGCAGGTCGTCCGGCTGGCCGCCCTCGGCCCAGACCTTTGCGCGCTTCGCCCAGCCGTCCAGTTGCTTCTCCGTGTAGCAATTCTCGTTGTCGTCGCTGCCGCGCTGCAGCCGCGCATAGACGAAGTCGCCGGTGACGTCGGCGATCTCGGGATATTTTTCGTGGTGCGCATAGACGATGGCCGCGCCGTATTTGCGGGCGAGTGCTGCGAATTCGGGGACGGCGAAGCTGTCGTTGCGCACCTCGAGCGCATGGCGCAGCCTCACGCCGTCCTGTTTCTCCGGCAGCAGCTTCAAAAAGCCCTCGAAATCGTCGGGATCGTATTTCTTCGTCGGCGCGAACTGCCAGACGATCGGGCCGAGCTTGTCGCCGAGCTCGGAGACGCCCGACTCCAGAAAACGCTGCACCGACTCGCCGGCCTCCGCCAGCACGCGGCGGTTGGTCGAGAAGCGGATCGCCTTGAGCGCGAAGATGCAATTGTCGTCGGACTCCTTCGCCCATTTGGCGAAGGTCGGCGGCTTGAAGGTCGAATAATAGGTGCCGTTGACCTCGATGGTCCTGACCTGCTGCGAGGCATAGGCAAGCTGCTTCGCCTTGGCGAGCTTGTCGGGATAGAAGGTGCCTTCCCACGGCTCGAACGTCCAGCCGCCCATGCCCGCCCGAACCTGGCCGGCGCCGCTTTTTCCGGATTGCATCGTGTCGTTTCCTCGTTTGCTCCGGGAAAATGCGTCCGCCCGACGGCTTTGTCCACCCGATCCCTGCGGGCTCCTGACAGGTTTGCCCGTCGCCATGACTGCGGGCACCGGTCGCGCGAAAGGCCCGTTCGGGGCTCGCCATGGCTTTCGACCAGCAGGGATCGTCGCCACGCTGCGCGAATCCGCCCTGGCCATTGACGATTGCCGCGTAAGCCGGAGACTGCGGCGCGGTCATGAGGTGTCGGCGGGCTCCAGCACCCACAGCGCGAGGCCGTGGACGTCGTCCAGGACGGTGTGGACCGGATGGGCGGGCGCGCGGCTGCGCGGGGCGCGCTGGCCGTGCGGCCGGCCGGGGCGCAGCGGCCAGATGCGGCGCATGCGGGTGGGAGCCTTCGCCTGCCTGCCTGCGGCATCGCCCCTGTTGCGCGGCGGAGCGGGCGCGGCGATGCGGGCCTGCCAGAGCGCGAAGCGCCGGGCAGCAACCGGCAGGTCGTCCAGCGTGCGCGCGAGTGCCGCGAGCCGCAGGGCAAGGCGCGTCGCATCGAGCGGGTCGCGCGGCGAGGGCGGGGCCGGAACGGGAAACGGCGCGGCGATGCCGGGCACCGAAATGCGCGGCACGCCGCCCGCCACCGGCCGCCGCGCGCGCCAGCGTGGCAGCGGATCGAACAGCGGCAGGATGAGCTGCCGGGCAGGCCGGCAATGGGATGCGGGCGAGTTTTCGACCCCCACTCCGCCTCGCTTTGCTCGGCACCTCTCCCCCGCTCGACGGGGGAGAGGAAACCCAGGCTGCGCTGCCCGGCGTTCTTCCTCCACCCCGTCGAGCGGGGGAGAGGTGGTTTGCGAAGCAAATCGGAGTGGGGGTCGATATGCCCCTGGAATCTCATCTGTCGAATGACCCGGTTCCAGGACCAGCCCGCGCGCGACGACGATCACCAGCCGCCGCACCGCCGCCTCGGCCGGACGCAGCAGGCGCAGCACGGCGCGGTGGAGATGGCGGGGCAGGGTGGGGCGGTCGGCAATTGGCGATGGGCAATCGGTCGGACCATCGGGGGCCTGTACGGGTTCCGGCTGCTGGCCGGTGATTGCCGTCTGCTCGTTCCCCAGTCCGGCCATGGCAACAAGCATCGCCAGAATGCGCGTCAGCGCCGTGCGGTGATGCTCGATTGCAGCATTCCAGTCCATTGCCGCCTCCGTCCGGTCAGGGCGGCGGGATTGTGGGGGAAGGATTGGAGGGGGTGGATAGATGAGGGAAAGACAGTCAGCAGATGTTAGCCTGGCAGTCGCAGCGGCGAGGAAATTGCCCCTCACCCTTACCCTCTCCCCGCACGCGGGGAGAGGGGGGCGTCTACGTCGGCGCATGCCCTTGCTGGGCGCCGGGCTCCCGCTCTGTTCGTGTGCGGAGAGATGTCCTCACCGATGGCACCCATGGAGGGTGAGCGCTGCGCTGGTGTCTCCCTCTCCTCGCGAGCGGGGAGAGGGTAAGGGTGAGGGGCAGCGCCCCCGGCCGATCTTTCTCCACCACGAACAAAGGAACGGCGCCGTTGAATCTAGCTAGATTTCTAGCTATATTGACCACATGACAACGATCAACATGCATGACGCCAAGACGCAGCTTTCCGACCTTGTCGCGCGCGCCGAGGCCGGCGAGGAGATCGTCATCGCGCGACGCAACAAACCGGCTGTGAGGCTGGTTCCGGTGGAGGGGGCAGGCACAGCCAGCATTCGCGAAGCGCGTAAGCGGGCGCCCGGCCGCTTTGCCCGTCTGCGCTCGACGATGCAGGAAAGCGACTGGTTTGCACCGCTGCCCGAGGACGAGTTGCAGGCATGGGAAGGCAAGCATTCGCTCGACCCGGACAAATCTGACAGGTGAGCCTCCTCCTCGATACCCATACTTTCGCGTGGTTCTACCTGGGCGAAGGACTGCCGCGTCGTGCGCGCGAACTCATCGAAGACTACCAGGCGGAGATCTTCGTCAGCGCCATTTCAGCCTACGAGATGGCGCTGAAATACCGCCTCGGGCTCTGGCCGGATGCCGGCCCGCTTGTCGCCGACTTCGAGGCCCTGATCGAGCAGGCACATTTCAAGACGCTGAACGTCTCGGCACACCACGCCATCCGCGCAGGGCTGCTTGCGACCGTCCACCGCGATCCGTTCGACCGGATTATCGCCGCGCAGGCGGCAGCAGAGGGATTGCGGGTGGTGTCGAAGGACCGGCAGCTCGAAGCGCTGGGGGCCGAGGTGGTGTGGCAATCTTAGATTATCTATGCCACTGCAATAGATGGTAGCCTTGAATCATTTCGGCCCTTAATCTGCCGCCGGGGCAACGGTGTAATGGGCGTCATGGTTAAACAACTTACGCGATCAGCGGTTCGTATTTACGGCGCATTGTCTGCACTCGGAAACGACAGCGGAAACGTGCTGGAGGGTTTGCTCCCATTTTTTGATCCGATCTTACGACGTCATAATGGCAGCAAACTCGACCCAAATTTTATCGCTGCAGAAATTCGCGATACATACAAATGGAATTTCAATGCCGATCTAGTAGAGACTTTTGTTCCCTACTTAGAGCGTCATGGATGGATTGTTGCTGATATCGCAGGGACCACTGATACCACCTATACTATACAGATGGATGGCAGCGGCGATCTGGGTGCTTCTGCTCAGACCGTCGAGGCCGATCTGCGCCGCATCGCGACCCAATTCAAGGAATTCTCCGAAGCGCTTTCACCACTCACTGCGATTCCTCGAGAGGTCGAGGAGTTCGAGGATATCCTCGTTGAATGGCTCCTTTACGTAGAAGCTTTCAGCGAGAAGAACATCGAGTTCAAAACGGGGTTCAAACCCGATGCATCGGGCAAGTTGCGGCAAATCGTAGATATTCCCAACACCACCTCCCTGCGCGACGAAGAGAGGTTCCTGTGCGCGCGCTTTGTCAAATATACGATTGAAGAGAACCAAGGTAGTGCTGAGATACTTGCCCGGATAGCTGCCATCGGGCTTCTGACCGAGGTCGTCCAAGATTTTGTAAAGCCGGTGACCTCGGTCGAAAGCTCCGATCTCATTGTCTATTTGGACGCGCCCGTTGCGATGGAACTTCTCGGTGTTTCCGGGAAATTGGCGCGCGAGAATACTGCTCCGATTGTAGCTGAACTTATCAGGATTGGGGCCGCGGTCCGAATTTTCGGGCAAAGCCTGGACGAGATAAAGAATAGTCTCAAGGCCGTTCTAAAAAATCCCCGCCCCACAGGACCAACTGCGCAGGCCCTACTAAGGCGCGAGGTGTTGCGGGAGTATGTGGGCGAGGTGTCTCGGAACCCTGCAGTGCTGTTGGAAGCAATGGGTGTAAGGGCTACATATCGGAGTCGAGAGCAGACTCCTTCCGAGCACCAGTTCTTTACCAAGGAAAACTGGCAGGACCTTTACAGCAGGCTTAGCTACGCGGAGAACCCGCTCGCGCGGGAGCACGACGCTGATATTACAGCTTTTGTTGTCAGGCAGCGACGGGGCAGAACTAACCGGGACATATTCAAGTCGCATGCAGTGGCTCTCACTCGGAATGGTCTTCTCGCCCAAGTTGTCCGCCGAGCGTCTGTGCAAGTAGGTGGGCTGCCGGAAGAAGCCGTACCCCCGGTCGTTCACCGCCGAGTACTTGCCACCGCCATCTGGCTCCGCACTGGTATGGGGGCGGGTGATCTCAATGTTCCGAGGCGAATGCTACTAGCAAGCTGCGAACATGTACTCGCCATCCGCCCGGGGGTCGTAGAGGCGGTGAAGCGACTCACCGACGCGCTGGGTGATGACGACAAAAGCCGCCAACTTGACCTACTGATTTCGCAGGATCGCAGTGCTCAGGCTCTGATGGACAAAACGCTCGGCGTATCCAATGTCGTGACTGAGGAAAGCCTCCCGCTTTTGTGGCAGGAAATGTTACACCCGCACCTAGAAGAAGAACGTCAGAAAGGATTGGAGGCTGTCAAGAAGGCAAAAACAGAAGGAAAGAACCGGTTAGACAAGGCTAACGAGAAAATCGAAGCGATAAAGAAGAAGAGAGCGGAAGATGCTGCGTCTTTGAGCGCAAAGTTGGAAGCCAAGCGCCGTGAGGACCGTGATGTAATTGAGGCCCTTTGTTTTGATGTCGAAGGGCGGCTTCGCCGGCTTAGGCGGGTGAGAGTGGGTATTGGTGTGGCCTTGGGCTTAACGCTCTCAGTTCCGCTCCTGTTGGACACAACGCCAATGGTTCGAGGAGCTTCTTTCCTTGGAGGCTGGCTTCTGGCCTACCTTACTGCTACGGGCGGAAAGTTGTTCGGAATCGCTACCGATGAAACGCGGGCGACCAAAGCGCTGCATTCCGCCGCAGAACGTAGAAAGCTGGCCAGTAAGCTCGACCAATTCGACATTAGCTGGAACAAGACCGCTTTTGCCGTTGCAGACCGACAGGAGTATCCCTCGCCTGATGGCGACGACTTGTTCGGCTTGAACCGCGGAGCCAAGTAGAATTGCTGACAACGACTGGTGATGGTGCTCCTCATTGGCCGTTCGCCTTCAACTACTCCGCCGCCTCGCGCTTCCTCCCCGCCGGCCTTCTCTCCAGCAGCTCCTTCAAGAACTGCCCCGTATAACTCCGCTCCTCGGCCACGATGTCTTCCGGCGTACCGCTGGCGACCAGTTCGCCGCCGCCGTCGCCGCCGTCGGGGCCGAGGTCCAGGATCCAGTCGGCGGTCTTGATGACTTCGAGATTGTGCTCGATGACGACGACGGTGTTGCCCTGCTCGACCAGCTCGTGCAGGACCTCGAGCAGTTTTGCCACGTCGTGGAAGTGGAGGCCGGTGGTGGGCTCATCGAGGATGTAGAGCGTCTTGCCGGTGGCTTTTCGCGAGAGCTCCTTGGCGAGCTTGATGCGCTGCGCTTCGCCGCCCGAGAGCGTGGTCGCCTGCTGGCCGACATGGATGTAGCCGAGGCCGACCTTCTTGAGCGTTTCCAGCTTGTCGCGCACGCCGGGCACGGCGGCGAAGAAGTCGACGCCTTCCTCCACCGTCATGTCGAGCACGTCGGCGATGGACTTGCCCTTGAACAGGACTTCGAGCGTCTCGCGGTTGTAGCGCTTGCCGTGGCAGACGTCGCAGGTGACGTAGACGTCGGGCAGGAAGTGCATCTCGATCTTGATGACGCCGTCGCCCTGGCAGGCCTCGCAGCGCCCGCCCTTGACGTTGAAGGAGAAGCGGCCTGGCTGGTAGCCGCGCGCCTTGGCTTCGGGAAGGCCGGCGAACCAGTCGCGGATCGGCGTGAAGGCGCCGGTATAGGTGGCCGGGTTCGAGCGCGGGGTGCGGCCGATGGGCGACTGGTCGATGTCGATCACCTTGTCGAGGAATTCGAGGCCCTCGATGCGGTCGTGCTCGGCCGGGTGCTCTCTTGAGCCCATGATGCGGCGCGAGGCGGCCTTATAGAGCGTCTCGATCAGGAAGGTCGACTTGCCGCCGCCCGACACGCCGGTGACGCAGGCGAACGTGCCCAGCGGGATTTCGGCGGTGACGTCCTTCAAATTGTTGCCGCGCGCGCCGACGACCTTGATGCGCTTGCCCTTCTTGCCCGGGCGGCGCTCGGCCGGCACGGCGATGCCCATCTCGCCCGACAGATACTGGCCGGTGAGCGAGTTGGTATTGGCCATGATCTCGGCCGGCGTGCCGCGCGCGACAACCTTGCCGCCGTGGATGCCGGCGGCGGGGCCGATGTCGACGACATAGTCGGCCGTCAGCACCGCATCCTCGTCATGCTCGACGACGATGACGGTGTTGCCGATATCACGCAGGTGCTTAAGCGTCTCGAGCAGGCGGGCATTGTCGCGCTGGTGCAGGCCGATGGAGGGCTCGTCCAGCACATAAAGCACGCCGGTGAGGCCGGAGCCGATCTGGCTTGCGAGCCGGATGCGCTGGCTCTCGCCGCCCGAAAGCGTGCCCGACTTGCGCGACAGGGTCAGGTAGTCGAGCCCGACATCGTTGAGGAAACGCAGCCGCTCGCGGATCTCCTTGAGGATGCGCACGGCGATCTCGTTCTGCTTGTCGTTCATCGCGGCCGGCAGGTCCTCGAACCAGCCATTGGCGTTGCGGATCGACATCTCGGTGACCTGGCCGATGTGGAGGCCGCCGATCTTGACGGCGAGCGCCTCGGGCTTCAGCCGGTAGCCGTTGCAGGCGGGGCAGGGGGTGGACGACATGAAGCGCTCGATCTCCTCGCGCATCCAGGCCGATTCCGTCTCCTTCCAGCGGCGTTCGAGGTTGGGGATGACGCCCTCGAAGGTCTTGGTCGTCTTGTAGGAGCGCAGGCCGTCGTCGTAGCCGAACTCGATCTTGCGATCGCCGGTGCCGCGCAGGATGGCGTCCTTCGCGTCCTCCGGCAGGTCGCGCCAGCGGTCGCCGATCTTGAAGCCGTACGCCTTGCCGAGCGCTTCGAGCGTCTGCGTGTAGTAGGGCGAGGTCGACTTCGCCCACGGGGCCACCGCGCCCTCGCGCAGCGAGACGTGCTCTTCCGGCACCACCAGCATCGGGTCGATGGCGCGCTGGGTGCCGAGCCCGTCGCAGGTGGGGCAGGCGCCGAAGGGGTTGTTGAACGAGAACAGCCGCGGCTCGATCTCGGGGATCGTGAAGCCGGAGACCGGGCAGGCGAATTTCTCCGAGAACAGGATGCGTTCGTGGGTCTCGTTCTTGGACTTGTTGACCGCGTCCTGGCCGGTCTGGCTGGCATCGAGCGGCTTGTCGGCGAACTCGGCGACCGCAATGCCCTCGGCGAGCTTGAGCGCGGTTTCGAGCGAGTCGGCCAGCCGCGCGGCGAGGTCGGAGCGCACCACCACGCGGTCCACCACCACGTCGATGTCGTGCTTGTACTTCTTGTCGAGCGCCGGCACCTCGCCGATCTCGTAGAAGGTGCCGTCGACCTTGACGCGCTGGAAGCCCTTCTTCTGGAGCTCGGCCAGTTCCTTGCGGTATTCGCCCTTGCGGCCGCGCACGATGGGCGCGGTGATGTAGAGGCGCGTGCCCTCGTCGAGCGCCAGCACGCGGTCGACCATCTGGCTGACCGTCTGGCTCTCGATCGGCAGGCCGGTCGCCGGCGAATAGGGCACGCCGACGCGCGCGAAGAGCAGGCGCATATAGTCGTAAATCTCGGTGACGGTGCCGACCGTCGAGCGCGGGTTCTTCGACGTCGTCTTCTGCTCGATCGAGATGGCCGGCGACAGGCCGTCGATCTGGTCGACGTCCGGCTTCTGCATCATCTCGAGGAACTGCCGGGCATAGGCCGACAGGCTCTCCACATAGCGCCGCTGCCCCTCTGCGTAGATGGTGTCGAAGGCGAGCGACGACTTGCCCGAGCCGGACAGGCCGGTCATGACGATCAACTGGTCGCGCGGCAGGTCGAGATCGACATTCTTGAGATTGTGCTCGCGCGCGCCGCGAATGGAGATGAATTTCTGGTCCGCCATGGTCCCGTGTGCCGCCTTACATCAGAACGGCCGGCATCGTAGCCGGCCAGACCCCGGATATGGTGTTGTTGGTGCCGTCCGTCGAGGCCGGCGGCCTCCGGAAAACCGCCTCTGGCTTTTCACGCGTTTTCGCGCACAGGGCAAGCAGAAAGAACAGAGAGCGAACAGCTCCTGACAATCCGTTGGCAGGAGGACGCGGCCACTGGCGATCACGAATTGTTGCCGTGCCGGCGTCGACGGTTGACGTTGGGGCAGGGCGGAGTCATGCTCTCCCGGTCAGATGAAGCTCGCCTCGGCGGTCGTCCTCGTACGCCCAAGGGGTGTCGGAAACACGGCAAGGCTTGAGCGCGTCTGCGAAAGGAGAAACTGCAAAGGGAGACGAGGCATGACCCCGCCGGACAGTCCCAGCAGGCTCCACCACGGTGTGGAGCCACGATAGCCTGAAGGCCAGCGCACGTCGCGGCCCCGTTATCGATCAACCTACAATTTGACAGATAGTCGGATCATCGGGCGACGACCCGAGACGCATCCGAAGAACGTGCCGGTAATCCACTCCCGGCGACAGAGCAAAGGCTCTCAACGGCCCCGACCACGTCGCGAACGTGGCGGGGCTTTCTTCGTCGCCGGCAGCGACCGAACCGCGGAGGCCGCCGGGATTGTCAGGAGCCCCATTCTCTTGTAAAGAACAAATGAAGAACAACGAAAACTGTGGAGATGTCGCCGAGCGGGCGGCCGGCGGGGCGAATCCGCGAGGGCGTTCGGATAGTGTGCCGCGACATCGATTTCAGGTTTAGGACGAGCGCAGGAGAGCGTCATGGCGGGTAGCGTCAACAAGGTCATTCTGGTGGGTAATCTGGGCGCCGATCCGGAAATCCGCCGGCTCAATTCCGGCGACCCGGTCGTCAACCTTCGCATCGCCACCTCCGAGACATGGCGCGACAAGCAGTCCGGCGAGCGGCGCGAGAAGACCGAGTGGCACAACGTCGTCATCTTCAACGACAACCTTGCCAAGGTCGCCGAGCAGTACCTGAAGAAGGGCGCTAAGGTCTATCTCGAAGGCCAGCTCCAGACCCGCAAATGGCAGGACCAGCAGGGACAGGACCGCTACACGACCGAGGTTGTGCTGCAGAAGTTCCGCGGCGAGCTGCAGATGCTCGATACACGCGGCGAGGGCGGCGGCGGCCAGGTCGGCTACGATCGCGGCGGCTCCCAGGGCGGCGGGCGCGGCTCCGATTTCGGCCAGTCCGGACCAGGCGATCAGGGTCGCGGCGGCGGTGGCGGTGGCGGCGGATACTCGCGCGACCTGGACGACGAGATCCCTTTCTAAGGCTCTCCCATGTGCCTTCTGTGCAGCGAGGCCGCAGCGGCGGATCAGGGCATTGCCCTGACCGAGCGGCCCGCGCACCGGCTTTGCGGCCTTCATTGGCAGGGCACCTACGGGGAAGCGGCGCGAGGGGCGATCCATTCCGTCATACGGGATGTACAGGCCTTCGCCGCGCGACGTGAAAGCGGGTGGCGCAGCCCGATCGTCGGGCTGTCGTGGAACGACCGGCCGGACGGTTTCCGCTACTTCGTCGGCATTGCGATGGATGATGCAGGCGAACTGCCTGAGGGTTTCGGATCGCTTGTTCTGCCTGAAATGACGCTGGCGAGTTCCTGGCATGGAGTCGGCGACGGCGAGGTGGTTGCGCATTATGTGCGGATGATCGACTGGCTGCAGGCCGGGAGTCTTTCCTGGGACAAGCGTCACTTTCACCACCGGGAAGAATACCCGCACGATGTGGACCTGACGAAACCGCCAGCGCTGCGGCTGCTCATTCCGGTCTCGCCTGCCTGAACCGGCACGGCTTAACCCGCTTTCCAGCCAAATAGGTTCGTTGGGCGCTGCGAGATTGCGGCCGGGAAAACCTGGGGCGAAACGGCCGGGCTGCGTTCGGTGACAGAGCCGCAGCACGTGCCCAGCCGGGACGCTGATTGCAGCGTCCGCCGGCAGGCTCAGTAAAGAAATGTCTCTTCCGTTCGGACAAAGTGACCGTGCTGCCGCGTCATTCGGCTGAGCTTGCCACAGTCTTGGCAGCTTCGCGCGCTTCGTTCCGCGGCGGGGTTCCGTAACCCGACCGGAGAGTCGGTGCTGCGAGGGTCTTTTCCCGTCCGCACGGACCAAGAAGAGGAATTGAAACATGAGTTTGAACAGGATCTTGCTGTCGGGCCTTTCCGCGCTCGCTATCGTCACCGGCACTGTGCTTGGCGCTGCCAACGCCCAGGATGCCGCGCCGCAAACACCACCGCCGGCGGAAGCCGCGCCGCAGCCAGAAGCGCCTGCCGCCGCCGCACCTGCGATGGACGAGACGAAGCTGAAATCCTTCGCCGTCGCCTTTCTCGAAGTGACCAAGGTCACCGAGAGCTACAAGCCGCAGATCGAGGCTGCCGGCACCACAGAAGATCAGCAGCGCCTTCAGCAGGAGGCGGGTGAAAAGATGGTCGAGGCGGTCAACAACGCCGACGGCATTTCGGTCGAGGAGTACAACACGATCATCCAGGCGGCACAGACCAATCCCGACCTGGCGCAGCAGATCAACGGCCACATCACCGAAGCGGCCGGAGCCCAGCAGCCGGCCCAATAAACGCCGGGGCAGAGTCGTCCCGGCTGTTCTCCTTGCGGCCGGGACGGCGACTTCGGGCCTTTCGCCCGACTTTCGTCAGGACAGTCGATACGTTCCACTTTGCAGGGCGACTGTCACGCTCCGAAGCAGCGCTTCCCTATCGAGGTCTCTCGTGTCGAGCACGTGTTTCTCAAGGGCATCGAGCGTGGACAACTGGCGATGCAGAGCCGTGATGGGTTCTGGATCGGCCAGGGTGTTACCTCCGCGCTCCCGGCAGCGCGCGATCGCGGTTTCAAGCGGTGGACGAAGAACGACATAGTGTGTGGGAAGCCCGGCCGTTCTGAAGGCATCAAGAAACCACGGGCCGATAATACCGTCTACGATGACGAAAAAGCCTCCCCTGGCGTAGCCGGCTGCGGCGTTCGCCAGCACATCAAGCACGACCCGGTTTTGGCGCTCGGCTTCGGCGAGATAGGGCTGGATCATGCCGTGCCTTATGAAATGCCAGAAATCGTCGGAATGCAGATGTACCTTTGCCGATCCACCCAAAGCGGCCAAGGCTGCGGCTGTTGTGGTTTTCCCTGCGCCAGGCGTGCCGGTCAGTATCAGAATTTCACCGCTGTGATCGACCATTCGCGATCGTCTCCCGTGTCATGCGAATTGGCCGTTGTCCGTATGGCCGCGTGACAACCCGAACTGTGTGCCTCGCCAACCACCGATGGGGCGCATGGCGGCGGCAGCGGGCGCTAGGCTGCTATCAACGCCTTGATGCCGTCGGCGACGAACTGGACGGCCAGCGCCGCGAGGATGACGCCCAGAAGTCGTGTCAGGATCGAGCGGCCGGTCTCGCCCAGGAAGCCGTCGACCCGCTCTGCCGCGACAAATGTCAGCCAGGTCAGCGCGATACAGGCGGCGATGATCGCTACCAGCATCATGTGCCCTGCGGCGCCTGCGAAAGTTCCCGACAACAGAACGGTTGCCGAGATGGCGCCGGGGCCGGCGATCAGCGGGATTGCCAGCGGGAAGGCAGCGATGTTGCGGATGTGGTCCTTCGTGACTGCCGTATCGGCGCTCTTTTCCTTCCGCTCCTGCCTGCGCTCGAAGATCATCTCGAAGGCGATGTAGAACAGCAGCAGGCCGCCTGCGACGCGGAAGGCGGGCAGCGTGATGCCGAAGACCGACAGGATCGCGGCACCCGCAAGCGCGAACAGCGCCAGGACCCCGAAGCCGATGACCGACGAGCGGATCGCCACCTGCTGGCGCTCTGAGCGATTCATACCGCCTGTCAGCGCCAGGAACAGCGGCGCAAGCCCCGGCGGGTCGATCGTCACCAGGATCGTGACGAAGGCGTTGAAGATGTGGTCGAGGCTCGGCATCGGTGAAATCCCCCGGCGTCGTCGGTGACCTTGCCCGTTGTCGGGCAGGGTGTGCCGGAGGCTATACGGTTGAAGGATTGTCCGCCAGCAGCGGCGTTTCGGGGCGAACCACCGAAACCGGTGAGCGCGGATGCAGAAGCAGCGCGAGCTGCAATATCGAAACCGGAATCGTCGCGACCACCATCACGCCAATGGCGGTTGGCGTCCATGCAGGGTCGGTCAACGGGGGGAGGTGAAACAGAGCCACCGGCCCCCAATCGTCATCGATGCCGACGAACTGAAGCGCCACCATGTTGTTGCCCCAATGTGCGCCGCTGGCCGCTGCGATCCGGCCCGTGCGGATCACGAGGATCATCATGGCGATCGCGAAGATGGCAATGGAAGCCACGATGCTCGCATTCTTCCAGAGCGGAAGGTCGTGTCGCCAGTGAATTACGGCGAAGAGCAGGGTTGGCAGGCCGAACCAGATCCAGCTTGCCAAGCCTCGTGACGCCAGTATCTGCGGGAAATAGCCGCGAAAAACGGCTTCCTCCGCCGAGGCCTGAATCAGGATGATGGCGGCGAAGGGCAGGAAAAACAGGAGCCAGCTCTCCAGGGCGATTTCCGCCCGCACGGGTATCGGCCCTATCGGCAAGGTGGCAAAACCCGCGGCAAGTGGGATGAAGAGGCCGACCAGAAGGCCGCACGTCAGGTCTCGCCGTCCGGCCCAGCCATCGTGCCCTACGACCGTGGCAAGGCGCCGACGATGGAAAAGTCTTAGGACGATCCACAGGCTGATCCACATCCAGCCGACTGAAAGGAGCGTTGCAGCAAGCCCCAGAGGCGTGGCCAACGCAGCGTCGAAGGCTTCCGGTGTCCGCCACACCTCGGACGGGGCTATCGCGACGAAGAATACGGCGCCAGCCAGCACGTACATCACCGCCAGTGTCACGAACGCCAGGAAAAACCGCAGCCAGCTATTCGCGCCGTGGCGGGCAAGATCAACGTATCTTTCGAAGAAAACGGTTCGCATCCCGATGCCTTTCCGAGGAATGTTGGCAACGCTAGCAGGGCGTACGCGCTGCATCCAGCGGTTGTGTTTGTGCCACGAATCGGCCGGCGGCGGGACTGTCTTCAAGGTCGATTTTTGCGGCGATGCGGCTAATTACGCGATGCGGGATGGCGCGGCAATTCGCTTCACCTCGCATCTAGTTGAAAATGCTTGATAAAACGGCGTTGGAAAACGGCGCTCCGCGTTGGAATCGCCGGCACGCTTCCTATATAAGGGGACAGTGATTCCCAACATGATCGTGACTGCAATTGACTGACCAGACCACGCCGCGCGGCCCGGGCGAACTGCCCGAAGGTATCGAACCCATCTCCATCATCGAGGAGATGCAGCGCTCCTATCTCGATTATGCGATGAGCGTGATCGTGAGCCGCGCGTTGCCCGACGTGCGGGACGGCCTGAAGCCCGTGCATCGGCGCATTCTCTACGCCTCGCATGAGAGCGGCTATCACTGGAACCGCAAATATGTGAAGTCGGCGCGCCCCGTTGCCGACGTGATGGGTAAATACCACCCGCACGGCGATGCCTCGATCTATGACGCCCTGGTGCGCATGGCGCAGGAATGGTCGATGCGCGTGCGGCTCATCGACGGGCAGGGCAATTTCGGCTCGATCGACGGCGACCCGCCGGCTGCGATGCGTTACACCGAGGCGCGCCTGACCAAGGTGGCCGAGGAACTGCTGGAGGACATCGACAAGGAAACCGTCGATTTCCAGGACACCTACGATTCATCCGGCAGCGAGCCGAAGGTCCTGCCGGCGCGGTTCCCGAACCTGCTGGTCAACGGCTCCGGCGGCATCGCCGTCGGCATGGCGACCAACATTCCGCCCCACAACCTTTCCGAGCTTGTCGACGGTTGCGTCGCCCTGATCGAGAACCCGGCCATCGAGCTGCCAGAGCTGATGGAGATCATTCCCGGCCCCGATTTCCCGACCGGCGGCATCGTTTTGGGACGCGCGGGCATCTACAACGCCTATTCGACCGGGCGCGGCTCCATCGTGATGCGCGGCCGCGTGCATGTCGAGGAAATCCGCAACGAGCGCGAGGCAATCGTCGTCACCGAGATTCCGTATCAGGTGAACAAGGCCTCGATGATCGAGAAGATGGCCGAACTGGTGCGCGACAAGCGCATCGAGGGCATCTCCGACATTCGCGACGAGAGCGACCGGCAGGGCTATCGCGTCGTCGTGGAGCTGAAGCGCGACGCCAATGCCGACGTGATCCTGAACCAGCTTTATCGCTATACGCCGCTGCAGACCTCGTTCGGCGCCAACATGGTGGCGCTGAACGGCGGCAAGCCGGAAGTGATGACGCTGCTCGACATGCTGCGCGCGTTCGTGTCCTTCCGCGAGGAGGTCATCAGCCGGCGTACCAAGTACCTTCTGAAGAAGGCGCGCGAGCGGGCGCATGTGCTCGTTGGCCTGGCAATCGCGGTCGCCAATATCGACGAGGTGATCCGCCTGATACGGCATGCGCCCGATCCGCAGACGGCGCGCGAGCAGTTGATGGAGCGGCGCTGGCCGGCGGCCGACGTCGAGGCGCTGATCCTGCTGATCGACGATCCGCGCCATCGCATCAACGAGGACGGCACCTACAACCTTTCCGAAGAGCAGGCGCGCGCGATCCTCGAGCTGCGCCTGCAGCGCCTGACAGCTCTAGGCCGCGACGAAATCGCCGACGAGCTGAACACCATCGGCGCCGAGATTTCCGACTATCTGGAGATCCTGTCGTCGCGCGCGCGTATCCAGCAAATCGTCAAGGACGAGCTCATCTCGGTGCGAGACGAGTTCGGCACGCCGCGCCGCACGGAGCTGACCGATGGCGGCGCCGACATGGACGACGAGGACCTGATCCAGCGCGAGGACATGGTCGTCACCGTCACCCATGAAGGCTACATCAAGCGGGTGCCGCTCTCGATCTACCGGGCGCAGGCGCGGGGCGGCAAGGGCCGCTCGGGCATGTCGACCAAGGACGAGGATTTCGTGACAAGGCTGTTCGTGGCCAACACGCACACGCCGATCCTGTTCTTCTCCTCGCGCGGCATCGTCTACAAGGAAAAGGTCTGGCGCCTGCCGATCGGCACGCCGCAGTCGCGCGGCAAGTTCCTGCGCAACATGCTGCCGCTGGAAGAAGGCGACCGCATCACTGCGATCCTGCCGCTTCCGGACGAGGAGGAGTGGGGCAAGCTCGACGTGATGTTCGCCACCACGCGCGGCACGGTGCGCCGCAACAAGCTGTCCGACTTCGCCGACGTGAAGCGCAACGGCAAGATCGCCATGAAGTTCGACGAGGAGGGCGATGCGATCCTCGCCGTCGAGACCTGCACGGACAATGACGACGTACTGCTCACCGCCTCGAGTGGCCAATGCATACGGTTCCCCGTGTCGGCCGTTCGCGTCTTCGCGGGACGCTCCTCGCAAGGCGTCAGGGGTATTTCGATGGGGGCGGGCGACCGCGCCATCTCCATGACCATTCTCGAGCATGTCGATGCCTCGGCAGGCGAACGTTCCGCCTATCTCAAGCGCTCCGTGGCGGAACGCCGCGCGGCGCTGGTTGGCGAAAACGGCGAAGGAGAGGATGAGGTCGCGCTGACCAATGAAGAGATCGTCGAAGACGCAGACCTGAGCGAAGAGCGCTACGCGTTCCTCAAGGAACACGAGCAGTTCGTGCTGACCGTCACCGAATACGGCTACGGCAAACGCTCATCGTCCTACGATTTCAGGGTTATCGGGCGTGGCGGCAAGGGTATTCGCGCGACGGATGTGTCCAAGGCGGCGGAAATCGGCAGCCTGATCGCCGCATTCCCCGTGGAGGACGGCGACCAGATCATGCTGGTGTCGGATGGAGGTCAGGTGATCCGCGTGCCGGTGCACAACATCCGCTTCGCCAGCCGCACCGCTAAGGGCGTCACAATCTTCAATACCGCGGAAGGCGAGAAGGTTGTGTCGGTCGAGAGAATCTCGGAACCGGAAGCCGAGGCTGAAGACGCGCTGGCTGAAGCGGTGGAGGCGGAAGCGGACGGCGCACAGGGAACGCCGCCCGCCCCACTGGAGGAATAGGGATCAGAAACGGTTACGAACGGTGCGACGGCGAGATTCGAGGCGCACAGTCTGCGCTTCGTTATGCAGTCCGAAGGCCGTTGCGATCAGCATGGCCAGGGTCATGGCGGCTGCGAGCATGAAGATCATCATCATCGTATCTCCTTCTTGCCTCAACAACGAGTGAAGCTCGAATTGGTTTCATTTCGGTGCCTTTCTTGAAGGATGACGTTTGAACCGAGCCTGATCCGACCGTTCATCTACCGTTCATGAAAGCAACATGCGCCGCTCAATTGCCTTTGTCCGTTTCGACCGCTAGAAGCGCTGCCATGACGACGCGCATCGCCTTTTACGCGGGCTCCTTCGATCCGCTGACCAACGGCCACCTGGACGTGCTGAAAGGCGCGCTCACCATCGCTGACGAGATCATCGTCGGCATTGGCGTGCAGGCCTCCAAGCAGCCTCTGTTCTCATTCGAAGAGCGCGTGACGCTTATCGAGGCATGGGCAAAGGAGGAGCTGGGCGAGGGCGCCTCGCGGCTGCGCATCGTCTCGTTTTCGGGCCTGCTGGTCGATGCGGCGCGCAACGAGGGCGCGTCGATCCTGATCCGCGGCCTGCGCGACGGCACCGATCTCGACTACGAGATGCAGATGGCCGGCATGAACGAGACGATGGCCCCGGAACTGCAGACGATCTTTCTGCCTGCAAGCCCCTCCGTGCGCACCATTACCGCCACACTTGTCCGCCAGATAGCGTCGATGGGCGGCGACATCAGGCCGTTCGTTCCGGCCGTGGTCGCGACCGCGCTGGATGCCAAGTTCAAATCCTGAAACAGGAGTCGTTCATGCAATTTCTGAGGGTCGCCTCGTCGCTGATTCTTGCCGCCGGCGTGCTTGCCGGCTCCGCAGCCCTGGCTGCCGAGCCCGAGAACACGATGATCATCGAGCTCAAGGACGGCGAGGTGGTGATTGCGCTGCGCCCCGACCTTGCGCCCAAGCATGTCGAGCAGATCAAGGCGCTGGTGCGTGCCGGTGAATACAACAATGTCGCGTTCCACCGCGTCATCGAGGGCTTCATGGCGCAGACCGGCGATGTCCAGTACGGCGACATGGAAGATGGCTACAACAGCCAGCTCGCCGGCACCGGAGGCTCGTCCATGGGCAATATCCCGGCCGAGTTCTCCAACGAGGATTATACGCGCGGAACCGTCGGCATGGCGCGTGCGCAGAGCCCCGACTCCGCCAATTCGCAGTTCTTCATCATGTTCGCCCCGGCACCATCGCTCAACGGCGGCTACACGATCGTCGGCAATGTCGAGAGCGGCATGGAATTCGTCGACAACATCAAGCGCGGCAACGCGGCCCAGAATGGTGTCGTAACCGACCCGGACCGTATGGTTTCGGTTCGCATCGCGGCCGACTAGTTTGGATTCGGGTGAGGGCGGCCTGCAAATGGCGGCTTTCTGCGCTTCCGGTGCTCACGTACCTTAAGTACGCTGCGCTCCGGTTCTCGAAATCCACCATTTTCGACTCGCCCTGACCCGAACCAGGTGGGCGCAAAGCTAGAGAAGATCAGGAAGGAAGCCAGATGGCCGAGATCAAGGACCCCGAAAACACGATCGTCATGGAAACCACGAAGGGTAAGGTGGTGATCGAGCTGCTGCCCGATCTGGCGCCGAACCATGTTGCGCGCATCAAGGAACTGGCGCGCGAGAACTTCTATGACGGCATCGTGTTCCACCGCGTCATCGACGGCTTCATGGCGCAGACCGGCGACCCGACGGGCACCGGCATGGGCGGGTCGGACAAGCCGGACCTTAAGGCGGAATTTTCCAACATGAGCCACGTGCGCGGCACGTGCTCGATGGCGCGTTCGCAGAACCCGAATTCGGCCAACTCCCAGTTCTTCATCTGCTTCGATGATGCTCCGTGGCTGAACAAGCAGTATTCGGTGTGGGGTCAGGTGATCGAAGGCATGGATGCGATCGACCAGATCAAGAAGGGCGAGCCCGTTCGCGACCCCGACTCGATCGTCACCATGCGCGTCGCCGCCGACGTCTGATTCCTCGACGCGACACGACGGAGAGCGCCGTGCGCGTCGACCTTTTCGATTTCGAGCTGCCGGACGAGCGGATCGCGCTGCGTCCGGCCGAGCCGCGCGATGCGGCAAGGCTGCTGCTCGTGCGCCCGGGCCAACCGCCGGAAGATCGCATCGTAAGCGAGCTGCCCGGATTGCTGCGGCCGGGCGACGCCCTGGTCTTCAACGACACCAAGGTCATACCCGCACAGCTCACGGGGTTGCGTCGGCGCGACGACGCGGTCGCGCAGATCGACGCCACCTTGCACATGCGGGTCGACGAAAACCGCTGGAAGGCGTTCGCGCGCCCTGCCAAGCGCCTCGTCGTTGGCGACCGCATCCGCTTCGGCCATCAGAACAATCTCTGCCTGCTCGGCTCGCTTGACGCGACCGTGGCCGAGAAGGGCGAGGCCGGCGAAGTCACGCTCGAATTCGACCTGACCGGTCCTGCGCTGGACGATGCCTTGCGCGAGGTCGGCCACATACCGCTGCCGCCCTATATTGCCGGCAAGCGCGCCGAGGACGAGCGCGACCACACCGACTACCAGACGATCTACGCGCGCGAGGAAGGCGCGGTCGCAGCACCCACGGCGGGACTGCATTTCACGCCCGGCCTTTTCGAAGCGCTGGAGCAGGCCGGCATAGAGCGCCATTTCGTGACGCTGCATGTTGGGGCGGGGACGTTCCTGCCGGTGAAGGCCGACGATACCGACGACCATCGCATGCATGCCGAGATCGGCGAGATGAGCGCGGAGACGGCAGCGGCGCTCAATGCCGTGCGAGCCCGGGGAGGCCGGATCGTCGCGGTTGGAACCACATCCCTGCGCCTGCTGGAAAGTGCTGCGACCGATGACCAACCGTTTCGGCAATGGCGCGGCGCTACCGAGATATTCATCACGCCCGGCTATCGCTTCCGCACAGCCGACATCCTGATGACCAATTTTCACCTGCCGCGCTCGACGCTGTTCATGCTGGTTTCTGCCTTCAGCGGGCTGGAGACGATGCACGCGGCCTATACCCACGCCATCGCGCAGAACTACCGGTTCTACTCCTACGGCGATACGAGCCTGCTTTTCAGGGACGAACAGGAATGATTGCGCAGACTGGCGCCCTACGTTGCCCCCCTCTGTCCTGCCGGACATCCGGAAAGTGGAACTCGCGGGCGGCGTTACCCCCACCCCTTACCCCTCCCCACAAGGGGGAGGGGGACGCTGAAGACCCTATGCCTCGCGGGATGTTGCGCTTTGCTGCGCGTACGTTGATGTCTCCCTCCCCCTTGTGGGGAGGGGTGAGGGGTGGGGGTAATTCCAGGCTAATCCTTCCGTTGGTGTTCATCCGATGACCGAAAGCTTTTCCTTCCGCCTTCTCGCCACTGACGGCGCGGCGCGGCGCGGTGAGGTGACCATGCCGCGTGGCGTGATCCGCACGCCGGCCTTCATGCCGGTGGGCACCGGCGGCACGGTCAAGGCCATGTATATGGACCAGGTGAGGGGCGTGGGGGCCGACATCATTCTCGGCAACACCTACCATCTGATGTTGCGGCCCGGCGCCGAACGCGTGGCGCGGCTGGGCGGTCTGCACGAGTTCGCGCGCTGGCCCTGGCCGATCCTGACCGATTCCGGCGGGTTTCAGGTCATGTCTCTGTCGAAGCTGCGCAAGCTGAACGAGACCGGTGTCACGTTCCGCTCGCATATCGATGGAGCGCCTTACGAGCTGACGCCGGAACGCTCGATCGAGATACAGGGGCTGCTCGATTCCGACATCCAGATGCAGCTCGACGAATGCGTGGCGCTTCCGGCTTCCGAACAGGAGATCGAGCGCGGCATGGAGCTGTCGTTGCGCTGGGCCGAACGCTGCAAGACCGCCTTCGGCGACCAGCCGGCGCGGGCGATGTTCGGCATCGTGCAGGGCGGCGACGTGCCGGCTTTGCGCGAACGCTCCGCGCTCGCACTGAAGGGGATGGACCTGAAGGGGTATGCGGTCGGCGGGCTCGCGGTGGGTGAGCCGCAGGACGTGATGCTCGACATGCTTGGCGTGACGTGCCCGTTGCTGCCGGCCAACAAGCCGCGCTACCTGATGGGCGTCGGCACACCCGACGACATTCTCAAGTCGGTTGCGCGGGGCATCGACATGTTCGACTGCGTGATGCCGACGCGCGCCGGACGCCACGGCCTCGCCTATACGAGGCGCGGCAAGGTGAACCTGCGCAATGCGCGCCACGCTGACGATCCGCGACCGCTCGACGAGGAAAGCGATTGCCCGGCAGCGACCGACTACTCGCGCGCCTACCTGCACCATCTGGTGAAATCGGGCGAGGCGCTCGGCGCAATGCTTCTGACGTGGAACAACCTCGCCTATTACCAGCGCCTGATGGCCGACATTCGCGCCGCGATCGAGGCCGGCGCCTTCGCGGACCGCGCTGCGGACATCTCCGAAGGCTGGGCCAAGGGCGACCTGCCGGCTCTCTAGAAACGGTTCAGGTGCTGGGCAGGTTTGCCGCGCGCAGGCTGACCGACACGATGCGGTAGACGCCGTCGTCCTGCAGGTCCAGCACGTAGAGCGCCTCGTAATCCTTGCCGTCGGGACCAAGCACGAACACGCTCTGCGCGACGCGCCCGGGCGCCAGCGCCTCGAACTTGCCGAAGGCGTAGTTGCGCGGGCGATGCACCGGGGCATAGCCGTTGCGCACCATCGCCATGAAGCTGTCCGGCGTCGGGAACATCTGCCTGATGTTGGGGCCGGCATAGGCGTAAGCCGACTGGTCGTCGCCACCCAGGAACGCCTTCAACTGCCCTTCAATCGTCTGCCGCGCAGCACTTGCGGCGGTGTCGTCAGCCAACGCGATCGGGGCGGACCCGATCACCATGAGCACGACGAGACAGAGACGATGTATCGTTTTCATGACCTCCTCCATTGCCATCGACGGCCGGAATCCGGCGGTCAATGGAAGATACGCACGTAAAGCGTCGGCGGTTTCATCCTGCGCGCAATAGCGGCTGCACGGCAAGCCGGCATTGGCCGGCGCCGACTGCCGGTTTGTTGGGCATCGGCCCAAATCGGTGCCGACGTGACGATCAAATGACGGTTTCCCCTTGATTTTACGATCGCGGCTCTTTGTTATGGAGGGCAGAGGAGTATGCGCTTGGTTGCATTTGATGAAATGCGCCCGCACGGAGACGGGCTGAGACAACCCTATGCTGGCTATGACGGCTGGCTGCAAACGCAAGACCCCGCCCGCCTAACCGAAAAGATGCAGGATGCCGAGCGTGTCTTCAGGCGCACCGGCATCACCTTCGCCGTGTACGGCCAGGAGGAGGCGGCCGAACGCCTCATTCCCTTCGACATCGTGCCGCGCATCATTTCGGGCGCGGAGTGGCGCCGGCTCACGCAGGGTATCGAGCAGCGCGTTCAGGCGCTGAACGCATTTCTGGACGACATCTACCATCGCCAGGAGATCCTGCGCGCCGGGCGCATCCCGCGCGAGCTGATTTCGGCGAACGAGGCGTTTCTGCCCGAGATGATAGGGGTGCGGCCGCCAGCAGGCGTCTATACCCACATCATCGGCGTCGACATCGTGCGCACCGGTGAAAACGAGTTCTTCGTGCTGGAAGAC
The DNA here is from genome assembly GCF_058448885.1 of Mesorhizobium sp. DxT. NCBI lineage: Bacteria > Pseudomonadati > Pseudomonadota > Alphaproteobacteria > Hyphomicrobiales > Phyllobacteriaceae > Mesorhizobium > Mesorhizobium sp. DxT. Next base: position 271,521 of record NZ_JBZFLJ010000005.1, on the reverse strand, counting down.
AATGCGCGCACGCCCTCCGGCGTCTCCTACATGATCGAGAACCGGGAGACGATGATGCAGCTCTTTCCGGAGCTGTTCCAGACGGTGAAGGTGCGGCCGGTCGAAAACTACCCGCAGCTTCTGCGACAGTCGCTTTCGGCGGTTGCGCCGCGCAGCGCGGAAGGTTCGCCCACGGTCGCGGTGCTGACCCCCGGCAGCTACAACTCGGCCTATTTCGAGCATGCGTTCCTGGCCGACCAGATGGGTGTCGAGCTTGTCGAGGGACACGATCTGAGGGTCGTCGACGGTCATGTCGCGATGCGCACGACGCAGGGCTACAAGCGCATCGACGTGCTCTACCGCCGCGTCGACGACGACTATCTCGACCCGCTGACGTTCCGGCCGGATTCGGCGCTGGGCGTGCCGGGCATCATGGACGTTTTCCGCGCCGGCAACATCACCATCGCCAACGCGCCGGGCACTGGCATCGCCGACGACAAGGCGATCTATTCCTACATGCCGGAGATCGTGGAGTTCTATACGGGCCGCAAGGCGATCCTCGGCAACATCCCGACCTGGCGCTGCTCCGAGGCCGACAGCCTGAAATACGTGCTCGAACATCTGGACGAGCTGGTCGTGAAGGAGGTTCACGGCTCCGGCGGCTACGGCATGCTGGTCGGCCCGGCCGCGTCGAAGGCGGAGCGCGAAACCTTCGCGGCCAAGCTCAAGGCCAAGCCTTCCAACTACATCGCGCAACCGACGCTGGCGCTCTCGACCTGCCCGATCCTGACCGAGAAGGGGCTGGCACCCCGCCATGTCGACCTGCGGCCCTTCGTCCTGGTCTCCGACCGCATCCGCATCGTGCCCGGCGGGCTCACGCGGGTGGCGTTGAAGGAAGGGTCGCTGGTGGTGAATTCGTCGCAGGGTGGCGGGACGAAGGATACGTGGGTTCTCGATGACTAGGAACGGGGAGGGAGCCTGACAGTGCTGCTCGGTCGCACCGCAAACGGCCTCTACTGGATGACGCGCTATATCGAGCGGGTCGAGAACATGGCGCGCATCGTCGACGCCGGGCTGCGGCTGGCGCTGACACGCACCGACTCTTCGGCCGACGAGTGGGCGTCGGTCGTGATGAGCGCTGGCGCCGACCAGGCGTTTCGGGAGCGTCACGGCGAATATACCGCAGATACCGTCTCCGACTTCCTGCTGCGGGACGTGACCAACCCGTCGAGCGTGCTCTCGTCCATCGAGACGGCGCGCACCAATGCGCGCATGGTGCGTACCGCACTGACGCGGGAAACCTGGGAAAGCATCAACGAAGCGTGGATGACATGCCGGCGCATGCTGGCTGCACCGATCGACCAGCGCGAACTGCCCAAGATCCTCGACGCCATCAAGCGTGAGACGGCGCTGATCCGCGGCGCCTTCCACGGCACGATGCTGCGCAACGAGATCTTCGACTTCGCCCAGCTCGGCATCTATGTCGAGCGGGCCGACAACACTGCCCGCATCCTCGACGTCAAATATTACGTGCTGCTGCCGTCGATTTCGTGGGTCGGCTCGTCGCTGGACAACTATCAGTGGGAATCGATCCTGCGTTCGGTCTCGGCGCACCGGTCCTATCGCTGGGTCTATGAAGCCGACTACAAGGCGACAAACATCGCCGACTTCCTCATCCTCAACCGACGCATGCCACGCTCGCTCGCCTATTGCTACCATATGATCGCGGAGAGCCTTGATTTCCTTGCCGAAGACTATGGCCAACAGCATGACTGCCATGGCACGCTCGCAGGCATCAGGGCGAAGCTCAAGCCCGGCAGCATCGCATCGATCTTCGACGGCGGGCTGCATGAATTCCTGAGTGACTTCATTATTAGCAACAACAGGCTGGGCAACGAGGTTGCCGAGAATTACCGGTTCTTCTGATGCCGCTGAAGATTTCCCATCGCACGGTTTATTCCTACGACGCGCCCGTGCCCTATGCGTTGCAGCGCGTGCGGCTGCAGCCCCTCAGCGGCTCCACGCAGACGGTCGTGTCATGGACGGTAGAGGTCGAAGGCGCGAACGAGGAGGTGCGCTTCCACGACCAGTTCGGCAACGACACGCGCCTGCTCAGCGTTTCCGGCGAAGCGCAGGCGATCGAGATCACGGCGAGCGGGGAGGTGGAGGTGCGCGACACGGCCGGTGTCACCGGCCCCCATACCGGCTTCGCGCCCTTGTGGCTATTCGAGCGCCCGACCTCGCTGACGACGGCCGGTCCGCTAATCGGGGAGATCGCTCGCAGCATCGAGGGCGGAGACGATCTCAGCCGGATGCACGCGCTGTCCGGCGCGATCCGCGAGAGGGTCGCCTATACGGTCGGCGCAACCGATGCGGCGACCAGCGCCGAGGATGCGGTCATGCAGGGCGAGGGCGTCTGCCAGGATCACTCGCATATATTCCTGGCAGCGGCGCGCAGCCTCGGCTTTCCGGCCCGATATGTGAGCGGATACCTGCGGCTCGACGATACCGTGGAGCAGGTTGCGACCCACGCCTGGGCGGAAGCGCATCTGCCGGGGCTCGGCTGGGTCGGCTTCGACATTTCCAACGGCATCGCGCCCGATGGGCGATATGTGCGACTTGCGACCGGACGCGACTACCGCGACGCGATGCCGGTTTCGGGCATAAGGCTGGGCCAGGCGCAGGAACGGCTTGAAGTTCACATCACTGTCGAGCAGTAATCAGGTTTGCTGAAACTCCGAAGTGCCTGATTCATGACCTATTGCGTAGGCCTCAAGATCGACCGCGGTCTCGTCTTCATGTCGGACACGCGCACCAATGCCGGGGTCGACTCGATCTCGACCTTCCGCAAGATGTACACGTGGGAGACACCGGGCGAACGGGTGCTGGTACTGCTCGCGGCCGGAAACCTGGCCACCACGCAGGCGGTTGTGAGCCTGCTCGACGAGCGCTCCAAGGCGCCGGAGGACCGGGAACCGTCGATCCTCAAGACGCCGTCGATGTACCAGACCGCGCGGCTGATCGGCGATACGGTGAAGGAGGTGATCTCCAGTTCCGCCCCGGTCGGCCAGAGTGCCGACGCGTTCGGCGCATCCTTCATTCTGGGCGGGCAGATCAAGGGGACCGAGCCGCGGCTTTTCATGGTCTATCCGGAAGGCAACTTCATAGAGGTGAGCGACGACACGCCGTTCTTCCAGATCGGCGAGACGAAATACGGCAAGCCGATCCTCGTGCGCGCCTATGATCCGTCTATGACGTTTGCAGAAACCGTCAAACTGCTGATGGTATCCTTCGATTCAACCGTGAAGTCGAACCTGTCGGTGGGCCTGCCGCTCGATCTTCTATTCTACGAGCGTGACACTTTCGAAGTGACCTACAGAAAGCGCATCGGCTCCGACGACGCTTATTATCGGGAGATTTCCGATGGTTGGTCGGATGCTCTGAAATCGGCCTTCAAGAGCTTGCCCGATTTCAAGCCGTAAGCCGACCTGATCGGAATAAAAAGGGCCCGCTTGGCGGGCCCTTTTGTTTATGCCGCTGGATCAGCCGTAAGGCGAGCGGCACTGGCGGCGCGGTCCGTTATAAGGCTGGAACGTATTGTCATAGGCCCGGTAGGACCGATAGCGCGAATAACACCACTCGACATGGGCATTGCCGCCGCGTGGGCGATAACGAATTGGCGGCTCCTGTGCAGCGATCGCGCCACCGATGATGGCGCCCGCGATAAACGCTGCCGGCGGGAACCAATAGCCGTTGTGATAGCGATAACCCGGCCTGCGAGCGCGGTAGCCGCGATGGCCTCTATAATAGCCGCGCCGGTCGCCGCGATAATGGTGACGATACCCATCCCGGTAGCGCTCACGGTACTGAACTTCAGTCGGGCCCAGTCTTTCCCATGCGGGTGCCGGCGAGGGCATCGCCGCGGTCGCAGGCGCGACGAACGGCACCGAAAGCGCCATCGCCGCAGCGCAGATACTGGAAACGATCTTTAACATGCCGAGTCTCCTTGCGTCCAAGAATCGTGCGTTCCAATCCCTTCAAGGATTTTAACGATTATCAGACCGGAACGTTCCGGTAGGTTAAGCGCCTTTACAAGCATCTACAAGCTACGCAGTTGTATTAGTCGCACACCAAGTGAAGTAGCATCAAACGTCATCTTCCGCGATGATGCCGCCTTCGGTCTCCAGCGTTGCAATGCGCGCCACTTCGGACCTGGTGAACTTGAGCCGCACGCCGGCTCCGCCGCCGTTTTCCGGGATGAGGCGGACGCCGCCATGCTCGAGCGCTGATGCCATGGCCTCGACCAGCGCCGGCTCGACTGTCATACGGTCTGTCTCGAAGTCGACGATCGCAGCGGCCGGCACCTCCGAGACTCGAGCCAAATCCTCGACCGTCCATTCGATCAGCGCGCGGCCGGCGCGGCATTGGGCTGGCAGTAATTTCATCACCTTTCCGAGAGTTCGGGACACGAGATCGTATCAACGGGCAAGACGGGCTGCAACGCGACGATCTGGCCAATTGAGGCAGCAGACAAGTCCGGGCTTCACCCGTCGTTGGACGCTTGTTTTTGCGGTTGACCGCGTCAGGCGCGCTCCCTATGTTCGCGCGCAATTTCCAGGCCGCTTCGGGCGCGCCACGGGAGCGCGTAGCTCAGTTGGTAGAGCAACTGACTTTTAATCAGTAGGTCCAGGGTTCGAGCCCCTGCGCGCTCACCAGACAATCGCCTAGAGATTTCCAAGATTCCGTTCGGCTTCCACTGCAGCAGGTCCGCCATCAGGATCGTTGAGCTTGAGGCAAAGCGTGCTCGCGGAACCGTATGACAAACCGATCAGGGCGAGAGCGCCGAGTTCAGCCGGACGGTCATGAGCATTGTCCCAGATCATCCAGGTGCCAAATGGTTCCTCGACGCATTCGAAGCGATGGTTGTCCTGAGAAAGCATCCCGTCTCCCGCATTTGCGACGGGGCCTATCGCAGCGTCAGGGTTTCTGAAGCGTTAACGACTGCGCATATTTGTCCTGTTTTGGGACAAAAAGGCGCGCAAAACGTGCAGGATGTCGCCGTCGATCACGGTCTGTGGCCGGGTGGCGCAAGCCGCCAGCGACCGTTTGACACGTTTTGATGATTGGAGCCCGCGCGCCCCAGCGTCTATATCGATGCCGAAATCGAACAGGCACGGATTTGAATCACATGGCAGTGGACGTCGGCTACCTCAGCGCTGTCGGAGCAGGCGCGATCTCGTTCCTGTCGCCATGCGTCTTACCTCTGGTGCCGCCCTATCTCTGCTACATGGCTGGGGTTTCGATGGACGACTTCCGGGCCAGCGATACGACATCCGGCAGCGCTGCGACCGTTGCGGCAAGTCCGGCGCGCCTAGCGCTGATGAACGCCTCTTTCGCTTTCGTGCTGGGGTTCACCACCGTCTTCGTGGCGCTCGGCGCGGGGGCGTCGACGATCGGCGGACTGCTGCGCGTGTGGCAGCAGGAACTGGCGATGGTGGCGGGCGTGCTCATCATCGTCATGGGGCTCAATTTCCTCGGGCTGATCCGCATTCCCTTGCTGTCGCGGGAAGCGCGTTTCCAGCCCGGCGGCAAGCCCGCAAGCATGGCTGCGGCCTATGTGATGGGCCTTGCCTTCGCATTTGGCTGGACGCCTTGCATTGGCCCCGTTCTGGGCCCGATCCTGACGCTTGCCGGCGGCCGCGATACGGTCGGCGAGGGCGCCCTGCTTCTCGCGGCCTATTCGCTGGGCCTCGGCATCCCGTTTCTGCTGGCAGCGCTGTTTTCCGGTGCGTTCATGCGGTTTCTGGGGCGCTTCCGCATGCATCTCGGCCGTGTCGAGAAGGTGATGGGCGCGCTGCTCGTCATCGCCGGCGTGCTGTTCCTGACCGGCGGCATCCAGGCTGCATCCTACTGGCTGCTGGAAACCTTCCCGACGCTCGGCACGCTGGGCTAATCGCGCCGCAGCCTTTCGCGCAGCCATGCCACCGGAAAGGTGGCAAGCACGATGCCGGCCATGACCAATGCGATGCCGGCGATGTGGAACGCCTCCAGCCTTTCGCCCAGCAAACCCACGGCCATGAGCACGCCGTAGGGCGGCATCAGGTACATGAAGACGCCGGTGAGCGAAGGCCCGAGCTGGCGCAGGCCGAACTGGAAGCTGGAGAACGCGAGCAGGGAGGCGAAGACGACGATGCCGGCGATGCCGCCCCAGGCCGAGCCGGTGGAAGGGATTGCTGCGCCGTTGAACCACTCGAGTGCCGCAGCCGGCAGGAGAAGCGTGGCCCCAATTGCCGCAAGCAGGCCCAGAAGCGCGGCATTGGAAAGGCGCTGAAGGTAGGGCGCGCGATAAATGATCGAATAGGTCGCCCAGGCGATTGCCGCGGCCACGAACAGCAGGTCGCCGAGATTGAAGTCGAGCGAGAACAGCGCCAGCGGGTCGCCGCGCAGCACGATGGTTGCGATGCCGACAAAGGCGATGAGGGAACCGATGCCTTCGCGCAGGCCGATTCGCCGGCCCCTGAACATGGCCTCCAGAAGCAGGATGATGACAGGCGAGGTCGTGTAGATCAGCGTGCCGTTGGTGGCCGAGGTCCACCGAAGCGCGAGATAGACCCCGGCGCCGCATACGCACATGCCCAGGAAGGCGAGCAGCGCCAGCGTTTTCCAATGTGTGCGCACCATGCTGCCGATAACCGTCCGTTCCCGCAGCATGAAGGGGGAGAGTGCCAAGGCTACCGCCAGCCAACGCAGGAAGGCCAGCATGAAAGGCGAGACTTCGCCGATCGTGCCTCGGCCGAAGACCAGATTGCTCGAGAAGAACAGCGGCGCGAGCAACATGATCGGCAATGCAAGCCGGGTCATGCGGGAGGTGTTGTCGGTCAAGGCATGATTCCGGTAGCTGGAGTTCATTCGCCGCCGTTGCATCGTCTGGCAACGAACCGGGAGGATTGGAGCGGGCCGATCGTGGTGTTACAGAGGATCGGATTCCCGTTCAATCGATAAGCCGGAACGCCTCAATGAGCCAAAGAACGTGCCTGTCCGTCATTCTCGCCGCCGGTGAAGGAACCCGTATGAAGAGCGCACTGCCCAAGGTGCTGCATCCGATCGCCGGGCTGCCGATGGTGGCGCATGTCGTCAAGGCGGCGAGGCGCGACGAGGCGACCGAGGTGGCGGTCGTGGTCGGACGCGAGGCGGACACGGTGCGCGAGGCGGTGCTGCCTTTTGCGCCGGAGGCAGAGGTTTTCCTGCAGTCCGAGCGGCTGGGCACGGCGCATGCGGTGTTGGCGGCCCGCGAAAAGATCGCGCGCGGTTATGACGACGTCCTCGTCGTCTTCGGCGACACGCCGCTGGTTCAGGCCGAGGCACTTGCGGACCTGCGCGCGGAACTGGCCAAGGGCGCGGCGGTCGTCGTCATGGGTTTCCGTGCGCCGGACCCGACCGGCTACGGAAGGCTGATCGAGGAGAACGGCGCGCTGGTCGCGATTCGCGAGGAACGCGACGCGAGCGCTGCCGAGCGCACCATCGATTTCTGCAATGGCGGCCTGATGGCGATTGCCGGCGTGCATGCGCTGCCGCTTCTCGACGCGGTGAAGAACGACAACGCCAAGGGCGAGTATTACCTGACCGACATCGTCGAGATCGCCGCGGGGCAGGGGCTGAAGGTGGCGGCGACGGAAGCGCCCTACGAAAACGTGCTCGGCATCAACAACCGGCTCGAACTCTCCGAGGCCGAGGCGATCTGGCAGCGCCGGCGGCGGCGGGAGATGATGCTGGACGGCGTGTCGATGCTCGACCCCGACAGCGTGCATCTTTCCCACGACACCGAGATCGCGCCGGACGCGGTGCTGGAGCCGAACGTGTTCTTCGGTCCGGGGGTCAAGGTTTCCGCCGGCGCGCGCGTCCGCGCCTTTTCGCATCTTGAGAAGGCGATCGTCGGCGAGAATGCCGAAATCGGCCCGTTTGCGCGGCTGCGCCCCGGCGCACAGATCGGCACCAAGGCCAAGGTCGGCAATTTCTGCGAGGTGAAGAACGCGGTCGTCGACGCGGGCGCCAAGGTTAACCACCTCTCCTATGTCGGCGACGCCCATGTCGGCGCCAAGGCCAATCTCGGCGCCGGCACGATCACCTGCAACTATGACGGCTATGCCAAGCACCATACGGAGATCGGGGCCGGCGCATTCGTGGGAACGAATACCTCCTTGGTCGCACCGGTGACCATTGGCGAGGGGGCCTACATCGCTTCCGGCAGCGTGATTACGGCGAACGTGCCCGACGATGCCCTTGCCTTCGGCCGCGCGCGGCAGGAGAACAAGGAAGGGTTAGGCCGCCGGCTGCGCGAGAAGCTGGCGGCCCAGGCGGGCAAGTAACCGTATCGTCAGGCCTTTGTTGTAGGCGGCGTCTGCTGCATTTATGGGATATGAACTGAAACCATATGTGATTTCTGCGTAAGTCTCCGGAACACTATCAATCCGGCGGATCGGGGCGGAACGGGAAGGGTTTGGAAAGATGTGCGGAATCGTTGGGATCGTCGGGCGCGCGCCCGTTGCGCCGCTGATTGTCGACGCGCTCAAGCGGCTGGAATATCGCGGGTACGATTCCGCGGGCGTGGCGACAATTGACCACGGACGGCTGGGTCGCCGCCGGGCCGAGGGCAAGCTCGTCAACCTGGAGAAGCGACTGGGCGATGAGCCGCTCGACGGCACGATCGGCATCGGCCACACGCGCTGGGCCACCCACGGCGTGCCGAACGAGACCAACGCACATCCGCATTTCTCCAACGATGTCGCCATCGTCCACAACGGCATCATCGAGAACTTCGCAGAGCTGCGGTCTTCGCTGATCGCCGACGGCTATGAATTCGCCTCGCAGACCGACACCGAGGTCGTGGCGCATCTGGTCTCGAGGGAGCTGGCGAAGGGGCTCGGCCCCGTCGAGGCCGCGCACAACGCGCTGAAGCAGCTCGAAGGCGCCTTCGCGCTCGCCATCATGTTCCGGGGCGACGAAGACATGATCATCGGCGCGCGCAACGGCCCGCCGCTGGCCGTCGGCCACGGCGAGGGTGAGATGTATCTGGGCTCAGACGCCATCGCGCTCGCTCCCTTCACCAACGCCATCACCTATCTGGAAGACGGCGACTGGGCGGTCGTGCGCCGCGGCGGAATGGAAATCTTCGACATCGAAGGCAACCCGGTCGACCGCAAGCGCCAGCAATCCATTGGCAGCAGCTATCTCGTCGACAAGGGCAACTATCGCCACTTCATGGAGAAGGAGATCTACGAGCAGCCGGAGGTGGTTTCCCACACGCTGGCGCATTATCTCGACTTCGCCAACGGTGTTGCCAAGGATTTCGAGACGCCGTTCGATTTCGGCAAGATCGATCGCCTCGCCATCTCCGCCTGCGGCACCGCCTATCTGGCGGGGCTGATCGGCAAATACTGGTTCGAGCGCCATGCGCGCCTGCCGGTCGACATCGATATCGCCTCGGAGTTCCGCTACCGCGAAATGCCGCTGTCGAAGCAGAGCGGGGCACTCTTCATCTCGCAGTCGGGCGAGACCGCCGACACTCTGGCCTCGCTACGCTATTGCCGGCAGGAGGGCCTGCCGATCGGCGCGATCGTCAATGTGCGCGAATCCACCATCGCGCGCGAGTCCGACGGCATCTTCCCGACGCTGGCAGGCCCCGAGATCGGCGTCGCTTCGACCAAGGCGTTCACCTGTCAGCTTTCAGTGCTGGCCTCACTGGCCGTCAAGGCGGCGGCCGCGCGCGGCGAGGTTGACGCCGAGGGCGAGAAGCTGCTGGTGCGCCAGCTTTCGGAGGCGCCGAAGCTTGCCAACCAGACGCTGAAGCTCGCCGGGCAGATCGAAAAGCTGGCGCGCGACCTCTCGCACTACAAGCACGTGCTCTACCTTGGCCGCGACACCAACTATCCGCTGGCGATGGAAGGCGCGCTCAAGCTCAAGGAAATCTCCTACATCCACGCCGAGGGCTATGCGGCCGGCGAGCTCAAGCACGGGCCGATCGCGCTGATCGACGAGCAGATGCCGGTGATCGTGATCGCGCCGCATGACCGCATTTTTGAAAAGACCGTGTCGAACATGCAGGAGGTGGCGGCACGCGGCGGCAAGATCATCCTGATTACCGATGCCAAGGGCGCGAAGCACTCGACGATCGACACGCTCGACACCATCATCGTGCCCGACGTGCCCGAGATCATCTCGCCGATCGTCTATTCGCTGCCGATCCAGATGCTGGCCTATTACACGGCCGTGTTCATGGGCACCGACGTCGACCAGCCGCGCAACCTCGCCAAGTCGGTGACGGTGGAGTAGGGAAAGGGTGCGTCCTTCGAGGCTCGCCCTCAAAAGGTTGTAGCGAACCTGCAAGCGGTGTTGCGGGCTCGCACCTCAGGATGAGGGAGGTTGGCGCTCGATCACGCGACGCAGTGGGCTCGATGCACGACATCGCCCCTCCTAATGTGAGGGTGGAGCTCGCCGGTCATGGGCTCGACTGCACCAGCGCCCTCATCCTGAGGTGCGAGCGAAGCGAGCCTCGAAGGACGCACGAGATCTTTCAGGGCACGGAAATCGACGGAACTACCCAGCCCGCAGCAGGCGCACGGCGTCGTCGCGGCCGTAGAGGTAGAGCAGGACACGTAGCGCTTCGCCGCGAGGTGAGCGCAGGTCGGGATCGCGCTCCAGCATGAGGCGCGCGTCGTCGCGCGCGATCTCCAGCAGGTCGGAATGGTGGTCGAGCCGCGCCACGCGGAAACCCGGCGTTCCCGACTGGCGGGTTCCGAGCAACTCGCCTTCGCCGCGCAGCTTCAGGTCTTCCTCCGCGATGCGGAACCCATCTTCCGTTTCGCGCATCACCGACAGGCGCTGCTTGGCGACGAGGCCGAGCGGCTCCTTGTAGAGAAGCACGCAGGTCGACGGCTTGTCGCCGCGCCCGACCCGGCCCCGCAACTGGTGCAGTTGCGCGAGGCCGAAGCGCTCGGCGTGCTCGATGACGATGATGGTGGCGTCCGGAACGTCCACGCCCACCTCGACCACCGTCGTGCCGACCAGAAGCCTTGTTTCGCCTTCCTTGAAGGCGCGCATGGCCTCGTCCTTGTCGCGGCCGTTCATGCGGCCATGGATCAGGCCGACTTTTTTCCCGAAGACCGGCTGCAAGCTGGCAAAGCGGTCTTCCGCCGACATCAGCTTCACGTCCTCGGATTCTTCCACCAGCGGGCAGATCCAGTAGACCTTCTGGCCCTCGGCAACGGCCTTTCGCATGCGCTCCACCAGTTCGCCGAGCCGCTCAAGCGGCAGCGTCACCGTCTGGATCGGCCGGCGGCCGGCCGGCTTTTCGGTGAGCCGCGACACGTCCATATCGCCGAAGGCGGTGAGCACCAGCGTGCGCGGGATGGGCGTCGCGGTCATCACCAGCATGTCGACGGCCTCGCCCTTGGCTGAGATCGCCAGACGCTGGTGGACGCCGAACCGATGCTGTTCGTCGATGATCGCCAGCGCGAGATCGTGGAAGACGACGCTTTCCTGGAACAGGGCGTGGGTGCCCAGCACGAAATGGATTGCACCCGATGCGATGCCTGCGAGGATTTCGGCCCTCTCGCGACCCTTTTCGCGACCAGTCAGCACGACGGCGCGCAAGCCGGCGCGCGCGGCAAGCGGCGCGATGGTGACGAGATGCTGGCGCGCAAGGATTTCCGTCGGGGCCATGAGCGCCGCCTGTCCGCCTGCTTCGGCCGCCCGCGCCATGGCGAGCAGGGCGACGACCGTCTTGCCGGAGCCGACGTCGCCCTGCAGCAGGCGCAGCATCCGGTCGGGCGAGGCGAGATCAGTGTGGATTTCCTCAAGCGCTGCTTCCTGCGAGCCGGTGAGCGAATAGGGCAGTGCGGCGCGGATCGCCGCCTCGAGCCTGCCATCGCCGACGAGTGGCCGGCCCGTCGTCCGCCTGATGCGGGCCCGAACGAGCGCCAGCGCGAGTTGCCCGGCCAACAGTTCGTCATAGGCGAGACGCCGCCAGGCAGCGCCTTCCGGTGAAATGTCGAGCGGGTCGGCGGGTTCGTGCAGCCGGTGCAGCGCCATGCGAATGGCCGGAAAACTGTGCCGCCGCATCAGCTCGCCATCCAGCCATTCCGGCAGGTCGGGCAGGCGGGCGACCGAACCGAGGATCGCACGACGCAGCACCTTGCCGGAAAGCCCGGCGGTCAGCGGATAGACGGGTTCCACCAGCGGCAGCTCGTCCACGCGCGCCACGGGCACCATGTGGTCCGGATGGACCATGGAGGGGCGGCCGTTGAACCACTCCATCCGGCCGGAAACCAGCATGCGCTCGCCTTCCGGCAGGGCTTTTGCCAGCCACTCCTGCCGGGCGTGGAAGAAGGTCAGCGCGATCTCGTCGCTCTCGTCATAGGCATAGACGCGATAAGGCACCGAGCGGTTGCCGCGCGGGGGCGGTTGGTGCCGGCCGATCGTCACCTCCAAAGTGACCACGACGCTCTCCGGCGCATCGGCGATCAGATAGCGCGTGCGCCGGTCGATCATCGAATGCGGCAGCACGAACAGCAGGTCGCCGACGCGCGCCTCGCGCCCGCCCGTATCCATCGGCACCACATTGGCGATCAGGCCGGCCACTTTCGGGCCGACGCCGTCGAGCGTGGTGACGGGAGCAAACAGCGGATCGAGCAGGGAAGGGCGCATCGGCCGACCATATGTCGGCAGACCGTGTCCGCAAAGGCTGACATTGGCGTCGCCAGCCGCTATATGCGCCATTCATCCATGGCTTTCCACAGACCCTTGGGGTTTTCCCGATCATGACCGGAACCACGCGGTCCAGCGCCGATCTCGACATCCGCCGCCGCAAGGCGCTTTTCCGCTCCTGGCACCGGGGCATGCGCGAGGTCGACCTGATCCTCGGCAGCTTCGCAGACGGCGAGATCGGCCGGCTTAGCGACGGCGAGCTGACGGCCTATGAGGCGCTGATGGCGGAGCCCGATGCCGATATTCTGAAATGGGTGACGGGCGAGGCCGCCGTGCCAACCCGCCACGACAACGAGGTGTTCGCGAAAATCCTGACATACCGCGAAGCGCCGCTTGCCTGAGTGACGACCGAACCATGAGCCTTATCGACCCCATCCGCCTTGCGCAGGACGGCCCCACCGTCGTCGACGGCGTTGCCGACGGATACGAAGCCTTCGCGCTGGCGGCGGTTGCCGCCGGGCTGGGCGAGCAACCGCTGGTCTTCGTCGTTCGCGACGGGCAACGGCTGCCAGCCATTGCCGAAACGCTCGCTTTCGTCGCGCCAGACTTGCCTGTTCTCGAACTGCCTGCGTGGGACTGCCTGCCCTATGACCGCGTTTCGCCGGGTTCAGACGCCGCCGCGCGGCGGCTCGACGCCATGGCCGCGATGGCGGCACTGGCCGAGAAGCCTCATCGTGCGGTGATCCTGGTGAGCGCCAACGCGCTTTTGCAGCGCATGCCGCCCGCGGATGCGATCGCTGCGCAGAGTTTCGTGGCGAAGCCGGGCAACCAGGTGGACATGAACGAGCTTGCCGCCCGGCTGGAAACCAGCGGTTTCGAGCGCGTTCCGACCGTGCGCGATGTCGGCGAGTTCGCCGTGCGCGGCGGCATTCTCGATCTCTACGCGCCGGGCGACGATCCGCTGCGGCTGGATTTCTTCGGCGACACGCTGGAATCGATCCGCGCCTTCGACGTGGCGAGCCAGCGCACGACCGGCCAGCGCCCGTCGCTGACGCTCAAGCCGATGAGCGAGGTGACGCTGACGCCCGACACGATCAGCCGCTTCCGCCGCGCCTATATCGAGGCCTTCGGCGCGCCCTCGCGCGACGACGCGCTCTATGCGGCGGTCAGCGAGGGCCGGCGCTTTGCCGGCATGGAGCACTGGCTGCCGCTGTTCTACGAACGGCTCGACACGGTGTTCGACTATCTACCTGACGTGCCGGTCGTCTTCGACCATCTGACGCGCGAGGCGATCGGCGAGCGCCATGCGCTGATCGAGGACCATTACGAGGCGCGCGTGCGCCAGCCGGCCGCCGGCATGGGCGAGGCCGTGCCCTACAAGCCGGTGAGGCCGGAACTGCTCTACCTGACGCCGGACGAGGTTTCGGGCCGCACCGCCAGCCGCCGATCCGCGGAGTTCACCCCGTTCGAGGTGCCGGAGACGAGTGGCCGCACGCTGCGCCACGCCGGCGCGCATGGCGGCCGGAACTTTGCCGAGGAGCGCGCCGACCCCAAGGCGAACGTGTTCGACCACGCCGTTCGCCATATTGCGTCCTTGCGCGCCGCGGGACGCCGCGTGCTGGTGGCGGGCTGGAGCGAGGGCTCGCTCGACCGGCTGACCCAGATCCTTGCCGAACACCAGCTTGAAAACCTGAAGCGCGTCGGATCGCTTGCGGAAGCCGCGAAGCTCAAGCCGGGCGAGGCCGGCCTTGTCGTGTTGCCGCTCGAAGCGGGTTTCGAAACGGAGCCGCTCGTCGTCGTCGCGGAACAGGACATTCTCGGCGACAGGCTGATTCGGCGCAGCAAGAAGCGGCGCAAGGCGTCTGATTTCATTGCGGAAGTTGCCGCACTGTCTGCCGGCGACATCGTCGTGCATGCGGACCATGGCATCGGCCGGTTCGTGGGCCTGCGCACCATCGAGGCTGCCGGCGCGCCGCACGATTGCCTCGAAATCCGCTATGCGGGCGACGACCGGCTTTTCCTGCCGGTCGAGAATATCGAACTTCTGTCGCGGTACGGATCGGATGCCGCCGAGACTGTGCTCGACAAGCTGGGCGGCGTTGCCTGGCAGTCGCGCAAGGCCAAGCTGAAGCGCCGCCTGCTGGAAATGGCCGGGCAGCTCATCAATCTCGCCGCCGAGCGCCAGATGCGGCCGGCGCCGGTGATCACGCCGCCCGACGGGCTCTATGGCGAGTTCGCCGCGCGCTTCCCCTATGATGAGACGGACGACCAGCAGGCGGCGATCGATGCCGTCAGCGACGATCTGGCGGCCGGCCGGCCGATGGACCGGCTGATTTGCGGCGACGTGGGCTTCGGCAAGACCGAGGTTGCGCTGCGCGCCGCCTTCCTCGCCGCTATGGAAGGGTTCCAGGTGGCGGTGGTGGTGCCGACGACGCTTCTGGCCCGCCAGCACTTCCGCACCTTCAGCCAGCGCTTTTCCGGCCTGCCAGTCAAAGTGCGGCAGGCTTCGCGGCTGGTCGGCTCCAAGGAACTGGCCGAGACGAAGAAGGGCATCACCGACGGCACGGTCGACATCGTGGTCGGCACCCACGCGCTGCTGGGGTCATCGATCACGTTCAAGAATCTTGGCCTGCTGATCGTCGACGAGGAGCAACATTTCGGCGTCAAGCACAAGGAGCGGCTGAAGGAGCTGAAGAGCGACGTACATGTGCTCACCCTTTCGGCGACGCCGATCCCGCGCACGCTGCAGCTTGCGCTGACGGGCGTGCGGGAACTGTCGCTGATTACCACGCCGCCGGTGGACCGCATGGCGGTGCGCACCTTCATCTCGCCTTTCGATCCGCTGGTGATCCGCGAGACGCTGCTGCGCGAGCGCTATCGCGGTGGCCAGAGCTTCTATGTGGTGCCGCGCATCTCCGATCTCACCGAGGTGCGGCAGTTTCTGGAGGAGCAGGTGCCGGAGCTGAAGGTCGCGACCGCGCACGGCCAGATGCCGGCGGGCGAGCTCGACGACATCATGAACGCCTTCTACGACGGGCAGTACGACGTGCTCCTGTCGACCACCATCGTCGAATCCGGCCTCGACATCCCGACGGCCAACACGTTGATCGTGCACCGCGCCGACATGTTCGGACTGGCGCAGCTCTACCAGTTGCGCGGTCGTGTCGGCCGCTCGAAGCTGCGCGCCTATGCGCTGTTCACGCTGCCGGCCAACCGGACGCTGACGCAGCTTGCCGAACGCCGGCTCAAGGTGCTGCAGTCGCTGGACACACTTGGCGCCGGCTTCCAGCTTGCCAGCCACGACCTCGACATTCGCGGCGCCGGCAACCTGCTGGGGGAGGAGCAGTCGGGCCACATCAAGGAAGTCGGCTTCGAGCTCTACCAGCAGATGCTGGAGGAGGCCGTCGCGGAGCTGCGCGGCACGGGCGAGGTCGCCGACGGAAGCTGGTCGCCGCAGATCGCCATCGGTACCTCGGTGATGATCCCCGAAGGCTACGTACCGGACCTTCAGCTTCGCCTCGCGCTCTATCGCCGGCTCGCCGATCTGGAGACGCCGGAGGAGATCGACGGGTTCGGGGCGGAACTCATCGACCGCTTCGGCCCGCTTCCCGAAGAGGTCGACCATCTGCTCAAGATCGTCTTCATCAAGGCGCTGTGCCGCAAGGCCAATGTCGAGAAGCTCGACGCCGGGCCCAAGGGCGTGGTGATCCACTTCCGCAACAAGGCGTTCCCCGACCCGGCCGGGCTGGTGCGCTTCATCGGCGAGCAGGGGTCGCTGGCCAAGATCAGGCCCGACCATTCGATCGTGCTGATGCGCGAATGGCCGACCGCACAGAAGCGGCTGGCCGGATCGGCCGTGGTGATGACGCAGCTCGCGCGACTGGCGGAGAAGGTGGCGGCCTAGTAGGTTGTGGGCGGGGAGGTCGTCTTATGCTGGAGTTTGGTTTGTTTATATTTGCTGGCTTGCTGGTTAATGCGGCGGCGATTATCGAGCGTCGGACGTATCAAATCACCGGAAGTTCGATATTCGATCAGCAAAATGTTAAATGGTTTCGCTTCGCTGCGGTCGTGGCCATGTCAGTTGACATATTGTATTTTGGAGAAATTGAAACATTCTTCTCTTTTTTTGTCATTTATTGTGTAATTTCATTTCTTATCGCTGTTATTTGGCGATTTAAGCTTAATCGTCGTTTCGACTACTGGTGACCGTTTGGCTGAGCAAGCGGATAATGATCCTCCGGTAGACCCTCACATGCAGCCGGGGTAGCGCGGGCGTGGCCGGGAGTGCTTAAGCCTCGTTCGAAAGCTCGCCCTTAGCCTTCGCAACAGCGACCTGGCGGATGGCGTCGGCGAGCGTTTCGGCGTCCTGGGCGCCCATCACGGCGTATTTGCCTTCGAGCAGGAAGCAGGGCACGCCGCGCACGCCCATCTGCGCGGCAGTCGCGATCTCGCTCTGCACGGATTCGGCGTCAGCGTTGGACGATAGCAGCGCCTCGACCAGCGGGCCGTCCATGCCAGCTTCGACGGCGGTTTCCACGAGTACGGCGCGGTCGCCGATGTCGCGGGCTTCCTCGAAGAACTGTTCGAACAGCCGCCGTACCACCGGCCCCTGCGTGCCGGCGGGGGCCTTGGGCGATGCCGCCCAGCGGATCAGCCGGTGCGCGTCGAGCGTGTTGGGCGAGGTCTCGATGGCCTCGAAATTGAAGCGGATGCCTTCGACTTCGCCAAGCTGCGAGACCTGCGCGTGGATTTCCTTGAGGCGCTCCGCGCTGCCGAACTTGTTCAGCATGTATTCCTTGCGCGGCATGCCGCCGGCCGGGATGGTGGGGTCGAGCTGGTAGGGACGCCAGCGCACGTTGACCGGAACGTCGCCGGCGAGCGTCATCGCTGTTTCCAGCCGCTTCATGCCGATGAAGCACCACGGGCAGACGACGTCGGAAATGACGTCGACGGTGATGCCGTTTTCTTCGCTCATGTCGATCTCCTTCGGGTGCTGGCCGCCCTATTCGGCCGCGTGCCACCAGGTGGGGAATTGCGGCCCGTAGACGGGTGTCGCTTCCGGGCGCTCGATCTGCTTCCAGCGCGCCACCCACTTGTCGGGTTGATGATAGAGCGGAACGACGTAAGCGCCACTCATCAGAACCCGGTCGAAGGCGCGCACGGCCGTCTCGAACGTTTCGCGCGTGCGGGCGGCAAGCAGGGCCTCGATCATCGCGTCGACGGCGGGATCGGCCACGCCGGCGAAATTGTAGGTGCCGTCGAGGTCGCGCGTCACCGAGCCCCAGCGGCCGATCTGCTCGGCGCCGGGCGACAGCGACGAGGTGTAGCGCATCAGCATGATGTCGAAATCGTAGGTGCGCTGGCGCTGGAGATATTGGGCGCTGTCGACGATGCGGACGGTGGCGCGGATGCCGAGGCGCTCGAGCGTCCGGGCCCAGGCCATGGCCAGCGCCTGGCCGGACGGGCCGTTGAGCATGATCTCGAAGGTGACCGCGCGGCCGTTCGCGTCGACGAGCTGCCGCCCGTCGAGGCTATAGCCGGCGGCCTTCAGCGCATCCATGCCGGTGCGCAGGAACTCCCGGTCGCGGCCGGTGCCGTCGGAGGAGGGAAGCTTGTACGTGCCGTCCATGATCTCCGGCAAGACGGCGTCGGGGTAGGGGGCGAGCAGCGCGCGCTCGGCGGCACTTGCCGGCACGCCATGCGAGGAGAGGGACGATCCGTCATAATAGCTGCGCGTGCGCGTGTAGGCGCCGTTGAACAGGTTGCGGTTCGCCCATTCGAAATCGAAGAGCCCGGCCAGAGCCTGGCGGAAGGCGCGGTCCTGGAAAACCGGCCGGCGGGTGTTCATGACGAAGCCGTACATGCCGGACGGCTGCTCGATCGGGAACGCGTCCTTTATCACCCGCCCGGCATTGGCGGCGGGGAAGTCGTAGCCGGTCGACCAGCGGCCGGTGTCGGTTTCCTCGAACAGCGTGACGACGCCCTTCTTGAAGGCCTCGAACATCGTGTTGTCGTCGCGGATGTAGTTGATCCGGACCTCGTCGTAATTGTCGAAGCCGCGCTTGGAGGGAATGTCCTTCGCCCAATAGTCCGGGTTGCGCTTCATCACGACCAGTTCGCCGGGACGCACGCTCTGGACCACATAAGGGCCGGAGCCGATCATCGGTTCGAGCGACGACTTGTCGAAGCGGTCGCGGTCGATCGCGTGTTCGGGCAGGATGGGCAGCATGGCGAGCAGCAGCGGCGCCTCGCGGCCCGCATCCGGCTTGAAGGTGAAGCGCACACCGTTCTCGCCGACCTTCTCGATCTTCTCCGCCGCCTTGATCCAGTTCTGGTATATCGGCCGGGCCTTTTCCAGCAGGAGTTCCATCGAGAAGATGACATCGTCGGCCGTCACCGGCTCGCCGTCGGAGAATTTCGCGCGCGAATCGAGCGTGAACTCTATGAAGCTGCGTTCCTCGTCCGTTTCGACGGTTTTCGCGAGCAGCGGGTAGAGCGTGAAGGCCTCGTCGCGCGAGCGCGCCATGAGCGTCTCGAAGACGTTGTTGCCGAGGAACTGGTCGAACAGGCCCCGTGCGCCGTCGCCCTGGACGATGAACGGATTGAGGCTGTCGAAGGTGCCCTGCAGCGCATAGTCGATTCGCCCGCCTTTCGGCGCGGCCGGGTTCGCGTAGGGAAAATGCGGGAAGTCGGCCGGAAGGTCCGGCTCGCCATGCATGGCGATCGCATGGGTCGGTCCGTCGGCTGCACCCGCCAGCGGGATGGGCAGCAGGAGGGCAAGCGCCAGGACGGCGGAAAGAGGCGACAGGCGCATGACCATGCTCCGGCACTGACCCATGTTGAAACGGCTGATTCGCCGGCACCGTAACATGGGAGGCGCGCGGGCAGGAATCCCCGCCTTGCACGCCGCCAAATTTCGCCGCAGGTCTGGATTCCGGCAAGCTGGCGGTGTAACAGGCGCGAGGAGTCATGCTGTCGCCGCAATTGATCCGCAGTAGCGGGCCGACCGTCGGCGCGCGCCACAGCTCACTTTCTGAGAGGAAAACGACCCAATGAACCGCCGCAAAACCAATGCGACCCGACTTTCCATCCTGGCCGCCGGTGCTCTTGGCGTCGCCGTGACCGCCACCCTGCCGGCCGCTGCCCAGCAACAGCAACAGCAATTGCCGGAAGGCTGGTTCAAGGCCTGCAGCAAGCAGGAAGACGTCGACATCTGCAACGTGCAGAACATCAAGGTTGCCGATACCGGCCAGCTTCTCACCGGCATCAGCCTGATCGAGGTGAAGGGCAAGACGAACCGCCGCGTGTTCCAGGTAACGGTTCCGACCGGCCGCATGGTGCCTCCCGGCATTGGCTTGCAGATCGATGGCGGCCAGGCCCAGAAGCTCGACTACATGCTTTGCCTGCCGGACCGCTGCATCGCGGAAGGCCAGCTCAACGACCAGCTCGTCGCTTCCTTCAAGCGCGGCTCGGAACTGACGCTGACCTCGGTCAATTTCCAGAACCAGGCGAACCCGATCAAGGTTTCGCTGGCAGGCTTCACGGCAGCCTTCGACGGTGAGCCGCTGCAGCAGTCGGACCTTGAGGACCGCCAGCGCCAGATCCAAGATTTCGTCAGCAAGAACACCGACGACTTCGCCAAGAAGCTGCGCGAAGAGCAGGAAAAGGCGAAGCAGGGCAACTAAGGCCCCGCATCGTACCGGAAACGAAAAAGCGGGCCATCTGGCCCGCTTTTTTTATGCCGCATGGGCGCAGAAGCCAGTCAGTGCTGGGCGCGGCCCTTGGGCGCGTAGTGGCCGTCGCTGGTCTTGTCGAAGAATTCCGCCAGTTGCGGATGGCGCACCGGTTCGCCTGAACTGTCGTCGAGCAGGTTCTGCTCCGACACGTAGGCCACATATTCGCTTTCGTCGTTTTCCGCGAGCAGGTGATAGAACGGCTGATCCTTGCGCGGGCGCACCTCGGCGGGGATCGCTTCGTACCATTCTTCGGTATTCGCGAACTCGGGATCGACGTCGAAAATCACGCCGCGAAACGGAAACAGGCGGTGCCGCACGACCTGTCCGATCCGGAACTTTGCTACTTTTGCTTCACGCATTTCTTTGCACCATCGGGTCTATTTGGCGCATTGCAGCGCACAATTCAATCCTTGCCGCGCTTGACGGGCCGCGGCGGGCAGGGTAGCCGCGCAGCATCAGCCCCTACGATAGACCGGTATTTCCCAAGGTTGCCATGGCAGACATCGTCGGACTTGTTCTGCCTTTCTTCGGCATGATCCTGCTTGGCGCGATCGCCGCGCGCATAACCCGCCAGCCGCTCGAAGCGCTCGGCTGGATGAACACGTTCATCGTCTACATCGCCTTGCCGGCGCTGTTCTTCCAGCTCATCGCGCGGACCCCCATCGAGCAGTTGACCGAGTGGCGCTACATCTTCGGGGTTGTGCTTTCCACCTATCTGGTCTTCAGCCTGATGTTTGTCGGCTCGGTGATCGTCTCGCGTGGCGAGATCGCCGAAAGCACGATCAAGGGACTGGCGGCCGCCTACGGCAATATCGGCTATATGGGGCCGGGCCTCGCATTGCTTGCGCTGGGGCCGGAAGCCGCTGTGCCGGTCGCGCTGATCTTCTGTTTCGAGAACGTGCTGCATTTCGCGATCGCGCCAACGATGATGGCGCTGGCGGGCGACGAAAAGGCGTCGCCGGGCGAAGTGGCACTCGGCGTCGTCAAGCGTATCGCGCTGCACCCGTTCATCATCGCCACCGCAGTCGGGGTGCTGGCGGCATGGCTGAAATACGAGCCGCCGGTGCCGGTGGCGCGGCTGCTCGAATATCTGGCGCAGGCGGCCGCCCCCTGCGCTCTGTTCGTCATGGGCGTCACGCTTGCCCTGCAACCGCTGCGCCGCGTGCCGCGCGAACTCGGCGCGATCGTGACGCTGAAGCTCGTGGTGCACCCGATCCTTTGCTATGTGGTGCTCAGCCTGATCGGCAATTTTTCGGAAGTGTGGGTGTTTTCGGCGGTCCTGCTGGCGGGGCTGCCGACCGCGACGAACGTTTTCGTGATCGCCCAGCAATACGGCGTCTGGGTGCAGCGCGCCTCGGCGAGCCTGCTGCTGACCACCGTTCTGTCAGTCGTGTCGGTAACCGGGCTGCTCTATCTCATCCGCAACGGCATATTGCCGCCGGACCTGTTTCCCTGATCGTCAGACCCGGAAGACGCTGCCGAAACCGCTGCCGGTGCGCAGCCCCTCGCGCATGAACAGCGCGCGCAGAGGCGGCGCGGCGCCCAGCAGGCTCAGCCCGGCAGTGCGTATGAGCTGCACCGGCAGCATGTCCGAAAGCAGCGAGCGGTTGAGCATGTTGACGGCGGAGGACCGCGCCAGAATGTCGGGCCGGCGACTGCGGTCGTAGGCTGAAAGTGCCGCCGCGGAGCCCGGATCGGCGGAATGGCGCATCGCCGTGTCCAGCAGGCTTTCGACGTCGCGAATGCCGAGATTGAGCCCCTGGGCGCCGATCGGCGGGAAGATGTGGGCCGCCTCGCCGACGAGCGCGACGCGGTTCGCGGCAAAGCGGCGGGGAAGGGCGGAGCTGATCGGAAACACCTGCCGGCCGGGCTCGACGGCGACGCGCCCGAGCATGGACTGCATCCGCTCTTCGACGATGAGCGACAGCTCGTCGTCCGAAAGCCGGACCAGTTCCTCCGCGCGATGCGGGCGCGTGACCCAGACGAGGCTGGAGCGCTGTCCGGACAGCGGCACAAGCGTGAACGGCCCGTCTTCGGTGTGGAACTCCGTCGACGTGTCGTCGTGGGGCCGCGCGTGCGCGAAATCCAGCACGAGCGCCGACTGGCCGGTACTCCCGGCGCTGACGGCGATACCGGCAGCCTCGCGCGCCGGCGACATACGCCCATCGGCCGCGACCGCGATCCGGGCCGATACGGTCCGGCCGTCGGCAAGCTCGGCCTCGATGGTGTCGGCATCGATGTTCCAGCGGGAGACGGTGGTTTCGGCGCGTTCGACGCTCTTGCTCGCCGAAACGGCCTCGTCGAGCGCGGCCAGCAGGCGGCGGTTGGGGATATTGAGGCCGAAATAATCCTCGCCGATCTCGCTGGCGCGGAAGGTGACGACGGGGCTGCGCAGCAAACGCTGTGTCGCGTCGGCAATGCGCATGACCTTCAAGGTCGCGGCATCGGTGCGCAGCGCATCGAGCAGCCCGAGTTCATCCAGGAAATCCAGAGACGGCTTCATCAGCGCCGTCGTGCGCCGGTCGGCGAGATTGGCGGGTGGCCCGGCCAGCGCGACACGGAACCCGGCGCGTCCGAGGGAGAGTGCGGAAACGAGGCCCACCGGGCCGGTTCCGGCGACGACGATGTCAGCTTCAATCTTCATGGATCTGCTCCGCATGGTGCCCGTTTGGCATATAGGGCGGCGGGGCGATCTTGATCAACGTGTCGAATTGGCCCATTGCGGCGACATGAGCGAGTTGCGCGACGACTTTTCGAGGCTTGATGCGCCCGGCCGGATGGCCGCCGGGCTGGCAGGCCGCGCGAAGGCGCTCGTCTATGCAAGCGTTGGGCTGGCCGTCGTCCTGTCATGGCTGGTGCTTGCCGCCATGGCGCACCGGGTGTCACAGGGCGCGCTGCCCGCGACGCAGGGGCCTGGAGCCGACCTGCTGGCGGCGCTGCCTGACCTGCCGTTGCCGGCGTTTCTGGAGCGCTTCTTCGCGCTCTGCCTGTCGCCGTTGCCTGCCGGCGATCCCGTGGCCGAGTTCCTGGCGCTGCTGGCGATGTGGTTCCTGATGGCGGTGGCGATGATGTTGCCGACGGCCGCGCCGATGGTGCGCACCTATTGCGAGATTGCCGATACCGCCGCCCGCAAGGGGGAGGCGGTGGCGCATCCGCTGGTGTTGGTCGCAGGCTATCTCGGCGTGTGGCTTCTCGCCTCAGCGCTGTTTGCTGCGCTGACCGTGGCGCTGCGGCAGGCGGGCGCGGTGGCTGGTGGTCTCGGGCCGGTGGAGGGGTCGGTTGCCGCGCTGGCGCTGTTGCTGGCGGGGCTCTACCAGTTCAGCAGCCTGAAGGCGGCGTGCCTCGAAAAGTGCCGCAACCCGTTCACGGTGCTGTTCTCGCGCTGGAGCGCGCGACCCGCGCGCATCCTGCGCCTCGGGGCGGAACAGGGGCTGTGGTGCCTGGGCTGCTGCTGGGCGCTGATGCTGGTGATGTTCGCCGTTGGGCTCATGAACATCTTCTGGATGGCGCTGTTGGCGGTGTTCAGTCTTGTGGAAAAGGAAACGGCGGGTTCGCTTCCAACGCGGCTCGCCGGCGCGATATTGCTTGTCTGGGCAGCCGTGCTGCTTGTAGTTTCGTGGTAGCCGAGGAGGTGGCGATGGCCGAAACAAGTTGGGCGATGAAGGGGGAGCTGGTGCTGTCGTGCAACTGCACCGTCTTCTGCCCCTGCGTCCTGTCGCTCGGCCAGCATCCGCCGACGGAGGGATATTGCCAGACCTGGGCGGGGTTCCGCATCGATTCCGGTCATTTTGGCGATGTCGACCTGTCCGGGCTCAATCTCGGGCTGATCATGGAAATCCCCGGCTATATGAGCCGCGGCAACTGGACGGCCGGGCTGTTCGTGGACGAGCGCGCCTCGATCTACGCACAGAAGGCGATCGGCAAGATATTCTCCGGCAAGGCCGGCGGCACCACGGGGCTTCTTTCAATCCTCGTCGGCAAGTTCCTCGGCATCGAGCGCGCGCCGATCAGCTACGAGGTGCGCGACAAGACCCGCATCTTCCAGATTCCGAAGATCATCGACGGTGCGGTGACGCCAATCCCCGGCAAGAACCGCGACGACGATACGGTCATCACCAATTCCGAATACTGGATCGCGCCGGAGATCATCGTCGCCAAGTCCGACAAGAGCCGGCTGCGCGCCTTCGGCCGCAACTGGAACTTCGCCGGGCGTTCCGCCGAAATCTGCAAGCTGGACTGGCGTGGGCCGTGACAGACGAACTATCGCCGAAAAAGAAGCTCTCGCAGCGCATTCCGAGACCGAAGAAGAAGGTGACGTGGCCGCAGGCGCGCGCCTTTTCGGTGCACCTGCTGACGGCTTCGGGCTCGTTCCTGGCTTTCCTGTCGCTGGTCTCTGCCGCCGAGAAGCAGTGGACCGCCATGTTCCTGTGGCTGGGCCTCGCGCTGTTCGTCGACGGCATCGACGGCCCGATCGCGCGCAAGCTCGAGGTCAAGGAAGTGCTGCCGACGTGGTCGGGCGAGATGCTCGACAACATCATCGACTACGTGACCTATGTGCTTATTCCGGCCTTCGCGCTCTACCAGAGCGGCTTCATGGGCGAGGGGCTGTCGTTCCTGTCGGCGGCGATCATCGTCGTGTCCAGCGCGATCTACTATGCCGACACCGGCATGAAGACGAAGGAGAACTTCTTCAAGGGGTTCCCCGTAGTCTGGAACATGGTGGTGTTCACCCTGTTCGTGATCCATCCCGGTGAGTGGGTCTCCTTCGGCATCGTCGTGATCGCGGCGATCCTGTCCTTCGCGCCGGTCAACTTCCTGCATCCGGTGCGCGTCAAGCGGCTGCGGCCGTTGAACCTCGGCATTTTCCTCGTCTGGTGCGTTCTCGGCGTTGTGGCGCTGCTCCAGCAGATGGATTCGTCGCAGATCGTGCGCATCGGTGTCGGCATCACGGGCGTCTACCTGTTCGTGATCGGCGGCATCATGCAGCTTTTACCAAAACTAGGACTGAAAAAGGACTGACATGGCCAAGGCGATACGCGTTCACGAGCACGGAGGGCCCGAGGTCCTCCGCTACGAGGATCATGACGCAGGCAAGCCCGGCAAGGGCGAGGCGCTGATCCGGCATACGGCCATCGGACTGAACTTTCTCGATACCTACTTCCGCTCCGGGCTCTATCCGGCACCGGCGGGGCTGCCGCTCATTCCCGGCAACGAGGCCGCCGGCGAGGTGCTCGAGGTGGGCGAGGGCGTCGACTGGGTCAAACCCGGCGACCGCGTCGCCTATGTAGGGGGGCTCGGGGCCTATGCGCAGGAGCGCGTCATCGCCGCCGACCGCCTGGTGAAGGTGCCGGACGGCATCTCCGATGAAGACGCGGCCGGCATGATGCTCAAGGGCATGACTGCCGAATACCTGTTGTTGCGCACCTATCCCGTGAAGCCGGGCGACACGGTGCTCTACCACGCGGCTGCCGGCGGCGTCGGTCTCATCTTCGGCCAGTGGGCGCGCAAGCTCGGCGTGACGCTGATCGGCACCGTCGGGTCGGCCGAAAAGGCCGAACTGGCGAAGGCGCATGGCTACGAGCACGTCATCAACTACAGCGAAGAGGATTTCGTCGCCCGGGTGAAGGAGATCACCGGGGGCAAGATGTGCGACGTGGTCTACGATTCCGTCGGTAAGGACACGTTCCCGGCCTCGCTCGACTGTCTGCGTGTGCGCGGCATGTTCGTCAGCTTCGGCCAGTCGTCGGGACCGATCCAGCCGTTCAACATGGCGATCCTGTCGCAGAAGGGGTCGCTCTACGCGACGCGGCCGACGCTGTTCCAGTACATCGCCACGCGTGACGAGCTGCAGGCTTCGGCCAATGCGCTGTTCGATGTGGTGAAGTCCGGCGACGTGAAGATCAGGGTCAACCAGCGCTACGCACTTGCCGACGCCGCCAAGGCGCATGCCGACCTCGAAGGCCGCAAGACTACCGGCACGACGGTTTTGATCCCCTAGGGCACGGCAGGCTCTTTTCAGGTTTCGCCGGGGTCGCGACACCTCCTGACAGCCAGTTGTCAGGAGGTGTTTGGTATACCCAATTCATCGAAACGCTGAATGCGAGGAAACAGCCGTGCTGAAATTCTATCATGCCCCGTGGTCGCGCTCCTCCGGTATCCTGTGGCTGCTGGAGGAACTGGGCGTGGACTACGAGCTTGTCGAGATCGACATCCGGCAGGACGGGGGCGTCCCGGAGGAATACCGGAAAATCCAGCCGAACAAGAAGGTGCCGGCCATCGAGCATGACGGCATCGTGGTTACCGAGCGGGCCGCGATCACCACCTACCTTGCCGACGCGTTTCCAGATGCTGGCCTCGCACCGCAGATCGGCGATCCGATGCGGGGACCGTATCTGTCGATGCTGGTCTATTGCGATGCGGTGTTCGACCCGGCACTGGCCGCCCACGCGCAGGGCTGGAAGTATGGCGGCAACAACTTCTCGTTCGGGACATTCGACGACATGGTGAACTATGTCGATCGTATCCTGACCGAGCGGCCTTATGCGGCGGGCGACCGGTTCACGGCTGCCGACGTGCAGCTCGGTTCCGGCATCGGCTATACGATGGAGAACCTGAAGGCGCTGCCTGAACGGCCGTCATTCCTGGCCTATATGGAGCGCCTGCGCGACCGCCCCGCCAACCTGCGGGCGGGTGAGAAGGACCAGGAAATGGCGATGAAGACGCCGTTCTTCCAGAAGCAGTTCGCCTCCCAGGGCTAATTACGCGGCCTGCCCGTAGAGATCATAGGCATCGGCGCGGTCGATCTTGACCGTGACGATGTCGCCGACACGCAAAGGACGACGTGACTCCAGATGGACGTTGCCGTCGATCTCGGGCGCGTCGTAGCGGGTGCGGCCCTTGGCAGCCGTGCCGTTCGCCTCGTCGATGATGACGGGCAGGCGCTTGCCGACCTTCTTCTTCAGAAGATTGGCCGATACTTTCTGCTGGCGCTCCATGAAACGGCGCCAGCGGGCTTCCTTGATCTCCTGCGGTACCTCGGGCAGGCCAAGCGTCTCGGAACGGGCACCGCCGACCGCCTCGTATTTGAAGCAACCGGCGCGGTCGATCTTCGCCTCGTCCAGCCAGTCGAGCAGGAACTCGAAATCTTCCTCTGTCTCGCCCGGAAAGCCGACGATAAAGGTCGAGCGGACCGCGAGATCGGGGCAAACGTCGCGCCAGGCCTTGATGCGCGCCGCCGTCTTTTCCTGGTGCGCCGGGCGTCGCATGTTCTTGAGAATCTGCGGCGAGGCATGCTGGAAGGGAATGTCGAGATAGGGCAGGATCTTGCCTTCAGCCATCAGCGGGATGACCTCGTCGACATGCGGGTAGGGGTAGACGTAGTGCATGCGCACCCACACGCCCATCTCGCCGAGCTCGCGCGACAGATCGATGAACTTGGTGCGGACCTCGCGATCCTGCCAGACACTTGGCTGGTACTTCACGTCGACGCCGTAGGCCGACGTGTCCTGCGAGATGACGAGGATTTCCTTGACGCCAGCCGTCACCAGCCGTTCGGCCTCGCGTAGCACGTCGCCTGCCGGGCGCGAGACCAAATCGCCGCGCAGTGCGGGAATGATGCAGAACGAGCAGCGGTTGTTGCAGCCTTCCGAAATCTTCAGATAGGCGTAGTGGCGTGGCGTCAGCTTCACGCCCTGCGGCGGGATCAGATCGACGAACGGCTCGTGTGCAGGCGGGGCGGCCTCATGTACGGCGCTCATCACGCTCTCATAGGCCTGCGGGCCGGTGATCGCGAGTACGTTGGGGTGCTTCTCGCGGATCAGCTCGGGTGTCGCGCCCATGCAGCCGGTGACGATCACCTTGCCGTTTTCCTTCATCGCGTCGCCGATTGCCGCAAGCGACTCGTCACGCGCGGAATCGAGAAAGCCGCACGTGTTGACGACAACGAGATCGGCACCGTCATGCTTGCGCGCGATCTCGTAGCCCTCGGCCCGCAGCCGCGTGATGATGCGTTCGGAATCGACCAGCGCCTTCGGGCATCCGAGACTGACAAAGCTGACGCGTGGCGCGGACATGGGCGAAAACTCTCGACAATTGAGGGAATTGGCGCGCGCCATAGCACGAAAATTCAGGACGTGTAATCTCCCGGCGGCACAAACGGCGGCGAAGCGCCTGCCTTTGAGTCCTCGGATATGATCAATTAGATGACGTGCGACGAGCAGGAGGCATGCCGCAATGAGCGAATTGATCGTCTGGACATATGACTGGGTGCCCGAAGGCCCACGCGGTTTCGTACGCGACATCCGGTTGAGATGGGCGTGCGAGGAAGCCGGTCTCGATTATTCAGTTCGAACGGTGCCTTTCGACGAGCGAGGCCCCGATCATCTGGCGCATCAACCGTTCGCGCAGATACCGTTTCTAAGCGATGGTGAGGTCGAGCTGTTCGAGAGCGGGGCAGGGCTTCTGCATCTGGCCCGCAAGAGCGAAACGCTGATGCCGCGTGATCCGGCGAGCGAAGCGCAGACGCTGCAATGGACGATCGCCGCGCTCAACTCGATCGAGATGGTGTCGGTGCCCTGATGGTTTCTGGAGGTGACCGGCGCGAAGGAAAACAATCTCGTCGGCTGGCTGGAAAGCCGTCTGGATCATATGGAACGCGTCCTGAAGGAGCGGCAATGGCTGGTTGCCGACCGTTTCACGGTCGCGGATCTGCTGATGGCCGATGTGTTGCGCGTCGCAAAGCTGCGCTCCTTCGGAGATCGGCCGGCGGCGGAAGCCTATGTGGCCAGGGTCACGGATCGCCCCGCCTTCAGGAAGGCCCATGCCGATCAGATGGCGCACTTTGCTGCGGGGGACGAGCAAAGAGCGGCAAAAGCCTAGGCCGTTCTGCGTCCGGCCAAGCGATGGGCGGATGCCGGATCTGACTTGTCCACGGGGTTTCGAAGAGGCTGAACGCGCAACCGCCAGCGGGGTTCGCGCGTTCGTGCTTGCCGGTATCGTGTTGGACAGCGACGCGTTTGGCTTTGTGTTCGCCGCGCAGGCGAGCTAGACGGGGTAATCGAACGCAACCAGGCGGGAGGCGCTGTTGGAAAATCCGCAAGACCGGCCGCCCGAGGATCAGGTCCACGCAACCGGGGCCGACATCTACGACGAGGACGGCGTCATTCGGTCCTCGTTCCTCTCCCATATCGGCGCTGCCATAGCCGACCGCGATACGCTGACGCTCAAGCAGGATGTCGGCGCGCTCCACCAATCGGAAGTGGGCGACCTGCTCGAGGCATTGATGCCGGAGCAGCGGCGCGCGCTTGTCGAACTGATGGGCGCGGATTTCGATTTTACAGCGCTGACCGAGGTGGACGACGCGATCCGCCTCGACATCGTCGAGAACATGCCGAACGAGCAGATCGCCCAGGCGATGCAGGAGCTCGATTCCGACGATGCTGTCTACATCCTCGAAGATCTCGACCAGGAAGACCAGGACGAGATTCTTGCTCAGCTTCCCTTTACCGAGCGTATCAGGCTGCGGCGCGCACTGGACTATCCGGAAGAGACGGCCGGCCGGCGCATGCAGACCGAGTTCGTGGCCGTGCCGCCCTTCTGGACGGTCGGCCAGACCATCGACTACATGCGCGAAGACAAGAACCTGCCGGAGTCGTTCAGCCAGATCTTCGTGATCGATCCAACCTTCCGCCTGCTCGGTGCGGTCGATCTCGACCGCATCCTGCGCACGCAGCGCACGGTGAAGATCGAGGAGATCATGCACGAAACGCGCCATGCCATCCCCGCGACGATGGATCAGGAGGAGGCAGCGCAGGTCTTCGAGCAGTACGATCTTCTGTCGGCAGCCGTGGTCGACGAGAACGAGCGCCTCGTCGGCGTGCTGACGATCGATGATGTGGTCGACGTCATTCAGGAAGAAGCCGAGGAAGATCTGATGCGCCTCGGCGGTGTGGGCGACGAAGAGCTGTCGGATAGCATTCTGGCGACCTCTCGCTCGCGCGTTCCATGGCTGCTGATCAACCTCGTCACCGCGTTTCTGGCGGCGTCCGTCATCGGCCTGTTCGACGCGACGATCCAGCAGATCGTGGCGCTCGCGATCCTGATGCCGATCGTTGCCGGCATGGGCGGCAATGCTGGTTCGCAGACGATGACGGTGACGGTGCGCGCGCTCGCGACGAGAGACCTCGACATCTACAATGCCGGCCGCATCATCCGCCGCGAGATGGGCGTCGGCTTCATCAACGGCATCATCTTCGCCGTGCTGGTCGGCGGAGTCGCGGGCTTCTGGTTCGACGACGTGAATATCGGCGGCATCATCGCGGCGGCGATGATCATCAACCTTTTCGTGGCGGCACTGGCCGGCATTCTCATCCCGCTGCTGCTCGACAGGGTAGGGGCCGACCCCGCCGTGTCCTCCGCTGTGTTCGTCACGGCGGTTACGGATGTCGTCGGCTTCCTCGCGTTTCTCGGCCTCGCGACATGGTGGTTCGGGCTGCTGTAACGGCGGGGTTGTCGCACGCCTGGCTCCAGCGAGGCGGCCTGCTTCATCTGGTTGCGGAATAAAAGCAGATGCGTTAGCTTCATCTGATTGCAAAGGGCAATCGGAAGGAGTTTGTAATGACGGACAACGCATCCATCGCGCGCGACAGTTATCTGGCCTACGTCTCGGGCGACCGGGCCGCGATCGAAGCGCTGATCGCGCCCGACTTGCATTTCACGAGCCCGCTCGACAACCGCATAGACCGCAAGGCCTATTTCGAGCGTTGCTGGCCGAACAGCGCCAACATCAGGGACTTCCGCTTCGAACGCATCGTGCCCGCCGGGGACGATGTCGTCGTAACCTATGTGGGCGAGGCGATGTCGGGCCGCAAATTCCGCAATACCGAAGTGCTGACGGTGAGAGGCGGCAGGATCGTCGAGGCCGAGGTCTATTTCGGCTGGAACGTACCGCACGATGCGCCCGAAGGTGGCTCGCTAGCAAGTGATTCCGCCGCAGGCGCGTCGATGAAACTGACAACGGTCTATGCCAACCTAAACTGCTCGAATCTGGAAACAAGCACTGACTGGTTTGCGAGGCTGTTCGGGCGCGTAGCCGACGCGACGCCGATGCAGGGTCTCGCGGAGTGGCACCATGGTAAAACCGCCGGGCTGCAGCTCTTCGAAAACGCGCAGAATGCCGGCAACGGCACGCTGACACTGTTCGTCGAAAACCTTGAGGACGAACGCGAACGTCTTGAAAAGGCGAGCTTTCAGCCAGGAGCCATAGAGCCGGCAACCTATGTTCGGCTGCTGCGTATGCGGGATCCCGACGGCAACCTCGTGGTTCTTGCCCAGCCGAAAAGCTGAGGCAGAAGCTCTTCAGGCAGACCGTGGTCGGTGTCCGCAATTGACTTTTACGTAAATGCCGTGCCACATCCTGTTACGGTTTCATGACAGGACGGCCGCCCGAATGCGGGAATATTACACGATCACCGAACTGACCCGCGAGTTCGACATCTCGACCCGAACGCTTCGGTTCTACGAGGACGAGGGGTTGATCGCGCCGGTGCGCCGGGGTCGCACGCGGCTTTTCCGCCCATCCGACCGTCACCTCATCAGGCAGATCATGCGCGGCAAGCGGCTGGGCTTCTCGATCAACGAGATTCGCGAGATCATCCAGATCTACCGGGAGCCGCCGGGCGAGGTTGGTCAGCTCAAGCTGATGATCAAACGCATCGAGGAAAAGCGCGAGGAACTGCGCCAGAAGCGTCGCGACCTGGAAGAGACGCTGTCCGAACTCGACAATGCCGAGGAAGCCTGCGTGGAGCGGCTGGTGGAGCTGGGCGTCAGCACCTGAGGTTGCAGCGACAGGTTAGATCCAGCGCCGGACCTTCTTGGCGTAATCGCGGTATTTCTTGCCGAAACGCATCTCCAAGTGCCGTTCCTCGCGTTCGATCGCGAGCTTCTGCGTGACGAAGGCGGCGACCGGCGCCAGCAGGATGAACCAGACGATGCCGGCGATCAGGCCGATGCCGATCATCAGCATGGTGTTGCCGAGATAGATCGGGTTGCGGGTAAACGAGAACGGCCCGCTGGTCACGAGATGATCGGAGCCGCGGTGTGGCATGATCGTGGTTTTGGCGCGCGCCATCGTGCGCATGGCCGTAATGTCGATCGCCAGCGCGCCGCCGACGACCAGCCAGCCGACTGCGAAGAGCAGTTCGCCAAGCGGGCCCGGAATCCAGGGGAGCGGAACCAGCCAGTTCAGGACAATGGCTGCCGCAACCGCGGCGACGTAAACGATCGGCGGCCATGGCAGCGTGTTGGGACGGGTCTCGACGGCAGTCACGGTTGCTCCTCCACGGGCACGGCGAATTCCGTCTGGAAACTGCACTCCTGCACGATTTCCTGCAAGCGCTGCGTGGTTTCCGGGCTTGCCGTCTGGTTGTGGATTTCCTCCAGCCGGTTCTCCTCTTCGAGACCCTCCAGCACACAGACGCAATAAAGCGCGCAGAACTCCTGGCCTCTGGCCTCCTCGCACTGGGACGTGCAGGCGCGTGTGAAGGCGACGTCGGCCGCCATCGGCGCAGGCGGTGCGATGAGCGAGAACAGCCAGACGCAGGCGATCAGCACCGGCTGGTGGATGAGGTAGAAGGCAAGGCTGTGGCGTCCGCAAAACTGCAGCGGGCGCGTCCATTCGTACAGGGAAATCTGTCCCAGGCGCTGGAAGAGGCCCGCTGCAGCGGCGAGCTTGGCCGCTGCGATACCGAAAAGCACGGCGGCGAACCACGGGAACAGCGGCACATAGTCGTTCGAATGCGGATTGACGCTGGACAGCCCCACCCACCACAGCGCCGGGTGGTCGAAGAATGTTGAGCGCAGGAAATGCGGTGCGGCGAACACCGCGACGCCGACCACGATCGCGACCCATGCGGGGGCGCGCATGAAGGCGAGGCCGAGCACGCTCGCAAGCGCGATCTGGTGCAGGATGCCAAAGAATATGAAGCCTCCGGGGACCGCCAGCCAGGTGACGAGCGAGATCGCGGCGGCCGCGCCGGCCACCATCGCGAGCCTTGTCAGGAAGGGGCCGCGCCGAAAGCCGCGCGCATGCGCCAGAAAGAGGCTGACGCCGACCAAGAACAGGAACGACGATGCGATCGAGCGGGCAAACAGCCGCCAGCCGCCCTCGGCAGTCATGCCGGGGGTGGCATAGCCGAAGAATTCGAGATCCCATGCCAGGTGGTAGATCGCCATGGCAACCAGTGCCACGCCACGCGCGAGATCGATTGCCTCGAGGCGTGATTTGTCCTTTGCCGATCGCTGCACTAGTTTTGCCTTATCTCGACTCCATCCGCCGCCGCTTCAACCGATAGCACGAAAGACGCGCGGCTCGCCAAGCACGAAAGGGAGATGGCCATGCACAGCGTGGACGCGAACGGCGCTGCCATTCCGGCTCTGGGACTGGGAACATGGACGCTCGAAGGACGCGCCTGTACCGAGCTCGTCGAGCGGGCTCTGGACGTCGGCTACCGCCATATCGACACTGCAGCATCCTACGGCAATGAGGAGGCAGTGGGCGCGGGGTTGCGCGCGTCGGGCGTCACCCGCGGTTCGGTGTTTGTCACCACCAAGGTCTGGTGGACCGACCTTGCGCCCGACGACCTGAGCCGCTCCGCCGAGGCGAGCCTGAAGCGGCTGGGACTGGACGCTGTCGACCTGCTGCTGATCCACTGGCCGAACCCGGAAATTTCGCTGGCCGACACGGTCGCGGCGCTGAACCGTTGCCGCGCCGACGGGCTGGCGCGGCATATCGGCGTCTCGAATTTCCCGACGGCACTTCTGGCGCAGGCGCTGGAGCTGTCGGAAGCGCCGCTGGTCGCCAACCAGGTTGAGAGCCACCCCTATCTGGACCAGCGCAAGGTCTATGCGGCTTGCCGCCAAGCCGGCATGGCCATGGTCGCCTACTGCCCGCTGGCAAGGGGTGGGGCGCTGTTTGCCGAACCTGCCGTCACCGCAGCCGCCGACCGGCATGACAAGACGCCGGGCCAGATCGTGCTGCGCTGGCATGTCCAGCAGGACGGCATGGTCGCGATCCCGTGCACCAGCAGGCCTGAACGGCTGGCCGAGAACGCCGCGATTTTCGACTTCGGGCTCTCGGATGAGGAGATGGCGGCGATCACCGCCCTGCGCGGAAAGGGGCTGCGCATCTGCGACTACGGCTTCTCGCCCGAGTGGGACGCGGCCTGAGCCGCACCCACAATCACCTGCCGCGGATGCGGGGGTCGAGCGCGTCGCGCAGGCCGTCGCCGATATAGTTGATCGACAGCACCGTCAGCGAGATCGCCAGTCCCGGCCAGATGACGCGAGACGGGTTGATCGCCATGAAGTTCACGCCGTCATAAAGCAGCCGGCCCCAGGTCGGGTAGTCGGACGGAAAGCCGAGGCCGAGGAAGGAGAGCGCCGATTCGGTGATGATGGCCGTTGCGATGCCGAGCGTGGCCGACACCATGATCGGCGACAGCACGTTAGGCAGGATGTGACGGGTGACGATGCGCCGCTCGCGGGTGCCGATCGACTTGGCTGCCACGACGAATTCCTGCTCCTTCACCGACAGCACAGCGCCGCGAACGATACGGGCCGTCTGCATCCAGCTCGTGATGCCGATGACAAAGACGATCAGCAGGAAGATGCCGGTCTCGGGGCCGAAAGCGGCGCGCAGCGTGTCGCGGAACAGCATGATGATGACGAGCAGCAGCGGCAGGAGCGGTAGCGCCAGGAACAGGTCGGTCAGACGCATCAGAAGCCCATCCGCTCG
Organism: Mesorhizobium sp. DxT; assembly: GCF_058448885.1. Lineage (NCBI taxonomy): Bacteria > Pseudomonadati > Pseudomonadota > Alphaproteobacteria > Hyphomicrobiales > Phyllobacteriaceae > Mesorhizobium > Mesorhizobium sp. DxT. The sequence goes on along the minus strand of NZ_JBZFLJ010000005.1, from coordinate 236,313 downwards.
TCGGAAATAGCCCGCAACCACGCCGATGGTGGTGCCCACGAACAGCGACAGCAGCATCGCCGTTATGCCGACCGACAGCGAGGTGCGACCGCCGGCCAGCACCTGGGCGAACATGTCGCGACCAAGATTGTCGGTGCCCATCGGGTGGGTAAGCGAGATGCCCTGGTTCTTGTCCCGGACATTGAGTGCCTGCGGATCGATGCCGTGGATGTACGGGCCGAAGATCACGAGCAGCACGATCGTCAGGAAGATGATCGCTCCGACCACACCGCCGCGATGCTGACGGAACTGCCGCCACACATCGGCGGCCAGCGTGCGCTGCTTGGTAACAAGCGGTGCACCGGGCGCGCCCGGTGCACTCGGCGGCGGGGTCTTGATGACGGCGTCACTCATAGCGGATCCTCGGGTCGAGAATGCCGTAGAGCAAGTCTGCGATCAGGTTGAAGAACACGATCAGCACGGCAAAGATGAAGGTGAGCGTCTGCACCAGCGGGATGTCCGCGCCCTGGATGGCGATGATGAGCAACTGCCCGAGGCCGTTCACGCGGAAAATCTGTTCCGTGATGATGGCGCCCGAGAAGATCGTCGGGATGCCGAGAGCGATCACCGTGACGACGGGGATCAGGCTGTTGCGCAGCACGTGTATGAGAAGCACCACGCGCTCCTTCATGCCCTTGGCGCGCGCCGTGCGCACGTAGTCCTGATTGAGGTTATCCAGCATGGAGGCTCGCACGAAGCGGCTGAGCTGCGCGGCGTTGTAGAGCGCCAGCACCGTGACTGGCAGCACCATCTGCCGCACCTGCGCCCAGAAACTCGACCAGTTCGTGACCTCCAGCGTCGTGTCGTATATCGACGGGAACCATTGCAGGTTCACGCTGAAGATGACGATCAGCACGACGCCGGTGAAGAAAGTCGGGACCGAAAAGCCCACCATCGACACGAACGTGCCGATCTGGTCGAACCAGGAGTATTGCCGGTAGGCCGAGACGATGCCGACGGGAATGGCGATCAGGATGCCGACGACGTAGGACATGCCGACGACCCACAGCGTCTGCGGCAGGCGCTCGACGATGAGGTCGACGACGGGGCTGCGGGTTGCCCAGGACCGAATGCGGAGCCGCTCGGCGGAATTGCCGATCTCGATGTTGAAGATGCGCTCGATGACATTGAGCGGCTCGTTGATGAAGAACTGGTGCAGCCAGTAGAGATAGCGAATGTGGAACGGTTCGCCGAGACCGAGCGAAATGCGGATCTGCTGGCGCACCTCTGGTGGGATCGTCAGCGGCAGATTGCCGGTCGGGTCGTTCGGCGCGAGGTCGAGCAATGCGAAGATGATGAAGCTGATGACGAGCAGGGTCGGCACAGCGAACATCAGGCGCCGAAGCGTGTAGTTCAGCATCGGTGTGGCTCCGGGCGCGCCGCGTCGATATGGTCGCGCGGCGTCTGGGCTGCCTTCATCCGTTCTTCCGCGGCGCGGGGCCGCGAAAGACCGGTTCGTCAGAGGTTGCCTACTTGGCGCGTGTCCAGTCGGCCACGTTCCAGAGTTCGGAGTCCCACGAGTTCATCCGCACGCCTTCGAGCGTAACCGAATGCGCGGACACGTCGCCGCGGTGGATAAGCGGGATGAGCGCGCCCTCGTTGGAGAGGATGTCGTTCATCTTCTTGGCCATTTCGCCGCGTGCCTCGAGCTCGGCCGTTTCGGCCATCTGGCCGACGAGTGCGTCATATTCGTCGGAGCAGAAACGGGGGATGTTGTTGCCCAGCCAGCCGTTCTTCGGGCTGGGAATGTCGCTGCAGAGCCAGCTCGACATGTAGCGCTCGGGATCGGTGCCCGGGAAGTTGTTGGTGTACATCTCCACGTCGGCGTAGAACTTCTGGAAGGTGTCCGGGCTGGCAGGGTCACCACCGAAGAACACCGCTGCGTCCACGTTGCGCAGTTCGGTTTCGACACCGATCTGCTGCCACATATCCTTGACCAGCGCCTGGGTGGCCTGACGGACGGAGTTGGTCGACGTCTGGTAGAGGAGCGACAGGCGCACGCCGTCCTTGGCGCGGATACCGTCGCCGCCACGCTCCCAGCCGGCTTCGTCAAGCAGCCTGTTGGCCTCCTCGACGTCCTGCTTGAGGCACCAGTTCGCGCCTGTGGAGGCATAGAGCTCCGGTGCTGGCAGAATGTTGCAAGTCGGCTGACCGCTGGCGCCGTAACCGGCTTCAACGAGAATGTCGCGGTCGATCGCGATCGACAGTGCTTTCCGGACGGCCGGATCGCTCAGGAACGGATGGACGCCGGCCTCCTTGGTGGATCGGACGTCGCCCTTGTCCGGCGATGGGTCCGTCCAGTTGACCTCGATACGCTCGACCGAAGTGCCATAGGATGAAACCACGACACCGCGGCCGGCAGCCGCCATCTGGTCGAGGATCTCGGGTTCGACCTGCAGGTTCCACGCATAGTCGAATTCGCCGGTCTCCAGCACCGAGCGCGCGGCCGATGCGGCGTCGCCGCCGCCCTTGAGCGTCGCCGTGGCGAAGGCGGGCTTGGCGGCGTCGCGATAGTGCGGGTTGGCCTCGAAGGACACGACGTCGTTGGCGCGGAATTCGGTCACGCGAAAGGCGCCTGTGCCGTGCGGGCCGAAATTCTGCTCGGTGCACTCGGGCGCACGCGGCCCAAGGCAGTTCTCGAACTGCGCCTTCTGGATGATCGGCGATTCAGCGCCGACGAAGGGGCCGTAGGGGAACGGCTTCGGCACCGAGAAGGTGACCTTAACCGTCAGATCGTCGATCGCCTCGACCTTCTCGACATCGGTGAGTTTCTCGAGCTGCTGGCAGCCGCCATCGGGATGCATGCAATATTCGGCTGTGAAGACGACGTCATGCGCCGTGAAAGGCGTTCCGTCGGACCACAGAAGGCCCGGTGTGATCTTCCACGTGATCGACTTCAGATCTTCCGAAACGCCGCCGTTCTCGACGGTCGGAATCTCGTCGACCAGCGCGGGCACCATGTTGCCGGCCTCGTCGTATTTGGCCAGCGGTTCGATCACCATGGACGATCCCTCGACGTCCTTGGTGCCGCCGGAAAGGAACGGATTGAGGATCGAGACGGCCTGCCAGTAGAGAATATTGAGGTGGCCGTCGGAGCCCCGTTCGGCCTGAGCGCTCGCGGCGCCGAGCGCCAGCGCGACGGCCGTGCCGGCCGCCAATGCGGTGAACCTTTTCATGTCTGCTTCCCCTTACGCATCTTGTTGGTTTTCTTGGTTTTGCTTTCGGCCCGGCGTGCAACTCCCATAGCAACAGCCGGATCGGTGGATGCATTCATTTCCGCACGAAAGTGCGGCATTGGCAATTGGTCTGTCGTCCTCCTTCCCTATGCACGGTGGCAGGCGACGTGGCGGCCGGGATCGACCTCCCGCCACGCCGGCTCCTCCGAAAAACACCTGTCGATCGCCTCCGGGCAGCGCGTGCAGAACTTGCAGCCGGCAGGCGGATTGGCTGGATCGGGTATGTCGCCCGTCAGCAGGATACGCTGGCGGCTGGCCTCGACCGTGGGGTCGGGCACCGGAACGGCAGACAACAAGGCCTTGGTGTAGGGGTGCTTGGGCGACGAAAACAGCGTCTTGACATCGGCAAGCTCGACGATCTTGCCGAGATACATCACCGCCACGCGGTCGGCGATGTGCTTCACCATCGAGAGATCGTGGCTGATGAACAGGTAGGTGAGGCCAAGCTTCTTCTGCAGATCCTTGAGCAGGTTGACCACCTGCGCCTGGATCGAGACGTCGAGCGCGGCGATCGGTTCGTCGCAGACGATGAAATCCGGGTCGAGCGCCAGCGCGCGGGCGATGCCGATGCGCTGGCGCTGGCCACCGGAGAACTCGTGGGGATAGCGGTTGACGTAGTCGGGGTTGAGGCCGACGGCGTCCAGAAGCTCGCGGACCTTTGCCCTGCGGGCTTCGGCTTTGTGGACGCCATGCTCGATGAGCGGCTCCGCGATGATCGAGCCGACCGTCATACGCGGGTTGAGCGATGCCTGCGGGTCCTGGAAGATCATCTGCATGCGCGGCCGCATGCGCCGCAGCCGCTCGCCTTCCAGTTCGGCAATGTCCTGCCCTTCGAAGAGGATGCGCCCGCCGCTGGCGCGGTAGAGACGCAGGAGCGTTCTCCCGGTTGTCGACTTGCCGCAGCCACTTTCCCCGACGAGCCCGAGGGTCTCGCCCCGGCGTATGTCGAAGGTCAGCCCGTCCACTGCCCGCACGGCGCCGACCTGCCGGCGCAGCAGGCCCTTGTAGACGGGGAAATGCAGCAGCAGGTCCTCGACCCGGACGAGCGGTTGTGTTTCAGGGCTGGATGCGCCCGGCCGCTCGGCGAGATCAACGGCCATCGCGCTGCCCTCCGGTTTCGGGGTCCCACCAGCAGGCGACATCGTGACCTGTCGCGATCTCTAGGAGACGCGGGTTCTCCTGCCAGCAGCGGTCGAAGGCGTGGCTGCAGCGCGGCGCGAAAGGGCACGAGGCGGGCTCGGCCAATAGCAGCGGCGGCTGGCCGCCGATCGAGCGCAGGCGTTCGTCGGTGTCGTGCCGGCCCGGCAGCGAGTCGAGCAGGGCACGCGTATAAGGATGCTGGGGCGTGGCGAAGAGGTCTTCCACCGGCGCGTGCTCGACCACCAGCCCGCCATACATGACGATGACCCGGTCGGCGATGCCGGCCGCGACGCCGAGATCGTGGGTGATCCAGATGATCGCCATGCCAAGCTTCTGGCGCAGGTCGCGCACCAGTTCGAGGATCTGCGCCTGCACCGTGACGTCGAGCGCCGTCGTCGGCTCGTCGGCGATCAGCACCTTGGGGTCGCAGGCGAGCGCGATGGCGATCACCACGCGCTGGCGCATGCCGCCCGAGAACTGGTGCGGATAATCGTCGATGCGCTTCGCCGCTGCGGGGATGCCGACGAGGTCGAGCAGTTCGATCGCGCGCTGCCGGGCCTGTTTTTTGCTGAGCCCCATATGCTCGCGCAGCGGCTCCATGATCTGGTAGCCGACCGTGAAGACCGGGTTGAGGGACGTCATCGGGTCCTGGAACACGAAGCCGATCCGCGCGCCGCGCACCTGCCGGATCTCGGAGGCGCCGAGCTGCACGAGGTCCTGATCCTGGAACATCACGCTGCCGTCGGCGATGCGGGCAGGCGGCATCGGCAGGAGCTGCATCAGCGACATCATCGCCACGCTCTTGCCCGAACCGCTCTCGCCGACGACGGCAAGCAACTCGCCTTCGTCGAGACTGAAGCTGATTCCGTTGACCGCGTGGATCACACCATCATGCGTGCGAAAGACGGTCTTAAGGTCGGAGACTTCCAATACGTGCGCGATTGGAACACCCTGCCAAATTGCTGCGCCGACGTTGCGGCGCGTTCCCCTTTATCGTTGGGGACGCATCTGACCACTTGGATTCCGACTTTTCAAGACAGTAAATGTGCAGCGGCTGCAAATGCACAAAAGCTGCACAAATGGCCCCTTCGGTTCACACAAGGACCGGCTGGCGGACGCGAGCTTCCTCACCGAAAACCTTGAGATAGCGCGCTATTTCGTCCTTGTCGCCCGTCGCCTTTTCCGGGTTGTCGGAGAGCTTCACGGCCGGGCGGCCATTGGCGCTGGTGACCTTGCAGACGAGCGAGATGGCGCGAAGCGCATCATTATGGGCCGGCGCGCAATCCTCGAAATCGTTGGTGAGGTTGGTTCCCCAGCCAAACGCCATGCGCACCTTGCCGCGGAAATGCTGAAACGCCTTCTCGATGGTGTCGACGTCGAGCCCGTCGGAAAAGATCAGCAGCTTCTCGGCCGGATCGCGGCCGCGCTCGCGCCACCACTGGACGATGCGTTCGCCGCCCTCGATCGCCGGCGCGCTGTCTGGCCGGAAGCCCGTCCAGTCGGCCACCCAGTCGGGTGCATCGCGCAGGAACGAGGCCGTGCCGAACGCGTCGGGCAGCACGATCAGCAGGTTGCCGCCGTAATAGGTCTGCCATGCCTGCAGTACCTTGTAGGGCGAGGCGCGCAGTTCGGCGTCGCTGTTGGTCAGCGCCGCCAGCACCATCGGGAGTTCGTGGGCGTTTGTTCCGAGCGCCTCGAGGTCGGTATCCATGGCGAGCAGCACGTTCGAGGTGCCGGTAAAGGATTCGCCGATGCCCTCCTTGAGCGCTTCCACACACCAGCGCTGCCAAAGGAAGGAGTGACGCCGCCGCGTGCCGAAGTCCGAGATGCGGATCTCGGGGTGCTTCTTGAGCCGCTCTACCTTCTCCCACACCCGGGCCTTCGCGCGAGCATAGGTGACGTCGAGCGCAAACGGCCCCATCGAACGCAGGGCAACGCGCGAGCGCAACTCGTTGATGATGGCGAGCGCTGGAATCTCCCACATGGTGGTGTCGTGCCAGCGGCCATGGAAATGCAGCTCATACTGGCCGTCGCGCTTCGACAGCTCGTATTCCGGCAGCCTGAAGCCTTCCAGCCAGGTCAGGAAATCCGGCTCGAAGATCTGCTTGCGGCCGTAGAAGGTGTTGCCGGCCAGCCAGATCATTTCCTTCTTGGTGAAGCGCAGCGTGCGCGCATGGTCGAGCTGCGCGCGCAGCTCCTGCTCGTCGATCTCGTCGGCAAGCCGCACGGATTTGGTCCGGTTTATGAGCGAGAACGTGGCGTCGACGTCCCGGTACAGCCCCCAGATCATCTGCAGCATCAAGAGCTTGTAGAAATCCGTGTCGAGCAGGCTGCGCACGATCGGGTCGAGCTTCCAGGTGTGGTTGTAGACCCTGCGGGCAATGTCTGTCTTGGGCATGTGCAGTCTCGATTGCGATGGCGCTTGCTGGTGCGAGCGGACCCCAAGGAGACTGCCTTGTCAATGCGGGCGCGTTGAGGATCGTTTGCGCCAGAGATGCGCGGAACCGCGACATATGCTTGCCCGTTTCGTTCGGGGGCGTTTCGAGGCACGCTCATGCAGGAACTTCACCGCATATTCTTCGGGGAGGCGGACACCGCCACGCTCTTCTTTTTCATCGAGATCGTCTTCAGGACGGTCGTCATGTACGTCTACACGATCTTCCTGGCCCGCCTTGTCGGCAAGGGCGGCATCGGACAGATCGGACCGTTCGAGTTCGTGCTGGTCATCGCGGTGGGTTCGGCCGCCGGCGACCCGATGATCTACCCGGACGTAGCACTGCTGCACGGAATTGCCGCGATCACCGTCGTGATCCTGCTGCATCGCCTCACCACGACGCTGCTCAATCGACACAGAAGGCTGGAACACCGGCTTGAGGGCCAACCGCTGCTGGTGGTCGACAACGGCGAGGTTTGCGAAGACCGGCTGGGCGCGGGCGCGCTGACGAAACGCGAGCTGTTTTCGCTGCTGAGGCAGGCCGGTATCCGCCACACCGGCGAAGTCGAATCCGCCTGGTTCGAGCCGTCGGGCCATTTGAGCGTGTTCCGCCGCCGTGCGACCGAGGCACATGGTGTTTCGACCTTCCCCGGCGCCGACTGAGGCCGCGCTGCTATTGTGCCTCGGCGGATTCGGGCTAGAATACCGCCGAAAGGGCGCATCCGCGTCCGGTTCCCCCTGACGACAGAATGCGGAGCATTTGACCATGGAAAAGCGCAGGCTTGGCCGTACGGATATTTTTGTGTCGAGAATCTGCCTCGGCACCATGACCTTCGGCGAGCAGAACACGGAAGCCGAGGGCCACGCCCAGCTCGACCTGGCGCTCGATCGCGGCGTGAATTTCATCGATACAGCGGAACTCTACCCGATCCCGCCCAAGGCGGAGACGCAAGGGCGCACCGAGCGCTACATCGGCAACTGGATGAAGGCGCGCGGCAATCGCGACAAGGTCGTGCTGGCGACGAAGGTTGTCGGCCGCACGGCCAACGAGTGGTTCAGGGGAGGGCGCCCTTCGAAACTGGTGCGCGCCGACATCATGGATGCCATCGACAAGTCGCTGCAGAAGCTGCAGACCGATCATGTCGATCTCTACCAGATCCATTTTCCCGACAGGCTGGTGCCGTGGGGATCGAGCCCGACGCGGGTGGGCAAGTGGCCTGCCGAGCGCGCCGTCGACGAGACGCCGGTCGCCGAGACGCTGGCCGTATTCGATGAACTGGTGAAGGCGGGCAAGATCGGACATCTCGGGCTTTCCAACGAAAGCGCTTGGGGCGTGATGAAGTTCGTTGCCGAAGCGGAGAAGGGGGCAGGTCCGCGCGTCGTCTCGCTCCAGAACGCTTATAATCTGGTCAACCGCACCTTCGAGGTGAACCTGGCCGAGGTGTGCGATCGCGAGGATGTGGGCCTGCTTGCCTATTCGCCGCTGGCGCAGGGCTACCTGACGGCCAAATACGACGACGGCGCGTTGCCTGAAGGTTCGCGCAAGCAGCTCTTCGACCGGCTGCAGCGTTACGAGACGCCGGGTGCAGCCGAGGCACACAAGGCATACAACGCGCTGGCGCGCGAGTTCGGCATGGAGCCTGCGCTGTTTGCCAACGCCTTCGTGACGCACCGTCCGTTCGTCGCCTCGAACATCATCGGCGCGACCTCGATCGCACAGCTCGAGGTGGCGCTCGATTCGGCCGACGTGACCTGGACGGACGAGATGCAGAAGGCCGTCGATGCGATCCACCAGCAGCGCGGCAACCCTTGCCCCTGACGGCAAGCGCGTTAAGTCTTTGTTAACTGCCCGGGCGCAGCATTTTCGGGAGGAGGAGCAACCTCAGGAGAACAGCCATGTTCTACTCGGGACTTCCCCTTCCGCGCACCGCAGCGGCACTCGGTCTTCTGCTTCCGGTGACCAGCCTCCCTGCAGCCGCTCATGATGCCAAGAGCGGCTGGACCTATCCGCGTTCCTGCTGTTCCGACTACGACTGCCGCGAGGTGGCGGACGCAGAGGTGCTGGAGCGGCCGGAGGGCTACGTCATCAAGGTCACCGGCGAGGTGATTCCGATGACGTCGCGCAGGGTGAAGCCGTCACCAGACGGCGTGTTTCACTGGTGCTCGGTTGCCGGGCGCGACGACGGAGCCACGATCTGCCTGTTCGTGCCGCCGCGCGGTTTCTAAGAACGCGCGGCAGCGAAGCTGATCGAGGGCCGGTTCTTGGCCCGGTTCTTGGCATTGCCGCGCACAAGGCCTATTCAATGCAAGGTTACCAAGGACCATGCCGGGCCGGAGGATCTATGCTCAGAATCGAGAAGGTTGCCATCTCGGAAATCTACGTGCCGACGGCGAGGCGCAAGACGCTGCATCCCGACACCGTCCGGTCGCTGGCCGAGGACATCCTCGAGAATGGCATGAAGACGCCTATCCAGGTGCGCAAGGATACGAACCGCTACGTTCTGGTGGAGGGTCTGCACCGGCTGGAAGCGGCGAAGTGGCTCGGCGAAACGACGATCGACAGCTATCTGGTTCAGGCGCGGCGGCACTGAAACTCTTAGCCTTACACGTGGCGGCTGAAGCGCGAGACATGCAATGATCTATGTATGCCCGATGACGAAGGTGGACGAGACGGTGACGTCCGCAGGCGCGCGGCGACTGGTGACGCTGCTCAACGGCGGCACGCCATTCGAACGGCCGGTTTCCATCGTGCCCACGAATCACCTGTTCCTGTCGATGAACGACATTGTGGAAGACCATCCGGAGATGGTGGCGCCCGCACTTGACCATGTCGAGACGCTGCTTGGCTTCGTGCGAGGCTGGGACAGGGCGACCCCGCTGGTGATCAACTGCTTTGCCGGCATCAGCCGTTCGACCGCGTCGGCCTACATCACCGCGGCGGCACTCAATCCAGAGCGCGACGAAGGCGAACTCGCCTGGACCCTGCGTCAGCTCTCACCTTCGGCTACGCCCAATGCGCGGCTGGTGCGCCATGCGGATGCGATACTCGGTCGCAACGGTCGGATGATTTCGGCCATCGAGGCGATAGGGCGTGGTGCCGATGCCTTCGAGGGAACCCCATTCGCACTGCCTGTCGACCGCTGAAGCCTGTGTGGCGCGCCTGACGGCGCGGCCTGGCGGATTGTCGGCTTTCCTTAGCGTAACCGTCTGTATGAACGCTGTGTTCAGCATTCGAGACGCATGCAAATCGGGCCAATGTTTGACTTGCTTCGCGGGAACGCCTGCGCTAACCCTCGCCGCGTTGCAACAAGCCTTTGCCGCACCGGGCTTCGCCGGAGAATTTGTCGCGGTACTGTCCCGGTTCGGTGCTATAGACTTGGCCGGGCGACGGCCAACGGAAAACGACCATGAGCGAACTTCTCAGTTCATATTTGCCCATCGTGATTTTCATCGGCGTCGCGCTCGTCGTGGGGCTGGCGCTGATCGTCGCGCCGTTCCTCGTGGCGTATCGCAATCCGGATCCTGAAAAGCTTTCGGCCTACGAATGCGGCTTCAACGCCTTCGACGACGCGCGCATGAAGTTCGACATCCGCTTCTATCTGGTCGCGATTCTCTTCATCATCTTCGACCTCGAAGTGGCTTTCCTGTTTCCCTGGGCCGTCTCGTTCGGCGAGATCGGCTGGCTTGGCTTCTGGTCCATGCTCGTCTTCCTGGGCGTGCTGACCATCGGCTTCATCTATGAATGGAAGAAGGGAGCGCTGGAATGGGATTGAACGACGGCTCCTCCACCCTCGTGGCGCCGAAGCCCAAGGGCATCATCGATCCGAACACCGGCAAGCCCGTCGGCGCGGATGACGTTTTCTTCGGCGAGATCAACGCGGAGCTTTCCGACAAGGGGTTTCTCGTAACCTCGTCGGAGGCGCTGATCACCTGGGCGCGTACCGGCTCGCTGATGTACATGACCTTCGGCCTGGCCTGCTGCGCCGTGGAGATGATCCACTCGGCGATGCCGCGCTACGACAGCGAGCGCTTCGGAATCGCGCCGCGCGCCTCACCGCGCCAGTCGGACGTGATGATCGTCGCCGGCACACTGACCAACAAGATGGCGCCGGCGCTGCGCAAGGTTTACGACCAGATGCCGGAGCCGCGCTACGTCATCTCGATGGGCTCGTGCGCCAATGGCGGCGGCTACTATCACTATTCCTATTCGGTGGTGCGCGGCTGCGACCGCGTGGTGCCGGTGGACATCTATGTGCCCGGCTGCCCGCCATCGGCCGAAGCGCTGCTCTACGGCATTCTTCTCCTGCAGAAGAAGATCCGCCGCACCGGCACGATCGAGCGCTGAGAGGCTAAAGATGAGCGAAGCTCTCAATGACCTTGCAGGCCATGTCACCGAGCGTCTCGGCGCCAAGATCAAGGGCGCTACGGTTGCCTATGGCGAGCTGACCGTCGACGTCGATGGCGCCGACATCGTCTCCGTGCTGACCTTCCTGCGCGACGACGTGCAGTGCCGCTTCGTGTCGTTCATCGACATCAGCGGCGCGGACTATCCGATGCGCGAGAAGCGCTTCGACGTCGTCTATCACCTGCTTTCGCCGCACCAGAACCTGCGCATCCGCGTGAAGGTGGCGACAGACGAGGACACGGCGGTGCCGTCGGCGACCGCCGTCTATCCCGGCGCGGACTGGTTCGAACGCGAGGCCTACGACCTATACGGTATCCTGTTTTCCGGTCACCCGGAGCTGCGCCGCATCTTGACCGATTACGGTTTCGAGGGGCACCCGCTGCGCAAGGATTTCCCGCTGACGGGCTTCGTCGAGGTGCGTTACGACGACGAGGTAAAGCGCGTGGTCTACGAGCCTGTCGAACTGAAGCAGGAATTCCGCAATTTCGATTTTCTTTCGCCCTGGGAAGGCACCGACTACGTGCTGCCCGGTGACGAAAAAGCGAAGCCGAACTGAGGCCGGGAAGCTATGAACTTCACGATCTCAGAAGCAATCGGAACGGTAGTGGCTGTGGCGCTGATAGCCACGGGTGGCTGGATGGCCGGTTACATGCGTGGGATGTACGCTGGGCTGGGTTGGGCCGTGTTCGTGTTGCTGCTGCTTCCGGTATTTTTTGTGGCCTGCACTTTCAATCAGGGGCGGCAGAACCCGGTTTCTTTTGACGGAGTGACCGTCGTTCTGGTGCTGCTGTTCTTCGTGCCCCTGCTGGTCGGCACGTTCCTCAGGGAGCGTCGCGGCAATAACTTGGATAGGCTTGGTGATCGCTGATGGCTGAAACCGCCGTTCGCAATTTCAATATCAATTTCGGCCCGCAGCATCCGGCCGCGCACGGCGTGCTGCGCCTCGTGCTGGAGCTGGACGGCGAGGTGGTGGACCGCGCCGATCCGCATATCGGCCTGCTGCATCGCGGCACCGAGAAGCTGATCGAGCACAAGACCTATCTGCAGGCGGTGCCGTATCTCGACCGGCTCGACTACTGCGCGCCGATGAACCAGGAGCACGCCTTCGCGCTGGCGACCGAGCGGCTGCTGGGCATCGAAGTGCCGAAGCGCGGGCAGATCATCCGCGTGCTCTATAGCGAGATCGGCCGCATCATGTCGCACATCCTCAATGTGACGACGCAGGCCATGGACGTTGGTGCGCTGACCCCGCCGCTGTGGGGCTTCGAAGAGCGCGAGAAGCTTATGGTCTTCTACGAGCGCGCCTCGGGCTCGCGCATGCATGCCGCCTATTTCCGCCCCGGCGGCGTTCACCAGGATCTGCCCGAAAAGCTCGTCCAGGACATCGGCGACTGGATCGATCCGTTCCTGAAGACCGTAGACAATCTCGACGATCTCCTGACCGGCAACCGTATCTTCAAACAGCGTAACGTCGATATCGCCGTCGTGTCGCTGGAAGACGCCTGGGCGCTTGGCTTTTCCGGTGTGATGGTGCGCGGCTCGGGCGCTGCCTGGGACCTGCGCAAGTCGCAGCCCTACGAATGCTACGCCGAGATGGATTTCGACGTGCCGATCGGCAAGAACGGCGACTGTTTCGACCGCTATCTCATCCGCATGGAAGAGATGCGCCAGTCGGCAAGGATCATTCGCCAGTGCGTCGACCTGCTGCTGGGCAAGGAAAAGGTTGGGCCGGTCTCAACCACCGACGGCAAGGTCGTGCCGCCGAAGCGGGCGGCAATGAAGCGCTCGATGGAAGCGCTGATCCACCACTTCAAGCTCTACACCGAGGGTTATCGCGTACCAGCCGGCGAGGTTTATGCCGCAGTCGAGGCCCCCAAGGGCGAGTTCGGCGTCTATCTGGTCTCCGACGGCACCAACAAGCCGTATCGCTGCAAGCTGCGGGCACCCGGCTTCGCGCATCTCCAGGCGATGGATTTCCTGTGCAAGGGCCACATGCTGGCCGACGTCTCCGCTATCCTCGGATCCATCGACATCGTGTTTGGTGAGGTCGATCGTTAATGTCAGTCCGCCGTCTCGCAGAAGCCAGCGTCCAGCCAGCCAGCTTCGCCTTCAACAAGGCGAACACGGCGTGGGCCAAGCAAACCATCAAGAAATATCCGGTTGGTCGGCAGCAGTCGGCCGTCATACCCTTGCTCATGCGCGCGCAGGAGCAGGACGGCTGGGTGACGCGCTCGGCCATCGAGCATGTCGCCGACATGCTGGACATGCCCTATATCCGCGTGCTTGAGGTCGCGACGTTCTATACGCAGTTCCAGTTGAAGCCGGTGGGCACCCGCGCCCATGTGCAGGTCTGCGGCACGACGCCCTGCATGCTGCGCGGCTCCGAAGCGCTGATGGATGTCTGCCGCTCGAAGATCCATGCCGAGCAGTTCCACACCAACGAAGACGGCACGCTGTCCTGGGAAGAAGTGGAATGCCTCGGCGCCTGCGTGAACGCGCCGATGGTGATGATCTTCAAGGACGCCTATGAGGACCTGACGCCCGAGCGGCTGGCCGAGATCATCGACGAGTTTGAAGCAGGCAAGGGCGCTTCCGTGCCGACCGGCCCGCAGAACGGCCGCACCTTCTCGGCACCGCAATCCGGCCTGACCTCGCTGGCCGACGAGCAGGCTGTGCTGAAGTCGACCCGCGACAAGGCCGCGAAGACCGCCGCCAAGTCGCAGAAGGCGGAAGCAAACCAGGTGCCGCCGACGCAGGCGGCCAAGCCGAAGACGGACGCTCCCGAGACGAACCCGGCGATCAAGTCGCCGTCGAAGGTCAAGGCGAGCGCAAACGGCGAGAAGGCTGCCAGCGTCAAGGCGCCGAAGGAGAATAAGGCAGCCGCCAATAAGGCCGAACCTGCGGTCGAAAAGACCGACAAGGGGCGCACGCATCCGGACAAGCACGCCGATGCGGCGTCCGCCTTCAAGGCCCCGGAGACCAAGAAGGGCAAACCGGCCGCCAAGACCGAAGCGGCCGCGGCGCCGTCGCTGGAAGACAGGAACCGGCCGGCTGCGGTTGAGCGTCCGGCCCAGCCCGATGACCTCAAGCTGATCTCGGGCGTCGGCCCGAAGCTCGAAGGTGTTCTCAACGGGCTCGGCATCTACACCTACGCGCAGGTTGCGTCGTGGAAGAAGGCCGAACGCGACTGGGTCGACGGCTATCTTAGGTTCAAGGGCCGGATCGACCGCGACGACTGGGTGAAACAGGCCAAGGCGCTCGCCAAGGGCGGTGAGGCCGAATACATCCGCGTCTTCGGCAAGAAGCCGCGCTAAGGGGGTTAGAGATGCTTCAGGACAAGGACCGCATCTTCACCAACATCTACGGCCAGTTCGATAATTCGCTGGCCGGCGCGATGCGTCGCGGGCATTGGGACGACACCAAGGCGCTGATCGACAAGGGCCGCGACTGGATCATCAACGAGATGAAGGCGTCCGGCCTGCGCGGTCGCGGCGGCGCAGGCTTCCCGACCGGCCTGAAATGGTCGTTCATGCCCAAGGAAACCGACGGGCGTCCGCATTATCTCGTCGTCAATGCCGACGAATCCGAGCCCGGCACCTGCAAGGACCGCGAGATCCTGCGCCACGACCCGCACACGCTGGTCGAAGGCTGCCTGATCGCGGGCTTCGCCATGGGCGCGCACGCGGCCTACATCTATGTTCGCGGCGAGTTCATCCGCGAGCGCGAGGCGCTGCAGCGCGCTATCGATGAGGCTTATGACGCCGGCCTGCTGGGCAAGAACAACAAGAACGGCTGGGATTTCGAAGTCTACGTTCATCACGGCGCCGGCGCCTATATCTGCGGCGAGGAAACCGCGCTGCTTGAGAGCCTCGAAGGCAAGAAGGGCCAGCCGCGCCTGAAGCCGCCATTCCCGGCCAATGTCGGCCTCTATGGCTGCCCGACGACCGTCAACAACGTCGAGTCGATCGCGGTTGCGCCCACCATCCTGCGGCGCGGCGCTTCGTGGTTCTCGTCGTTCGGCCGACCGAACAATGTCGGCACCAAGCTGTTCTGCGTATCGGGCCACGTCAACACGCCGACCACGGTCGAGGAGGCGATGTCGATCCCGTTTCGCGAGCTGATCGACAAGCATTGCGGCGGCATTCGCGGCGGCTGGGACAATCTGCTGGCGGTCATCCCGGGCGGCTCGTCGGTGCCACTGGTGCCTGCTGCCGAGATCATCGACACGCCGATGGATTTCGACGCGCTGCGCGACCTGAAGTCGGGCCTCGGCACGGCGGCCGTGATCGTCATGGACAAGTCGACCGACATCGTGAAGGCGATCGCGCGGCTCAGCTACTTCTACAAGCATGAGAGCTGCGGCCAGTGCACGCCGTGCCGCGAGGGCACCGGCTGGATGTGGCGCGTGATGGAGCGCCTGGTGCGTGGCGAGGCGCAGAAGCGGGAGATCGACATGCTGCTCGATGTGACCAAGCAGGTCGAGGGCCATACGATCTGCGCGCTCGGCGATGCCGCGGCCTGGCCGATCCAGGGCCTGATCCGGCATTTCCGCCCGGAGATCGAGCGGCGGATAGACGAGTTCACACGCAACGCCCACCGCGCCGAGCCGGCGCTGGTCGCGGCGGAGTAACAAGGGAAACGGCCTGACGCAGGGTGCGACCGGCAAGACGGGGACGCCCAACGGAACGATGCCTGAGATGAGCAAGAGCCAGGAAACCACAACGGCCTACGATGCCGCCATGCCGCAGGAGATCGCGGGTGCTGTCAACCTGATGGCGCATCCGTTCGCGGGTGCTGCCGCCATGGGCGCGCTCGGATTCGGCCTCGCGGGCCAGGCGATGGGCATGTGGCTGGCGGCGATGGCCGGCGCAGCGGAAGCCTCGCAGCGGCTGATGCAGGGGCTCTCCGCCGAAGCGCTGCCCGCGCCGCGTCCTGCTGCGAAGCCGGCTCCGCTCAAGCTCGTCGTGTCGCGGCCGGCGCAGGACAGGAAGCCTGCGACTATCGCCAAGGCGAAGGCCCCGGCGCGCAAGGTTGCTCAAGCGGCCAAGGCTCCGGCAGGAAAGCCGGCACCGATGGAGAAGCCGGCGCAGCCGGACGACCTCAAGGCGATCGGCGGGATTGGGCCGAAGCTGGAAAAGGTGCTGAACGAACTCGGCATCTGGACATACGGCCAGGTGGCCGCGTTGCAGCCGGCGGAGCTTGCCTGGCTGGACGATCATCTGGGATTTGCCGGCCGCATCGGCCGCGACGACTGGGTCGGGCAGGCGAAGGCGCTTTCGGCAGGCGCGTGACGAAAGATTGCGGTGCCGGACGCGGTGCCCAAAGCAAGGATTGCGGATATTCCGCGGGGTTGAGGCGATATGGCTAGACTGAAGGTAGACGGCAAAGAGATCGAGGTTCCCGATCACTACACGCTGTTGCAGGCAGCGGAAGAGGCGGGCGCAGAAGTGCCGCGCTTCTGCTTCCACGAGCGGCTGTCGATCGCCGGCAACTGCCGCATGTGCCTCGTCGAGGTGAAGGGCGGGCCGCCGAAGCCGGCAGCCTCCTGCGCCATGGGCGTGCGCGACCTGCGCCCCGGCCCGAACGGCGAGCCGCCGGAAGTCTTCACCAACACGCCGATGGTCAAGAAGGCCCGCGAAGGCGTGATGGAGTTCCTGCTCATCAACCATCCGCTCGACTGCCCGATCTGCGACCAGGGCGGCGAATGCGACCTGCAGGACCAGGCGATGGCGTTCGGCGTCGATGCCTCGCGCTACCACGAGAACAAGCGCGCGGTGGAAGACAAGTATATCGGCCCGCTGGTCAAGACGATCATGACGCGCTGCATCCACTGCACGCGTTGCGTGAGGTTTACGACGGAAGTCGCTGGAATCTCCGAGCTTGGCCTGATCGGCCGTGGCGAGGATGCCGAGATCACAACCTATCTCGAGGAGGCCATGACCTCCGAGCTGCAGGGCAACGTGATCGACTTGTGCCCGGTCGGCGCGCTGACCTCCAAGCCCTATGCGTTCCAGGCGCGGCCGTGGGAGCTGACCAAGACCGAATCCATCGACGTGATGGACGCCGTCGGCTCGGCGATCCGCGTCGACACGCGCGGTCGCGAGGTGATGCGCATCATGCCGCGCGTCAACGAGCAGGTGAACGAGGAGTGGATCTCCGACAAGACCCGCTTCATCTGGGACGGGCTGCGCTCGCAGCGCCTCGACCGGCCCTATATCCGCAGGGATGGCCGCCTGCAGCCGGCAAGCTGGCCGGAAGCCTTCGCGGCGATCCGGGACGCGGTGTCGAAGTCCTCCGGCGACAGGATCGGCGCGATCGCCGGCGATCTGGCGACCGTCGAGGAAATGTACGCGCTGAAGCTGCTGATGGGCTCGCTGGGCTCGGCCAATATCGACTGCCGCCAGGACGGTGCCGCGCTTGACCCGGCAGCCGGCCGCTCGAGCTACATCTTCAACCCGACGATCGACGGCATCGAGGCCGCCGACGCCGTGCTCATCATCGGCGCCAATCCTCGCTTCGAGGCCTCGGTGCTCAACACGCGGATCCGCAAGCGCTGGCGCGCCGGCGATCTGCCGGTTGGCGTGATCGGCGATGTCGGCGACCTGCGCTACGACTACGAGATGCTGGGCGCAGGTTCCGAAACGCTTGCCCAACTCGCCGACGGCTCGATCAAGTTCCTCTCGGTGCTGAAGAAGGCGAAGCGCCCGCTCATCATCGTCGGCCAGGGTGCGTTGGCGCGTTCCGACGGCGCTTCGGTGCTGTCGCTGGCAGCGAAGATCGCAACCGACGTTCAGGCAGTGTCCGATGATTGGAACGGCTTTGCTGTGCTCCACACGGCCGCCGCGCGCGTTGGTGGGCTAGACCTCGGCTTCGTGCCGGGTGAGGGCGGCAAGGACGCCTCCGCCATGATGGGCGCGCTCGACGTGCTGTTCCTGCTCGGCGCCGACGAGCTCGACATGAACGCGATCGGCAATGCCTTCACCGTCTATGTGGGCAGCCACGGCGATGCCGGCGCGCACCGCGCCGACGTGATCCTGCCGGGCGCGACATATACCGAGAAGTCGGGCACCTATGTGAACGTCGAGGGCCGCGTGCAGATGACGAACCGCGCCGGCTTCGCGCCGGGAGACGCCAAGGAAGACTGGGCGATCCTGCGCGCGCTTTCCGACGTTCTGGGCCACAAGCTGCCCTTCGATTCGCTGCCGCAGCTTCGCGCGAAGCTCTACGAGGACTTCCCGCATTTCGCGGGCATCGACGAGATCGCGGCCGGCGCGCCGGGCGAGATCGCGGCACTCGTGAAGAAGCCCGGAAGGCTTTCCAAGACGCCGTTTGCGTCGCCGGTAAAAGACTTCTATCTGACGAACCCGATCGCCCGGGCCTCGGCCGTCATGGCCGAATGCTCGGCTTTGGCGAAGGGCGGCTTCAAGCAGGCGGCCGAGTAGGGGCGGGGACTGATGGAATCCTTTTTCGCATATTACGTGCTGCCGGCACTCATCATCCTGGGCAAGTCGGTCCTGCTGATCGTCGTCCTGTTGATCCTTGTCGCCTATCTGCTTTACGCCGACCGCAAGATCTGGGCTGCCGTGCAGCTTCGCCGCGGCCCCAACGTGGTCGGCCCGTGGGGCCTGCTGCAGGCCTTCGCCGACCTGTTGAAGTTCGTCTTCAAGGAGCCGGTGATCCCGTCGGGCGCCAACAAGGGCGTTTTCCTGCTCGCGCCGCTGGTCTCGGCAGTGCTGGCGATTTCGGCCTGGGCGGTGATCCCCGTCTCCGAGGGCTGGGCGATCGCGACGGTCAATATCGGCATCCTCTACGTCTTCGCCATCTCGTCGCTAGAGGTCTATGGCGTCATCATGGGCGGCTGGGCGTCGAACTCGAAATATCCGTTCCTCGGCGCGCTGCGTTCGGCCGCGCAGATGGTGTCTTATGAAGTCTCGATCGGCTTCGTCATCGTCACCGTTCTTTTGTGCGTGGGTTCGCTGAACCTGACCGACATCGTGCTTGCGCAGCGCGACGGCCTCGGTACCACCATCGGGCTGCCCAACTCGTTCCTCGACTGGCACTGGCTGGCGCTGTTCCCGATGTTCGTCATCTTCTTCATCTCGGCGCTGGCCGAGACGAACCGCCCGCCCTTCGACCTTGTGGAGGCCGAGTCGGAACTCGTCGCCGGCCACATGATCGAATATTCGTCGACGCCGTTCCTGCTGTTCTTCCTCGGCGAATACGTCGCCATCGTGCTGATGTGTGCGCTGGCCACGATCCTGTTCCTGGGAGGCTGGCTGCCGCCGTTCGATTTCGCGCCGTTCACCTGGGTGCCGGGCGTCATCTGGTTCGTGCTCAAGGTCTGCATGATGTTCTTCATGTTCGCGATGGTGAAGGCATTCGTGCCACGCTACCGCTACGACCAGCTCATGCGCCTTGGCTGGAAGGTGTTCCTGCCTATCTCCCTGTTCATGGTCGTCGCGACCGCCACCTTCCTCAAGGTCTGGGAGCTGATGGTCGCATGAGCGCGAGCCTGACAGGCGCCTTCATCGGACTGCTGCTTGGCGTGGCGAGCATGATCTTCATGCGCGTGCTCGCCGGCAGGGTCGAGCTTCCAGAGACGAAGCGCGCGCTCACCGTTTCCGGCATCGTCCAGATCGTGCTGATGCCGATCGTGGGCTGGTTCGCCGGCTCTCTTTTTGCTGGAGAATAGGAAATGTCCGCTCTCGCACAAGCCGCCAAATCGCTGCTCCTGGCCGAATTCGTCGGGGCCTTCTTCCTCTCGATGCGGCAGTTCTTCGCGCCCAAGGCGACGCTGAACTATCCCAACGAGAAGGGGCCTGTCTCGGCGCGTTTCCGTGGCGAGCACGCGCTGCGCCGCTATCCCAACGGCGAGGAACGCTGCATCGCCTGCAAGCTCTGCGAGGCGATCTGCCCGGCGCAGGCGATCACCATCGAGGCCGGGCCGCGCCGCAACGACGGCACGCGCCGCACGGTGCGCTACGACATCGACATGGTGAAATGCATCTATTGCGGCTTCTGCCAGGAAGCCTGCCCGGTCGACGCCATCGTCGAGGGGCCGAACTTCGAGTTCGCGACGGAGACGCGCGAGGAACTTTACTACGACAAGGACAAGCTGCTCGCCAATGGCGACCGGTGGGAGCGCGAGATCGCGCGCAATCTGGAAGTGGATGCGCCCTATCGATAGGGCGTCACGAGTGGACGCGCCGGGGCGGCTCGTCTAAGAGACACGCGGATTCGCGGCCCGGAGGCGGGCGCGACCGGAGAGGGGCAGGGCGCCACGCCCGCTCTTGAAAGGAACCGGGGGAACCCATGCTGACAGGACTCGAGGCGATATTCTTTTATCTTTTCGCCTTCATCGCGGTCGCGGCGGCCTTCATGGTCATCTCGGCCCGCAACCCCGTGCACTCCGTGCTCTACCTGATCCTGACGTTCTTCAACGCGGCAGCGCTCTTCCTGCTGACGGGCGCGGAGTTCCTCGCCGTCATCCTGCTGGTCGTCTATGTCGGCGCGGTGGCCGTGCTGTTCCTGTTCGTGGTGATGATGCTCGACGTCGATTTCGTCGAGCTGAAGCAGGGCGCCCTGCAATATGCGCCGGTGGGCGCCATGGTCGGCCTCATCCTCGCGGCTGAGCTGATCATCGTGCTGGGCGGCTACACCTTTACGCCGGAGCTGGCGAGCGAGATCGCGCGGCCGAAACCGGCGCTTGCCGAGCGGCACAACACCGCCGCGCTCGGCGACATCCTCTACACGGATTACATCTACTTCTTCCAGATCGCGGGTCTCGTGCTGCTGGTCGCCATGATCGGCGCCATCGTGCTGACCCTGCGCCACAAGCCGGGCGTCAAGCGCCAGGACATCGGCGCGCAGGTGCGGCGCACGCCGCAGACCTCGATCGAGGTCAAGAAGGTCGAGACGGGCAAGGGACTCTGAGTGTCATGGAAGTCGGCATCGCACACTTTCTCACCGTATCGGCAATCCTGTTCACGCTCGGCGTGTTCGGCATCTTCCTGAACAGGAAGAACGTCATCGTCATCCTGATGTCGATCGAGCTGATCCTGCTCGCGGTGAACATCAATTTCGTCGCCTTCTCGGCAGCGCTCGGCGACCTCGTCGGACAGGTCTTCGCGCTGTTCGTGCTGACGGTGGCCGCGGCCGAGGCCGCGATCGGACTTGCAATTCTCGTCGTCTTCTTCCGCAACCGCGGTTCGATCGCCGTCGAAGACGTCAACATGATGAAGGGCTGAGCGGATCATGTATCACGCGATCGTCTTCCTTCCGCTTCTCGGCTTCCTGATCGCCGGCCTGTTCGGCCGGTCGATCGGCGCGAAGGCATCGGAATATATCACCTCAGGCTTCCTCATCATCGCGGCCGCGCTGTCGTGGCTGGCTTTCTTCACGGTCGGTTTCGGCGACGGCGAGGCGTTCACCGTGCCGGTGCTGCGCTTCATCCAGTCGGGCGGTCTCGACGTTGCCTGGGCGCTGCGCATCGACACGCTGACGGTGGTCATGCTGGTCGTGGTCAACACGGTCTCGGCGCTCGTGCACGTCTATTCGATCGGCTACATGCACCACGACCCGCACCGGCCGCGCTTCTTCGCCTATCTGTCGCTGTTCACCTTCGCCATGCTGATGCTGGTGACGGCCGACAACCTGGTGCAGATGTTCTTCGGCTGGGAGGGCGTGGGTCTCGCCTCCTACCTGTTGATCGGTTTCTGGTTCAAGAAGCCGTCGGCCAATGCCGCGGCCATCAAGGCCTTCGTGGTCAACCGCGTCGGCGACTTCGGTTTCCTGCTCGGCCTGTTCGGCGTGTTCGTGCTGTTCGGTTCGGTGAATTTCGACACGATCTTCGCAAGCGCGGCATCGGTCGCCGAGAATCCGGACGCTTCGGGTGAGGCGATCTTTACGTTCCTCGGCTGGTCGCTGACGCAGGGCGGCGCGCTGACGGCGATCTGTCTGCTGCTGTTCATGGGCGCCATGGGCAAGTCGGCGCAGGTGCCGCTGCACACCTGGCTGCCGGACGCGATGGAAGGTCCGACCCCGGTCTCCGCGCTCATCCATGCCGCCACTATGGTGACGGCCGGCGTGTTCATGCTGGCGCGGCTGTCGCCGATCTTCGAACTGTCGCACGCGGCGCTGCTGTTCGTGACGTTCATCGGCGCCTTCACCGCCTTCTTTGCGGCGACGGTTGGCCTCGTCCAGAACGACATCAAGCGCGTCATCGCCTATTCGACCTGCTCGCAGCTCGGCTACATGTTCGTCGCGCTCGGCATGGGCTTCTACTCGGCGGCGATCTTCCACCTGTTCACGCACGCCTTCTTCAAGGCGCTGCTGTTCCTGGGGTCCGGTTCGGTCATCCACGCCGTTTCCGACGAGCAGGACATGCGCAAGATGGGCGGGCTGCGCAAGCTGATCCCGACCACCTACTGGATGATGGTCATCGGCACGCTGGCGCTCACCGGCGTCGGCATTCCGCTGACGGTCATCGGCACCGCCGGCTTCTTCTCCAAGGACGCGATCATCGAGGGCGCGTTCGCCGGACACAATGGGCTGGCCGGCTTCGCCTTCACGCTGCTGGTCGTGGCGGCCGTCTTCACCAGCTTCTATTCCTGGCGGCTGATCTTCATGACCTTCCACGGCAAGCCGCGGGCCTCGTCCGAGGTGATGCACCACGTGCATGAATCGCCGCCCGTCATGCTGGTGCCGCTCTTCATTCTGGCTGTCGGGGCGCTGTTCGCCGGTATCGTGTTCCATGACTGGTTCATCGGCTATCACCATGATGCCTTCTGGAAGGGCGCGCTGTTCATCCTGCCGGACAACCACATCCTGCACGAGTTCCACGAGGTGCCGCTGTGGGTGAAGCTCGCGCCGCTGGTCGCCATGATCCTCGGCTTCGTGACCGCCTACCGGTTCTACATCCAGTCGCCGGACGCGCCGCGCCAGCTCGCCGAGCGCCATCAGGGGCTGTACCAGTTCCTGCTCAACAAGTGGTATTTCGACGAGCTCTACGACTTCCTGTTCGTCAGGCCGGCGAAGCGCCTCGGCCGCTTCCTGTGGAAGAAAGGCGACGGGACCGTCATCGACGGCATGGGGCCTGACGGCATCGCAGCGCGCGTCGTCGACATCACCGACCGCGTCGTCAAGTTGCAGACCGGCTATCTCTATCACTACGCATTCGCAATGCTCATCGGCGTCGCTGCCCTCGTGACGTGGATGATGCTCGGGGGTTCCTACTGATGACCGACTGGCCAATTCTTTCCACGGTCACCTTCCTGCCGCTCGTAGGCGTGTTCTTTCTCCTCCTGATCAGGGACGAGGGCGCCGCCGCACGCCGCAACATCCGCAACGTGTCGTTGCTGACGACGGTGTTCACCTTCGTGGTGTCGCTGTTCATCTGGGCGGGCTTCGACAGCGGCTATGCCGGCTTCCAGATGGTGGAGAAAGTGGAGTGGCTGGGCTCCGGCATCTCCTACCACATGGGCGTCGACGGCATTTCCATGCTGTTCGTCATCCTGATCACGTTCATCATGCCGCTGTGCATTCTGGCCTCGTGGGAGTCCGTCGAAAGCCGCGTCAAGGAATACATGATCGCCTTCCTGATCCTGGAAACGATCATGATCGGCGTGTTCTGCGCGCTCGACATCGTGCTTTTCTACGTTTTCTTCGAAGCCAGCCTCGTCCCGATGTTCATCATCATCGGCGTGTGGGGCGGCAAGCGGCGCGTCTACGCGTCGTTCAAGTTCTTCCTCTACACGCTGCTGGGCTCGGTGCTGATGCTGCTCGCCATCATGGCGATGTTCTGGCAGTCCGGAACGACCGATATTCCCACGCTGCTGACGCATGATTTCCCGGCCAGCATGCAGACATGGCTGTGGCTTGCCTTCTTCGCGTCGTTTGCGGTGAAGATGCCGATGTGGCCGGTGCACACTTGGTTGCCGGACGCACACGTGGAGGCACCGACGGCTGGCTCGGTCATTCTGGCGGCGATCCTGTTGAAGATGGGCGGCTACGGCTTCCTGCGCTTCTCGCTGCCGATGTTCCCGGATGCTTCGCTCTATTTCCAGCCGTTCGTGTTTACGCTCTCGATCGTCGCCATCATCTACACCTCGCTGGTGGCGCTGATGCAGGAAGACATCAAGAAGCTGATCGCCTACTCGTCGGTCGCCCACATGGGCTATGTGACCATGGGCATCTTCGCGATGAACGTCGAAGGCATCCAGGGCGGCATCTTCCAGATGCTGTCGCACGGGCTGGTTTCCGGGGCGCTGTTCCTGTGCGTGGGCGTCGTCTATGACCGCATGCACACCCGCGAGATCGACGCTTATGGCGGCCTCGTCAACAACATGCCGAAATACGCGGTCGTGTTCCTGATCTTCACCATGGCCAATGTCGGCCTGCCGGGTACCTCCGGCTTCGTCGGCGAGTTCCTGACACTGCTTGGCGTGTTCCGCGTCAACACCTGGGTTGCCCTGTTTGCGGCAACAGGCGTGATTCTGTCTGCCGCCTACGCGCTGTGGCTCTACCGCCGCGTGGTCTTCGGCGCGCTGACGAAGGAAAGCCTGAAGGGGCTGCTCGACCTCTCGACGCGCGAGAAGGTGATCATCTATCCGCTGGTGTTCTTCGTCATCCTCTTCGGTGTCTACCCAGCACCCGTCCTCGACGTGACGGCCGCTTCGGTCGACGCGCTTGTCAACAATGTAACGCTGTCGATCGAGGCCACCCAGGCCGCGACGCTGCGCTAGGAAGCCGGAACGGACATCATGACGGCAGAACTCTCCACAAGCCTCACTCTCGCGACGCCGGAACTCATCCTGGCCGTGGGTGCGATGGTGCTGCTGATGATCGGCGTCTTCTCCGGCGAACGCGCCAATACGACCGTGACCGGCCTCGCCATCGCACTGCTGATCGGTGCGGGAGGCTGGATGCTGGTGTTCACCGGCGACGGAGAAGCCTTTGGCGGCGCCTTTGTCAGCGACCCGTTCGCGCGTTTCATGAAGGTGCTGACGCTGATCGGCTCCGTGGTAACGCTGATCATGTCGGTCGGCTTCGCCCGCGAGGAGAAGTTCGACAAGTTCGAGTATCCGGTGCTGATCGTGCTGGCCACCCTCGGCATGCTGCTGATGGTGTCGGCCAACGACATGATCGCGCTCTATCTCGGCCTCGAGCTGCAGTCGCTTGCGCTCTACGTGATCGCCGCCATCAACCGCGACAATCTCCGCTCCACCGAGGCGGGCCTGAAATATTTCGTCCTCGGTGCGCTGTCATCGGGCATGCTGCTCTACGGCATCAGCCTCGTCTACGGCTACACCGGCAACACCGGTTTCGAAGCGATCGCGTCTGCGCTGAGCGGCGGCGAGCGCCAGCTCGGCCTGGTGTTCGGTCTGGTCTTCGTGCTTGCCGGCCTTGCCTTCAAGATCTCGGCGGTGCCGTTCCACATGTGGACGCCGGACGTCTATGAAGGCGCGCCGACGCCCGTGACGGCGTTCTTCGCCGCTGCGCCCAAGATGGCGGCAATGGCTCTGCTGGTGCGCGTGACCGTCGGCGCCTTTGAGCCGGTCGCGGCCGACTGGCAGCAGATCGTTGTATTCGTCGCTATCGCATCGATGGTTCTCGGCGCATTCGCGGCGATCGGCCAGACGAATATCAAGCGCCTGATGGCCTATTCGTCGATCGCGCATATGGGCTTCGCGCTGGTGGGCCTTGCGGCCAACACCCAGGCCGGCGTGCGCGGCGTCGCGCTCTACATGCTGATCTACCTGATCATGACGCTCGGAACGTTTGCCTTCATCCTCGCCATGCGGCGCGAAGAGGGCAATGTCGAGCGCATCGACGACCTGTCCGGCCTCGCATCGACCAACACGCTGATGGCGGTCATCCTGACCATCCTGATGTTCTCGCTGGCAGGCATTCCGCCGCTAGCCGGTTTCTGGGGCAAGTGGTACGTGTTCCTGGCGGCCATGGATGCCGAACTCTATCCGCTGGCAATCATCGGCGTGCTCGCGTCGGTCGTGGGCGCTTACTACTACCTGCGCATCATCAAGATCATGTGGTTCGACCAGCCTGCCGGCGGCTTTCTGCCGATGGCGGGTGAGCTGCGGCTCGTGCTCGGTCTCTCCGGTCTGCTCGTGCTGTTCTACGCCGTTGTCGGCGGTCCGTTCGAACGCATGGCCGAGGCTGCCGCGGCAACCTTCTTCTGAGTGGCATGGGATTTTCGCTCGCGCCGACCGCGGCAACGCTGGGGTACCGCCTCGAAGCCTTCGACACCGTAAGCTCGACCAACGCCGTGGCGATCGAGCGCGCGCGCGGCGGGGACGATGGCAAGCTTTGGCTCGTCTCGAAGCGGCAGGAAGCAGGCAGGGGGCGGCGCGGCCGCGCCTGGGAGACGCCGGACGGCAACCTCGCGGCGACGCTTCTTCTGGTGCCGGGTTTCGACATCAAGGCGGCCGCAACGCTCGGCTTCGTGGCCGGGCTCGCGCTGGCGGATGCGCTGGCGGCGGTGATTCCGGGTCGCGGGGTGAGCGTCGGCGTCGATGGCGGCACGCCCATCGGCGGCGGGCGCTTCGAGCTGAAATGGCCCAACGACGTGCTGGCGGATGGCGCAAAGCTCTCCGGCATCCTGCTCGAATCGGCCATGCTGGACGAATCCCGCTTCGCACTTGCCATCGGCATCGGCGTGAATGTCGTCGCGCACCCGCAGGATGTTCCCTATCCCGCGACGTCTCTTGCCGCGCTTGGTGCAACCTGTGACGCGGAAACGCTGTTCATTGCGTTGTCCGATGCGTGGGTCGACAATGCGCGAATCTGGGACGAGGGCAGGGGGCTCGCCGCGATCCGCGAGCGATGGCTGAAACGTGCTGCCGGGCTGGGCTCGCCCGTGGCGGTGAGAATGGAAGGGCGCGTGGTGCGCGGCATCTTCGAAACGATCGACGAGCAGTGTCGCTTCGTCATTCGCGACGAGGAGGGCAACGTCACCACCATCGCCGCCGGCGACGTGCATTTCGGCGCGGTCGCCTCGGCCTGAAACGGAAAGGAAGCGGCGATGGCAAGGAACAACGAACCCGAACTGGTGTTCTGCCCGCTGGGCGGCGTCGGCGAGATCGGCATGAACTTCGCGCTCTACGGGCTGGGGCCAGTGGGCGCGCGCGAGTGGATCGTGGTCGATGTGGGCGTGACCTTTCCGGACGCGACGCTGCCGGGTGTGGACCTCGTCCTGCCCGACACGCGCTTCATCGAGAGCGAGGTCGCCAACCTGCGCGGCATCGTCATCACCCATGCGCATGAGGATCACTACGGCGCGCTGCTGGACATCTGGCCGCGTCTGAAGAAGCCTGTGTGGATGACGCCGTTCAGCGCCGGGCTTCTGGGCGCCAAGCGGCGCATGGATGGCGGCCCGGAAATCCCGGTGCAGATCTTCAACGCCGGCGACCGCTTTCAGGTCGGTCCCTTCGACATTGAGGCGGTCGGCGTCACGCACTCCATCCCCGAGCCGGTATCGCTGGCGATCCGCACGCCGCTGGGCATGGTGGTTCACACCGGCGACTGGAAGATCGATCCGGCGCCGACGATCGGCCGCAAGACCGACGAGCAGCGGTTCCGCGCGCTCGGCGACGAAGGTGTCAGGGCCTTGATCTGCGATTCCACCAACGCAATGCGCGAGGGGGAATCGCCGTCGGAAGAGGCTGTCGGCGAAGGGCTGAAGGGGGTCATCGAGGCCGCTGCCGGCCGTGTCGCCGTGACCACCTTCTCCTCCAATGTCGGCCGCATCCGCTCGATCGCTGAAGCCGCGCGCGATGCAGGGCGGCAGGTGCTGGTCCTGGGATCGTCGCTCAAGCGCGTCATCAACGTGGCGACAGAGCTCGGCTATCTCGACGGCCTGCCGGAATTCGTCGAGGAGGACGATTACGGCTATATCCCCCGCGAAAACCTCGTCATCCTGTGCACCGGCAGCCAGGGCGAGCCGCGCGCGGCACTGGCCAAGCTGGCCCGCGACGAGATGCGCAACGTGGCGCTCTCGCCCGGCGACACGGTCGTCTATTCCTCTCGCGTCATTCCCGGCAACGAAAAGGCGATCCTGGAGACCAAGAACCTGCTGATCGAGCAGGGCATCAAGATCATAGAGGACAGCGACGCGCTGGTACACGTGTCGGGCCACCCACGGCGCAACGAACTCAGGCGCATGTATGAATGGACGCGCCCGCAGGTGCTGGTGCCCGTTCACGGAGAGGCGGCGCATCTGGTCGCGCATGGGGCGCTCGGTGCGTCTGCCGGCATTCCCGAGGTAGCCCAGGTGCGCAACGGCGACATGATCCGCCTTGCGCCCGGGCCGGCCGAGATCATCGACCAGGTGCCGTCGGGCCGCATGTTCAAGGACGGCAAGCTGATCGGCTCAGACGAGACGATGGGCATTCGCGACCGCCGCAAGCTTTCTTATGTCGGCCATGTCGCGGTGAATGTGGTGCTGGACGATCGTTACGAGATCGCCGGCGATCCGGATCTGGTCGCGGTCGGCGTGGCGAAGGCTGATGCCGCTGGCGAAGAACTCGAGGAGCTGATGCTGGATGCGGCGATCGGCGCAATTGAAAGCATCCCGCGCGTCCGGCGAAAAGACCTCGACCTCGTGGCCGAAGCAGTCCGGCGCGCCGTGCGCTCCGCCGCCAACGACGCCTGGGGCAAGAAGCCGATCGTCACGGTGTTCGTGACGCGGTAGAAGAACAGGTGCGTCCTTCGAGGCTCGCTCCGCTCACACCTCAGGATGAGGGGAGTGGCTTGATCGAACTCACCCACCGTAGGCACGATGCACCACAGTCATCATCCTGATGTGCGAGCGGAGCGAGCCTCGAAGGACGCACGAATGAACTGGAGCCAGACAAACAAATGCTCGGACGTTTGAACCATGTCGCGCTCGCGGTGCCGGACATTGCAACCGCCAGCGCGCATTATCGCGATACGCTGGGGGCCAGCGTTTCCGAGCCGCAGCCATTGCCCGAGCATGGCGTGACGGTCGTCTTCATCGATGTCGGCAACACCAAGATCGAGCTGCTGGAGCCACTAGGCGAGAACTCCACGATCCGGCCGTTCCTGGAAAAGAACCCTTCGGGCGGTATGCACCATGTGTGCTACGAGGTGGATGACATCATCGCCGCGCGGGACCGATTGACCGCGTCCGGAGCCCGCGTGCTGGGCGACGGAAACCCGAAGATCGGTGCGCATGGCAAGCCGGTGCTGTTCCTGCACCCCAAGGACTTCTTCGGCACGCTGGTCGAACTGGAACAGGTATAGCGCATCGCGTCGAACCATGAGCGCCAGGCAGGCTTTGCCGGCCGCGCGCTGAAAAGGACAAGATCATGAGCTGGATTTCGATCTTCGCGATCTACTTCATCCTGTGGTGGGTGGTTCTTTTCGCCATGCTGCCATTCGGGCTGAAAACGCAAGACGAGGACGGCGAGGTCACGCTGGGCACCGTCTCAAGCGCGCCGCATGGCAGACACATGCTGGGCGCGGTGATCCGCACGACGATCGTAGCCGGCGTAATCTTCGGCGCCTTCTACATAGCGGTCGTTTATTTCGGATTTTCGTTCAACGACATCCCCCACATCGGGCCGTCGATCGGCTAGTAACCGCGGCAGCCAGCGTCGGGTATTCTTGCTCGAACGGTTTGTATCGGTCACTTTTGCTGCGAGTGGAACGCTTGAATCTGGCTGAAAAAGCGGTTCAAGCCAGTGCCGGTCGAAGTCCGGTGATTTATTTCGTTGCACAAAAAAAATGCAAGGCCGAAGCCTTGCAATTTGAACGCGTCCGATCTGTTTCCGTATTAAGGCGGCTGCGGAAAATCGCGCCTAGATCGCATCCTCCCAAGACTTTGACCGCGTAGGAGAGCGGATTATTGTCCCGCCCTCTCGGTTATGCGGGGCACATTAGACCAACACGTCGCGCGATGTCACGAGAAATATTGCATTTACATGACCCTTGATGTGCTGCACTGCACAAATTCGCGTCACTTACTGCACAGCAAAAGCACAGGCCGGCAGCGGATAATGGGACGCGCTGGCGTCGGGTTTCCATCCTGCCATGAAATCGCTATGAAGCCGAAGCAAATGGACCCTGGCGCGGATGATTCCGCAGCCATCTCTCACGGAATTTCCCATGCGTCTGTCGCGTTACTTTCTGCCCATCCTCAAGGAGAATCCGCGCGAGGCCGAGATCGTCTCGCATCGGCTGATGCTGCGTGCCGGCATGATCCGCCAGCAGGGGCAGGGCTCGTTCTCCTGGCTGCCGATGGGCAAGCGCGTGCTGGACAAGGTGTGCAAGATCATTCGCGAGGAACAGGACCGCGCCGGTGCGCAGGAAATCCTCATGCCGACGATCCAGTCCGCCGATCTGTGGATCGAGAGCGGGCGCTATAACGACTATGGCAAGGAGATGCTGCGCATCCGCGACCGGCAGGATCGCGCCATGCTCTACGGGCCGACGAACGAGGAAATGGTGACCGACATCTTCCGGTCCTATGTGAAGTCCTACAAGGATCTTCCGCTCAACCTCTACCATATCCAGTGGAAGTATCGCGACGAGGTGCGGCCGCGCTTCGGCGTCATGCGCTCGCGCGAATTCCTGATGAAGGATGCCTATTCGTTCGACATCGATTATGAGGGCGCGCGCGCGGCCTACAACCGCATGTTCGTCTCATATCTGCGCACCTTCGCGCGTGTCGGCATGCAGGCGATTCCCATGCGGGCCGATACCGGCCCGATTGGCGGCGACCTGAGCCACGAATTCATCATCCTGGCCGATACGGGCGAGAGCGCGGTCTTCTGCCATCGCGATTTTCTCAATCTGCCGGTGCCGGGCGCGGGCACCGATTTCGCCGACGATGCGGGCATCGACGGCATCGTCAAGGCCTGGACGACGCCCTATGCGGCCACCGACGAGATGCATGACGAGGATGCCTGGGAGGAAGTGCCGGAAGGCGACCGGATGGCGGCGCGCGGCATCGAGGTGGGCCACATCTTCCATTTCGGCGAAAAATACTCGAAGCCGATGAACGCCAAGGTGACCGGCCCCGACGGCAAGGAGCACTTCGTCTCCATGGGCTCGTACGGCATCGGCCCCTCACGCCTTGTGGCGGCGATCATCGAGGCCAGCCACGACGAGAACGGCATCATCTGGCCTGAATCGGTCGCGCCCTTCGACGTTGCGCTGATCAACATGAAGGCCGGCGATGCCGACTGCGACCGCGCCTGCGATGAGCTTTACGGCGCCTTGGGCGCTGCCGGCGTCGACGTGCTCTATGACGATACAGATCAGCGGCCTGGCGGCAAGTTCGCCACCGCCGATTTGATCGGCCTGCCCTGGCAGGTGATCGTGGGGCCACGCGGGGTGGCCGCGGGCGAAGCCGAGGTGAAGAACCGCAAGACGGGCGAACGCGAAACCATGCCGCTGTCCGCTGTGGCGGCGCGCTTCGGAAAAACCGCATGAGCGAAACAGCCGGCAGGAAATTGGCGGGCGCCGGGCCGTTCTCCGTCTTCGAGCGGATGGTCGCCTGGCGCTATCTGCGCTCGCGCCGCAAGGATACGGTCATCTCGGTGATCTCGCTGATCTCCTTCGTCGGCATCATGCTGGGCGTTGCGACGCTCATCATCGTCATGGCCGTCATGAACGGCTTCCGCGCCGAACTGCTCAACCGCATCCTCGGGGTCAATGGCCACCTGGTCGTCGAGCCCATCGACCGTGTCTTCGATGACTATGCCGGCGTTGCTGGACGGATCGAGGGCGTGGAAGGCGTGCGTTATGCGATCCCGCTGGTTCAGGGGCAGGTTCTGGCCACCGGCCGGGTGGGAGCGGGAACCGGCGCGTTGGTGCGCGGCGTGCGTGAGCAGGACATCGAGAAGATGACGCTCGTCGCCGAAAACATCCGGCAAGGCACGCTCGAAGGTTTCGACCAGTCGGAAGGCGTGGCGATCGGCAAGCGCATGGCCGACAGCCTCGGACTTGCCGTGGGCGACGGCATACAGCTTGTAGCACCCGAAGGCGATGTGACGCCGTTCGGCGTCACGCCGCGACAGAAGATCTATCCGGTGGTGGCGATCTTCGAGGTCGGCATGTCCGAATATGACGGCTCGATCATCTATATGCCGCTCAGCGAGGCGCAGCTCTATTTCAATTCGGAAGGCGTGGTGCAGTCGATCGAGGTGTTCGTCGACGACCCCGATGCGGTGGACGCTTTGCGCGGGCCGGTCGAGGTCGCTTCGCAACGCCAGATATTCGTCACCGACTGGCGGCAGCGCAACCAAACCTTCTTTTCCGCGCTTCAGGTCGAGCGCAACGTGATGTTCATGATCCTGACGCTGATCGTGCTGGTGGCGGCGCTCAACATCATTTCCGGCCTCATTATGCTTGTGAAGGATAAGGGCCGCGACATCGCGATCCTGCGCACAATGGGCGCGACCAGCGGATCGGTGATGCGCATATTCATGATGACGGGGGCGGCTATCGGCGTCACCGGCACCATCGCGGGCGTGCTGCTCGGCGTGGTCGTCTGCCTCAACGTCGAATCGATCCGGCAGTTCTTCTCGTGGCTGTCGGGCACAACGCTGTTCAATCCGGAGCTCTATTTCCTCAGCCAGTTGCCGGCGAAGATGGATGCGAGCGAAACGATCTCGGTCGTGCTGATGGCCATGGTGCTGTCTTTCCTGGCAACGCTGTTTCCGGCATGGCGTGCGGCCCGGCTCGATCCCGTCGAAGCGCTGCGGTACGAATAATGGCATCCGACCTTCTGCTCGAACTCAAGGCCATCGACCGCCGCTACGATGAAGGGATGCGCAAGCTGACCATCCTCGACGGGGCGGATTTCACGCTGCGGCGTGGCGAGACGGTTGCGCTGGTGGCGCCTTCTGGTGCCGGCAAGTCGACCCTGCTGCATACGGCGGGGCTTCTCGAATGGCCGGACGGCGGCGACGTGATCCTCGACGGGCGCGCCTGCGGCCGCCTCTCGGACGACGAGCGTACCGCGATCCGCCGCAACGACATCGGTTTCGTCTACCAGTTCCACCATCTGCTGCCGGAGTTCTCGGCGCTGGAAAACATCATGATGCCGCAGCTCGTCTGCGGGCTGCCGCAGACGCAGGCGCGCGAACGCGCGCTGCAGCTTCTGGATTACATGAAGATCGGCGAGCGGGCGGAACATCGTCCGGCGGAACTGTCGGGCGGCGAGCAGCAGCGTGTCGCGATCGCACGCGCCGTGGCCAATGCGCCCCTGCTGCTGTTGGCGGACGAGCCGACCGGCAATCTCGATCCCGATACCGCATCTTATGTGTTCGAGGCGCTGGAAGCACTGGTGCGCCAGTCAGGCCTCTCCGCGCTGATCGCCACGCACAACCACGACCTGGCCGCCCGCATGGACCGCCGCGTCACGCTGGACCACGGCAAGATCGTGGAATTCTAGCAGCCTGCTTAAGGTACCCCACAAAAAGCGGAGCCGACCCTTTGGGGAAGGGCCGGCTCCTGAACCCGGTCGTTGGGGACGGGGAGGGTGGGGACTCGACCGGGTTGTCCCTGATTTCCCGTTTCTCTAAGGCGCGTCGCGTTCGAGCAGGCTCAGGCGACGCGCCTTAAGTGTTGTTTTCCGCATGCCGTTGTCCCCCAACCGATTTCCGCTTTTGGGCGACATGCTCTGGCTACCTGTTGGAGCTG
The DNA here is from genome assembly GCF_058448885.1 of Mesorhizobium sp. DxT. Lineage (NCBI taxonomy): Bacteria > Pseudomonadati > Pseudomonadota > Alphaproteobacteria > Hyphomicrobiales > Phyllobacteriaceae > Mesorhizobium > Mesorhizobium sp. DxT. The sequence continues at coordinate 202,373 of NZ_JBZFLJ010000005.1, read as the reverse complement.
ACGCTGCCGACCAGCACGTTGCGGCCGTCGTCGATCGAGACCCACATGCCGGAATGCTTCGCGGACTGTCGCTTGAGGTAGCTGTATTCCGTCTCGTTCCAGGCGAGGACCCGCGGCTCGAGATTGTCGAGCACGAAGTCGCCCATATTGGTGTGAACCGTCAGCACCGCATGGCCGTCGCCATTGGGCTGGCGCACCACGGTGATGAGAAGGTTTGAGGCCGGCACCCCTGCCTTGATGAGGCGGCGGCGCTTTTCGAGCACGTAGTCCTCGCAGTCTCCATAGCCGTTGACCGGATAGGTCCACCGCTCCTCGACGCCCCAGAGCTCCATGTCGGTGCGCGGCGTCACCGTCGTGTTGACGATGTTGTTGACCTCAACGATCTTCGCCCAGAGCGGCCGTGTCAGATCGACCGGACCGGCATGTGCCGTGCTGGTGCACTCGCGCGGCTCGCGCTGGCAGAATTCGTAATGGCCGACCGGCTGCGTCGAGAGCCCACCCGTTGGCATGAAAGATTGCGCCGATGCGGCCTGCGCACCGCTAACCAGCATGACGGCGGCTGTCGCCGCATGCAGCATCCCTGTTCTGGTCCCCATAGTGTCGTCTCCCCTTTGACGAGATCACTATGGCAGACGGGAATTTATTCCGCGCAAAAGAGCGAAGTATAACTTGCCTCAAAACAAGAGAGTTATTTGTGTAACTGCGAATATAATAAGAATAAAAATAGAATAGATTCTGATTAAAATTGTAGGCAATTCGGGGTTGCAGTCCCGATGCCGCAAATGCAAGAGGCCGGCGCAATGGCCGGCCTTGAAAGCATGGATTGTGAGATAGGGGCTAGTGGCCGCTGAAGTGCGCGGCGAGCGTTTCTTCCCGCTGCACCATCGCAAACTCGATGGCGATGCCGTCGTCGAAGTGTCGGACGACGCGGCCGCGCATGTTGCCGAGCGTCACTTCGACGCCCAAGGCTGGCTTGACGTCGAGCTCGATCGCGGCGCCCGAAAGGGAAAGATCGATGATACGGCACTTGTATTGGCGGCCGTCGCCCATGTGGAGCACGGTCATCGGATTGCGCGGCGATACGCGTTCGTGACGGCGATCTTCCGGCAGGTCGAGTTCGTGCCTGTTGGCAAGCCACGTAAGCTGCGCGGCAAGCTTGTCGCGCTTGCGCTCCGAAGCCAGGATCGTCATCGCGAAGCCGGTTTCGAGGCGTCGCGTCACCACGCCCTCCACGCGACCGATATGGTCGAGATAGGCAATGACCTTCTCGCCGAGCTGGCCGGGATGGTTTGACAAGAACGAGACGTCGCCCGGCGACATGTCGATCACCTGACATGGGTGTTCGGACCGGTCTTCAAGCATGTAACGGCCGTACACTTTCACCGGCACGCGCTGAAAGTTGCGTCTTTCCGTTCGTGACGGCGCTGTGTGGTTCGCCGCTAAAATCATGCTCGAATCCGCCTCGCTCATTTCCATGCTTCGCGCATGGCGAAACGTTATTCTCGGATCGGTTAATATCCGGTAAGCCGAAGGTGTCGGCTGTGCGACAAGTTAACCGTCTTTGCCGCCATCGAAGACGACGAGGTGGCGGATGCGACGGCCGTGTTCCGGGCTTTGCGGCTCGCTGCCGATGATGTGCGCAGCGCCGGGCGCGATGGGCGGCACAGGCATCGTCGGACGTGCGGTTGAAAACACCGATTCGTGGTCTGGATCTACGACACGCAGCGTGTCGACCCGGCCTTCGACGATCGGATCCGCGCCCAGCCAGTAGGGCTTGGCGAGCGGGGTGATGGCGCCGAGCGAGCGGGGGCTTCCCAGGCCGCCTTCGAGCGGCAGCAGCACCATCTCGAATAGATTGACCTTTCCACCCTGGCTGAGACCTTCATAGGTGACCGTGACGACGGATTTCTCTTGGAAAGCGCTGTGCGCCACGCGTGCAATCATGCGCTGGTCGCGACGCGCCCAGATGGACGGAAAGGAGTAGCCCTTGAGTTCGCGCCCGTAGGTTGCGCACAGGCGGGTTCCTGCGAGCCGGAAGACCGGTTCGCCACGCGTGTCCTTCTCCAGGATGAATGTATCGGCCAGCAGGGTCTTGATGTCCGCCGGTTCGATCTCGGTGCGCCGCGGTGCAGGCCGCCCCTTGCGCAACCTGTTCCAGTATTGGAACAACGCGATCGATCCTTCCTGTTTCATGCTTTCTGCCGCCCCTTGTCCCTGTGCGGTTGTTTCATCGGTGAACAGAAACGAATCCCTCCGATGTGCTACATGGACGGACAGGCAGAACCCGTGCCAGTCCCGTTAACCGTTGTTCACGGCGTTCCGGTTCGTTAAGGTTAACAAAGGGTTTACGTTGCCGGGCAAACGCGGGCGTGACACCTTCCATTCACTCCAAGGGGACGACGCTTCGGCGGGAACTCCAGTCAGAAGAAATCTTGGGGGTGAGCAGGGGGCTCGACCAAAGCCGTTCGGGGAAACCCGGACGGCTTTTCATTTGCGCGACAGGGTGCTAGCGCACAGGACCCGTTGCAGATTGTCAGCCATGTCTTCCGATTCCGATCCGCAAAGCCGTCCCGTCGAGGACGAGATCGCCGAAAACGGCGAATCGGCACCGCAGCGCGAGCCGGTGTTCAACCTGCCGAAGGTCGTGATCGCGCTGCTTGCCATCTGTGTCGGCATTCACCTGGTGCGCGCCTATCTCCTGACCGACCGGCAGGACTTCGAAGTGATACTGCGCTTCGCATTCATCCCGATTCGCTACACCGGCGGTTACGCCCTCGACCTTTACGCGTTCGCGGGGCCATGGACGTACGCCTTCCTCCATGGCGGCATCGCGCACCTGGTCGTGAACATGGTCTGGCTGGCTGCCTTCGGCTCGCCGCTGGCCAACCGCATCGGCGTGGCGCGATTCCTTGCGTTCTGGCTGGTTACCTCGCTTGCGGCGGTGGGACTGCATTTCGTGCTGCACCCGGTCGATCCCGCGCCGCTGGTCGGCGCATCAGGCGCTATCTCAGGTATGATGGGTGCTGCCGCGCGCTTCGGATTCCAGATCGACCGCCGCCAGGGGCGGGGTGCATTCGCGGGACCGGTGCTCTCGATCCCTGCCGTCTTCCGCTCGCGCGCCGTCGTCACGTTCCTGGCAGTCTGGATGGTGGTCAATCTCGTTATGGGGCTTGGCGTTGGCGCACCGGGGTCCGAAAACCCGATCGCATGGGAGGCCCATATCGGTGGCTTCCTGGCCGGTTTCTTTCTCGTCAGGCTGTTTGTCCGCCGCGCCCGGCCCGACTAACACGTTGCAGTACTCTTGAAAACGGTTCGAGCCGAGCGCACCATGTGCCATCGCGGACCAACAAGCCGAGAGGAGCGTGCGATGACGGTCAGGTTGATACTGGAGGAAAAAGGTCGCGACGTTGTTACACTGGAGCCCGGCGCGACGTTGGCGCAGGCCGCCCAGCTTCTGGGCGCACGGCGCATTGGCGCGGTGGTGGTAACGGCGGGCGACCGCAAGATCCGCGGTATCCTCTCGGAGCGCGACATCGTGAGGGCCGTGGGCGAACTTGGCACGGAGGCGCTGTCGTTGACCGTCGACAAGGCCATGACGGCAAAGGTCAGCACCTGCCGGGAAGCCAATACCGTCAACGAAGTGATGGAAATCATGACGCGGGGCCGTTTCCGCCACCTGCCGGTTGAAAAGGACGGGCAACTGGACGGCATCATCTCCATCGGTGACGTGGTGAAGTTGCGCATCGAGGAAGTCGAGCGCGAGGCCGAGCAGATCAGGGAATATATCGCGACCGCATAGGGTTGACGCCCGCCGGGGCCGGTTGGCCCCGACGGGTTTGCGGACGGATCAGCGGTTGTCCTGCCGGGCGCGCACCAGTTCGAGGCCGCGCCGCGTGATGCGGTAGGGCCCGCCGCCTTTCGAGGCTACGGCGTTGCGCCGCTTCAGCCTGCGGAAAAGGTCGACATCGAAACCGGCAAAACGCCAGTTGTCGCGCGTGTGGCAATGAGCTGCCGCGATACGGCCCTGCTCGTCTTTCTCGAGTTCGATCCATCCGCCCTGCGCCAACAGGTGGAGGATGCGCTGTTCAGCGCGTGTGATGTTCATTGGAAAAAGTCCCGAAAACCCGGCCAAAGGCCGAACGACAATCACGCCGCCGCGTCTGCGGGGCGTCGTTTCTCGGTTTTCATGCCCTGACGATTGGACGTCAGGGCTTTAGCGGGACTCAAAGCTGGTGGACATAAAACACCCTAGAATGCACCCGCTACATAGGCGAGATCGTCCGCGGCGTCCAGATGTGGGCAGCCACGGCCGCCCGCCGCAGCCTGACAAGGGCGAATCGCTTGCATGGACGCGCGCTTTGATCTAGCGAAAGCCGCATGCAGAAAGGCGCGAAAGCGCGACAACGCCACAGCGAACCGGACCTCCATGACGATCATCGATACCCGCACACCCGACCCCAAGCGCCTGATCGCGGGTGCGACCGGCGACTGGGAAATCATCATCGGCCTGGAGGTTCATGCTCAGGTGACCTCCGAGGCAAAGCTGTTCTCTGGCGCCTCGACCGCCTTCGGCGCGGAGCCGAATGCCAATGTCAGCCTCGTCGACGCGGCGATGCCGGGCATGCTGCCGGTCATCAACGAGGAATGCGTGCGCCAGGCGATCCGCACCGGGCTGGGTCTGAAGGCGCAGATCAACCTGAAGTCGGTGTTCGACCGCAAGAACTACTTCTATCCCGACCTGCCGCAGGGCTACCAGATTTCGCAGTTCAAGCAGCCGATCGTCGGCGAGGGCACGGTGACGATCTCGGTCGGGCCCGACAAGAAGGGCAATTTCGAGGACATCGAGGTCGGCATCGAGCGGCTGCATCTGGAGCAGGATGCGGGCAAGTCGATGCACGACCAGCACCCGACGATGTCGTTCGTCGACCTCAACCGCTCTGGCGTCGCGCTGATGGAGATCGTTTCCAAGCCCGACATGCGCTCGTCGGACGAGGCGAAGGCGTATCTGACCAAGCTGCGCACCATCGTGCGCTATCTCGGCACCTGCGACGGCAACATGGACGAGGGTTCGATGCGCGCCGACGTGAACGTGTCGGTGCGCCGACCGGGCGGAGACTTCGGCACGCGCTGCGAGATCAAGAACGTCAACTCCATCCGCTTCGTCGGACAGGCGATAGAGTACGAGGCCCGTCGCCAGATCGGCATTCTGGAGGACGGCGGCTCGATCGATCAGGAAACGCGGCTGTTCGACCCGAACAAGGGGGAGACCCGGTCGATGCGTTCCAAGGAAGAAGCGCACGACTACCGGTATTTCCCGGATCCCGACCTGCTGCCGCTCGAATTCGACCAGGCCTATGTCGACGCGCTGGCTGAACATCTGCCGGAACTGCCGGATGACAAGAAGGCGCGGCTCGTCGAGAGCCTGGGCCTGTCGGCCTACGACGCATCGATTCTGGTCTCTGAGAAGGCGATCGCCGATTATTACGAGAAGGTCGCGGCCGGCCGCGACGGCAAAGCGGCAGCCAACTGGGTCATCAACGACCTGCTGGGCCAGTTGAACAAATCCGGCAAGGATATTGAAGAGACCCCGGTTTCGCCCGATCAGCTCGGCGCAGTCATCGACCTGATCAAGGAAGGCACGATCTCCGGCAAGATCGCCAAGGACCTGTTCGAGATCGTCTGGAACGAGGGCGGCGACCCGCGTGCGTTGGTCGAAAGCCGCGGCATGAAGCAGGTGACCGACACCGGCGCCATCGAGAAAGCCGTCGACGAGGTGATCGCCGCCAACCCGGAAAAGGTCGAGCAGGCCAAGGCCAAGCCGACGCTTGCCGGCTGGTTCGTCGGCCAGGTGATGAAGGCCACCGGCGGCAAGGCGAATCCGCAGGCGGTGAACGACCTGGTCAAGGCTCGCCTCGGGATCGAATAGCCATGTTCGTGCGCACGGCCTCATCGCGGGACATCGAAGCCGTGCGCGCCCTGCTGGTCGACACCTGGCACGACACCTACGATGCGATCTACGGCCCGGAACGGGTGACCGCGATCACCGACGACTGGCATTCGATCCCGTCGCTCGAGGCGCGGCTGATCAGGCCTAACTCCGAGTTTCTGGTTGCCGACGACGGCGAGCGCATCGGCGGCATGGCCTTCGCCTCGGCCGCCGATGACGGCAAGACCGTGATGCTGCATCAGCTTTACGTTCAGCCGGACTTTCAGGGCAGGGGCATCGGCGGCCTCTTGCTGGACGAGATCGAAAGCTGCTTTCCCGACGCCGACAAGGTGCGACTGGAGGTCGAGGAGGCCAATGCAAGGGCCGTCGCCTTCTATCTGGCGCAGGGTTTCGCCAAGGTCGGCATGACAGCCAACTGCGGCAGCAGCAATTCCGACATTACCGCCGCCATCTACGAGCGTCCGATCGTCTGGGCCGACTGAAAGCCCGGCTGTTGCATTGTGCGCCGCGCCGCGAGCGGCTATTGCGGGCCGACTTCAATTGAACCGGACCTGCCATGACCACCGGACTGCCCTTCGACGATTACCGCCAGCTTCTGAAAACCTTGCCCGGGCCGAGTGTGGCCGCGCGCGACCGTGCGGCGGCACGCAACGAGATGCTGTCGAGACAGGGACCTTCGCTCGGGCGCCTCTGCGAGATAGCCGAATGGCTGTCAGCCTGGACCGGGCGTGACCCGCAGGTGCTTCGCCCGCTGGTAGCCCTGTTTGCCGGCACACACGGCATGACCCGGCATGGCGTTTCGCGCCGCGTGGCCGACGAAACGCAAGCCATGATCGAGCACGCGGCGGCCGGTGGCGCGGCCGTCAACCAGCTCTGCGCCGCCAACGATCTCGGACTGAAGATATTCGACCTCGCGCTGCACATGCCGGTGGGCGACATCACCGCCGAGCCGGCGCTGGACGAGCGCGGCTGCGCGGCCACCATGGCCTTCGGCATGGAAGCGGTGGCGGGCGGCATAGACCTGCTTTGCGTTGGCGGCGTGGGTGCCGGCGGCACGACTTCGGCGGCTGCCCTGATGGCGGCCCTGTTCGGTGGTGACGCGGCCGACTGGGTCGGGCCGGGCGCTCGTGCCGACGATGAGATGATTACGCGCAAGGTGGAGGTGGTGGAAAAGGCAATCGCCCACCACGGAACGAACCTGAAAGACCCGCTCGAAGCCCTGCGCAGGTTGGGCGGCCGCGAATTCGCAGCGATCGCTGGCACGATCCTTGCCGCCCGCGTCGAGAAGGTGCCGGTAATCCTGGATGGCTACGCGGCGCTGGCCGCCGCGGCCGTGTTGAAGGCGGCAGGACCGGGCGCGATCGACCATTGCCTGCTCGCGCATTGCTCGACCGAGCCGGGAATGGCCCGCGCGGCACGGCTGATGGGGCTCCGGCCACTTCTTGATCTGTCGCTCGGCGACGGGGAGGGGATCGGCGCCGCACTTGCGGCGGGGATCGTGAAGAACGCTGCCCTGGTGCATTCCGGCATGGTTGTCCGGACTTAGCGCCGCCTGCCGCCGGCCGCGGCAACCTTTTCGGTCGGCAGCGCCGGCAGTTCTTCCATGATGCGATATGGCGGCAGGATCGCGATGGCTTCCGTGCCTTCGCGCAGCTTGGAATGAAGCTGGAACTCGCCGCCATGCAGCGCGATCAGCCCCTGGACGATCGGCAGCCCGAGCCCGGTGCCTTGTTCCGCGCTCTTGATGGCGATCGAACCTTGGCCGAACGCCGACAGCACGACCGGAATCTCGTCGTCGGGTATGCCGGGACCATTGTCTTTCACCGAGATGTACTGGCCGCCGCCAGCCGTCCAGCCGACGCGCACGCGCACTTCGCTGCCGCTGGGCGCGAACTTGACCGCGTTCGACAGCAGGTTCAGCGTCACCTGCCGCAAGGATCGTTCATCGGCGAAGATGCGCGGCAGGTTCGGTTCGAACTGCTGCACGAGGCGAATATCCTTGTTGCGCGCCTTCAGCTCCATCAGGTGGCAGCATTCCTCGACGACGGCTTCAAGCGACATCGGCTCTTCGCTAAGCTGGTAGCGGCCGGCTTCGATGCGCGATAGATCGAGGATTTCGTTGATGAGGTGCAGGAGGTGGCGGCCGGAGCCGTTAATGTCCTTCGCATAGTCGCGATAGGTATCGTTCTGCATCGGACCGAGCACCTCGTTCGCCATGACCTCGGAAAAGCCGAGAATGGCGTTGAGGGGCGTGCGCAGTTCGTGGCTCATGGTCGCCAGGAAGCGCGATTTGGCGAGGTTTGCTTCTTCGGCACGTCTGCGTGCCTCGTCAGACATCGCTTTGGCCGTCTCCAGCTCGGCGATCAGGCCATCCTTTTCGGCGCGGAACGACAGTAGCATCACGCTGGCTGAATGCAGGTGGCCGGCAACATAGCTGAAGAACGGCAGCGATATGACGAGCAGGCCTGCCATGATTGCTTCTACAGGCTGCCAGCCGCTCGACATGGCGACCGAAGTGGCAAAGATGCCGACCGGGAGCGCGAATGTGGTGGCCAGCGCACCGCTGAGCGCCGACGAGATGATCGCGGTTGCCGCCATGACCAGAAGCAGGACCACGGCCTTGAGCACGGGAAACTGATCGACCTGACATTCATTGCAGGCGATCCATGCGAAATAGCTCCAGCCGATGCCGCTGACGAAATGGCCGAAAAGAAAGGCGCGCCGAACCTTCTTGGCGTTGATTTCGGCGGTTTCGGTGCGGTCCACCCCTCGGGCGATCAACGCGAGCCCGCCGTAGCAGGCGATGGTGACCAGCGCCCATGCAACAATGGTGAAACCGACGCCGACAAACAGCCCCGCCGCCGTGACGGCCATGACGGTGAGGGGGATGGCGAGCGCCGTGTTGATCGTCGCGCGGGCGTGCAGTTTCAGCAGTTCGCGATCGTAGACCGGATTGCCAGCCTGCTGGGCAAGCCTGTCGCGCGTGCGCCGCACCGCGCGCGCAACGTCACTGTTGCGGTGCGCCTTGGTGCGGTCCACAATGTTCTTGTCGGTTGCGTTTGAGCGTTGTAACGCCATGGAAGATTACGATTTTCGCGCGATACTTTCGTTGCGGCACGCTAACGCGGAATGATTAAGAGACCCTTCCGTAGATGGCCTTGAAGAGCCGCAACCGCTACGCGCGCCGGCGCAAACCAAGGTCGTTCGTCCGGCTGTTTCTGGACCTGGCGCTGGCTGTCGCGATACTTGCCGCGCTGGCCTTCGTTGCCGGACACGAGCGTTTCGGAACGGCCGAGACCAGATCCGGCATGCCGCAGGTGGTGGACGGCGATTCCCTGACGCTCGGCGGCGCGCGGCTGCGACTGATCGGCATCGATGCGCCGGAACTCGGCCAGACCTGCGTTGGTCCGCGCGGCGACTATGCCTGCGGGCGCGAAGCGCGCAACGCGCTGGCAGAACTGATCGGCGGACGGCCGGTCACGTGCGAGGCAAGGCGGCGCGACCGCTATGACCGGCTGCTCGCAAGTTGCAAGGCCGGAGGCGTCGACTTGAACCGCTCGATGGTGGAGCGCGGCTGGGCCGTCGCCTATGGCGACCATGGGGATGCCGAACGGTCGGCGCGAGACGCCGGCCGTGGCCTCTGGGCCGGTTCTTTCGAGCGCCCGCAGGACTGGCGCCGCATTCACGGCGGCATGGCGGAGGTCTCGCATGACGGGCTTTCGGCGATCGGGGATTGGTTGCGATCCCTTTTTAAGGGCAACATGAGTGGACAGGAAACGGACGGAGGAGAGACCAGATGAAGCTTTACGATGGTGGGCGTGCGCCCAATCCGCGCCGGGTGCGCATCTTTCTGGCGGAGAAGGGCATCGAAGTGCCGCTGGTGCCGGTCGACATGGGCGCGATGGGCCATCGCTCGCCCGAAGTCGCCAGCCGCAATCCGCTGCGGCGGCTGCCCGTGCTGGAACTCGATGACGGCACGGTCATCACCGAATCGGTCGCGATCTGCCGCTATTTCGAAGAAACGCACCCCGAGCCGCCGCTGTTCGGCAAGGGGGCGGTCGGCAAGGCGAAGGTCGAGATGTGGCAGCGCCGGATGGAGCTGAATTTCCTCAGTGCCGTTGCCAGCGCCTTCCGTCACCTGCATCCCGCCATGAAGGAATGGGAGATACCGCAGATTGCCGAATGGGGTGAAGCAAACAAACCCAAAGTACTGGATTTCCTCGCTTTCCTTGACGGCGAGCTTGCCGATCGCGAGTTCATCGCCGGCGACACTTTCTCCATCGCCGACATCACGGGAATGATCGGCATCGACTTCATGAAGCCCGCCCGCATCGCTGTGCCGGACGAGTGCGCCAATGTGCGGCGCTGGTATGCGACGGTCGCCTCGCGGCCGAGTGCTGCGGCCTGATGGACGAAGAACTGGCAGAGCTCGTCGAACGCATACGCGCCTGCCGCTTGTGCCGGGATGCGCCGGCCAACCCGGCGCGTCCTTTGCCGCACGAGCCGCGCCCAGTGGTCACAGCGTCGTCCACGGCTCGTATCCTGATTGCCGGGCAGGCGCCCGGCACGAGGGTTCATGCCACCGGCCAGCCGTTCAACGACCGCTCCGGCGATCGCCTGCGCGACTGGCTGGGTGTCACGCGTGAAGAGTTCTATAACCCGGAGAACTTTGCCATCGCGCCGATGGGGTTCTGCTTTCCAGGGCAGGACGCCAAGGGAAGCGATCTGCCGCCGCGCCGCGAATGCGCGCCGGCTTGGCGGGCCGATTTGATTGCCGCGATGCCGCAGGTGGAACTGGTGTTGGCCATCGGGCTCTACGCGCAGGGCTGGCATATCGGCGATGCGCGGCGGGCTTCGCTCACCGAGACGGTGGCCGACTGGCGCACGATCTTCATGCGCAACGAAATCCCGCGCGTGCTGCCGCTGCCGCACCCTTCCTGGCGCAACACGGCATGGCTGAAAAAGAATCCCTGGTTCGATAGCGATTTGCTGCCGGTGCTCCGCCGCGAAATCGCAATGCGCCTCGACCGCCACGCTTAGGCGTTTCACGCGCCAAAGCGCCTTTCTATGAGAAGAAGTTTCTTGTCGAGGCAAAGTTTTGCTCTCATCATGGCATGAAATTCCACCGGAGTTTCGAAATGGACCGCCTCGACAAAAAAATCCTCCGCCTCTTGCAGGAGGACTCGACCTTGGCCGTCGCCGACGTGGCGAAGAAGGTGGGCCTTTCGACCACGCCGTGCTGGCGGCGTATCCAGAAGCTCGAGGAGGAGGGCGTAATCCAGCGGCGCGTGGCGGTCCTCGACCCGGTGAAGGTGAACACCCGCGTCAACGTGTTCGTCTCGATCCGCACCAACGCGCACAGCATGGAATGGCTGAAGCGTTTCGCCGAGGTGATCCAGGAGTTCCCCGAGGTCGTTGAGTTCTACCGCATGAGCGGCGAGGTCGACTATCTGCTGCGGGTGGTGGTGCCCGACATCGCTGCTTATGACGCCTTCTACAAGCGGCTGATCGCCAAGATCGAGATTCGCGACGTATCGTCCGCGTTTGCCATGGAGCAGATCAAGAACACGACGCAGCTTCCGCTCGACTATCTGGTGCTCGACAAGGAAGCCGGCGAACGCGCCGCATAAGTCGGCCCGATAAGCGCAATTCGGCCCCGACGTGAACGAACGGTCGTGGGAAAGGGCGCGCCATGCGGCGCTGGCCCGACGGATTTGCGCAGTGTGGGCTGCCCGAACCACGTTGCATGTTCGGCTGATTTGTCGACTATCGTCTGGCGAGAGTCTTTCGAAGAAACCACGCGCCAGGCAGGTACGAGCACATGAAACGCAAGCCGATGATCGCCGTGATCATGGACGAAAACACTAGTGCTGGCGGCACCGCCTACGAGACGTCGAAAGCCTATTTCTCCGCTGTGGGCCGCGCTGGCGGCGCGCCTTTCGGCATTCCCTACCTGCCTGAGATCGTCGACCAGACGGTCGAGCAGTTCGACGGGTTTCTCAGCGTCGGCGGGCGCATCGAATTTCCCGAACCCTGGTACGTCGACGGCGACCGGTCGCAATACCCGGCCTCAGATCGGCTGTCCGTCGAGATGGCGCTGATGGAAGGCTTTCTGGCGCGCGACAAACCGGTGCTGGGCATCTGTAACGGCATGCAGATGCTGGCATGCCTGAACGGCTGCCGAATGGTTTCGGACGTGCATGCCTCATGGCCGGATGCGCTGAACCATGACCAGAAGGACCTGCGTCACGAGGTGCTCATTCAGCCCGGCACAAGGATGGCAGAGGTTTTCGCGAAGGAGACGTTCAGCGCGAACACCTTCCACCGCGAGGCGATCGTCGAGGCGTCCGCGGATGTGGTCGTCACCGCCCGCGGACCGGACGGCGTGATCGAAGGCATCGAGGTGCCCTCACAGACCTTCGCAATGGGCGTACAATGGCATCCCGAAAAGCTGGCCGGCGAAGATCATCCGGGCCTGCGTATATTCGATGCGTTTGTGGACGCAGCGCGGGATCGATCGTAGCGGTGTTGTCCGAGTATTGAGACGGTCAGCGCGGCAGGAAATTCTCGGCCATGAAATCGATAAAGCACCGGAGCTTGGGTGACAGATAACGACTTGACGGCCAGATGATCCGCATCAGGCCGACATGTGCGACGTAGTCATCGAGGATCGTCACCAGCTTGCCGGCGCGCACCTGTTCGCTGACAAGGATGTCCGGCAGACAGGCAATGCCATGGCCTCCTTCAGCCATGAGGAGCAGTGGCTCGATCGTGTTCGCGATGGCGGTCGGGGCCAAGTCGATGTCGAGTTCCGCGCCATTGCGGTGAAGCGGCCAGCGCTCGAATTTACGGCTGGTCGCAAACCGATGAAGCAGGCAGTCGTGACTGGCTAGATCCTCCGGCACTTGGGGAAGACCAGAACGAGACAGATAAACCGGCGCGGCGACAAGTTTGAGCCGGAATTCTCCCAAGGTACGGCTCATCAGTCGCGAATCCGAAATTTCGCCGGCCCGGATAACGGCGTCAAACCCCTCATCGACAATGTCGACAATCCGGTCGCTGAAATCGAGGTCAAGGTGGACATCCGGATATGCGCGCATGAAGGCGGTGAGCGTCGGCACCGTAAGCGCATTCACAATCGGCAGGCTTATGCGAAGGCTTCCGCGCGGTGTCTTTTGGGTCTGCGCCAGTTCCAGTTCCGCAACCTCGATTTCACAAAGGATGCGCCGGCAGCGTTCGAGGAACATCGCACCTTCTTCGGTGAGGGTGATGCTCCGCGTGGAACGATGGAAGAGGCGGACCCCAAGCTGCTCTTCAAGGCGGGTGATGGCCTTGCCGACAGCGGAGGCGGACAGACCAAGCTGACGGCCTGCGACAGTGAAGCTCCTGGCATCGGCAGCATCTACAAACGCACTGATCGCGCCCAAGTGATCCATCTTGCAATCCAATAGCAGAAATATATTCCGAAATGATCGGAACTATAGCCAGATTGTCTGAAATGAGACAAGCCGCCACCTTCGGCCTGCGTCCCTGTATGGCGCGATACGCCTGCCAACTAGGGATGAAAGACAAGGATCTCGCTATGGATAACTCACTCTACAATTACTCCCCGATCGTCGATCGACCCCATGTATCTTGGCCAAATGGTGCGCGGGTGGCCTTCTATATCGGGCTCAATGTCGAGCATTTCGAGTTGGGCAAGCCGTCAACGAGCATCTGGGAAGGCACGGCCCAGCTGCAGCCGGACCCACTCAATCATGGCTGGCGCGACTATGGCCCCCGCGTCGGCATCTGGCGAATGATCGAGAGCTTTGACAGACATGGCGTCCGCCCCTCGGTCCTGCTTAACTCCGATGCAGCAGTCCATTATCCGCAGATCGTCGAGGCCGGCAGGCAGCGCAACTGGGCCTGGCTCGCACACGGAAAGACGAACTCAGTGCTTCACACCGACATGGCGCCGGACGAAGAACTTCGTTTCCTCGAAAACGTGCTGGCGACGATCGAAAAGTCGACAGGCCAACGTCCGCATGGCTGGATGGGGCCGGGGCTGACGGAGACCTTCGAAACCCCAAAGATTCTGAGCAGGCTTGGTCTTTCCTACGTCCTCGACTGGACGGCCGACGACCAGCCCTTCGAGCTGAATGTTCCAGGGATGATATCGGTGCCGTATTCCGTTGAACTGAACGACCTGATGTTGTTCGGGTCCAGCGGGCTTACGGGCGATGAATTTTTTCGGACAGTCGTCGATCAGTTCGATCAGCTTTACGCCGATGGCGCTGCCTCGGGGCGCGTAATGGCGCTGGCATTGCACCCATTCGTGACGGGCCAGGCGTTTCGGGCTAAGTACCTCGACAAGGCGCTTGAATATATCGCATCGCACGAAGGCGTATGGCTGACGACCAGCGACGAAATCGCCGAACACTATCGTACCATGCAAGGCCTTTCGACGACGCAGAACTGACTGGATCAGTGTGGCGGTTCCAAGCGCTCCTGACGGCGGCCCAGCGCCGTCGTCAGCCCCTTGCCGTGGCCGCGTCCGTCTCGAGCTCCGAGAGCACGACGTGGAGCAGGGCGCGTACCTCGTCCTCGGCGGCTGCCTGTCGCACGCCGTTCGCGATGAGCCGCTGCAGAAGGCTCTTCGCAGTCTCACGCCAGAACAGCGTGGCCTCGTCTCCCTGCTTGGAGCCAAGCACGCGAGCGATGCCGCTCACCAGTTTCCGTTGACGATGTAGCGGGAAAGCCCGCACCTCAGCATTGCCCACGCCCGTATCCCCTCCTGAGTTTCGCCGTCAGGCTAGCGGGCAAATGGTTAACAGGAGACTTTTGGCTGGGGTGGCAGCGCGATTTCTGGCCGCTCAGGCTTTGCGCGGCTTGGGCGAGACCTTGTTGGCGATGCGTTCGAGACGCTGCCTGGTCTTTTCCGAGGTGAGGTCGCGCACGGCATCCTTGCCGATCCAGCGACGGGTCTTGTCTTCAGACGCCGCGAATTCGCGCGCGAGATCCAGGGCGGCGGCATTGAGCTGCGCGGATCGCTTGCCGATCGAGCGCAAGGCCCAGCTCACGGCTTTCCTGACGAAATTGCGCTCGTCGTCTGCGTGCCGGCGGATGGTCGCGAGAAAGCGCAGGAAGGTTTCCGCCGGCTCCTTCTTCCGATGAACCACCGACCAAGCCATCATCGCGAAGGCGGTGCGGCGGACGAACTCGCGCTCGTCCTCGGCGAAGTCGTCGATGAGGGTCAGCCAGTGGTCGGTGTCGACGAAGAGGTCGGAGACCCCGTCGACGATGTCCCATGAATCGAATTCCGCCGCCCATTGCCGCGCGTCATTCGCTGTGAAGCGCTTGGGGTCGGCAGTCAACGAGGCGATGAACTGCGCTTCCGTGATACCGGAATCCCAGAGCGCGAAGGCGCGTTCGTGGTCGCGACCGATCGCCTTGGCGATGCGCCGTTGCTCACCGTGCGAAATGCCCAGCGCGCGCTCGATGCGGATGCCGTAGCGCAGCATGCCCTGCCGGTTTTCTTCCGAGCCGAGCGATTTCAGATGGACAAGGACGTCATCGGCCGTGGAACCGCGCGACAGGGCATTCATGGCCGGAGCCTACTTCTCCAGCCGCGCCAGCAGCGAGGACGTGTCCCAGCGCTTGCCGCCCATCTGCTGGACGTCCTTGTAGAACTGGTCGACCAGTGCGGTGACGGGCAGCTTCGCGCCGTTGCGGTCGGCTTCGGCGAGGCAGATGCCGAGATCCTTGCGCATCCAGTCGACCGCGAAGCCGAAATCGTACTTGCCGGCATTCATCGTCTTGTGGCGGTTTTCCATCTGCCAGGATCCTGCCGCGCCCTTGGAGATGACGTCGATGACCTTCTCGATGTCGAGCCCGGCCCTTTTGCCAAAGTGGATGCCCTCAGACAGCCCCTGTACGAGGCCGGCAATGCAGATCTGGTTTATCATCTTGGTGAGCTGGCCGGCGCCGGCCGGGCCCATCAGCCCGACCATGCGTGCATAGGCATTGATCACAGGCTTCGCCTCGTCGAAAGTCGCTTCGTCGCCGCCGCACATCACCGTCAGCACGCCGTTTTCCGCGCCCGCCTGGCCGCCGGAAACGGGTGCATCTATGAAGCCGAGACCGCGCTCCTTGGCGGCCTCGTCGAGCTCGCGGGCAACTTCCGCCGAAGCCGTCGTGTTGTCGATGAAGATCGCGCCTTTTTTCATCGCGCCGAAAGCGCCGTCGGAACCCAGTGTGACAGAACGCAAGTCGTCGTCATTGCCGACGCAGGCGAAGACGAAATCCTTGTCGGCTGCGGCGGTTGCCGGCGTCAGCGCCATTTCGCCGCCGTGCTCGTCCACCCACTTCTCGGCCTTGGCCTTGGTCCGGTTGTAGACGGTGACGTCATGACCGCCCTTGTTCTTCAGATGCGCGGCCATCGGATAACCCATCACGCCCAATCCCAGAAATGCTACCTTGGCCATGCCGGCTCCCTTTCGTGCAGTGTGGTGCTGAAAAGCCGCGTCAGCGCTTGAGATGTCTGGTGATGCGGCGCTCGATCCAGTCGATAATGTTACGCAGCGTCTCCACGATCGCAAGGTAGATGACGGCTGCCCAGATATAGGTCTGGAAATCGAAGGTACGCGAATAGGCGCGTCGCGTCTCGCCCATCAGGTCGTAGACGGTGATGATCGCGACGATGGCCGAGCCCTTGATCATCAGGATGATCTCGTTGCCGTAGGGCCTGAGCGCCACGATAAGCGCCTGCGGCAGGATGATCTTCTGCAGCGTCTGGAACCTGTGCAGGCCAAGCGACGCCGCGCCTTCCCATTGCCCGCGCGGCACGCTCTGCACCGCTCCGCGCAGGATTTCGGCCTGATAGGCGGCGGTGTTGAGCGTGAAGGCGAGAACGGCGCAATACCAGGCCTCGCGGAAGAAGGTCCACAAACCGAGCGCCTCGAGCTGCGGCCGGAACGAGCCGAGCCCGTAATAGATGAGGAAGGTCTGCGCCAGCAGCGGCGTGCCGCGGAAGAAATAGACATAGGCGTAGGCAGGCCATGCCAGGAACTTGTTGCGCGAGGTGCGCGCATAGGCGATCGGCGCCGAAAGCAGCGCGCCGAGCAGGATCGAGATCAGCACGAGCTGCGTGGTGACAATCAGGCCGGAAACGTAGTTGGGTGCGTAGCGGGCGAAGAGTTCGCTATCCCACGCGCCTGCAAGGAAGGTCGCGAGTCCGAGCGCGGCGAGCACCCAGAAGCCCATGAAAACGTGTCCGGCGATGCGCTGCCCGGTCCATTGCCGCGCGGGTGCCGGCGGGCGCTCCATCGTTTCGATGATCCGGCTTGCGGTGTTGCTCATCGCGCCGGCTCCGTGCGGCCCGCCCAGCGCTCGATTATGCCAAAGGCGATGGAGGAGATGATTGCAAGGACCAGATACAGAAGGCAGGCGACGCCAAAGAACAGGAACGCCTCCTTGGTGACGCGCGCGGCGATGCCGGACTGGCGGATGATGTCCGACAGGCCGATCACGGATACGAGCGCTGTATCCTTGAGCAGGATCAGCCACAGGTTCGACAGGCCGGGCAGGGCGATGCGCACGAGCTGCGGCAGCACGACCAGCCGCATCGTCTGCCAGGTGGAGAGCCCGATCGCGTAGCCGCCTTCATACTGGCCGCGCGGAATGGCGCGGAAGGCGGACAGGAAAACTTCGCTGGCATAGGAGGAAAAGACGACGCCGAGCGCCACCATGCCGGCGACGAACGCGTTGATCTCGATGGTGGCACCGGGGTTGAACAGCGCGACGAGACGCTGCACGCCAAGCTGGACGCCGTAGAAGACGAGGAACAGCGTCAGCAGCTCCGGCAGCCCTCGGAAGATCGTGGTGTAGATGTTGGCGGCAAGACGCAGCGATCGCTCCTGCGACTGCTTCGCCAGCGCAATCAGGAAGCCGACCGCAAGTCCGAGCGGCAGCGTTGCCAGCGCCAGCGACACGGTGACGAGTACCCCGGAGGCGATCTCGTCGCCCCAGCCTTCCGCTCCGAAACCGAGCAGTTTGAGCGTTGTCTCCATGCGGCCGCGTTCTTCGAGCTTGCGTTTGGCGCTTTGCGCGAAGGCGGCGGACTGTCGCCCGCCGCCTTCGGCCTATCAGGTCAGCAAGCTTGGCGCTTAGCTGCCATATGCGTCGAAGGAGAAGTACTTGTCGTTGATTTCCTTGTACTTTCCGTTGGCGCGGATGGCGTCAATCGCCGCGTTGAAGCGCTCGCGCAGCTCGTCCTCGCCCTGACGGATGGCAATGCCCGCGCCGGGGCCGTGGATTTCTTCAACCGGCGTGATCGTGCCGACGATCTTGCAGCAGGCGCCTTCCTCGGTCGCCAGCCATTCCTCAAGCACGGTGACGTCGTCATTGGCTGCGTCGATGCGCCCGTTGATGAGGTCGAGCTTGTATTCGTCGGCGGTCGGATAGAGCTTCACGTCGCTGTCGGTATAGGTCGCTTCCGAATAGTTGGAGTGCGTGGTCGAACCCTGGACGCCGATCGTCTTGCCGGCGAGATCCTCGGCCGAGACGCCGGCGATGTCGGTGTCCTTGGGCGCCACGATGGCCGGCGGCGTGTTGTAGTATTTGTTGGTGAAGTCGACCTGCTTCTTCCGCTCGTCGGTGATCGACATGGAAGCGATGATGGCGTCGAAACGGTTGGCCTGCAGCGCGGGAATGATGCCGTCCCAGTCCTGGGTGACGAATTCGCACTCGACCTTCATCTCTTCGCAAAGGGCGTTGGCGATATCGATGTCGAAGCCGACGAGCTGGCCGTCCGCGGTGAGGTTGTTGAAGGGCGGATAGGCGCCTTCGGTGCCGATCCGGAGCTTCTCCTGCGCCTGCGCTGCGCCGATGGTGAGGGCAAGGGCCGCGGCCGACAGGGCCAGCGAAACTCGTGAAGAAATACGCATAATGTTCCTCTCTGCTTATGGATACGCCGCGTTCTTTCGATCACGGCGCTCGTCTCAAGTGCGGCTTGTCGCGCACTTTGAAGGCGATATTCCCATTGTTTTCAGCAGGATTGCAATCGTGAAATGCTTCCGCAGCGGTAGCTTCGTGATCACCTAAGGCCGGTGACCGCCTCGACGAAATCGGCGATGGGCGTAACCGCGTCGAGATCGAAGACGGGAACGGCGGCATCGGCGATGGCGTAATCGACCGCGATGGCAATCACGTTGCTGGATGCGGGCAAGGGTGTCTTGTCTCTGGCTTCGGTGCGCCGCGTCTCGATCTTCGGGTGCGGACTGCCTTTGTAGCCTTCGACGATCACGAGGTCGCAGGGGGAAAGCCTTGCAAGGACGGCTTCGAGGTCAGGTTCGGGCTCCTCGCGCAGTTCATGCATCAGCGCCCAGCGCAACGGCGTCACCAGCATCACCTCGGAAGCGCCGGCGCTGCGGTGGCGGAAACTGTCGGTTCCCTCGCGGTCGATGTCAGCCTCGTGATGCGCCCGCTTGACGGTCGAGACGGACCAGCCGCGCGCCGAAAGCTCGGCTACGAGGCGCTCGGTCAGCGTCGTCTTGCCCGAATTCTTCCAGCCGGCAATGCCGATCACCCGTTGCGCCAAGCTGCCACCCTCCGCGTCAGATTTCGCCCGCCTTGCGCGCGACATGCATGACATAGAGCGCGGCGAGCACCGCCGCCACGGATGAGCCGAGCATGACGAAGAGCAGTGGCCATGGGCCGGTTTGCGGCCCAAGCAGTGCGCCCGCCACCATCGCCAGCACCGCGCCCCCTCCAATCTGCATCGAGCCGCCGAGACCCGAAGCGCTGCCAGCCAGATGCGGCCGCACGCTGACGATGCCGGCATTGGCGTTGGGAAGCGTCATACCGTTGCCCAGCCCGACGAGCACGGTGGGACCGAACAGCGACAGCGCGTGATAATAGCCGGCCCCAAACAAGCTCAGCGCACCGATCAACCCGATCACGGCCGCAGTGCAGCCCATGAGCATCATCGTGTTGATACCGATGCGGCGGGAAAACCTGCCGGATAGAAAGTTGCCGGCCATGTAGCCGACCGAAATGAGGGCGAAGTAGTACCCGTATTGGGATGGCCTCAGTCCGAGCATCTCGGTCGAGACATAAGGGCCGCCGCCGAGGAAGGCGAAGAAGGTGCCCGAAGTGAAGGCGGCCGTGAGCGTGTATCCCCAGAAACGGCGTGCACGCATCAATTCCGGATAGCCCTTCACCTGGGCCATCATGCTGGTCGATCTGCTGTGGTTCGTCTCGCCCAGGTCGAAGAAGACGACCGCGAAGGCCAGCACGCCAAAGCCGAGCGTCAGCAGGAAAGACGCCTGCCAGCCGTACATCTCATCGAGAATTCCACCTATCGCCGGGCCGACCATGGGCACCACCGACATGCCCATGGTGATGTAGCCGATCTTGCTGGCTGCCTCGTCGGTGCTGACGGTGTCTCGCACGATCGCCCGCGACAGCACCATGCCGGCGGCGGAGAACGCCTGAAGCAGCCGCGCAGCAAGCAGCAGCTCGATGGTGGGCGCGCAGATCGTGGCGACTGAACCGACAAGGAATATCGCGAAACAGCTGAGCATCACCGGACGCCGCCCGAACCGGTCGGAGGCAGGGCCGATGAAGAGCTGGAGCACGGCTGTGGCAGCAAGATAGAGCGACACTGCAAGCTGTACGAGCGCGTAGTCCGCATTGAAATGGCGCGCTATGCCGGGCAGCGACGGCAGGAACACGTTCATCGCAAGCGCCCCGGTCGCGGTGGCGATGACCAGCGTCAGGATATGCGGCGGCGTGTTTCTGTTCAAAAGCGGGCCTGTCATGCTTGTAACCTTAAAGCCCGTCGGGGGCCATGTTGGGCCCGGTGCTTTCCGCGGCGGGCTTCTCTCGGCCCACCCTGCGCTCGCGATAGAGCGTGTAGAGGCCGGAGCCGACGACGATCGACGCGCCGAGGATCATGATGCCGTCGGGTATGTCGCCGAAGATCAGATAGCCGAGCAGGATCGCCCAGATCAGCGCCGTATAGCGGAACGGCGCAACGAAGGAGATATCGCCAAGGCGCATCGCCATGATGATGAACTGGTAGCCGACCAGAACCAGAACGGCCGCCGCCGCCAGCAGGCCAACCTCGCCGGTGGTCATCGGCGTCCATCCCCCGAAGATCGGGATCAGAAAGGCGCCGACGATGGTGATCGCCGCGGAGGTAAGCGTCGAAACCAGCAGGGACGGAAATTCATCAGGTATCTGCTTGGTTGCAAGGTCTCGGACCGCGCAGAACAGGACGCAGACGAGGGCCACCAGAGAATAGGCGTTGAAGCCTTCCAGCCCGGGTCGGACGATGATCATCACGCCCGTGAAGCCGGCGGCGATCGCCAGCCAGCGCCGCCAGCCAACCGTCTCGCCAAAGAAAAGCGCCGCGCCCATGGTAACCGCCAGCGGCAGCGCCTGCAGCACGGCGGAAATGTTGGCGAGCGGCATTCTGGTCAGCGCAATCAGGAAGAGGACGGTCGCGACGAGTTCTCCGGTCACGCGCAACGCTACCATAGGATGGGCCGCCTGGCGCGGGTTGCGCAAAGCGCCCTGGCTCCAGGCGAGCGCGCCGATCATCAGCGTCGCGAACAGGCCGCGCACCAGCATCACCTGGCCCTGGTTCATGCTGCCGACCAGCGTCTTGGTGATCGCGTCGTTGATGGTGAAGCCCGCCATCGAAATAACGATAAAAAGCGAGGCGCGCAGGTTTGGGGAGAGTGACAAGGGCGGGTCCGGCGATTCTGTATTGGCACAGACCTATGGCCCGGGGCGGGCCAAGGCAACGGACAGCATCGTCGAATGATGAGGCCATAAGGGCCGGAGTTGAGCCGCTAACCGCCCGTGACGCTCATGTGGCGGGCAACGGCGGGCCTGCTGGTGCGCCGGTCGATGACGAAGTCGTGGCCTTTCGGCTTTCGCCCGATCGCCTCGTCGATGGCGTTGGAAAGCAGCTCGTTACCTTCGGATGCACGCAGCGGCGCACGCAGGTCGGCATCGTCGTTCTGGCCGAGGCACATATAGAGCATGCCGGTGCAGGTGAGCCGGACACGGTTGCAGCTTTCGCAGAAATTATGCGTGAGCGGCGTGATGAAGCCCATCCGTCCGCCCGTCTCCGCGATCTCGACGTAACGGGCCGGACCGCCTGTCTTGTAGGGAATGTCGGTCAGCGTGAACCGGCGCTCCAGATCGGCACGCAACTGCGAGAGCGGCAGGTACTGGTCGGTACGGTCGGCGTCGATCTCGCCCATCGGCATCGTCTCGATGACGGTCAGATCCATGCCGCGGCCATGCGCCCAGCGCAACATCTCGGGCAGTTCCGTATCGTTGAAGCCTTTCAGCGCAACGGCGTTGATCTTGATCTTTAGGCCGGCCTCTTCGGCCGCCTCAATGCCCGCCATGACCTTGGAGAGATCGCCCCAGCGGGTAATGGTGCGGAACTTGTCGGGGTCGAGCGTATCGAGGGACACGTTGATGCGCTTCACGCCGCAATCGGCGAGTTCCTGCGCGAAGCGCGCCAACTGCGAGCCGTTGGTGGTCAGCGTCAGCTCTTCCAGCGCGCCGCTCTCAAGGTGCCGCGAGAGCTGGCGCACGAGGTGCATGATGTTCTTGCGCACCAGCGGCTCGCCGCCGGTCAACCGCAGCTTCTTCACGCCCTTCTCGATAAAGACGGTGCAGAGCCGGTCGAGTTCCTCGAGGCTGAGCAGGTCTTTCTTCGGCAGGAAGGCCATGTCCTCCGCCATGCAATAGGTGCAGCGGAAGTCGCAACGATCCGTGACCGAGACGCGCAGATAGGAAATCGAGCGTCCGAACGGATCGATCATGCTGCTGCCGGCAAAGCTCATGGGCCTGCGTTTCCTCTGGCGCGAATTTCGCGCCTGTCGCGTTGGTTGCGCTTGCGTTTCTACCTGTGAATGTCGGGCAATCGTCAAGGAAATTCAAGGGCCAGGGCCGCAATGCATATGGCCAGCAACGATCGGCGGAGCTAGTGTCGCCGCCGAAACCAACCCGGAACGATGCGAATGACCGCCCCCACAGAATTGCGCGTATCCAAGGACAGGCGCCTCCTGACAGTGACCTTTCCAGGCCATGCGCCTTTCGCCTTTCCGGCCGAGCTGCTGCGAGTGCTGTCGCCCTCGGCGGAGGTTCAGGGTCATTCGCCCGATCAGCGGGTGACCGTGCCCGGCAAGAAGGACGTTGCGATCCTCAAGGTCGAACCGGTCGGCAATTATGCCGTGCGCATCACCTTCGACGACATGCACGACACCGGCATCTTCACCTGGGACTATTTCCACACGCTCGGTCATGAAAAGGAATCACGCTGGCAGTCCTATCTGGACGAACTGGCCGCCAAGGGGCTTTCGAGGGAGCGCTGACATGACCGAAATCACCAGCGTCGAGCAACTCGAGGCGATCTACGGCAAGCCGGGCGAGACGTCGCTGGTCAAGGAACTGGACCGGTTGATCCCGGAATATGTCGCCTTCGTCGAGGCGTCGCCTTTCGTGGCGCTGGCGACGAGCGGGCAGGAGGGGCTGGATTGTTCGCCGCGCGGCGACCTGCGCGGTTTCGTGCGGGTGGCAGACGAGCGCACGCTGCTCATGCCCGACAGGCGCGGCAACAACCGGGTCGATTCGCTGAAGAACATCGTTCGCAACGGCCGGGTCGGCCTGCTGTTTCTCGTGCCGGGTTCGGGTACGACCCTTCGGGTGAACGGCACTGCGACGCTATCCATCGACCCGGACCTCTGCACGTCTTTCGCCGTCGACGGGCAGGCGCCGCGTTCGGTGATCGTCGTGGCCATCCAGGCGGTCTATTTTCAGTGCGCGCGGGCGATCGTGCGTTCGGAATTGTGGAATCCGGACCGGCATGTCGATCCGCAAAGCCTTCCGACGCCGGGCAAAATCCTCGCGGCTACCAGCCAGGCCCGCATCGACGGCGAGGCCTACGACGCAGAGTGGCCGGAGCGCGCCCGGAAAACGATGTGGTGACGTGGGTCTCTAGTCGTCGCCGCTGAGCATTTCCTCGATGCGTCGCATCTGCTCGCCCATCGCGTCGCACTGGGCCGGCGTCGATTGCGCCATGACGCGGTCGATGAGCGCGGTGTACACCTTCAGCGCTTCCATAAGCCGCGCCTCGCCGTCCTCCGTCAGGAACAGGCGCATGACGCGCTTGTCCTTCTTGTCACCTTCGCGCCGGATCAGCCCCTGCTTTTCGAGCTGCGGCAGAAGCATGGTGATGTTCGACCGGCCGATGAGCAGCTTTCGCGCCACGTCGTGCTGGGACATGCCCGGATGGCGGTAGATGTTCATCAACACATCGAGCTGGCCAAGCTTGAGGTCGAAGGGGGCCAGCGCGTGCGTAAGCTCACGCACGACTGCCTTTTCGGCGCGCACCATCGCGATCCAGTTGCGGAATCGCGGGTTGTCCCAAGGGAGGGCTTGTTTATTGTTCATGATTGAACTATTCTGTTCATGCTTGAACTATCTAGCGAGTCACATCCATGGCAACCGTCGGTTTCCTGCTTTTCCGTAGCGCATTCGCGCTCGCTGAACAAATCGCGCCGCGCCTGACCGGACGCGCCGCCTTCGAGCTTTTCTGCCGTACGCCGCATCCACAGAATGTTTCGCCGCGCGAGGCCGCCGTTCTGGGCGATGCCGCGCCCTTCATGGCAGAGGCCCGGCACCACTGGCTCGCAACGCCGGAAGGCTGTGTCGTCGCCCACGATTTCCGCAGCGACGTGGGGCATGGCGCGCCGGTGGTGCTCGTCATCCATGGCTGGCGCTCGCGGACCGAGCACATGCGCACCATCATCACGACCCTGCGTGGCGAGGGGTTCCGGGTGATCGCGATCGACCTGCCGGGGCACGGCGCATCGCCGGGACGGCGGCTCAATCTGGCGATAGCCGTTGCAGCCGTGCGCGCCGCCGCCGACTGGTTCGGCCCGTTTGCCGCGATCGTCGGGCATTCGTTCGGCGGAGCAGTTGCGGTCAACGCGGTGGCCGGATCGATCCGCGGGATCGCGCCGGTGAGCACGAAGCGGCTGGTCCTCGTCTCCGCGCCGAGTTCGATGCCGGCCATCTTCGAGGATTTCCGGCGCTTTCTCGGGCTCGGCACGCGCACCCAGGTCGCGCTGTCGCGCGAAGTGGAGCGCGTCGCCGGCCGGCCGCTGGAGGATTTCGTCGGCGCGGACCAGCTTCGCGTGATGGATACGCCGACGCTGGCAATCCATGCACCGGACGACAAGGAAGTGCCGTTCGAGGAAGCGCGTCGTTTCGAGGCCGCGGGCGCGCGGCTGATGCGCGCGCCGGGCAGGGGGCATCGGCGTATCCTCGCCGACGACGAGGTGTCGGCGGCGATTGCCGGTTTCGCGCTTTTCGGCGAGGAACCGGCCGCCTGAAGTCCTTGGCCGGCCGGCTTTGCCGGTCAGCCCAGATTGAGTTCCTTGAAGAAGTCGTTGCCCTTGCCGTCGATGACGATGAAGGCCGGAAAATCCTCGACCTCGATGCGCCAGATCGCCTCCATGCCGAGTTCGGGATATTCGACGACCTCGACCTTCTTGATGCAGTCCTGGGCAAGCCGTGCGGCGGGCCCGCCGATCGAGCCGAGATAGAAGCCGCCATGGCGACCGCACGCCTCGCGCACCTGCCGCGAGCGGTTGCCCTTGGCGAGCATCACCATCGAACCGCCGAACGACTGGAACTGGTCGACGTAGGAATCCATGCGGCCGGCCGTCGTCGGCCCGAACGAGCCCGACGCGTAGCCTGCCGGCGTCTTGGCCGGTCCGGCGTAATAGATCGGGTGATTCTTGAAATAGTCGGGCATCGGCTCGCCGTTTTCGAGCCGCTCGCGGATCTTGGCGTGCGCGATGTCGCGCGCGACGATGATCGGGCCAGAGAGCGAAAGCCGCGTCTTTACGGGGTGTTGGGACAGCTCCTTGAGAATCGCTTCCATCGGCTGGTTCAAGTCGATGCGCACGACATGCGAGGTCAGCTTGTCTTCGTCGATGTCGGGCATGTAGCGGGCGGGGTTTGTCTCCAGCTCCTCGATGAAGATGCCGTCTTTCGTGATCTTGCCCTTGGCCTGACGGTCGGCCGAACACGAGACGCCGAGGCCGATGGGCAGCGACGCGCCGTGGCGCGGCAGGCGAATCACCCGCACGTCATGGCAGAAATACTTGCCGCCGAACTGCGCGCCGACACCCATCTGCTGCGTGAGCTTGTGTACTTCCGCTTCCATATCGAGATCGCGGAAGGCGTGGCCGTCTTCGCCGCCACTGGTCGGCAGGCTGTCGAGATAGCGGGTCGAGGCGAGCTTGACCGTCTTGAGGTTCATCTCGGCAGAGGTGCCGCCAATGACGATGGCAAGGTGATAGGGCGGGCAGGCGGCGGTGCCCAGCGTCAGGATCTTTTCCTTCAGGAACTCGACCAGCCGGTCGTGCGTCAGCAGCGACGGCGTGCCCTGGTAGAGGAAGGTCTTGTTGGCCGAGCCGCCGCCTTTGGCGACGAACAGGAACTTGTAGGCGTCTTCGCCTTCCTCGTAGATGTCGATCTGCGCCGGCAAATTGTTGCGGGTGTTCTTTTCCTCGAACATCGACAGCGGCGCGAGCTGCGAATAGCGTAGGTTCTTGCGTTCGTAGGCATCGAGCACGCCCTGTCCCAGTGCTGCGTCGTCACCGCCCTCTGTCCAGACGCGGCGGCCCTTCTTGCCCATGATGATCGCGGTGCCGGTGTCCTGGCACATCGGCAGCACGCCGCCGGCTGCGATATTCGCATTCTTCAACAGGTCGTAGGCCACGAAGCGGTCGTTGTCGGTCGCTTCCGGGTCTTCGAGGATCGAGGCAAGCTGCTTGAGATGGCCCGGCCGCAGAAGGTGATTGATGTCGGAGAACGCGGTTTCGGAGAGGAGCCGCAGACCTTCCGGCTCGACGGTCAGGATTTCCTGCCCCTTGAACGTGTCGGTCGAAACGAAGTCCGAGGTGAGCTTGCGGTAGGGTGTCTCGTCGGCACCGAGGGGAAAGAGACTGGCTGTTGCCTGGTCGGCCATGGCTGTACGTTCCGTTGCTGGCGTAGATGCTGGCGGTTCTTGCGCCGTCTCTTTAGCGGCGTGTTGCCGGGATGCCAATCGCGGGGCTGTGGCACGCAAGCCGCAACCGCCGGTGCTCGCGCATCCGTGATGCCCGTTTTTGCTTAACGCGATGCCGCCGCGCCCGTATAGTCGCGCGACATTTCAATGACGACGCCGGATCAGGCACAAAGGGGGATCGACATGAGATTGACGCGCAGCCGCGCCCTGGCGGTTTCGACGACGGCCATCGCGGCGATGCTGGTCGCCGGTGCTCCGTCCGCATCCGCGCAGAACCTCTTCGAGCGGCTGTTCGGCAATCGAGAGCGCCGCGTCGAGCGCGAGGCGCCACCGCCAGTGGTTCAACAGGCGCCGGCACGTCCTGCGCCGCCGCGCGTCACCGGGCCACAATATTACACCTACAAGACCGACGCTCTCGTGCGTGTCGATTTCGCGGCGATCAAGCCTGTCCGGGCAGACGAGGAGGCCGCGCTCGAACCCACTGGTATCGACAACGAATCGGTCGGCTCCACGGTCGTTGCGATGGAAGCCGCGCCCTCGGACGGTTCAGAGGCGATTGGGGCAGAGGTCGACAACACCCTCGATGCTGTGGAAAGCGTATTGGAAGCCGATCCCGCGGCTGACGAGCGCTCTGTGATCGCGACGGAAACGACGAATGGCGCGGAAAGCCTGCCGGCTGCATTGCCACGCGTCGAGGATGCCCAACTGATCGGGGAGGCTGCAAAGCAGGCCGTTTCCGTGCCCAGGGTCGAGGACGCGCAGTTGATCGGCGAGGGCACTGCCACCGCAGAGATGCCGAAGGTCGAAGATGCGCCGGCGATGGAGCAGGTATCCGCGCCGCCGGCGCCCCAGCCGCTGACCAATGCCGAGATCGCATCGCTGCAGCAGGTCGAGCTTCTGGCGGAAAAGGAAGCTGCCGACGCAATCGTCGCCCATTACACGGCCGTGCCTGAATTCATCTGGGTGAGCGACGGGCGGCCGAACGAGCGTGCCCGCAGCGCCTTGCGCACGCTTGGCGACGCGGCCAGCCATGGGCTGGAGCCGCAGGACTACGCCGTCGCCGCGCCAGGGGCGGACGCTGACGACGCATCACTGGCCGCCTTCGAGATGGAGCTGTCGGCACGGATGCTGCGCTATATCCGCGACGCGCGCTCGGGGCGTATCGATCCCAACCGCATCTCCGGCTATCACGACTTCGCGCCCAAGAAACTCGACGCGGTCGCGGCCCTTCAGCTTGCGCGTACCGCCGACGATGTCGCGGCATATCTTGAGGCCCAGCATCCGCAGAACGCGCGCTACAAGGCGCTGCGGGTCGAACTGGAGATGCTGCGCGCGGCGGACGAAAACGAGATCGTGATCGCACCGAACACTGTTATCCGGCCGGGCGAGACCAATCCGGAGTTCCCGAAAATCCTGAGCCTTATCGGCCAGCGTGCCGACGAGGCATTCCGTACGGAGCACGGCGACGTGCTGACACGGCACCTCGGCAGCGAAGCCTATGCACAGGAGCTGGCTCCGGTCATCAAGGCCGCCCAGAAACTGGCCGGTGTGGGCGCCGACGGCGTGATCGGCCCGCGCACCATCCGCGCGCTGGCGGGCGAGACCCGGGCCGGCCGCATCGAAAAGGCCGAGGTGGCGCTGGAACAGGCACGCTGGCTGCCTTCGCAACTGCCCGACCGGCACGTCTTCATCAATACGCCAGCCTTCAAGGCGACCTATGTCGAGGACGGCAAGGAAAAGCTGTCGATGCGCACGGTCGTGGGCTCGACGCGCACGCAGACCTATTTCTTCCAGGACAAGATCCAGTATGTCGAGTTCCACCCCTATTGGGGCGTGCCGCGCTCGATCCTGGTCAACAAATACCTGCCCAAGCTCTATTCCGACCCGTCTTACCTCGACCGCAACGGCTTCGAGGTGGTCGACCGGCGCGGGCGGACGGTGCCGTCCTCCTCGGTGAGCTGGTCGCAATACGGCGCCAACGTGCCATTCGACGTGCGCCAGCGTCCCGGGCGCGGCAACGCGCTGGGCGAACTGAAGATCATGTTCCCCAACAAACACGCGATCTACATGCACGACACGCCGGAAAAGCAGCTCTTCGACCGCGACAACCGCGCTGTCTCGAACGGCTGCATCCGTCTTGCCGATCCGCGCGGCATGGCCGCAGCCGTGCTCGGCTGGGAGCGTAGCCGCGTCGACGCGCGCCTCGAACAGTCGCATTCGCGCCAGAACCTCGATGTCGAGGTGCCTGTCTATGTCGGCTACTTCACGGCGTGGCCGGACGAGGCCGGCAAGGTCCATTATTACGACGACGTCTACGGTCGCGACGAAAAGACGAAAGCGGCGATCGACAAGGTGGAGGCCCTGCGCGCGCCTGGCGCATGAGGGTAATCTTCAGTATCCGGGGATTGAGATGAGTATCACCATCCGACTTGGCGGATGGTGGGCGCGACAGGGATTGAACCTGTGACCCCACCCGTGTGAAGGGTGTGCTCTCCCGCTGAGCTACGCGCCCCACCAGAGCGTGATCGCCCCGAAGGAGCCGCGATATAAGGGGCGGGGCAGGGGGAAGTCAAGAACCGATCAGTTGGCTACCGCGCGCAGCAAATCGTCGGCCATGGCGACCGTCAATTCGTCGAAATGCGAGATGATGCGCGAGGGTTCGAACTCGCGGACATGGCGGTCCGTATAGCCGAAATCGACGGCGACGACCGGGATGCCAGCGGCCTTGGCCGTGTCGATGTCCGTGCGGGAATCGCCGATCATGATGGCGCGCTCCGGATCGCATCCCGCGAGCGCGATGGTTTCGAGCAGATGGCGCGGGTCGGGCTTGCGGAACGCGAATGTGTCCTGCCCGCAGATCGCCGAAAAATGCGACGACAGGCCCAGCGCCTCGATCAAGCTCTTCGAAAGGCCCTCGAACTTGTTGGTGCAGACGGCAGCCGCATATCCGGCTTCCGCGAAGCGCTCGACCGCTGCGACCGCGCCGGGATAGGGCTGGGACAGCCCCGGGATGTTGCCGCCATAATGGTCCAGGAACGCGGCCTGAAGCTCGTCAAGCTTTGTTGGCGACAGCGATTTCTGCTGAGCAGCGAAGGCGCGCTCGATCATCACACGCCCACCCATGCCGACGAAGCTGCGCAATTGCGCCGGCTCGGCATGGGCGAGACCGGCGATACCGAGGCAGTGGTTGAGGCTGGCGAGCAGGTCGGGCGCGGTGTCGACCAACGTTCCGTCGAGGTCGAAGACGACAATCGGTCGTTTCATGGGCGGGAAATCCTCAATATCCACGGGTGAGACCGCGATAGCGTGCCTTGCCGGGCCGGGCAAGTCTTGCGCCGTCCGGCAAAACTGCTAGGGCACGTTCCAAAAAAGACCGAAGGAGCTACGGGCATGGACGCTAGGCAACTTAAGATCGAAGCGGCGCGCGAGGCGCTGACCCACGTTGCCGACGGCATGAAGCTGGGCATAGGCACCGGCTCCACGGCGGAGGAGTTCGTCCGCCTGCTCGCCGTAAAAGTGGGTGAGGGGATGACTGTTATCGGTGTTCCGACCTCAGAACGTACGGCACGGCTTTGCAGTGAACTGGGCGTGCCGCTGTCGACGCTGGACGAGACGCCGCGCCTCGACCTGACCATAGACGGCGCCGACGAGGTCGATCCCGCGCTGTCGCTGGTCAAGGGCGGCGGCGGCGCGCTGCTGCGCGAGAAGATCGTTGCGGCCGCCTCGGCGCGCATGATCGTGATCGCCGACGCTTCGAAACTGGTCGACACATTGGGCCGCTTTCCGTTGCCGATCGAGGTCAACCCTTTCGGCCTGCGCGCGACCGAGATCGCGATCGGCGAGGCGGCCGCCCGTCTCGGGCTCGACGGCCCCCTGACATTGAGGATGACGAACGGCGAGCCTTTTGTTACAGACGGCGGGCATTTCATCATCGACGCATCTTTTGGCCGCATTCCCGATACAAGAGCGCTTAGCGATGCACTTCATGCCATACCCGGCGTGGTCGAGCATGGTCTCTTTCTGGAACTGGCCGATGCGGCGATCGTCGCGGACGCGGACGGCGTGAGAACGGTGCGGGCCGCTGCTTAAACAGGAGTTTGCAACATCATGATTCTGGCCAATAAAACCCGTCGCATTGCAGCCGTCGTTGGAGCGTTCGCGATGCTTGCGGTGGCGCAGCCGGCTATCGCGCAGGACATTTCCGAATCGCACGTTGCAGCCGCGCGCGCCGCCATCAGCGCGATGCGCACGACGAACGAGTTCGACGCGATCCTGCCGCAGACGGCGCTTGGCGTGAAGAACGAGCTGATCCAGCAGAACCCCAACCTCGAAGCCGAGATCAACAACGTTGTCGACGAGACCGCGATCTCGCTCGCGGCACGCCGTGGCGACCTGGAGCGCGAGGTCGCGCTTATCTACGCCCGCATCTTCTCGGAGGCGGAACTGAAGGAAATTTCTGCGTTCTATGCCACGCCGACCGGCCAGAAGGTGATGGACAACGCCCCCATCGTGCTGCGCGAAATTCGCCAGGCGGCCGACATCTGGGGTCGTGGAATTGCGCGCGACATGGCGCAGCAGGTGGGACAGGAACTTCAGGAGCGCGTAGGCATCGACCGCGTCACCGACGGAACTGCGACCGAAGAAGGCTCTGGCGAAGGTACGGCCAACCAGTAGTTTCAGTCACGGTATTCTGAACGAGCCCGGCCTTTGCGCCGGGCTTTTCTTTTGGCGCCTCAGCGCTTACGTGAAGCCCATCGTAAAAGCAGCGGGAGCGCGCCAATGACCGAATTCGATTACGACCTTTTTGTCATTGGTGGCGGATCCGGTGGTGTTCGTGCGGGCCGTCTCGCTGCGGGCATGGGCAAGCGCGTTGCGATTGCAGAGGAATATCGCTTTGGCGGCACCTGCGTCATCCGTGGCTGCGTGCCCAAGAAGCTGTTCGTCTACGCCTCGCAGTTTCCAGAGCACTTCGAGGATGCGGCGGGTTATGGCTGGAGCGTCGGCGAGGCCAAATTCGACTGGCCGACACTGATCGCCAACAAGGATCGCGAGATCGCAAGGCTGGAGGGCCTTTACAGGCTGGGGCTCGAAAAGGCCGGCGCCGAAATTATCGAAAGCCGGGCGGTCCTGGTGGACAGGCATACCGTGCGCATCGTGAAGGAAGACCGCACCGTCACCGCGCGCACCATTCTGATTGCCACCGGCGGAAGGCCTACCCCGCACCCGGCGCTGCCAGGGCACGAACATGCCATCAGTTCCAATGAGGCATTCCACCTTGAAAAGCTGCCGGGTTCGATCGCGATAGCCGGCGGCGGTTACATCGCCGTCGAGTTCGCCAACATATTCCATGGGCTGGGTGTCGAGACGACGCTCGTCTATCGCGGCAAGGAAATTCTCGGCCGTTTCGACATGGACATGCGCCGCGGCGTTCACAAGGCGATGGAGGACAAGGGCATCCGCATCATCTGCCACGCAGTCGCCCACAACATCGGCAAGCGCGCGGATGGAAAGCTGGAGATCGAGCTGAGCAACGACGAAACGCTCACCGTTGATCAACTCATGCTGGCACTGGGCCGCACGCCCAATACCGAGGGGCTGGGGCTCGAGCAGGCGGGCGTGGAAACCGGCACCGTCGGCGAGATCGTCGTCGACGACTATTCTCGTACGAATGTCGATAACATCTACGCCATCGGCGACGTCACCGATCGCGTTCAGCTGACGCCCGTGGCGATCCACGAGGCGATGTGCTTCATCGATACGGTCTTCCGCGACAAGCCGACGACGCCGGATTTCGATGCCATCGCCACGGCGGTGTTCTCGCAGCCCGAGATCGGCACCGTCGGCCTGTCAGAGGAAGATGCCGCGAAGCGCTTCGACGAGCTGGAAATCTACCGTGCCGAGTTCCGGCCGATGCGGCACACGCTTTCCGGCCGTCAGGAAAAGATGATCATGAAGCTGGTCGTCGATGCGGCGACGCGGCGCGTTGTCGGCGCCCACATCCTCGGCGTCGATGCCGGCGAGATGGCACAGCTTCTGGGCATCGCCGTCAAGGCGCGGCTGACCAAGGACGCTTTCGACGCCACCATGGCCGTGCATCCGACCGCCGCCGAGGAACTGGTGACGATGTATCAGCCCACCTATCGCGTGAAGAACGGCGAGCGCGTCTAGGCCGCCCTGGTGCGGCCCAGCGTCATCTCTTCGCCTTGCAGCAGCCATCGGATCAGTGGCGGCCATAGCGTTTCGGCGAAGCGGGAGCGGAAGAAGCCGAGATGGCCGACGCGCCCGCCCGCTTCCTGCGGCGTAATCCAGCGTTGCTCGACCGGCGCGTTGGTGTGGCGCGCCATGAAATGATCCACCGCCCGGGGCGTCGCCCATGGATCGTCGGTGAGGCCGATGGCCAGGATGGGACGCCGCACCTCGGCGTAGCGCGCAGTCTCGGGCAAATCCGGATCGTCGAAGAAATAGTTCTCCATCCGGCACCAGCGCGCCCAGTCGCGGAAGCAGGAGGAGGGCATCGGCTCGCCGATGCCCATCCAGCGCGGCGTGTCGCGGAAGCAGAGCGAGACCGGCACGCCGACAAGGTTCATCCGCGCCCACGCCCAGCGGTCGTCGAGCAGGCCGAGATAGCCCGACATGGTGGCGACCATGGCGTAGCGCGAAAAACGGTCCGAGACCCCGGACAGGCCGAACGCGTGCCCGCCATGCGACTGGCCGACCCCAACCATCTCGCGGCCAGGATCGACCGCAGCCAGCGTCCGGCAAGCGGCGGGAAAATCCTTGAGCGCCCATTCCTTGTAGTCGATTCGCCGCGACCAGCCCTGGGGCCGGGGAGACAGGCCGGTGCCGCGATAGTCGTAGGTCAGCACAGCAAGCGCGCCTGCCTCCATCAGTGCGGTCGCGAAGCGTGCATAGAGGCCTTGCGGCACGGCGGTGGCGGAAGAGATCAAGACCAGTGGGCCGTCACCATCGCCTTGCCACAGCGTGCCGCCAAGCGGAAAACCGTCCTCCGTGCTGATCGTGACAGGGTTTTTGGTGGCATCCACATGGACAGGTTCGGACGGCTGGATCACGCGGG
The DNA here is from genome assembly GCF_058448885.1 of Mesorhizobium sp. DxT. Classification (NCBI taxonomy): domain Bacteria; kingdom Pseudomonadati; phylum Pseudomonadota; class Alphaproteobacteria; order Hyphomicrobiales; family Phyllobacteriaceae; genus Mesorhizobium; species Mesorhizobium sp. DxT. The sequence goes on along the minus strand of NZ_JBZFLJ010000005.1, from coordinate 168,263 downwards.
CTGGTTTCTGCGACATCGGATCGTTTCCGGTTATGGAGCGGCTCCGGCTGCAAAGCCGAACAATGCATAACCGTAGCATTGACGTTAACGTCAAAATCAACAGAAAATGTTCAAGCCTGAACGGAAATGCCTGTGCTTGCGGCCAGCCGTCGGGACAGGCTAGCCTCCGGCCATGAATGACAACGCAATCGATGCCTCCGAACTTTCCGACAACGCCGTCGTCGCTTATTTCGGTTACGGTTCGCTTGTCTGCCGCGCCACCCACCGCACCGATATTCTGGCGGCCGTGCCTGCGCGGCTTAAAGGTTGGCGGCGGCACTGGCGGCCGCGCCCCGATATGCCGGGTTTTCCGGCAGCACTTCTTTCGGTGCGGCAGGATGAGAGTTCCATATGCGATGGACTGCTGGTCTTCGACCGCATGGAGAACCTCGCAGCCGTCGACGCGCGTGAAGCGCGCTACCGGCGCATCGAGATTGCCGACGGCGATCTCGAGCTCCTCGCTCCGGCTCCATATCGATGCCTGACATATGTCTACGTCGCTGAGGACCATCTGCCGCCGCATCCCGAGCCGCCACGCATATTGCGGTCCTATCTCGATGCCGTACTGCTGGGTTTCTTGTCCGAGCATGGCGAAGAAGGGTTGGCGCGTTTCCTGATGGAAACCGAAGGGTTCGAGGTGGGCATCCATGATGACCGAGCTGAGCCGATCTACCCGCGCGGGGTCAGCCTCGACGACGCGCAGCGGCGGCGGTTCGACGGCGTACTTTCAGGTCGCGGCTTGATTGCGGTCGAATCGCAGACGAATGCGGGGTAGAATAAACATTAGCTCTAGTGTAAGGAGCCGCGTTCCCGAAAAACCGGGCTCCCTGCGGGCGTAGGCCGCCCGCGCATGATGTAATGGGTGCGACGATGACGACGAAATGGTCCCCGAATTCCTGGAGAAACAAGCCGATCCAGCAGGTTCCGGCTTATCCGGACGCCGCTGTGCTTGCGGAGACCGAACGGCAGCTCGCCACCTATCCGCCGCTGGTTTTTGCAGGTGAGGCGCGCAAGCTGAAGCGCCAGCTCGCGGCCGTCGCCAATGGCGAGGCCTTCCTGATGCAGGGCGGAGACTGCGCCGAAAGCTTCGCCGAGCATGGTGCGGACAATATCCGCGACTTCTTCCGCGTCTTCCTGCAGATGGCCGTGGTGCTGACCTATGGCGGCGCCCAGCCTGTGGTGAAGGTCGGCCGTATCGCCGGCCAGTTCGCCAAGCCGCGCTCATCCGACAACGAGACCAAGGGCGACGTGACGCTGCCGAGCTACCGCGGCGACATCATCAACGGTATCGAGTTCGACGAGAAGTCGCGCATTCCCGATCCCGCGCGCCAGGAGATGGCGTATCGCCAGTCGGCGGCCACGCTGAACCTGCTGCGCGCCTTCGCGCAGGGCGGCTTCGCAAACCTCGAGAACGTGCACAAGTGGATGCTCGGTTTCGTCGCCGACAGCCCGCAGGCCGAGCGCTACGAGGCGCTGGCGACGCGCATTTCCGAGACGATCGACTTCATGCGCGCGGTCGGCATCACGGGTGACAGCCATCCGGCGTTGCGCGAGACGGATTTCTACACCAGCCACGAGGCGCTGCTGCTCGGCTACGAGGAAGCGCTGACCCGCATCGACTCGACCTCCGGCGACTGGTACGCGACCTCTGGCCACATGATCTGGATCGGCGACCGCACGCGCCAGCCGGACCATGCGCATATCGAATACTGCCGCGGCATCAAGAACCCGCTCGGCCTCAAATGTGGCCCGTCGCTGACGCCGGACGGGCTGATCGAGCTGATCGACCTTCTGAACCCGGAAAACGAGCCGGGCCGGCTGACGCTGATCGCGCGCTTCGGCGCCGATAAGGTTGGCGACCACCTGCCGAAGCTGGTGCGCGCCGTGCAGAAGGAAGGCCGCAAGGTCGTCTGGTCGTGCGATCCCATGCACGGCAACACGATCACGGCCGCCGGCTACAAGACGCGGCCCTTCGACCGTATCCTCAAGGAAGTGCAGAGCTTCTTCGAGGTGCATCGCGCCGAGGGCTCGCATCCGGGCGGCATCCATATCGAGATGACGGGCAAGAACGTCACCGAATGCACCGGCGGCGCGCGCGCCATTCGCGACGAGGAACTGCAGGATCGCTACCACACCCATTGCGACCCGCGCCTCAACGCCGATCAGGCGATCGAGCTGGCTTTCCTGGTGGCGGATCTGCTCAAGCGGAAGAACGCTGGCGAGGCTCCGCGACAGGTCGTCAACGGTTGATCGACCTGCCTTCATGACAATCGGACGGGCGCCTTTCGGCGCCCGTTTCCGTATCAGGCTAGGGGGCGAAGACTTCGATCGCCTGGGGTAGCACCTTGAAATGCGCCGGGGTCGAGGTGACGATCTCGCCATCGGCATTCACCGGCATTTCAGTGTCCGTTTCCACGTCGAATTCGATGCAGCGCGCGGTGCGCACCTCGCTCCATGCGCCGTGCGTGCCGGAGCGGAACGAGCGCATCATCAGCGCGAGCTTCCAGACGTTCTTCATTTCGAGGCTGTAGAGGTCGAGATGGCCGTCGTCGATGCTGGCAGAGGCCTCGATCACGTTGCCGCCGCCGTAATGGCGACCGTTGCCGACCGCGATCTGGTACGTGGACGTCTCGATCTGCTGGCCTTTCTCCGTGATCCGGGCAACGAAGCGGTCGGCCTGCCGCATCACCCGAGCGGCGGCGAGCGCGTAGCCGAAACGGCCGAAGCGCCGCTTGAGGGCGGGATCGAGCCCACGCGCGAGTGCGGCGCTGAGCCCGATGCTGGCAACGTTGAAAAAGGCGTGCCCGTTGACGGTGCCGACGTCGATACGCCGGGTCTGGCCGTTCGCGATGACGTCCGCCGCCTGCGCTAGGTCGACAGGAATGTTCAACGTGCGGGCAAGGTCATTCGCCGTTCCCATCGGAATGATGCCCAGCGGCAGCCCGCTCTCGACCGCTGCGAGCGCCGCAGACGAGACAGAACCGTCGCCGCCACATACGATCACGAGATCGGCGGTTTCGCGCAGGCGCACGATGTCGCGCGCGATTTCGGGCAAGGCCTCGAAGGATTCCACAGTCACCGAAAGCCCGCCAGCCTCGAGCCTGCCGGTTACCGGGCCGATGGCCTCGCTACCGCGCCTTGCCTTCGGGTTGACCAGCAGCAGCGCTCTTTTCGTCCCGTCTTGCATGGAGATACGACCATTTGGATTGCGCGTCGCACATAGGCAGGTGAAACGGGCATTGCGATGCCGCGCCGGGCGAAAAGCGACGTTCTTCCGTTAATTCTTGGTAATGTTGCGCTGCGTGATGCTGATCGTGTTTCGCTGAAAGAGGCGTCAAAATTCCGCGATGTTCCGTCCGATGGAGTCATGCGAGATGGGGCGGGAACAAAGCAGGGAGGAGATCATGAGCGAAACCCATACAGGCGCGTGCCTTTGCGGCTCCGTGCGATTCACCGCCAGGGGATCGTTGCGCGGCGTCGTCTATTGCCATTGCTCGCAATGCCGCCGCCAGACCGGGCATTATTACGCGGCGACCAACGTGTCGAACGAGAACCTGGAAGTCACCGGCGACGAAAATGTGAGCTGGTATCGTGCATCGGACTTCGCGCAACGCGGCTTCTGCAGGACCTGCGGCTCGGCGCTGTTCTGGAAACGCGACGACGCCGACTATGTCTCCATCATGGCAGGCAGTTTCGATGCGCCGTCCGGCCTGGAGGGCGAGGTCCATATCTTCGTCGCCGACAAGGGCGACTATTACGAGATCGCCGACGGATTGCCGCAGAGAAGCTAGGCGTGCGGGTTTAGGTGCGACCGTGAACGCATCGTTGATCGGCGTTCATCATTGCTGAACGAAGAGTCGCTGGTGCCGCATCTGCCGCCGGATCGTGCAGGGGCGTATATGATGGGAAAGGAGATTTCCCATGGCTTCGATGCCCACGCTCTTCATCTCTCATGGCGGCCCCGACATCGTCATCAACGACAGTGCAGCCCGCGACTATCTCGAAACGTTGTCGGAGCACCTGCCGAGGCCCAGGGCGATCGTGATCGTCTCCGCCCATTTCGAGACCGACGGCGTCGCCGTCGTCACCGATCCGGCGCCGGGAATGATCTATGATTTCGGTGGCTTCGCACCGGAGCTTTACGAGATGGTGTACCCGGCACCGGGCGAGCCGCGCCTTGCCGAGCGCGTGTTTGCGATGCTGGACGAGGCAGGCCTGGAGCCGAGCCGCCTTGCCGAGCGGGGATATGATCACGGCGCATGGACGCCGCTCAAGCTCGCGTTTCCGCAGGCCGATATTCCGGTGGTGCAGGTTTCCGTCGATGCTTCGCGCGATGCGGCGTGGCATTATGCGCTCGGTCGCGCATTGGCGCCGCTGCGCGAGGAAGGCGTGCTGCTGATCGGCTCCGGCCACATCACCCACAACCTGCGTGAACTGTTTCCGGTGATGCGCGGCGGCAAGCAGGCCGATCCCGAACTGGCAGCTCATGTCGATGCCTTTGTCGAGTGGTTTGCCGACAAACTGGCGGAAGGTAACCGCGATGCATTGCTCGACTGGAAGGCGCAGGCGCCGTTCGCCAGCGAAAACCACCCGACTGACGAGCATCTGATGCCGATCTTCTTCGCATACGGTGCGGCCGGCGAGGCGCCCCACGCAGAGCGCGCCCACGCGTCCCGCCAGCTCGGGTTCTTCGCCTACGATTCCTACCTGTTCCATTGATGGCAGGCTGTTCGCCGGGCATCGCTTTGGCTATGAGAAGCCGAAAGCGACAATTCAAGAACCGGCCTGCCGATGGAAAGACTGATCAACGCGACGAAGAATTCGGCCCGGGCTTGGGGGGTCCTTATCCGCCATGAAGCCGCTTTCCGCCTGGAAACGATCCTTCTCGGCGTTGCTTTGCCGGTTGCTTATGTGATCGCAACGACTTGGCGCGGCTTCGCGCTGCTGATCGGCGTCATCCTGTTCGTGATGGTCGTTGAAGTGCTCAACACGGCGGTCGAAGCGGCCTGCGACGCCTTTTCGCGTGAATTCAACACCGACATCCGGCTTGCCAAGGACTGTGGTTCGCTGGCGGTCGCGCTGTCACTCGTCATCGCCGGAGGTGTCTGGCTGCTGGCCTTGTGGGAGTGGATCGCCGGCGCGCCGGTTTGAGCATTTAACGCTTGCCGCGTCTGGAGAAATGATGTGCGGCAAGACCGGCGGCAACGGTGGTGGCAAGCCCTATCGCCAGTGCGGCGAGCAATCGCTGGTGGTTTGCGAGCTCCTTTCCGAGGAAATGTTCCACGCCCGCTCCGAACAGGTAGCCCGCGCCAAGAAACACGATGGCCCAAAGCGCTGAAGAAAGCGCGTTCACGGCGGCGAACTTGCCGGCGGGGATCGAGGAAAGACCTGCGGCTATGCCGCCGACAAGGCGAAAGCCATAGGCATAGCGGTTGAGCATCACATAGGCGACCGGCCGCTTGGCGATGAGGTCCAGCGCACGGCCGAAGCCGGGGCGCGCTGCCAGCCGCTGCACGAACGCATATGTGCCGAACCGTCGGCCGGCGAAGAAAAACAACGTATCGCCGAGGAAGGCGCCGGCAAAGGCCGCGAGAAATGCGCCCAGTGCCGGAAACACGTGCTGGTGCACGAAAAAACCCGCGAGCACCGCAGCACTTTCGCCTTCCGCGACGCAGCCGAGGAAGACGGCAAGCAATCCGTATTTCTCGATCAGCAGATGGATCGTCTCGGTCATTCGTCGGTTTTCCGGCCTGTCATCAGCGTCTCCAGTCTCTCCAGCCTTTCAGCGATCGCCCGGACTTCCGAATGCATGGCGACGATTTCGCTCTGCCGCAGGGCATCCATCTTTTCGTGCAGCGCCATGATCTCGATCTCGGCCTTGAGGTTGACCTCATAGTCATGCGCTGCATCGAGCCGGTCTCGCTCGGTCTGCCGGTTCTGCGACATCATGATGACGGGAGCCTGGATGGCGGCAAGCATAGAAAGCACGAGGTTGAGGAAGATGAACGGGTAGGGATCGAACGCGTCACGCGTGAGCAACCACGTGTTGGCAAGCGTCCAGACAAGCAGGAAGGCCAGAAAGCTCAGGATAAAGCTCCATGAACCGCCGATCCGTGCGATCGCGTCTGCCAGTCTCTCGCCGAAGCCGGCATGGTCGGCAATATGCCGGTTCTGGTCTCTGGCCAGCGGACGCCGGGCCGCGGTGCTTTGAAGAACACGGTGTTCGGCGTCGCCGAGCTTTTTGCCCGGGAACCAGCGTGACGCAAGTTCCTCGACTGTCTTTGCCATGCCCATTCTCCTGCTTGGCTGGAACGTTCCGGTGAAGCATGATCGCAACGATTCAGGGAGGCCGCCATGCTTTCATTCAAATCTATCCGCGCCCGCGCGGCAGACCGCAAGGGCGGTGATGAGGTGCTGGATTCTCTGCTGGGGCCGGTGCCAGACAATGCGGCACTCGCGGCCGTGCCGGACGACCGCATCCTGTCCACCATGGCCAGTCGCGTGTTCTCGGCCGGCTTCGTCTGGTCGGTGATCGAGCAGAAATGGCCGGGCTTCGAGGAGGCGTTCCTCGGCTTTGAGCCGAAGCCGCTTCTGTTTCAGCCGGAAGACTTCTGGCACGATCTGGCGAGCGACAAGCGCATCGTGCGCAACCCGCAGAAGATCAAATCGGTTCGCGACAACGCAGCCTTCGTCGACCGCGTCTCGGCCGAGCACAGCGGGTTCGGCAAGTTCCTGGCGGATTGGCCGGCCGACGACCAGGTCGGGCTGACGGCGTATTTCGGCAAGCACGGCAGCCGACTTGGTGGCAATACAGGGCAATACCTGCTGCGCTGGCTGGGTTGGGATACGTTCATCGTCTCCAGCGACATGGCCGCTGCCATGCGTGATGCCGGGCTGGAGATCGCCGAAAGCCCGACTTCCAAGAAGGACCTCGCAGCCATTCAGGCGCAGATGAATGCCTGGGCTGCGGAAACCGGTTTGCCGCGCGCCCACATCTCGCGCATTCTTTCGATGTCGATCGGGCCCAATCGATCGGTGGAAGAGTTGCGCGGCTATGTCAGCGACTAGGCTGCCCCTGCGCCATTGCGATGCGGCAACCGCCGCGCTACAGGCTTTTGCATGACCAGCAAAGCTCCAGACATCCTCCGCATCGCCGTTGCGCAGCTCAATCCGGTCGTCGGCGACGTTGCCGGCAACCTCGCCAAGGCCCGCGAGGCGAGGGCGGATGCAGCCCGCCATGGCGCGGACCTCGTCTTCTTTACCGAGCTCTTCATCGCCGGCTATCCGCCGGAGGACCTGGTTTTGAAGCCGGCCTTCGTGGCCGCCTGCGAACGTGCTGTCGCGGAATTCGCTCGGGATACCGCCGACGGCGGGCCGGGGGTCATCATCGGCACGCCGCTGCGTCGCGACAGCGGCCTGCACAACGCCGTCATGGTGTTGGACGGCGGCAAGGTCGTTGCCGAACGCTACAAGCTCGATCTGCCCAACTACGGTGAATTCGACGAGAAGCGTGTGTTCCAGTCCGGCCCCGACGTGCCCGGTCCGGTCAATTTCCGCGGTATCCGGCTCGGCATTCCGATCTGCGAGGACATCTGGGGCGAGCTTGGCGTCTGCGAGACGCTGGCCGAGAGCGGCGCCGAGATGCTGCTGGTGCCGAACGGATCGCCCTATTATCGCGGCAAGGTCGATGTTCGCCATCAGGTCGTGCTGAAGCAGGTCATCGAGACCGGCCTGCCGCTGCTCTACGCGGCGCAGCTCGGCGGGCAGGACGAACTCGTCTTCGACGGTGCAAGCTTCGCCTTCAACGCCGACAAGTCGCTGGCCTTCCAGATGAGCCAGTTCGAGGAAGCGGTCGTCGTCACGACCTGGAAGCGGGAAGCAGACGGCTGGCGCTGCACCGACGGCCCGATGTCGAAGATCCCGGAAAAGGAGGAGGCCGATTACCGCGCCTGCCTGCTGGGCTTTCGCGACTATGTGAACAAGAACGGCTTCAAGAATGTCGTGCTCGGCCTTTCGGGCGGCATCGACTCGGCGATCTGCGCGGCGATTGCGGTCGATGCGCTCGGCGAGGAGCGGGTGCGCTGCGTAATGATGCCGTATCGCTATACCTCGAAGGATTCGCTGAAGGACGCCGAGGATTGCGCGCGCGCACTCGGCACCCGCTACGACATAGTGCCGATCTTCGAGCCGGTCGATGGCTTCTCCAACGCGCTCGGGCAGATGTTCGCGGGCACCAAGGAAGGCATCACCGAGGAGAATTTGCAGAGCCGCGCGCGCGGCACGATCCTGATGGCGATCTCCAACAAGTTCGGTTCGATGGTGGTCACCACCGGCAACAAGTCGGAGATGTCGGTCGGTTACGCCACGCTTTACGGCGACATGAATGGCGGCTTCAATCCGATCAAGGACCTCTACAAGATGCAGGTCTATGCGCTGGCGCGTTGGCGCAACGACAATGTGCCGCCCGGCGCGCTCGGCCCCTCGGGCGAGGTGATCCCGCAGAACATCATCGACAAGGCGCCGTCGGCCGAGCTGCGGCCGGACCAGACCGACCAGGACTCGCTGCCGCCATATCCGGTGCTGGACGACATTCTGGAATGCCTCGTCGAAGGCGAGATGGGCGTCGACGAGATCGTCGCGCGTGGACACGACCGCGAAACCGTGCATCGCATCGAACATCTGCTCTACATCGCCGAGTACAAGCGCAGGCAGGCCGCCCCGGGCGTGAAGATCACCAAGAAGAACTTCGGCCGCGACCGCCGTTATCCCATCACGAACCGGTTCCGAGATCGGAGCTGACTGTAAATGGTTCGCGCGCGGGCCGTTGACGGTTGCAAGAAATTCTCAGCGTGATTTTTCGCGACCATTCCCCGATAGATTAGCGGAAACGCAACGGTTTCGTGCTTGATACGGACAAGTACGATCGCGAGGGAGGTTGCTCGTTGCCTGTCGCTGTCGGCCATCGACAAATCTACGGATCGTTTCGCGAGGCGATGCTCGCTGTCAGCATCGTCATGGCCGCGGTTTTCGCAGCGTCCCTCTTCGGCATACTCACCCGTCCCGTCGGCTTCCTCGCTGCGTTCTGGCCCGCGAACGCGATCCTGTTGGGGCTGATGGTGCGTTATCCGCGGTTCTCCACCCCTTGGGGCTGGGCCGGCGCGACACTTGGCTATCTGGCTGCCGACCTGCTGACCGAGGGCGATCTGGGCCTCACCATCTGGCTGACGATGGCCAACCTTATCGGCGCGATGACCGGCGTCCTGCTTTATCGGAGGCTACGAGAGGAGGACCGCCGTCTGCGGCGGCCGCAATCGGTGCTCTTTCTTTTCGCGGTGTGCGTGGCGGCGGCGGCGGTTGCCGCGGTGGCAGGCGGCGGCGCTGCAAGGATCGTCTTTGGGCGCGACTTCCTCAGCGGGCTGGAATTCTGGTTCGTCACCGAACTTGTGAACAATCTCGTCGTCCTCCCATCGATCCTGACCTATCCGGGCTGGCTGGCGGTGCGCCGCGAATTGTCGGGGATGCGGGCCGATTACACGACGTTTCTGCACAAGGTGGCGCCGGTGGTGGCGTTGGTGCTTTCGGCACTCGCCGCTTCGTTTGTCGGCGGGCCTGGAGCGTTAGCGTTCCCTGTACCTGCGCTTTTATGGTGCGCCCTGTCATACAGCGTCTTCGCAACTGCTGTCCTGACCATGGTTATGGGCGGCTGGCTGCTGGTCGCCGTTTCGACCGGAGCGGTGCAGATTCCCGCCGTCGCCGACTTCTTCTCGGCGTCGACATCAGTCCGCCTGGGCGTAGCGCTTCTGGCGCTTGGGCCGCTCACCGTTGCCAGCATCAATTCCGCCCGAACGGAACTGCTGGCACGACTCACCTACACAGCCAGTCATGACTCCCTTACTGGCGTATTGGCCCGTCAGGCCTTCATGTTGCTCGGGAGACAACTTGTCACGAGGAGCCAGGCTGCACCCATCTCCGTTCTGATGCTCGACGTTGACCACTTCAAGGAAGTCAACGACCGCTTTGGCCATGCTTTTGGAGATAAGGTGCTGATCGAGTTTTCCATGACGGTGAGCGACAGCTTGCGCCCGACAGACCTGCTCGGTCGCACCGGCGGCGAGGAATTCGCCGCGGTGCTTCCGGATACGGGACTGGCGAGCGCCGAACGCATTGCGGAACGTGTCCGCAGGGCAGTGGAGGGCACGATTGTCGTGAGTCCAAACGGGGAAGGCCACGCCGTCACCGTGAGTATCGGCGTGGCCGCTGCCGAAAAAGGTGATAGCAGTACTCTCGAAACACTTCTTTCAACCGCAGATGCTCGGCTCTATCGCGCCAAGGCTGAGGGCAGGAATCGCATCGCGGCCTAGCGGGCGCTGAGGCCGGTGTACCTCAGCTTGCGCCGTTCTGGTTCTCCACGATTTCCCGCTGGTCGTAGACGTGGTCGACAAGCCCCCATTCCTTGGCTTCCTGCGCCGTGAAGAAAAAGTCGCGGTCGAGCACGCGTTCGACCTCCGCTTCGGTCTGGTTGCAATGCTGCGCATAGAGGCTCGTCATGCGGCACTTGAGTTTCAGGATGTCCTCGGCATGGCGTTCGATGTCCGAGGCCTGGCCGCGAAACCCGCCGAGGGGCTGGTGGAGGACGACGCTGGCGTTGGGCAGGGCGATGCGACGGCCCGGCGCTCCCGAGGCAAGGAGGAATGACGCCATCGATCCGGCCGTGCCCATGCAGAGCGTCGAGACCGGGCTCGTGATGAAACGCATCGTGTCGTAGATCGCAAAGCCGCTTGTCACTACGCCGCCCGGCGAATTGATGTAGAAGGAGATTTCCCGCTTGGGGTTCTCAGACTCAAGAAACAGAAGCTGCGCGCAGATCAACGAAGCGGATGCGTCGTTGACTTCGCCATTGAGGAACACGATCCGCTCGCGCAGCAACCGTGAGAAGATGTCGAAGGAGCGTTCGCCGCGCGGCGACTGCTCGACGACCATGGGGACGAGATTCATCGTTTCGCGCATCGCGCGATCCTCCTTGTTTGGATGTGAAAGGTTTTGAAGCTGCCGTCAGGCGGCCATGGCCGTCGGCGGACGGTTGGAGTTGACCGCAACCGGTATCGCGCGCTCGGCCACGCTGTGCGTCAGGCGAAAACGGGTGCGGCCGTCAGGCGCGGGTGATAGGTCTATGGTGACGACCGTATCGGGCTCGCTCGCGGTCTCGTCCCGCCATGCGTAGCGCACGCGGTTGCAGGGTTCTGCCTCGATGAGGGCGTAGCTGCGTTCACCGGCGGCGTTTTCTCCCGCGCGATCGGTTTCCAGCCATTGCGCGGCAAGCTCCGGCACGGTGAGCGCCCGCCAGACCTTTTCAGGTGCGGCGTCGAGCTCGCAGTCAACCATCACCTCGACGGTGCTGTCCGCGTCGTCCGAAAAACCGTCGGTCATTGATCCATTTCCTTGAGGAGTGTCTTGAGCCTTTCGACGCGCGTCGGCCAGAAGGCGCGATAGCGGACGAGCCAGTCGAAAAGCGGCGTCAGGCCATCAGGGTTGACGCTGTAGTTTACGTGACGGCCGGCGCGGGTTTCGTTGACGAGGCCGGCACCACGCAAAACGGCGACGTGCTGCGAGATGGCGGGTTGCGAGATCGCCAAGCCCTCGCGCAGCTCGGTCGCGTTCTTCTCACCGGCAAGAAGTCGCTCGAAGACCGCGCGACGCGTCGGGTCGGCAAGGGCGCGAAAGATGTCAGATTCGTTCATGGGTTGAGATAAGCACAGACTTATCTTTTAGGCAAGCGTCGCTTTGGCCCCCCAGGAGAGATGGTCAGTGCCATTGCGGGCCGACGAGAGTCGGATAGAGTGCGCGGCATTCCAAACGCAGGGCCCCGCATGCCCCGGCGGGGTCGGCAAAAGAGCGGCTTTCGACCCCCATGAATTTCCTTGCCTTTATCCGCAATAACGCGCGCTGGCTGGCCGGCGGCTTCCTGCTGACGTTCTTCTCGTCCTACGGCCAGACATTTTTCATTTCGCTGTCGTCGGGGCATATCCGCGCCGAATACGGGCTGAGCCATGGCCAGTTCGGCACGATCTACATGCTGGCGACGCTCGCCAGCGCCGCGACGCTGACCTATCTCGGCCAGATCGTCGACCGACGCTCGCCGCGCGGGGTGACCTTCATCATCGTTCCGATACTCGCCTTCGCCTGTGTGCTCATGGCGTTTTCGCACCATATCGTCCTGCTGCTGCTCGCCATCTACCTGCTGCGCCTGTTCGGGCAGGGCATGATGAGCCAGAACGCATTCACCGCCATCGGGCGCTGGTTCGTCGCGCAAAGGGGCAGGGCGACATCGCTGACGGCGATTGGCGTCAATGCCGGCGAGGCATCATTTCCGCTGCTGTTCGTGCTGGTGGCCGGCGCGCTCGGCTGGCGCAACGCCTGGCTTGCCGGCGCGGTTACGCTGCTGGTTGTCGCGCTGCCGCTGATTTCCTGGCTGGTGGCGAAGGACCGGATGCCGCAGGCATCCGACCCAGCCGCACCTGTCGCTGCGGCGCGCGACTGGAGCCGGGCGGAAGTGCTGCGTGACCCGCTGTTCTACATGGCGATGGCCGGTGTGCTCGCGCCGGGCTTCATCGGCACCACGGTCTTCTTCCACCAGATCTATCTGGTGGAGCTGCGCGGTTGGTCTCTGGAAGCCTTCGCCGCATCCTTCGCGTTCATGGCGGCGACGGTCGTCGTGTTCTCGCTGGTGGCCGGCCAACTGGTCGATCGCTATTCGGCCAAGGCGATGCTGCCGACTTTCCTGATACCTCTCGGTCTCGCCTGCCTTGTCCTCGGCTTCGTTGAGGCGCAATGGGCGGCCTTCGTTTTCATGGGGCTGATGGGCATCAGCTACGGCTTCACCAACACGGTCTTCGGCGCGCTGTGGCCGGAAATCTATGGCGTGCGCTATCTCGGTGCGATCCGCGCGGTGACCATGGCGCTCGGCGTGTTCGCAACGGCGCTCGGTCCTGGCCTGACAGGCTACCTGATCGACGCGGGTGTGAGCTTTCCGGCCCAGGTCGTCGTGATGGGCATCTACTGCCTTGCCGCCTGCGTGATGTTTGTCGGCGTGTCGCGCAGGCTTTTCGCGCGCAGTTTGCCGGCTACCGCCTGACCCAACGGAATCGGCCGATCTGGACTTGGCAGGAACAACTTCCGCGATTATAAGCGCGATCCTTGCCATCCCTGAGGAGGTTCGAATGCCAGCATTCTCTTCTACGTCCCAGGGCAGCGCCATGATCGCGGGTCGCAGCGCCTAGGTTCGATTTCGAACCGGTCCTGACCCCGCCTTTTCAAGGCGGCTGCCACCGGTTTCCGTTCCGCTCGTGCGGATCAGGGGACCGTGTCCGGCACCGTCAATCCGCGACGGCAAGACCGTCGCCGGCGCCGAACTTTTCCTGATTTCATATTTTGGGACCGGAGTGCTTAGCCGCCTCCGGCGATTGACATGACTCCTTTTCCCAAGTCGCGGCGCGGCAATGCCTTCCGTCGCGTATTCCAGTTCACCGGCGCACACTGGCGCCGCCAGCCGGTCAGGCTGACGCTGATCGTCATTGCCGTGCTGGCTTCGACGGCGGCTGACGTCCTGACGCCGCTCTATTCCGGCCGTCTCGTCGACGCGGTCGCGCGCGGCGCGGCAACAGACGAGCTTGCCTGGAACGCAGCGATCGCGGCGTTCTCGATGCTGATCGCGCTGTCCGCGATGGCGATCACGCTGCGCCACGTCGTCTTCCAGGCGATCGTGGGGCTGACGCTGAGGATGATGTCGGACATTTCCGCCGACGCGTTCGCACGTGTGCAGCGCTTTTCGACCGACTGGCACGCCAACAGCTTCGCCGGCTCGACAGTGCGCAAGGTGACGCGCGGCATGTGGGCGCTGGATTTGTTGAACGACACGATCCTGGTGGCGCTGCTGCCCTCCACGGTGATGTTGCTGGGCTCGACGCTGCTGCTCGGCTGGTACTGGCCGATGATGGGCGTCATCGTGGGCACGGGGTCGCTGATCTATATCGCGATCACGGTGTCGCTGTCGCTGTGGTATGTTGCGCCGGCTGCGAGCCTTGCCAACGCGTGGGACACCCGGCTGGGTGGCGCGCTCGCGGATGCGATCTCCTGCAACGCGGTGGTGAAGGCTTTCGGTGCCGAACAGCGCGAGGATGCGCGGCTGGCCAAGGTCGTCGACAAGTGGCGCCACCGCACCCATCGCACGTGGACGCGCGGAACCGTCAACGGAACGACGCAGGGCGTGACGATGCTGTTCCTGCGCGCGGCCGTCATCGGCTTCGCCATCGTGCTGTGGAGCGAGGGCAGAGCGAGCGCCGGCGATATCGCCTTCGTGCTGACCTCGTTCTTCGTGCTGCAGGGCTACCTGCGCGATGTCGGCATGCATGTGCGCAACGTTCAGCGTTCGGTCAACGACATGGAGGAACTGGTCGATATCCACGCCCAGCCCGTCACCGTTGCCGACCTGCCGGGCGCGCCGCCGATCGTCATCGAGGAAGGTCGCATCGCCTTCGAGAACGTGACGTTCCACTATGGCGGGCATATCGAGCCGCTCTACCGCGATTTCTCGCTGGAGATCCGTGCGGGCGAGCGGGTCGGCCTCGTCGGCCATTCGGGTTCGGGCAAGACGACCTTCGTCAAGCTCATCCAGAGGCTGCATGACGTCACCGGTGGCCGGATCGTGATCGACGGGCAGGACATATCGGCGGTCCAGCAGGCATCTCTGCGTGCGCAGATCGCCATCGTCCAGCAGGAGCCGATCCTGTTCCACCGGTCGCTGGCGGAGAACATCGCCTATGCGCGGCCGGGTGCGAGCCAGGCGGAGATCGAGCGGGCGGCGAAGCTTGCCAGCGCGCACGACTTCATCGAACGGCTACCGAAGGGCTATGCGACGCTCGTCGGTGAGCGCGGCATCAAGCTCTCGGGCGGCGAGCGCCAGCGCGTGGCGATTGCCCGTGCGTTCCTTGCCGATGCGCCGATCCTGATTCTGGACGAGGCCACGTCGAGCCTCGATTCGGAATCCGAGGTGCTGATCCAGCAGGCGATGGAGCGACTGATGGTCGGCCGCACGACGCTGGTGATCGCCCATCGGCTTTCGACCGTGCGCGCACTCGACCGTCTGCTGGTGTTCGACAAGGGCGAGGTGATCGAGGAGGGCGACCACGTCTCGCTGATCCGTCTCGAGGGTGGCATCTACCGCCGCCTGTTCGAACGCCAAGCACTGGAGCTGACGAAGGGGTTTGTGTGAACCGAACCCCTCACCTGGGGTCGCGCATAGCATACCCCCACCCCTTACCCCTCCCCACAAGGGGGAGGGGCATTCTGGAACGGGGATGCTCGGGGTTAACATATCCGAAGATTGCGGGACGCCAAGGTCTCCCTCCCCCTTGTGGGGAGGGTAAGGGGTGGGGGTACGAACGCGCCGCGGCGTTGCCGTTTCATATGCGCTACCCTTCCCATCAAGGGAGGAGCGAAGGTGCGGCGCCTTGCCAATGCCTGACCCTTCGGCTAGGCGAACAGCCATGACAGTCACCGTTCGTTTCGCGCCGTCGCCGACCGGCCATATCCATATCGGCAATGCCCGGACCGCGCTGTTCAACTGGCTGTTCGCCAGACAGCGCGACGGCCGCTTCATCCTGCGCTTCGACGACACCGACACAGCGCGATCCCGGCAGGAATATGCCGACCAGATCCAGACGGACCTGCACTGGCTCGGAATCCGCCCCGACGTGACGGCGCACCAGTCGGCACGCTTCGATACCTATGCGGCAGCCGTCGAAAGGCTGAAGGCCGCTGGGTTGCTCTATCCTTGCTGGGAGACTTCAGAAGAACTGGAGCGGCGGCGCAAGATCAGGCTCTCGCGTCGGCTGCCGCCGGTCTATGGCCGCGAGGCGCTGAAGCTCGATGAAGCCGACAGGAAGGCGTTCGAGGAAGAGGGCCGCAAGCCCCACTGGCGCTTCCTGCTGCCCAACTTTTCCGACGATCCGTTTTCGCCGCATCGCACTGAGGTGCAGTGGGACGACGTGGTGCGCGGCACCCAGACCGTCGACCTCGCCTCGATGTCCGATCCCGTGCTGGTGCGCGAGGATGGAACCTATCTCTACACCCTGCCGTCCGTTGTCGACGATATCGACCTCGGCGTCAGCCACGTCATCCGCGGCGACGACCACGTCACCAATACCGGAGCGCAGATCGCGCTGTTCCGGGCGCTCGGTGCGCAGCCACCCGCGTTTGGCCACCACAATTTGCTGACGACCTCTTCAGGTGAAGGGCTTTCCAAGCGCAGCGGGGCACTGTCGATCAAAAGTCTTGCGGACGACGGCATCGAGCCGATGGCGGTCGCCTCGCTGGCGGTTCTGATCGGTACGTCGGAAAGCGTGTCGGCGGCGCGCTCGATGGACGAGCTTGCCGAGCGCTTCGACCCTGCGGCGACGTCCAAATCGGCCGCGAAGTTCGATCCGGCGGAGCTCGTGACGCTGAACAAGGTTCTGATCCATGCCATGCCGTTCGAGGAGGCTTGCGACAGACTGGCGGAGCACGGCATTTCCGGCGCGCTCGCCGAGCCGTTCTGGCTTGCGGTGCGCGGCAATCTGGAAAAGCTGGCTGACGCCGAGGTCTGGTGGAAGATCGTGGAGAAGGGACCGCAGGAGCGGCCTGACCCGGCACCGGAAGACGCCGAATTCCTCGCGGTCGCCTTCGACAATCTGCCGCCGGAACCCTGGGATCGGATGACCTGGAAGATCTGGACCGACCGCCTGAAGGAAATAACCGGGCGCAAGGGCAGGGCGCTGTTCATGCCTTTGCGGCTGGCGCTTACCGGGCGGGAGCAGGGTCCGGAACTCGCAGATCTATTGCCTCTTCTGGGTCGGGAAGGAACCTTGGCCCGACGACCCTGACGGCACGATCGTCGTTTTCGGTGCCGGCTGTCGAAGGCCTGGGCCGGCGCGGCGGGGTCGCCAGCCGTTTCAGCGCCGCGGCGTCCAACCCGCCCTCGCGTGAGGAAAGCGTCTCGGGATCCTCGGCCGCATCGGGCCTTCCCAAAGGCATGGGGATTGCCTGCTGCTGGGCGGGCTCCTCTTCCGGCAAACCGGAGCCATGATCGCCACCGATGATTTCGAAGCCGCGCCCGGCAGTTGTCGATGCCGACGATGATGTCGTGCAGGAACATCCGGGAGCGGTCGCGGCATTGCGTTCGCGATAGCGGAACGCGTTCCGCATCTGGCTGTAGGGAGTGCCGGTCACCGCAGAAACCATATCCTTCGGCTCCTCGCCGGACGAGCGGTGATAGTGAAGCTCGACCTGTGTGCCGGGGCACATGGCTGCGCATGCGTTCTGGTCGCGCGTGAAGGCGGATTGTGGGACGGACCACGAGACCGGGAAGAAATAGCCGTCGCAGGTGCGTACGCAGAGCGTGCGGAACTGGCCGGAGAGATTGCCGACGCGCAGGCCCGTGCGGTTGTCCACCGCGGCCTGATCCTGCGGCGCAGGGTCAGACTTTTTTGCGCGGCATCCATTGGCATCGAGCGCAGCGGTGATGCGGGCGCGCTCGCGCCGTGTATCGCCACCACCGCCCATGCGCTGGCGTGTCCGGTTCAGCTCGGCAAGGTTGCGCTCCATGCGATCGAGCGTGGCGTTGAGGTTGCCGCAGAACGAAACCGCGGCACCAGACATGAACCGTCCGCAGCCAGCCTGGCGGCCCTGGTCGCGCGCCTGTCGTATCTGCTCCTGCTGGCGCGCTATGGCCGCGTCGTAGCGCCGCGATTTTCCGCCACCGCCGGATGACAGTCCGGCTAGCTGTCCTTCGAGCTGGCGGCACACGCGCGTGCTCGCCTCTGCCGGCAGCAGCGCCAAGGCCAGCATGATCGCGGCAACGGCGAAAGCGCACCTAAAGATGCGCTGAAATCCGCCTGAAGCACCGCCCGTCATCATGGGCGGTACCTTACTGGAGGCGGGTTAACCTTCTGTTTAGGCTGTCGCCGTCTCCGCTTTGGAACTTGCCTCGACGATTGCCAACGCAGTCATGTTCACGACGCCGCGTGAGGTGACCGACGGCGTGAGGATGTGCGCCGGCCGTGCTGTGCCGAGCAATATCGGTCCGACATGCAGCGCGTCCATCATCGTCTTCACCGTGGTGAGCGCGATATTGGCCGCATCCAGGGTTGGGAAGACCAGCAGATTGGCTTCGTCCTTGAGCGATGAGTGCGGATAGACGCGCTGGCGCAGCACGGCGGAGAGGGCCGAATCGCCGTGCATCTCGCCGTCTGCCTCGAGGTCGGGCGCGGTCTTCCTCAGGATAGCCGCCGCTTCGCGCATCTTCAGCGCACTTGCCGAGTCGCGTGAGCCGAAATTCGAGTGGGACAGCAGCGCGGCCTTCGGTGTGAGCCCGAACCGGCGGATTTCTTCCGATGCAAGGATCGTCATCTCCGCGATCTCCTGCGCCGAGGGATCGACGGAGACGTAGGTGTCGGTGAAGAAGGTGACACCGCGCTGCGAGATCAGCATCGAGAGCGCCGACAGGTCGCGCACATCCGCCCGCCGGCCGATGATGAGGTCGACATTGCGCAGATGACGCTCGAACCGGCCCTCCAGCCCGCAGATCATCGCGTCGGCCTCGTCGCGCATCATGGACAGCGCGGCGATCACCGTATTGTTGGTGCGCACCATAGTGCGCGCCGCTTCCTGGGTCACGCCACGGCGACCGCCGAGTCGGATCAGGAGATCGACATAGTCGCGGTAGCGCGGATCGTCTTCCGGATTGACGATCTCGAAATCGGTGCCGGGCCTGATCTTGAGACCATAGCGCCGCAGGCGCACATCGATGACATGCGGCCGGCCGATGAGGATTGGCTTGGCGATGCCTTCCTCCAGCACCACCTGCGCGGCCCGCAGCACGCGCTCGTCCTCGCCATCGGCATAGACGACGCGCTTCGAGGTCGCAGCACGCGCTGCCGAAAAGACCGGCTTCATGACGAGGCCCGACCGGAAGACGAAGCGCGTCAGCCGGTCGATATAAGCGGTCATGTCCTCGATGGGACGCGTTGCGACGCCGGTCTTGCAGGCTGCCTCGGCAACGGCTGGCGCTATGCGCAGGATCAGGCGCGGATCGAACGGCGATGGGATCAGGAAATCGGGTCCGAAGATCGGCGTTTCGCCGGAATAGGCGCGCGCCGCGACGTCTGACGGCTCCTCCCGGGCAAGTCCGGCTATGGCACGCACGGCGGCCATCTTCATTTCCTCGTTGATCGCCGTCGCGCCCACGTCGAGCGCGCCCCGGAAGATGTAGGGGAAGCAGAGCACGTTGTTGACCTGGTTCGGGAAATCCGACCGGCCGGTGCAGATCATCGCGTCTGGCCGCGCCTCGCGGGCAACTTCGGGCATGATTTCGGGAACGGGGTTGGCGAGCGCCAGGATCAGCGGCTTTTCCGCCATCTCCTTCAGCAGTTCCGGCTTCAGCACACCCGCCGCTGAAAGCCCCAGAAACACGTCGGCGCGCCCGATCACATCGGCAAGCTCCCGCGCCGGCGTGTCCTTGACGTACGGGTCCTTCCACCGGTCCATCTCGTCGACGCGACCCTTGTAGGCGACGCCGAACCGGTCCGTGACCCAGATGTTTTCGTGCTTCGCGCCGAGCGACACGAGCAGGTTGAGGCAGGCAAGGGCGGCAGCGCCCGCGCCCGAGGTCACGATTTTCGCGTCCTCGATCGACTTGCCTGCCAGCTCCAGCCCGTTGAGCACGGCTGCGGCAACGATGATCGCGGTTCCATGCTGGTCGTCATGGAAGACCGGGATCTTCATCCGCGCCTTGAGTTGCTCTTCCACCTCGAAGCATTCGGGCGCCTTGATGTCCTCGAGATTGACGCCGCCGAAGGTGGGTTCGAGCGCGGCCACGGTCTCGACCATGCGCTCGATCTCGGGCGCGTCCATTTCGATGTCGAACACGTCGATGCCGGCGAACTTCTTGAACAGCACCGCCTTGCCTTCCATCACCGGCTTGGAGGCGAGCGCGCCGATGTTGCCGAGACCCAGCACGGCTGTGCCGTTGGAAATCACCGCGACGAGGTTGGCGCGCGCCGTGTAGTGGGCGGCGGTCGACGGATCGTCGCGGATGGCGAGGCAGGGTGCTGCGACGCCCGGAGAATAGGCCAGCGCAAGGTCGCGCTGGTTGCCCAGCGGCTTGGTGGCCTGAATCTCCAGCTTACCCGGCGCCGGATAGCGGTGGTAAAACAGGGCGCTTTCGTCGAGATCGGAAGGCGCTTTCGCGGGATCCGGCGCGTTCATGTTGGCATCGCCTCCTGTGTCGTCGCTTCAGCGCGCGACGACTGTCTGTTTCTGCTCGCCCAGCCCGGCAATGCCGAGGCGCATGGTGTCGCCCGCCTTGAGGAAGCGCGGCGGCTTCATGCCGAGGCCCACGCCGGGAGGCGTGCCGGTGGTGATGACGTCGCCGGGCTCCAGCACCATGAACTGCGACAAGTAGGAAACAATGTGCGCCACGCCGAAGATCATCGTCTTCGTGTTGCCGGTCTGGCAGCGCTCGCCATTGACGTCGAGGAACATGTCGAGGTTCTGCGGATCGGCGATCTCGTCGCGGGTGGCGATCCACGGTCCGAGCGGCCCGAATGTGGGCGCGCTCTTGCCCTTCATCCACTGGCCGCCGCGCTCAGCCTGGTATTCGCGCTCCGAAACGTCGTTGCAGAGCGCGTAGCCGAGCACGTGATCGAGCGCGTCCTTTTCCTCGACATAGTCGGCGCGCTTGCCGATCACGATCGCAAGCTCGACCTCCCAGTCGAGCTTCTGCGAGCCGCGCGGCATCAGCACGTCTTCATTGGGGCCGCAGAGGCTGTTTGGCGCCTTGGAAAACACGATCGGCTCGGAAGGGATAGCAGCGCCCGTTTCGGCGGCGTGGTCGGCGTAGTTAAGCCCTATCGCGATGAAGTGACCAATGCGGGAGACCGGCGAGCCGATACGGACGCCCTCGGGCGCGGCCGGCAGAGAGCCGAGATCGGCCGAGGCGAGCTTGTCGAGGAGTTCGGGCGAGAGGGTCTCGGGGCCGTAATCGCTGACGATAGACGAGACGTCGCGGATGGTGCCGGCAGCATCGATGATGCCTGGCTTTTCGTTGCCCTTGTCGCCAAAACGAATGAGTTTCAATGAATTATCCTCTTCACTTCGATAAATACGGAAAGTCGATCAGAAGGCACTTGGATAGTTGCCGCCGTCCAGGATCAGGCTCTGGCCGGTGATGTAGCCGGCATGGACCGAGCATAGAAATGCGCAGGCCTGGCCGAATTCCTCCGGCGTGCCAAGCCGGCCGGCCGGAATGTCGGCGGCCTGGCGGCTGGCCTGTTCCTCGAAGCTGGTTCCGGCCTTCTTGGCGGCGAATTCGATGCTGCCGCGGATGCGGTCTGTGTCGAACTTGCCGGGCAGGATGTGGTTGATGGTGACGTTCTTCGCCGCGACGGTGCGGGCGACGCCGGCGAGAAACGCGGTCAGGCCCGCCCGCGCGCCGGACGACAGGTCGAGCCCCGGGATCGGCTGGTAGACCGACAGCGACGTGATGTTGACGATGCGGCCGAACCCGCGCTCGGCCATGCCGTCGATGACGGCCTGGATAAGCTCGATCGGCGTGATCATGTTGTTGGTCACGCCGTCCATCATCGCCTGATGCGTCAACTCGCGGAAATCGCGAAAGGGCGGGCCGCCATTGTTGTTGACCAGGATGTCTGGCCTTGTGCAGGCCGCCAGCAGCGCCTCGCGCACCTTCTGGTCGGCGACGTCTCCGGCAATCTCGATCACGTCGACGCCGTACTTTTCCCTGATCTCGCTGGCTGTTGCCGCAAGCACCGCGCTGTCGCGACCGTTGACGACGATGTCGCAGCCGGCTTCCGCCAGTGCCATCGCGCACCCGCGCCCCAGGCCACGGCTGGACGCGCATACGATCGCCTTCTTTCCGCGAAGTCCAAGATCCATGCGCTCCTCCCATTCAATACGGCCGGCAACCGGGCCGGGCACCATTCCGTCTAGCCCCGCGCGGCATGATGCACAACCGTCATCATGCCATGCGATGAAGGGATCGGCCGATACGCACGGGGTGCGTTTCGCGCCACGCCACACAAACGCCGGCAGCACGCCAAAGTACCGACCGCCTGCCATGCAGATATTCGCAGCCATGAAACACGATCATCCACGGAATCAGGGCTGCATGGAAATCGAGATGGACTG
This sequence comes from Mesorhizobium sp. DxT, assembly GCF_058448885.1. Taxonomy (NCBI): domain Bacteria; kingdom Pseudomonadati; phylum Pseudomonadota; class Alphaproteobacteria; order Hyphomicrobiales; family Phyllobacteriaceae; genus Mesorhizobium; species Mesorhizobium sp. DxT. The sequence goes on along the minus strand of NZ_JBZFLJ010000005.1, from coordinate 145,985 downwards.
GTTGAACACTACCGACTGCCGCACGCAGGCTGCCGAAGCGGGCAGGGCACATTTGGCGGCCGGCATGCGGCATGCGGTGAGGATCGGCGCCGTCGATACACCTTATCTTGGAACGCAACAGTCCAAGGCCGATGCGGCTGAACGCTACGCGAGACGCGCCGGGATTTTTCGCTGACTCAGTATCGGGGATGGAGCACGGGTGCTAACCTGCCTGCACTCCCAGCCCGGATTCTTCTCCGCATATGTCGCTGCCGCCCCTTACGCCGGACCAGTCGGTCAAGCCGCCTCGCTTCGAATTGCGCCTGTCGCTGCTCTACGCGGCCATCTTCCTGCCGATGGGAATCCACCTGCCATATTTCCCGCTCTGGCTTGAACATGTCGGCTTCGGCGCAAGGGAGATCGGCATCGTGCTGGCCGCACCGATGTTCCTGCGGGTCGTCACCACCCTGTTGATCACGGCGTCGGCCGACCGCGCACGCGATCGGGCGAATGTGTTGCTGGTGCTTTCGGTTTCAACGCTCGTGCTGTCGTTCGGCTATTTCCTGCCGCCCGGCTATCTGTTGATCCTGGGTGTCTCACTGGCGCTGGCCGTCGTGTGGACCCCGCATGCGCCGATAGCCGATTCGCTGGCGCTTTCGGGTGTGCGGCGCTTCGGCAGCGACTATTCGAGGATGCGCATCTGGGGTTCGACGGCGTTTCTGGTCGCGAACTTTGGTGGAGGATTCCTGCTGTCGTTCACCGGCATCGGCGCCGTGCCTCTTTTGATTTCGGTCGGGATGGCGACGGTGGTCGCCGCCTCGCTGGTCGTGCCGCGGCTCGGCCGTCCGCGCAAGGCATCGCCACTGTCCGCCACCGAGTTGCAGCAGGGCGCGCCGTCTTTGCTGAGGCCGGCCTTCCTCTATTTCGTCGGCGGCTGCGGGCTGGTGGTTGCCAGCCATGGCTTTCTCTATGCGTTCAGCTCGATCTACTGGCAGTCGCTCGGCATCAGCGGCGGCGTCATCGGGCTCCTGTGGTCGTGGAGTGTCGTCGCTGAGATCGCCATGTTCGCGATCTTCACGCGATTGTTCGGCCGTACCCCGGCATGGCGGCTGGTGGCTCTGGCAGGTTTGGCCGCTTTCTTGCGGTGGGTCGCGTTCCCGCTGATCTGGCCGGCGGGCCTGGGGATTGCCGGCTTCTTCGCGGTGCAGACGCTGCATGCGCTGTCGACCGGCCTGATCCTGATCGGCCTGCAGAAGATGATCGCCGAGACGATTCCCGAGGATCGCACCGGCGCGGCGCAGGGCATCGCCTTCTTCGCCAACGGTTTTTCGATGGCGGCGGTGACGCTCGGGTCCGGCCAGCTCTACGCTGCGCTCGGCGTCAACGGCTTCTACGTGATGGCGGTCATTGCGCTGGCGGCAGTCGGTCTCGTGCTGCGTGGCAGCCGGCTAACCCCATAAGGCGGGCTCGGGCGGCGAGACCTGCGATCCATCATAGGCGAGCGGCGTTTCCCGGTCGCGTGCCAGCAGCAGCGGGCCGTCCAGATCGACGAAATCGGCATCCTGAGCCACCAGCAGCGCTGGTGCCATTGCCAGCGACGTGCCGACCATGCAGCCCACCATGACGCCGAAACCCAAGTCACGCGCGCGGTCGCGCAACTCCAGCGCGGCGGTGAGACCACCGGTCTTGTCCAGCTTGATGTTCACCGCGTCATAGAGGCCGAGAAGCTCTTCGAGGTTTTCGGCGGTGTGGACGCTCTCGTCGGCGCAGATCGGCACGGGATGTGGAATGCGGCGAAGGATCTCGTCCTGCCCGGCTGGCAGTGGCTGTTCGATCAGCGCTATGCGATGCCGCGCCGCCGTCAGCATATGCTTGACGATGTCGGTCTCGCTCCACCCCTCATTGGCGTCGAGAATGATCCGACTGCGCGGCGCGGCCTCCGCAACCGCTGCGATCCTCGAAGTGTCGTCGGAGGTGCCCACCTTGACCTTGAGCAGCGACCGATGAGCGTGTTCACGCGCCTGAGCCGCCATCGCATCCGGCTCGCCGAGCGAAATCGTATAGGCCGTGGTCAGCGCTTCGGGGGGCTTTGCGCCGACACGCTCATGGGCGCGCTTGCCATCGGATTTTGCTTCCAGGTCCCACAGGGCGCAATCGATCGCGTTGCGCGCGGCTCCCGCTTTCATCTTCGCCTTGAGTTCCTCGCGCGACATGCCGTCCGCGATCGCGCCGCGCATGGCTTCGATCTGGCCGAGCACACTTTCGATCGTTTCGCCGTAACGTGCATAGGGAACGCATTCGCCGCGCCCGGCGTTATTCCCCTCGCGGATCGTGCAGGTCACGACCGCGGCTTCAGTCTTGGATCCGCGCGAGATGGTAAATGCGGCCGCCAGGGGGAATCGCTCGGCTTCGACAAAAAGGTCACGCTTCATGAAAGAACTCCGTTTGCAGCCGGTTGCAGGCCGTCACGCAAAGTGACAGGGCCGGTCCGACCGATTATGACTGGCCCGATGTTGACCAAAGACGCGGACGAAGCAAGCGACAAGCGGCGTGCCGGTGGCGACCAGCCGCCGCACATCGATGTGCGCGAACAAGCCGGGCGCTCTGTCTGGGCGCTGTCTGGCGTCTGGAACACGCGTTCCGTGCATCTGGTGGACGCGCAGATGCGCGAACTGGAAGCAGGCCCCGCGCGCGAGGGCGTTGTTCTCGATATTTCGGCTGTCAGCCGCATGGATACGGCAGGCGCCTGGCTGATCGAACGGCTGGCGGAAGCCCGGCGCGAGGCCGGCGCAGAGGTCGAGATCGTGGGGGCTTCGGCGGCAGCGCAAATTTTGCTTCCGGCGGTCCGCGAAGCACTGGAGCCGATCGGCGCGGCCAAGCCTGCGAAACGGCCATTCTTCGTGATCCGGTGGCTCGAGGCCCTTGGCCGCGCGACCGAGGCCGCCTGGCTCGATTTCATGGCGGGCATGTATATCCTCGGCTCCACAATTCGCGGCGCACAGATGAAGCTCGGGCGCGGCCATGCCGTCAACCCGGCTGCGATCTTCAACCAGATCGACCGTATGGGCGTCGGCGCAATCCCCGTCGTAGTGCTCATTTCGTCGATTGTGGGTGCGATCGTCGCGCAGCAAGGAGCCTATCAGCTCCGGTGGTTCGGCGCCGAGATCTTCATCGTCGATCTGGTCGGCATCCTCGCCTTGCGCGAACTGGGCGTGCTTCTGACCGCCATCATGGTCGCAGGCCGCTCCGGCAGCGCGATCACCGCTGAGATCGGGTCGATGAAGATGCGCGAGGAAGTCGACGCGCTGAAGGTTATCGGGCTTAACCCGATCGGCGTGCTGGTCTTTCCGCGCCTCGTCGCACTGGTGATCGCGGTACCGTGCCTGACGATCATCGCCAACGCAGCCTCATTGGGAGGCGGCATGATTGTCGCCTGGATCTATTCCGAAATCCCGCCGCAGGCGTTCATCGACAGGTTGCGCGCGGGCATCGACCTCTCGACGATCTTCGCCGGTCTCATCAAGGCGCCGTTCATGGCCTTGATCATCGGCATCGTTGCGTCCATCGAGGGCATGAAGGTCGGCGGCAGTGCCGAGTCGCTCGGGCGTCACGTCACCTCGGCGGTGGTCAAGTCGATCTTCGTGGTTATCGTGCTCGATGGCCTGTTTGCCATGTTCTACGTGGCGATCGACTTTTGAGCGGGGCGGTGATGAGCGAGATGGACATCCGTCAGGCCAATGGCCAGTTTGCGCCGCTTGCGGGAGAGGAGCGTGACGTCGTGCTCTCGGTACGCGACGTGACCGTGGCTTTTGGGGACAATGTCGTCCTCGACAAGCTTTCGCTGGACGTCTACCGGGGCGAAATCCTCGGTTTCGTTGGTGCCTCAGGGACAGGCAAGTCTGTGCTGCTGCGCACCGTGCTCGGACTGACTCCGAAGCGATCCGGCACGGTATCCATTTTCGGTTTTGATCTGGACCGCCTCGACGACAGGGAACGAATGGTCGTCGACATGCGCCTGGGGGTACTTTTCCAGCATGGCGCGCTGTTTTCCGCGCTGACTGTGAAGGAAAACGTGCAGGTCCCGATGCGCGAATATCTCGACCTGCCCAAGAAGCTCATGGACGAGCTTGCGATGCTCAAGATCGAGCTGGTGGGCCTGTCTGCGGACGCGGCCGACAAGTTTCCCTCCGAACTGTCGGGCGGCATGATCAAACGTGCAGCGCTGGCGCGCGCCCTGGCACTCGATCCCGACATCGTGTTTCTGGATGAGCCCACATCGGGACTCGATCCTATCGGTGCGGCGGATTTCGACGAACTTGTCGCCAAGCTGCGCGACACGATGGGCCTGACCGTTTACATGGTCACCCATGATCTCGACAGCCTGTTCTCGGTGTGCGACCGGATCGCGGTGCTCGGCCAGAAAAAGGTGCTGGTTGACGGCACCATCGAGGACATGATGCAGGTGGAGGACCCTTGGGTGAAGTCGTACTTCCGGGGCAAGCGGGCACGGCAGATCGACCTTCAGGCCAGGCAGGGAGCGTAGGAAAGAGCGTATGGAGACACGGGCCAACTACGTCATTGTCGGCATCTTCACGCTGGCTGCGGTGCTGGCGGCGTTCGGTTTCGTCTACTGGACATCCGGCGTCGGCGATCGCGGTGAGCTTGCGACGCTTCGCTTCCGTATTCCGGGGTCGGCTTCCGGCCTGACGCGCGGCAGCGTCGTTTCGTTCAACGGCATCAAGGTCGGCGATGTCACCCGCGTCTACATCGACGTTTCCAATCCCTCGGTCGCCATCGCCGATGCGCAGGTCGACCGGCTGACACCGATCACCCAGTCCACTCAGGCTGACGTTGGCCTCGCCGGGCTCACCACCGGCCAGGCCAATATCGAATTGCGCGGCGGCAACCCTGCCGAACCAAATCTGCTGGACCTGGCGGAAGAGCAGGGCACGATCGCTGAAATGACAGCAAATCCTTCGGCCGTCAGCAACCTGCTTGAAAGCGCGCAGAACATCTTCAAGCGCGCGGATTCCGTGCTGAGCGATCTGGAAGGCCTTGCCTCTGAGGCACGCGGACCGATCGTGCAGACCCTGCGCAATGTGGAGGAGTTTTCGTCCGCCCTGAGCCGCAATTCCGACGGGATCGACGCTTTCCTCGAAAGCGTGACGGCCATGTCCCAGACATTGACGAGCGTTTCCGACAAGCTGGATTCGTCACTGACAGCGGTCGACCAGCTTATCAAGGCGGTCGATCGCGATCAGGTTTCCGAGACGGTTGCCAATATTCAGAGCTTCACCGCGCGCCTCGACGAGGCAAGCGCCGGCCTCGGCGAGATCATGGAGGGCGTGAACACCTCCGTCGCGTCGATTTCGAAATTCGCCAACTCGGCCAACGATACGCTGGCCAAGCTGGATCGCGTGGTGAGCGAAGTCGATCCCGCCGCAATCAGCACTGCGCTGACCAACTTCGAGCAGGCCAGCACAACGGTCAACACGGCGGTCAACGACGTGTCCAAGGTGACCGAGCGGATCGGCGAGCGCGCAGAAGACATCGACGGCATCATCACCGACGCGCAGCAGCTCGCAGCGCGTCTCAACCAGGCATCCGAGCGCATCGACGGTGTGCTGGCCAAGGTGGACGGCCTTCTCGGCTCCGGTGAGGCCGAAGGTCTGATGGCCGATGCCGGCGAAACGCTGAAGGCCTACCGCCAGGTCGCCGATACGCTCAATGCACGCATGGGCACCATCACCGACGGGCTGGCTCGGTTCTCGGGTCAGGGGCTTCGTGACGTCGAGACGCTGGTGCGCGACGCCCGGCGCTCCATTACGCGGATCGAGCGCGCCGTGACTGATCTCGAGCGCAATCCGCAACGTATATTGAGCGGCGGCGAGGGCGAAGTTCGGCAGTATGACGGGCGGGCACGGCGTTGACATCGATGCCGCGCCCCGACAGAAATTATCGGCCTTTCAAGGGCATGGCGTATGCGTGCCGGTGGGACAGGGTAAGCGATGAAGCGTAGAAACCTGATTGTGTGGGCGATGGCTGCGATGCTCCTGCCCGGATGTGCCGCACTGCCCGGTGGCGGTCCCGCGCCTCTCGATACGTACGATCTGACGAGCGCTGCCGCGCAAACAGACGGACCGCGCCGATCCCGCACCCAGATACTCATCGCCGAGCCCACGGCGCTCAAAGTGCTGGACGGCGAGAACGTCGTGATCAGGCCCTCGGCCGGCACGGTCGAGTTCCTGAAGGGTGGGCAGTGGGCGGATCGTCTGCCGCGCATCGTCCAGTCGCGCCTTGCCGAGACAATGCAGGCATCCGGCCGCTATGGAGGCGTGGGAAAGCCGGGCGAGGGGCTGGCGATCGACTATCAGATCGTCACCGAAATCCGCGCCTTCGAGATTCGCGTCGATGGATCGTCGCGTGCCGACATTCGCCTGTATGTGAAGGTGCTCAACGACCGCAATGGCGTGGTGCGCGCCGCCCGGACCTTCCAGGCGCAGGCGCCCGTGGGCGGTGCCGGAAACGACGCCTATGTCGGCGCGCTCGACAGAGCATTCGGGCAGGTTTCGGGGGAAATCGCTTCCTGGGTCGCGTCGACCATCTAGCCAGTGCTCAAGGCTCGATGCCTGCGCGCTAGCTTGCCAGCTTCCGGGCGGCAAGCGCCGCCATTGCGGCCGGCAACGTCATGCGCCACGTGGCGTTCACGTAGGCGCGGAAGTCGAAGCACGGAAGGCCCGGGCAAACCTCGAACTCCAGCAGGGTCAGCCGCCCATCGGGACCGAGCCTGAAATCCAGCGAGAAAACGTCGCGCAGGCCAAGCCCGTTCACGAGCCGCGCCGCCGTTTCGGCCACCGCATTCGCTGCACGCGGATTGTTCGTGGCGATATCCACGAGGGTGGGCTCCCGGTAAAAGCCCGCCGATTTCGCCTGCGCACCCGTGTCGCCGTAGAGGGCAAGGCTGTCGCTCATGGTCTGGAAGTCCTCGCCGGACTTGACCAGCCATGTCCCGAGACGTGCGAGATCGCCGGTGCCGTCGACATCGAGCCAGCTTGCCCTCACGTTTTCTCCCGGCACATAGGATTGCAGGACGGCGTCATCGCCATAGGCCGCGTAGATGCGTTCGGACAGGGCCAGCGCCTCCTCGATGGAATGGCAATGCGAATCCGCAAAAATGCCGATCTTGGCACCGAGCCGATTGGGCTTCACGAACCAGCTCGTCCCACCTTCAATGGCGCTGCGTGGCGAGATGAACGTGCCGTTGCGAGCGAGCGCGGTCGGCGGTGTGGCGATGCCGAGCGCCTGCAGCACGGCGCCGGAGAGGAACTTGTCCTGACAGAGCGCAAACAGCGCATCCTCGCAGCCAACCCGCCGAAGCATGCCGAGGCGAGCGAGGCCGGGGGATACGCTGCCGCTGAAATAGGAGATGCCGTCCGTCAGCGTCCAGACCAGGGTCTGTTCGGGACGATAGTCCGAGAGATTGGCGGCGAATGCATCCAGCGTCACCGCCGAGAACCGAATCTGCCGTTCGGCGCAAGCCTGTTCCAATGCAGGAAGTTCGGGTTCCATGTCGATGGATTGCGCCAGATAGGATGCAATCTCTCGAGCGCGTTCTGCCGGATGGCCTTCGGCGATCAGCCGTTTCAGACAGTCCTCAGGCCGCTCATATACGAGCACCAGTGTGCTGCCCGCCATCCGCGGCTCCCTTGTCCCTGCGATGGCGCACGATTGGCGTCGCCACATCCGCCGCCCATATTATCGAACCGTGACCGGAGCAGACCCGCAGAAAATCGACTGCAGGAAGACGTGAAAGAGACAAATACAGCAGCTCAGCCTTTGCCGCAGGCGCGCCGTTGTATGGAGCGGTTCATCGCGGTGATTTCACCGATCGCGCGCGCACGTGCACGTTCCGCATCGCTGCGCCCGTCGGGCAGCACGATGCCAAAACCGGGCGTCGTCGATTCCTTTGGTGGCGTGCGCTCGATGTCTGGTGAAACGCCATGCTGCGCGGCCAGCGCGTTGCGTCTGCCCTGCAGGTCGGCGCAGGGTATCGTGTCATACTGGATCGAGTTGAAGACCTCGGCCTCCTGCTGCACGGCCACGGAGTTCTGACAGGCGGTGCTGCCAAGCGCCACTGCAGTGAGGACAAGGATTATGCGCACAATTTCGCTCCGGTAACGATGAGCCCCGCGCCCACTATAATGCGATGAAGTTGGCTATCGTAGGCCGTATCGTCATCTTTCCCGCACGGCAGCGGAAATAAATGAAGGCGGGACAAGCCCGCCTTCAGGAAGTGCATCGGTGGTTTCGCCAGGCCTACTTCAACCGGCCGCTCGCATGGGCCAGCATGGTGTAGACCTTGCCGGTGTCAGAGGTCAGGTAGGTCTGCGTCATCATGTTGTCTCGGTCGTTGCGGCCGACATCCTGCAGGAGCTTCTCGAAGTCGCGGCAGTAGCGGTCGACGGCAGTGCGGAACTCCGCGTCCGACTGGTACTTGCGGCGGATTTCCTCGAAGGTCTGCTGGCCCTTGAGCGTGTAAAGCCGGCGCGTGAAGACGTTTCGTTCGCCACGGCGATACCGGTTCCAAAGCTCGATGGACGCTTCGTGGTCGATCGCGCGGGCGATGTCGACCGAAAGCGAGTTGAGCGACTCAACCAGATGCAGCGGCGAACGCTCGCCGGCCGGCGCGGCCGTGGCGGGCTCCTCGTCGCGCGAAGCGCCACGCAACAGATCCTTTACCCATCCGCCTGACGGCGCCTCGGTTGCACGCTCCTTGACGGGGGCGTCGAGACCACCGCGCAGCGGGGTGTCGGCAAGCGGCGCAGCCGGCTGGCTCAGGGGAGCAGCAGGTGGAGGCGGCAGCGAGGGACCGTTTCCACGGGCAGGGGCCTTGCCATCCGAAGCATCGAAGGCGCGGCCGGACTTGGCGACGATGTCGGCCAGTTCCTTCAGCGCATTGATCTGCTCGCTGACGGCACGACGCATCGCGGACGTCGACTGCTTGGTCTCCTCGGGCAGTTCCATCACGCCCTTCTTGACCTCGGCGCGGGTCTGCTCAAGTTCGCCGCGGATGCTGCCGACCGAGCGACGGATTTCCTCGGTCGCCTCGGCAAAGCGCTTGGCGGCACCGTCGACCACCTCGGCGATGGACGAGCGAATCTGCTCGGTCGAGGCACGGGTGCGGGTCTCCGCCTTTTCCAGCGCGCGTCCGACCAGATCCTCGAACGACTGCATGACCCGTTCGATATCCTCCGACTTCTTGACGAGGCCGACAGCGAGCTTTTCGAGCGCCTCCTGGCGTCCGTCGAGCGTCGATGCGAGGCCGTCCTGTGCGGATCCGAGCATGTCGGACGCGGAGCTGAGGACCTTCGCGTGATCGTCGAAGCGCGTCGCAATGGCCGCGATGTCCTTGAGCGTCGAAGTCGACAGATCGGTTAGGCGACCAGCATTGGAGTCGATGAGACGCGCGGAACTGGCGAAGGACTGCGCCGCCCGCTCGGTGCTGCTTGCGAAGCGCTCGGTCGTGCCGAGGACCTTCTCGTCGAGGCTGACGAGGTTGTTCGCTGCCAGGTCGACCAGCTCATGCAGCCGGTCGTTGGACGAGGTCAGCCGGTCGATGAGGCTGGTGACGTTGTCCGACAGGCTGTTGCTGGCAGCGTCCACGGCGGTGAGCGTCTCGGCCGTGCGCGTTGCGAGCGCGTTGACCAGAGCGGCGTTCTGCTGGCGTAGGCGTTCGGTTGCCTGCTCCGTGGCGATCTCCAGGCTCTTCTGAAGCTCGCCGCCGCTTTCGGCGAAACGCTGGACCAACGGGGCCGCGCGCTCGTCGAGGATACGCGACAGCTCGGTTGAACGGGCAGCAAGCAGGGCGTTGAGCTCACGCGTGCGATCATCGATCGCGGCGGTCGCCTCGTGGGTCGACTGCCCGATCTGCTCGTTGACCGAGGCAAAGCTGGCGGAGACGGCACTGGCACGGGCGGCGAGGCCGGCCTCCACGTTGCCGATCTGCTCGTGCAGCTTGTCGCCAATCTGCGCCACACCGGCATTGAGGCGTTCCTCGGCGCGCGCGACATCGTCTTCGATGCGTGCGCCAAGCATTCCAGCGCCGGCGGCAAGACGGCGATCGGCACCTTCGAGGCTCTCGACAATGGCGGACGCGCGTGCCTCAAGCTCCGCTGCCGTCTGCTGCGTACGCGACAGGATCGCGTCGTCAGCCCTTGCGAACACGTCGCTGAACGCTGAGGCGTGCTGGGCGAGCCGCTTGTCGGCGCCGTCGAACGAAGCGGCGATCTCGGATGCGCGAGCCGTCAGCGACTGAGCCAGTGCGTCGACCTCGCTGCCAAGCTGCGAGCCGGAGAGGCTGATGCGGTCCGCGAGGCGCTTGTCGATCTCCTCGAACGAAGCAGAAATCTCGGCTGTCCGGGAAGCCAGCGTATCCCCAATCGTGTCGACCTTGCTGCCAAGCTCGGCTCCGGAGACCGCGATGCGATCGGCCAGCCGCTTGTCGGCATCGTCGAAAGCGATGCGGATTTCCGCCGCCCGTGCGGTGAACATGCCCGCGGCATGGTCCGCGTGGCCGCGCAGCTCTTCGCCAGTCGTGCGGGCACGCTCGGACAGACGGCGGTCTACATCGTCGAAGGCCTCGGTGACTTCACCCACCCGCGCCGACAGCGCCTGCGCAGTCTCTTCGGCGCGTGCGGCGATGCGCGCATCTGCTTCGGCGACGGCCTTAGCCGCTTCTTCGCCAAGCGATGCGGTGGCTTCCAGCACCTTGTCGCGCAGCGAGCCGGCGACAACTACGGCACTGCCTTCGAGTGCGCTGCGAACATTGTCGACGCCGACATTGAGCGCGCGCTCCATGGTCTGCGTGCGCTCCTCGATGACACCGGCCTGACGGGCGAAGGTTTCCTCGATCCGGGAGAGGTCTTCGCCCAGTGCACCGCGAACCTGTTCCGCGCCCTGATGCAGGGCATCGGCGAGGGCACTCGTGCGGGCTTCGATGACACCGCTCTGCTTGTTGAAGGCGTGTTCGATGCGCTCGATGTCGTCGCCGAGGGCATTGCGAACCGCTTCGGCACCGCCCGACAACGTGTTTTCGAGCGCCTTGGTCCGCGCCTCGATGACGCCGGTCTGACGGGCGAATGTCTCGTCGATACGCGTCAGGTCCTCGCCGAGCGCGTTGCGCACGCTTTCGGAGCCACTGATGAGGGCATCGCGAAGCGCCTGGGTGTGGGCGCCAATGACACCGCCCTGGCGCGCGAACGTTTCCTCGATCTTGCCAAGGTCTTCGCCGAGCGCCTCGCGCAGGCTTTCGGAGCCGCCGGCAAGCGTTTCCCGAAGCACCTGGGTGTGGCCCTCGATGACGCCGCCCTGGCGTGCGAAGGCTTCCTCGATCTTGCCGAGGTCGTCGCCAAGTGCGTTGCGGATGTTGTCCGCACCCGCATAGAGCGCGCTTTCGATCGTCTTGGTACGGGTTTCGATAACGTTCTGCTGATGCGTGAAGGCTTCGTCGATCTTCGTGAGGTCGGCCTCCAGTGCGCCGCGCACGCGTTCGGCACCGGCCGACAGCGTGCCTTCGATCGCCTGTGCGCGTTCGTCGATGCGAGCGAGATCGGCATCGAGCGTGCCGCGCAGGCGCTCGGCGCCAGCGAAAAGCGCGCCTTCGATGGCCTGGGCACGTTCGTCGATCTGACCGACATGGCTTGCCAGAGCCTCGTCAATGCGGGTGACCTCGCTGCCAAGCGCACCGCGCATCTGGTCGACGCTGCGGCCGAGTGCGGCCTGCAGATCGAGCGTGCGTTCGCCGATCACATTGGTCTGCCGGTCGAATGCGTCCTCGACCTTCGCGATGTCGACCGAGATGGCTGTGGTAAGGTCCTTCTGCCGCGCTTCGAGCGCACGCAGATGCTCGCCGGCCACCGTATCGAGGCCGTCGCGGGCCTGCTTGATGCGGGTGAGATCGCTGTCGAGCATGTCTGCGATCTGTTGACGACCTTCGGCAAACTTCTCCACGTGGCCGGTAACTGCAGCATCCACCGCCGCGCGAGCCTCGGTCAGCTTGCGCAGGTCGTCGTCCAGCGCCTTGACCATCATCTCACGACCTTCGGCCAGCTTTTCGACATGGCCGGTCATGGCGCCGTCGATGCTCTGGCGCGACTGCTCGATCCGCTGCAGGTCAGCTTCGAGCGCCTGGGCGATCATGTCGCGACCGCCGGCAAGGCGGGCCGCAAAATCGGAGGCGCGTCCTTCGAGCATGGTCGAGGTCGACATGACCAGCTCGGCCATTTCCGAACCGATGCGTGCTTTCGTCTCGTCGATGAGGCTGCTCACGCCGTTCTTGCCGTCGGTGAAGGTCTGCGCGATCTCGCGGGAACGCTCGACCAGCGTCTCGTTGATCTGGCGGGCGCGGGCTTCCAGCGCAGCGTTGAGCTTCTGCGTGCCGGTGTCGAGCGCCTCGGCGCGCGTCTGGAACTCGTGGATAAGTGCCTGACCGCGTTCCCGCAACGTCGCTTCAATGCCCTCGAGGCGGGCGTTCAGCTCATTGTTGAGCGACGTCGTAGCACCGCCCAGCAGCGAAACCATGCCGGTCGTGCGCTCGTCGAGCATCTGCGACAGCGAGCGGGTCACGTCGTCGGTGCTTTCCGTCAGGCGCGCGATGCGGGTGTCGAGCAGGCTCGCGAAGGCTTCGCCGGACGTGGTGATGCGATCGGAAATCGTTTCCAGGCGCTGGTCGATAGCGTCGTACATCGACGAGCCGCTTTCGTTGATGCGGTCGACGAGTTGGGCGCCGGAATCGGAAATGGTGTTGCTGAGCCGCGACGAGACGCCGAGAATGTTCTGGCGAATGACGTCGCTCGCCGAATCGAGCTCCTCTTTAAGCGTTTCGTGGGCGCCAGAGATCGACGCGCGAACGCGCTCGGCATGCGTGACGACCGCCTCGCGCTCGCTCCCGAGACCGTCGATGAGCGTGCGGATGCGGCTCTCATTGTCGGTATAGGCGCGCTCCAGCTCGTTGACTTCCGTATGGACCAGCGTTTCGAGCTCGACTGCACGGGCAAGGGTGCGCTCGATGCCTTCACCCATTGCCTGAACTTCGCGGCGCACTGCCTGGCCAACCATCATGACGCGGTCGGTGGCCAGATGCTCGGGCTCGGCAAGGCGGAATGCGACCTCGGTCATCGACTGGGCGGCCAGGCGCATTTCCTGCGCGCGGCGGATCATGACGGCAAAGCCCCAGAACAGGATGATGGGAACGATGATCGCCACGATGAGGCCGAGGATCTGCGGCGTCGCCATCAACTGCTGGATGGAGCGCACTTCCCAGATGGCCGGGGCAAACAGCATGTGGCCCATGACCATGCCACCCGCGACCCATGCGAGCGAAAGCAGGGTGACCAGCCAATAGATCGCACCGGGGCTCGACCGGCGCAGTTGCTGTTGCAGCGAACGGTAGTCTTTCTGTCGGTCGTCATTGGCGTGGGCGAATGCGGACGGCGTTGCTGCTGCCGGCGGGTCCAGCGGCCGCAGATCGGATGCGGCGGCGTTCGCTGCGGGCTTCGGGCCGGCCGGTGCTGGCTTGGTCGCGGCGACAGCGGGCTTTGCCGGCTGCTCGACTTTCTTCTCCGGTGCAGGCGCCGCTTGGACCGCGCTGGCGCGCGAGTCGCGCGCGAGGTCTTCAGCCGCCTTGGATATCTGGGCCTCGAACTCCGCCATTGAGCCGGCTACATCCAGGCCGCCCGGCTCGTCATCGACGAACAGATCGATGTCCAGAGCGTCTTCGAGTTCCTTGGCCACTTCGCTGTCGAGAGTGGTCGTCGTCGTTGCTTTACGCGCCATGCCGCTACTACCCTGTACTCGTTTGGCGGGTCGCCTTACCGGCGCCTCGTTCCCGCTCTTTGGGCCTGATACGGGCCATAGCGTATCGTACTGGGACAGGCCGACAAAGGAAACTGCGTTTCGGCGCCATGTGTAAAACTTTAAACATAGGGTTAACAGCCGGGCACCAAACAGGTTTTCGCAATCGTTACCTTCATGCGGAAAGGCCGTATCCGCAGACAGCGCGTTAACCGCTTCTCTACCCCGAAACGGCATACTCGTTCCCCACCTGCAAACGGCCGGCAAGGGGATTGGGACGGTGAAGGATCTGGATAGTGCCGCGTTCGGCAAGCCCGGCGGCGAAACATGCGAACCGTCGAAGGCGAGACCGATAGATCTCGTTCACCTCTCGCGGCAGACGCTTGGAGACCGTGCGCTCGAGCAGGAGGTGCTGGGCATGTTCGTGGTGCAGCTAGCTGCCGCGCGCGAAAACCTCGCCGCTGCAAATGAGGCCGATCGACGGATGATCGCCCACACGCTTAAGGGGACGGCCCGGGGCTTGGGTGCATTCAAGCTCGGTGACTGCGCAGCCGCCATCGAAGATACACCGGAGAACGAGGCGCTGATCGCTCGCCTGTCAAAGGCTATCGACGAGGTTCGTGACTTCGTGGCTGCGATCAACAGATAGAGAGTGGGCGGCCGTGCGGATGCGCCACGGTTGACTTGAGGTGGCAGGTGAGTATCTGTCGCGCCGAAACTGGCCGATGGCCAGTGCGACCAAGGCAACTCAATGACGAAGATTACCTACATCGCCTTCGACGGCACGCGCTTCGAAGTGGACGCGGAGAATGGCTCCACGGTCATGGAAAATGCGATCCGCAACTCCGTTCCGGGCATCGAGGCCGAATGCGGAGGCGCCTGCGCCTGCGCAACATGTCACGTTTACGTGGACGAAGCCTGGACGGACGTTGTCGGTCCGCCCGAGGCCATGGAAGAGGATATGCTGGACTTCGCCTACGAGGTCCGGCCGACGTCCCGACTTTCGTGCCAGATCCGGGTGCGTGACGAAATCGACGGCCTGGTCGTCAGCATCCCCGAGCGGCAGGGCTGAACGCCGCGGCCGATCAGCTTGGCGGAATCTTTCCCGATTCGATGCGCTCCATCCGGTAATCCATCAGGCGCATCAGCCGACGCTCGAAGTTGATCCCCTCGATCCTGTCGAAATCGTCCTGCGCCTTGTCGTGAGCGGCAAGTACGCGCGCAGTCGTTGCCGCGGCCTTCTCCTGCGCGGCCTCGCAGCCCGCTTCATTGCGGATATTCAGCAGTTCCTGCTCCATCTGGCGGGCGTGGTTGCGCGCGATGACGACGTGGCTTTCCTCATGCCGGCGAATATCGGCCGAAAGCGTATCCCACACGAAACGCGTCTCGCCGTTTGCGCCCTTGCGCCTGTTCCAGCGTGGCAGGATCATGTTCGCCTTGACCTGCACATTCGCCTCGACGACGTTGCAGCGGCCTTTGCTTTCGCTGTAGCCGACGCGGGTCGTGAACTCCATGCGCGTTGCGCCAGGGTGCCGTGACCCGGCGCTGCCGACCTGCGGCCCACGCTTCCTTAGTTCGCCTTCGATTTCCTCAAGCGTCGTCCCGCCAATGGTGAAATAGGTGTAGGTTCGCGACATGCTCGCGCCATGCGAGGGCAGGCTGGCAAGCGCCACGATGCCGGCAGCGAGGACAAGCTTCTTCATGGCGTCTCCTTATCGAGCGGCACTGTGAGCCGCGCATGGCAGTCAAGGCAATCGACATTGTCGCACTGCTTTGTAACGAGCCCGTTATCGCAGCACTGCGCCGCCGAGTGCAATGTTGGCGATAACAACATTGCATTTGCCGCTGCCCGGCCTCAAAACGCGTCCGTAGCATTTTCCGGAAACACCGATGTTCGAACGCTATATCTGGCCACTCGCTCACGGACGCTCCCTCGAACTGGGGCCGGAGGCAAGGATCATGGGCGTGCTGAACGTCACGCCGGACAGTTTTTCGGATGGCGGACGCTATGCACAGGCCGATGCCGCGCTGACCCAGGCGCGACGCATGGTGCACGAGGGCGCATCGATCATCGATGTCGGGGGGGAATCGACGCGCCCCGGAGGTACCGCCGTGTCGCCGGCCGAGGAGCAGGCCCGTATCCTGCCGGTGATCGAAGCCCTTGCCGCCGAGGGCGATACGCTGATTTCGGTCGACACTTACCGCGGGGAGACTGCCCGGCTTGCCGTGCAGGCCGGCGCGCACATCGTGAACGACGTCTGGGGCCTGCAGCGGGAACCCGGCATCGCGCGCGTGGCGGCAGCCACCGGGGCAGGGCTTGTGGTGATGCAAACCGGGCGCGAGCGCATGAAGCTTGCCGACCCTATCGCGGATCAGGTTGCCTTCCTGTCGCGGTCGCTGGAGATCGCGCGTGACGCGGGTGTGGATGAACAACGCGTCCTGCTCGACCCCGGTTTCGGCTTTGCCAAGGAGACACCAGAAGAGAATCTGGACTTGATGGCGCGGTTTTCCGAGTTGTCGTCACTCGGCCGGCCGTGGCTGGTCGGGACGTCGCGAAAGCGCTTCGTGGGCGCGGTGACCGGACGCGAGCCTGATGAGCGCGGGCCGGGGACAGCTGCCACGAGCGTTATCCTGCGGCTGCAAGGTGCCGTCATTTTTCGGGTGCATGATGTCGCAATCAACAAGGACGCGTTGCGCTTTGCCGATGCTATGGTTGCGCGTGGCATGGCAGCAGGCAGGGGTGCCGCCGGCTGACGGCGCGGAGGAATGTCGATGTATACGATCCGGATGAAGAACTGCGCCTTTTTCGCTCGCCACGGCGTGCTGGACGAGGAAGAGACGCTGGGGCAGCGCTTCTATGTGGATGCGGTCCTAGACGTGGTGCCCGATAGTGCCCTTGAGAGCGATTCAATAGACGCGACAGTCGATTACGGCGTTGCCTTCATCGAAATCGAGAAGATTATCACCGGCAAGCGCCGCTTCCTGATCGAGGCGCTGGCGCTCGATGTGGCCAAGGCCCTTTGCCGCTCGTTCCCGCAGATCCGTCGGGCGGAAATCACCGTACGCAAGCCGAATGCACCGGTGCCGGGCGTGCTGGATTATGTCGAGGTCACGGTTGTCTGGCCCCAGCAGGGTTGAAACCCCGTCACTTCCGGATTGTGTCGCATGAACACGGTAACAGACCGTACCCGGGCCTATCTCGGGCTGGGGGGAAATCTCGGAGATCCGGCGGCCGCCATGGCATCCGCGCTGCGCGCGCTCGATGCGAATGCGGCAGTGTTGGTCGTGGCTGTCTCGTCGCTCTATCGCACCCCGCCATGGGGGAAGACCGATCAGCCGGACTTTATGAATGCCGTCGCCGCCGTCGATACGACACTGTCGCCGCGCGCGCTTCTCGACCTGTGCCTTGAAACGGAGCGCGCGCTCAAGCGTGTGCGGGTCGAGCGCTGGGGCCCGCGTGTGATTGACATGGATATTCTGCTGTTCGGCAGTGAGCGGATCAACGAAGAGGGGCTGCAGGTGCCGCACCCGCGTATGGGCGAGCGCGCGTTCGTATTGGCGCCTCTGGCGGAGATCGCGCCGGACGTGATCGTGGACGGCGAGCCCGCGGCCGGGCGGCTCGCTGGCGTGGACACGGCTGGCATCGATCGGTTGCCGGGCGGCAGCGACTGGTGGCGGCGCCTCTGAACCCCCTCAAGGCTGCAATCAGCCGGGCGCGGCTTCTTCTCCCGATGCCGCCGCGCGACGGATCGCTTCGGCAGCCTCCTCGTTGCCGGCGCTGCCACCGCGTTTTGGCGTTGCCAGCGGTGTCGGTGTCGGCTGATTGCCCTTCAGAAGCTGGTTGCCGGCATAGATTCCGCCGACAACCTGGATTTCCAGCCGTTCCGCATCCCGCCGGCGCACCTCGTCCATCAACTCGTCCGCTTCCTCGTCGGGTACGCCGAGCGTCTCGAGCGTTGCGCGACCGAAGGCAAAGGCC
The DNA here is from genome assembly GCF_058448885.1 of Mesorhizobium sp. DxT. Lineage (NCBI taxonomy): Bacteria > Pseudomonadati > Pseudomonadota > Alphaproteobacteria > Hyphomicrobiales > Phyllobacteriaceae > Mesorhizobium > Mesorhizobium sp. DxT. The sequence continues at coordinate 128,176 of NZ_JBZFLJ010000005.1, read as the reverse complement.
GAATGCAGGGTCTCGCGTATCTGGTAATCGACGCCGGCCTTGATCAGCTCGATTGCCGCGCCACGATCGAATGCGCGGGCCATGACGGTTGCCAGCGGGAACTCGGCCTTGATGTGCTCGACGATGCGCAAAGCCGCCTCGGGCTTTTCGACGCAGACGAGAATGGCCTTGGCATGGTCGGCGCCGGCAGCGTGCAGAATGTCGAGCCGCGTCCCGTCGCCGTAATAGACCTTGAAGCCGAATTCCGCAGCCGCCTGGATCATCTCGACGTCGTCGTCGATGATCGACACCTCCTCGCCGCGCAAAAGCAGCGGTTGGCTGACGATCTGGCCGAAGCGGCCGAAACCTATCACGAGAACGCTGCCGCGCATGTCGTGGGCGACTTCGATGCCATCCATGGATTGTTCAGGCTCCGGGGTCAGGCGCTTCAGCGCCATCATCGCAAAGGGCGTCAGCACCATCGAAACGATGACGGTCGAGGTGAAGATGGCGTTCACTGTCGCGTCAATAAGCCCGACATTGGCGGCCGTCGCGTAAAGCACGAAGGCGAATTCGCCGCCCTGCGCCATGATGACGGCGCGTTCCAGGGCTTCCGAATGGCTCGTCTTGAGCAGCCGCGCGACGACGTAGATGCCGATCGCCTTGACGATCATGAAGGCCAGGACCGCCGTAGCGATCAGGCCCCAGTTCTGCGCGATGACACCGAGATCGAGTGCCATGCCGACGCCAAGGAAGAATAGCCCCAGCAGGACGCCGCGGAATGGCTCGATATCGGCCTCGAGCTGATGGCGAAAGGTCGATTCCGAAAGGAGCACGCCAGCCAGAAAGGCGCCCATCGCCATGGAAAGCCCGCCGAGCTGCATGGCAAGTGCCGAACCCAGCACCACCAGCAGGGCCGCTGCCGTCATCACCTCGCGGGCGCCAGCCTGCGCCAGCACGCGGAACAGCGGGTTGAGCAGGAACCGCCCGACGAGCACAAGGCCAGCGATGGAGCCCAGTGCGATGGCAATCGAAATCCAGCGCGACCCGGCTTCCGCCTCGCCAGAGCCCGGCGCGATGAAGGCGACGAAGGCCAGCAGCGGCACGATGGCAAGGTCCTCCAGCAGCAGGATGGACACGATGCGCTGGCCTTTGGGGGTCGACATCTCACCGCGTTCGTTGAGCACCTGGAATACGATCGCAGTCGAGGTCAGAACGAAGCCGACGCCAAAGACGAACGCAACGGCGGGATCGTAGCCGAGCAGAATGCCGACGCCTGTAAGCAGCAGTCCGCATGTCGCGACCTGCAGCATACCGAGGCCCATGATTTCGCCGCGCAGGCTCCACAGGCGCGACGGCTGCATCTCCAGGCCGATCACGAACAGGAACATGACGACGCCAAGCTCAGCGACGCTGATGATCGTTTCCGGGTCGCTGAACAGTCCGATGCCGAAGGGGCCGATCACAAGGCCGGCGGCCAGATAGCCGAGCACTGAATCGAGACCGAGGCGCTTGAATAGCGGAACCGCAACGACACCCGCGGCCAGCAAGGCCACGACCGGAACGAGATCGACGCCGTGATGCGCTGCTTCAGCCGCCATGCCATGCCTCCTGATGTTTGCGCGGAACCACTCCGCGCGCAGTATCAAGCGCTATTTGTAGGCGGATGACAGGCGTGAGGGAATAGGCGGTCGAATGCGGAAGGTGGCGGTGTCCTTGCCGCCGGAGTCAGCGGTTGCTGACCGAGCCAACCGAGCGGGTGTCGACCCGCTTCAGGTTCATCCCGATGACCGGAACCATTTCCTTGTCGACCTTGACCGACACGGTGACGTGCATGGTGTCGTCGTCGGGCAGGCGCGCCAGCATCGCGCCATTCAACTGGTTGCGGTTGAGTGTCAGCACGACCTTGCCGTTGCTGACATCGCCACCGACAACATCGAGCCCTTCGCCAAGCGCACCATCCATGAAGGTGCCGCGATAACCCTGCCGGCCCTTGTGTTCGATCTTGGCCGACATCTTCTGCGTGAACAGGCCGACGCGGCAACCGCCGTCGAGCGACATGCCGAGCTTGCCGTCCGGCGTAGCGCCCTTGAAGTTGCAGTTGAAACGGGTGCCCTTGTATTTGCCGGCGACGATTTCGCCAGGCCCGGACCATTCACCCTGAACCTTGCTGAAGAAGCGCTTGTCCTTCTCGGATGCAAGCGCGGGCGCAGCCACCAACGAGGCAGCCGCAAGCGGCAGGAATGCGGTCAGAAATGCGCGTGCGATCATGGGACACCCGGCTACGGCTTGACTGGGAACAGCGAGGCAAACCATGGCGAAGAATGGTTAACGCTTCGTCTACCCGTCTTTGGGCGGAGAATGGTCGAACGCGCCGAAAGACGCAAGGTCATTCCCCGCTTTTGGTTTCCGTCGCGTTCTTCCTGCGCACAAAAGTCGTCAGAGCCGCTAGAAAGTCGGTCATGCCCGGCCGTCGGGCGGCCGCAAAGGGCAGGGGGCGCACGGTTTCCATGGCCGCGACGCCGATTCGCGCCGTCATCATGCCGTTGACCACGCCTTCGCCGAGCTTGGCCGAAAGCCTCGCGGCCAGCCCCTGGCCGACGATCTGGTGGACAAATTCGTCACCCGCAGCGATCGCGCCGGTCACTGCGAGGTGAGCCAGCACGTCACGCGCCAGCCGGATGAAGCCGAGCGTGCCGGGACGCCCGCCGTAGAGTTCGGCCAGCCGCCGAATCAGGCGGCCGGCCTCGAAGAGGACATACGCGATGTCGACCAGCGCGCGCGGGCTGACCGCGGTGACGACGGAGACACGCTTGGCAGCGTCCAGGATGAGCGTCTGCGCGCGGGCGTCGAGCGGCACCAGCAACTCTCTCTCCGCGAGGCGGACGAGGTCCGAACCGTCGATGACATCGTCCTCGAGTTCGGCAAGAGCGCGCCTGCCGGCCGCCGTTTCCGGCCTACTGGAAACGAAGCGGGTCAGCTCGCCGACCACCTTGCGTGCCTCGCGGGCATCGTTATTGGCAAGCGCGTCGGCTCCACGCCGCCGCAATGATTCCACCGAGTTAAGTCTGGCAAGCCCTACCAGTTCGCGCGCAAGGATCACGACCAGCGCGAGCGCTGCTACCGTTGCAACGCCGACGGCAAACCATCCGAGCCAGTCGGAACGCGAGAAGAGTTCGCGGATCAGGCTTTCGGTCCACAGGCCGAGAGCCATCGAAACCAGAATGCCAAGTGCGGCAATGAAGATCGCGCTGAGCCTGGAGCGCTTTCGGGGCGGCGAGGCGGGCGGAGGTTCGGCGATCGCGGCGTCCGGCTCGTCGAAAATGTCGATCTCGGCGGGCGTGACGACTGCCGCATCCGGTTTCACGGCGCGGGGCGCGCGCGGCGCTTCGGCCTTGGGGCGCGGTTCGGGCTTGCTGACCGGTTCGATGCGGAAGGCCGCGGGGCGTCTGGGTTCCTTCATGCGAGCTGGTCCCCGATGAGGAACTGCAGGGCGCGGTCGAGGCGGATGTGGGGCAGCGACAGGGTCAGCCCCTCTGCCGTTCTCTCCAGCTTCGGCGGGCGGAAGCGCACGAACCGGATGGGGGCGTCTGCCGCGCCTCCGGAATCCTTCCATGCCGCATCAGCTTTTTCCGGCAAATCACCGGGAAATATGGCCGTTTCCGTTCCGCCATCGAAGGTGTCGCCGTTGATTCGTTCGCCGGCAATCGGCGTTCCGATTATGACCGGCAGCGTATCCCGGCCCTGCTTGACCGTGCCCTCACGCGTCGCGCGCACGGCCGCCATGGCAAGGACGTCAACCTCCGCGCCCGAAAAGCTCGCGCGCTCGATCGCCCGGTCTGCGAGGCGGCGCACGATGGCCTGGAGCCGGTCGTGGCTCTCATGATGGATATGGTCGGCCTTGGTGGCAGCGATCAGAATGCGGTCGATGGTTCGCGAAAACAGGCTGGTCAGCATGTTGCCGCGCCCCTGGCGGAAACAGGCAAGGATCTCGGTCAGCGCGCGCTCTAGGTCAGTTACGGCTTCGGGTCCGGCATTGAGCGCCTGCATGGCGTCGATCAAAACGATCTGCCGGTCGAGCCGCGCGACATGCTCGCGGAAGAACGGTTTCACGACATGCGTCTTGTAGGCCTCGAAGCGGCGCTCCATCATCGCGCGCAGCGAGCCGGGCTTGGCCCGGTCACCGCCGAGTTCCGGCAGAGGCGAAAACGTCAGCGCCGGGGAGCCTTCAAGGTCGCCGGGCATCAGGAACCGGCCGGGCGGCAGGGTCGACAGCGCCCGCTCGTCTTCCTTGCAGGCCTTGAGGTAGGCGGCAAAGGCCTCGGCCAGCCGCCGCGCAGTCATCTCGTCGGCCGGTGCGTCGGGGTCGGCGGCGCCTGCAAGCGCCGCCCATTCGGCAGAAAGGTCCGCGCGCACCGGCAGCCGGGCGAGATCGCAGGCGTCGCGGGAGAAGTCGGCATAGTCCTTGCCGACAAGCGGCAGGTCGAGCAGCCATTCGCCCGGATAGTCGACCACGTCCAGCGACAGCCGTCCGCGCGAGAAAAGCCGTCCCCAGCCGGATGCGGATTCATAGTCGATGGTCAGGCGCAGTTCGGATATCGCACGGGTGGAATCCGGCCAGATACGTTCATCGACGAGGGCTGCGACATGATCCTCGTACTGGAAGCGCGGCACGGCGTCGTCCGGCTGATGTTCGAGATAGGCCCGCGAGATGCGCCCACTTTTCTGCGCCTCGAAGAGGGGCAGGCGACCGCCGTGGACGAGATTGTGAACCAGCGCGGTAATGAAAACCGTCTTGCCCGCCCGCGACAGACCCGTCACACCCAGCCGCAACGACGGCGAAACCAGGCCCGCCGCCCGTCCGGTCAGCGTGTCGAGCGCGATGCGCGCCTCGTCGCCGATACTGGTCAGGGCAGCCAAAAGAAATATCTCGTGCTCATGGCAGCCGATATAGGTGCTGCAGGCCCCAATTGGAAAGAGCCATGGGAAATATCGCTGTTACGGGCGAAAGCTGACCGTCACAGATCGCGTGGAGCGACGAACTCCTCGAGGTAGCCGTCTTCGGGCGCTATGGACGAAAGGGGCGTCGAAAAGCGGATGACGGCAAGTCCACAGGTCGGAAAGCCACCAGCTACGGTTGCCAATGCATCTTTTTCGCCGCCGCATGACAGCGCCATGGCCAGGTCCTCCATCATTGGATTGTGGCCGACGACCAGCACAGAGCCGTCACCGCCGGCACTGCGGATGATGTCGACATAACCCGTGGCGTCCGAACTGTAGAGCTCGTCCATGTAGCGTACATCGGTGACAGGCAGATGCCGCGCCGCCGCCTCCCAGGTTTCGCGCGCACGCTTGGCGCCGGAACACAGCACGCGGTCCGGCATGTAACCGGCAAGCAGCATAGAGGCGGCAATGTTGTCGGCGTCGGCTTTGCCGGAAAGTTCTAGCGCGCGATCATAGTCTCGCGAGCCGGGTTCCGCCCATTTTGCCTTGGCGTGGCGCAGAAGATAGAGCCGGGACATGGGGACCTCACCGTTCCGGCCCCGCCGGAATGGCGATACCGGGCCCACGCACTGGATTTAGCGGCCCGGCCAGCATCGCGCAACTGGACGCCGGGAGGACGGTTTCAGCGCGATCCAGCGTTGGAACCGGCGCGCAATAAGTGATTTCAGCGCTGTCGAACACTGAACGAATCGCTTTGACAAATGCGTGAATGCCTTTGCGTTAGCGCTTGTGCGGCTCCTAGCCCGCGAATATATAGGCGCCCGGACTGAAGTTTTGGGATTGAGTCGAATGTCAACAACTGTTCAAGCCGATTACGTCCCCACCGAAGACGAACCGTTCATGAACGAGCGTCAGAAGGCGTATTTCCGGGCCAAACTGGTTACCTGGAAGAACGACATACTGCGCGAAGCGCGTGAAACCCTCGAAATCCTGCAGCAGGAAAATGCCAACCTCCCCGATCTCGCCGACCGCGCGTCGTCCGAGACCGACCGCGCGATCGAGCTGCGTGCTCGTGATCGTCAGCGCAAGCTGATCTCCAAGATCGACGCGGCTCTGCAGCGGATCGACGAGGGTACCTATGGTTACTGCGAGGAGACCGGCGAGCCGATCGCGCTTCGGAGGCTGGATGCGAGGCCCATCGCTACGCTTTCAATCGAGGCGCAGGAACGTCACGAGCGCCGCGAAAAGGTCTATCGGGACGACTAAGGCAATTACCTCAGCGGCTTGAAGCCGCTTTTTTTTCGTCTCGCGCAGGCGTTGCCGGGCAAATTCGCGGCCCGCGAGGTGTTTGACGCTTTAGCGCTTGCTGGAGAGGTCCCCCAGCAGCCGACTCATTTCGTCGTCGAGCGAGATTTCCGGGCTGACCGTGGCCTGGCGGCGGTGGTCGCCGTCCAGCGTGACCTGCAGTTCTTCCAGCAGCGCATCATCGATGTCGTCAACTTTTGTCGCCTCTGCCCGATGCGTTTCGGGGTCGGCGACAACCGGCCGAAGCGTTTGCACAGTCGGCGCGGGGGCGGGCGAAGGTGCTGGTTGAGGCGTCTGAGGCTGAGGTATCGGCGCAGCGGAAGCATTTGTTGCCGGAGAAGCCGGGAAACGCGGCTCAGGCGTTGCGGCGGGCGCGGGCTCCGCAACCGGTACCCTTTGAGGGGCGGGCTGTTGCTGCGGGCGCGGCGGCGTTGCACGAACGGCGAGCTCCGACCGGGGGGCATGCGGCCTCTCGACCGCCGGTTGGGGCGGCGTGGCAGGTGGCTGCGCAACCACAGGCATGTCGTCAGCCGGTTTGCGCGCTGGCGGCAGGAGGCGAATGTTCTGCTCGACGACGACGTCGCTCGGCCCGCCGATCAGGATGAGGTGCTCGACATCGTCGCGCCGCACCAGCACCAGACGACGGTGGCTGTCGACGGCGGTTGCGTCCATGACCGCAAGGCGCGCCTTGCGATTGCGCCCGCCGGCGACGAATGTACCGAATGTGAAACCGCGTACGATCCGGATCACGATCAGTAGAACCAGCAGGACGATCAGCGCGACCACGGTCCACATAAGCGCCGGTGCATAATCCGGCCCGGCCACACTCTCCAACCATGCCTGCATGTCGCGTTCCCTTTGCTGCCGCGTGCTCCGCCTGCGCTTCTATGGTTTGAAACAGTAGACGGGGTGATTGGTTGCGGCAAGCGGCGCTGTATGCCCAGCGGCCTGGTTTCCCGGTGAAACTTGAGCGAAACCTGCCGACCTGACGATGAAGCGTGGACCGCGCCGCCGCTGCCCTTGCAGTTTCCGACAGCCATGATGTATGCCGGATCGATCCTTGGGCCGCGCGGGCATGGCAGGCAGGAAACGAATGGCGACACCCACCGGCGGCGAAACCCGCCCCGCACCGATCGTTGACCAGAGCACACGCCCCGGCGCGATAGCCCGCCTGCTGATCTTCTTCTTCGTTGTGCTGGTCTTCGTGGCGGTGGTCTTCACGATCTTCCGCGACTGGCTTGGCGAACCGTTCCTTCTGGGCCTGCTCGGCGTGCTCGCGATGATCGGCATCGGTTTTCTGTTCACGGCGGCGGTCGGCTTCATCCATGTCTCGCCACGCTCGACCGCCGACGAATTGTCCCGCGCCTTCGTCGACACGATGGGGCAGGGGCTGATCGTCGCCGACATCAAGGGCAGGGTGATCTACGCCAACCGCGCTTATGCCGAAATGACGGGCGCGACCTCGGCGGTCGACGTGCGCACCGTCGAAGGGCTTCTCTCCGACAGCCCCGAGGCATCGTCGACCGTCTACAGGCTTGCCGCGGGACTGCGCGACGGCATTGCCGGCGACGGCGAATTCCGGCTGAACAGTTCGGTTCGACCCGGCGCCGAACCCGGCGCGCACTGGTATCGCTTGCGCGCCCGGACATTCAAAGTGCCGGGCTACCGCCAGCCTCTGTCTGCCTGGCAGATCTCCGACATTTCCGCGGAGCGCGCCGAACAGGAGCGCTTCTTCCTGGATCTGCAGAAGGCGATCGACCATCTCGATCATGCGCCTGCGGGTTTCTTCGCCGCCGACGCCTCGGGCCGCGTCACCTACATCAACGCCACGCTTGCCGAGTGGCTGGGCATCGACCTCGCCAGCTTCACGCCGGGTGCGACCACGCTTTCGCAGATAGTGGCTGGCGACGGCATGGCCTTGATCAATTCGGTCAAGGCCGATCCCGGCTCGACGCGAAACGCCGTCATCGACCTGGATCTGTCGACGGTTTCGGGCGCTGCCGTGCCGGTTCGCTTCATGCACCGCGTGACCGCCAGCCGCGAAGGCGCGCCTGGCCCGTCGCGTACCATCGTGCTCAACCGCAACCAGGGCGAGGACGCCTCCGCGGACCTGCGCGCCTCCGAGGTGCGTTTCACGCGGTTCTTCAACTCGACGCCGATGGCGATCGCTGGCGTGGATGGTGACGGCAGGATCCTGCGCACCAACGCGCCTTTCCTATCGCTGTTCTCGACGGTCGTGGACCGGGACATGCTCGACCGGCGCATCAAGCTGGAAACGGTGATCCATCCGCGCGACCGCGCAGCCTTCGAGACCGCTCTCGCAAGCGCCCGCGCGCACCAGGCCGATATCGCGCCCATCGACACCGTGCTGCCGGAAAATGAGGACCGGCATATCCGTTTCTATGTGAGCGCCGTCGCCGATGCCGGCTCGGGCGAGGGCGCCGAGGAAGCGGCGATCGTCTACGCCGTCGAAACCACGGAACAGAAGGCGCTCGAGGCGCAGATGGCGCAGAGCCAGAAGATGCAGGCGGTGGGGCAGCTTGCCGGCGGCATCGCGCATGATTTCAACAACGTGCTGACTGCGATCATCATGGCGTCGGACCTGCTGCTGGCCAATCACCGGCCTTCGGACCAGTCCTTCCCCGACATCATGAACATCAAGCAGAACGCCAATCGTGCCGCCTCCCTGGTGCGGCAGCTTCTGGCGTTCTCGCGCAAGCAGACGATGCGTCCCGAAGTGCTGAACCTGACCGACGTGCTGGCCGATCTGCGCATGCTCCTGTCGCGTCTTGCCGGACCCGACATCAAGCTGACGATCGATCATGGTCGCGACCTCTGGCCTGTGAAGGCGGATATCGGCCAGTTCGAGCAGGTTATCGTGAATCTGACGGTAAACGCGCGCGACGCGATGCCGGATGGCGGCGAGCTTGCCGTGCGGACGCGCAACGTGCTGGAAGCCGAATGCAGGTCTTTCGGCTATCGCGAGCTTGCGCCGGCCGACTATGTGCTGGTCGAGGTTGAGGACAGCGGAACCGGTATTCCGGCGGATGTGCTGGCGAAGGTGTTCGAGCCGTTCTTCACCACCAAGGAAGTCGGCAAGGGCACCGGTCTCGGCCTGTCGATGGTCTACGGCATCATCAAGCAGACCGGCGGCTTCATCTTCTGCTCGTCGGAGCCGGGCAACGGCGCGACGTTCCGCATCTTCCTGCCGCGCCACGTGGCCGAGGCCCGCCCGGAGCCGGGTACGCAGATCGAAGGCACGGCGGTCGAAACCGGGCAGCCGGTTGCGGAAAAGGCCGCCTCCAGCCAGGACCTTTCGGGCACGGCCACGGTGCTCCTGGTCGAGGACGAGGACGCGGTGCGCATGGGCGGCGTGCGGGCGCTGTCGTCTCGCGGCTATACGGTGCATGAGGCCTCGTCGGGCGTCGAGGCACTGGAAATCTTCGAGGAGCTGGAAGGTGCCGTCGACATTGTCGTGTCGGACGTCGTCATGCCCGAGATGGATGGACCGACGCTTCTCGGCGAGCTCTTGAAGCGCCAGCCGGACATCAAGTTCATCTTCGTGTCGGGCTATGCCGAGGACGCCTTCGCCAAGAACCTGCCCCAGGAGGCAAAGTTCGGATTCCTGCCGAAGCCGTTCACGCTCAAGCAGTTGGCGACCACCGTCAAGGACATGCTCGACTCCTGATGCATGGCATTTGAATCAAACTGACACGGGGTCATAAACCGCGTGGCGAGATGATTGCGCTAGACCTGCTGCCGGGACATTTCGGACGCAGCGGGGAAGCAGATGATCGTCGGTGGATTTTCTTATGTCGGGACGCTAGCACGGCCCGCCCACGCGGTCGTGACGCCGCAGCCCCCGGCTGAGCGGCAGGGCGATCAGTCGAAAGCGCAATCTAGAGAAGCCGCCGGTGAGCCGACATATTTCCGCTCCATCTCGGCGATCAGCCCGGGATCGCTTGCAGGCGTTTATCAATCGATGCGGGCGCAGGAAGCCTCATCGGGCTTCGATGCCGGCGGCGTTGAACCCGTCAGGTCCGAAGCTGCCGCGGCAATCCTCTCCGGCGCCGGAATTCCGGCTGCGATGACCGCTTATGGAGAGGTTATGGAGACACAAGGCGAGTGACGTAAAATACGCTGTTGCTCTGATGCAACAGAAGTGGGTCGTCACTTTTCCGCCCTATCTCGCCCAACTGTTGGCCACGTTTGACACGCACTGACTGAACCTCGGCGCTTAATCGCGCGGCAACAACAAGCAACGTCTCAGGTTCCGTCTTATGTGTGTCAATAATGATCCGAAGGGTACCACGCCCGGTCGCCTTTCCCGCCGCTTTTTCATTGCCTCGATGCCGCTTTTTCTGGCGGCATGCACGAAGACCGGAGCCGTACTGGAATCGGTCACTCCGGCAGGCCCCGACCCGTATTACGTTGCCATGTATGGCGCCAAACCCGACGAACAGTTTCCGCTGCCCGCCACCGACATCCGCAAGGTGGAGGAACGCTTCTTCCGTCAGCAGGTCGACTATCATCGCTCGGAACCGGCGGGAACGATCGTCATCGATACGGCCAACCGCTTCCTTTACCTCGTGCAGGAAGGCGGCAAGGCGATGCGCTACGGCATCGGCGTCGGCAAGGCCGGCCTTGAGTTCGAGGGCACGGCACGCGTAGCCCGCAAGGCCCAGTGGCCGCGCTGGACGCCTACGCAAAGCATGATCGCGCGTGAACCCGATCGCTATGCGCAATATGCCGGTGGCATGGAGCCGGGGCTCAACAACCCGCTGGGCCCGCGTGCGCTCTACCTGTTCCAGGGCAACCAGGATACGCTTTATCGTATTCACGGCACCTCAGAGCCGTGGTCGATCGGCCTCGCCGTATCGTCGGGCTGTATCCGCCTGTTCAACCAGGACATCATCGATCTCTACAACCGCATCCCCGTGGATACGGTCGTCGTCGTGCTTCAGAACGAGCCGTTGATGTATCCCCAGCGGCAGGTGCCGGAATGGGTGGCGAGGCAGATCAACCCCCGCCAGCCGGCCGTACAGCCTGCGAGTGAAGCCGCGTCTTTGCCGCAGGGACAAGCCGGCGCCGGGCAGCCGCGCCGTCCGGCAATGGACATCTGAGTCATCCGAAGGAGGCTCAGCTTTCGTCCGCGCGTGGCGGCCGGCCCCGGCTGCCGCGGCCAAACGTGTAGCCGGTTTCCACAGCTTTGCCACCGAACTTGGCGCGCAGGGCATCGATGGCGCCTTCGGCCATCGCACGCTTCCTCGATCCGACATCGACCAGATCGGGCGGGTCGGCCCGTCCGTCATCGCTCAAATCGCTGACACCGATACCGATCAGCCGGTAGCGTGTGCCGTCGGCTTCCTTGCGCAGCAGGTCCAGCCCGGTCGAAAAAATGCGGTCGGCGAGCCGCGTCGTATCCGGTAGCTGTCGGTTGCGCGTCCTGATGCGGAAATCGGCGCTCTTCAGCTTGAGTACTACGGTGCGGCCGGCGATGCCGGATTTCTTCAGCCGCGCGGAGACCTTCTCCGACAGCGCCCGCAGGATCGGCACAAGGTCCTCGAAGGTCGCAAGATCCGTGTCGAACGTCGTTTCGGCCGACACGCTCTTGGCGTCATGGTCGGCATGGACCTGCCGATCGTCCATCCCACGCGACAGCCGGTAGAGCCGCATGCCCATGCTGCCATAGCGGCGCATCAGCTCATCCTGCTCCATAGTCTGGAGTTGACCGATGGTACGGATGCCGTCCTGCGCAAGCGTGGCGGCGAAGGCCTTTCCCACACCCCAGATGAGCGTGACCGGCTGGGCTGCCAGGAACGAGACGGCTTCTGCCTCGCCGATAACGGAGAAACCCCGCGGCTTGGCGAAATCGGATGCGACCTTTGCCAGGAACTTGCAGTAGGACAGCCCGACCGAAACTGTGATGCCGATTTCCGCCTCGACCTGTTTGGCGAACGAAGCGAGTACCAAAGCGGGCGGGCGGCCGTGCAGTTTCTGCGTGCCCGCGAGATCGAGAAACGCCTCGTCGATGGAGATCGGCTCGACCAGCGGCGTCAGCGCCTGCATCATCGCGCGCACCTGCCGCCCGACGGTGACGTATTTCTCCATGTCCGGCTTGATGACGATCGCGTCCGGACAGGCTTCCAGCGCCTTGAACATCGGCATCGCGGACCGCACGCCACGAATGCGGGCGATGTAGCACGCGGTGGAAACCACGCCGCGCTTTCCGCCACCGATGATGACGGGCTTGTCGCGCAGCTCGGGACGGTCGCGCTTCTCTACGGCCGCGTAGAACGCATCGCAGTCGATATGCGCAAGCGACAGTGAATAGAGCTCGCCATGATGGACAACGCGCGGCGATCCGCAGGCTTCGCAGCGCCTGCGGGCAACCTTCTGCGGCGCGAGGCAATCGCGGCAGAAGCCGTGCTCGGGGTCGTTGACAGCGGCTGGCATCGATGCGAACATAACAAGAACAATCGCAATCTTAATCCATGAGCGGCGTCGCAACAAGGCGGTGGCGCGAAGGTATTTGCTGGAGGGGACGATGGCCGGATTGCAGGCAGAAGAACCGGAAATCGTGCCGCTGACACCGGAACGCTGGCCGCTTTTCGAAGACCTCTTCGGAAAGCAGGGCGCGTGCTACGGGTGCTGGTGCACACATTTTCGGCTGCGTCCGGCAATCCGGCGCGAGAACGACCGCCAGCGCAACAAGGACTTTATCCATGCGCGTATCGAGGCAGGGCCGCCGCCGGGTCTTCTGGCTATCGAGGGTAGTCAGGCCATAGGCTGGATGCAGATAGGCCCCCGTGCCGACGTTCCGGAGTGGAACAATGCCGGAAGGGTGTCAGCACCCGTCGATCCGGGCGACGCCGCCGATTCCGCCGTGTGGGCGATCTCCTGTTTCTTCGTACGCACGAAAGCGCGCGGCAAGGGACTGTCCCACCGGCTGGTTGCTGCCGGCATCGATTTCGCGACACGCTCCGGTGCGCGATGGCTCGAAGCATGCCCGATCGACCAGTCGCGCGATTCGCGCTCGATCGGACTGTTCGGCGGCTCGACGCGTGTCTTCGAGAAGGCGGGGTTTTCGGAAGTGGCGGTGCGCAAGCCCGGCCGTCCGCTGATGCGGATCGAACTCGCCGAAGTTTGAAGGACTTTTGTGCCCGGCGACAATCAGAGGCCGAGCGCGTCTGCGATCCGTCCGCCGGCTTCCGGCCAGTCTTCAACGACCAGAATGTCGTCGGTTACCGGCGGAAGCAGCGCACGCAGCGAGTTGTCGGCCATCAGATGGAACAGATGTGCGTCGGGCACGAACTGCCGTGCCGAAACGAGATTGTGCGGCATGTCGTCGACAAACGCCACCGGTCGCTCGCTCTCGCCGCGCAGGCGCAGGATCGCCGGCCCCTTGGCCATCTCCGTGGTCAGAAGCGGGTAGGGCAGGCCCAGTTCGTCGAGGTGCTTTCGCCGCACGTCGCGATGGCGGTGCGGCATGGCGGTCAGGAGCACGATCTCCGCGTCGCGGGAGATCGTATCGAGCGCATCGGCAGCACCCTCGGTCAACGTTTGCCACAACGCCTGGCTGTCGAAAAAATTGCCAAGCAATTCGCTTACCTGGCGCTGCTCGGCAGCCACACCGGTTTCCAGGTGGAAGACATTGCCGGTCAGCCGGAAGCTACCCATGTCCAGCCGGTAGCCTTGTTCGCTCAGGTAACGCGGGAAAGGTCTGATGAATTCGAGCAGCACATCATCGACATCCAGAACCAGAAGCGGTCGGTCGTCATGCGACAGTTCCTCGATCTGGCGCAGTGTTTCCGGATCGACACTGCTCATGTCGAGGCCTCGAAGTGGTCGTCGCCGAAGGGAAGGGCACGCAGCGCCGCCGATACACGTGTGGGCTCGGTGGCAGTCGCTTCACAGAATGCGGTAAGCGTCGGCTCGTGGGCCAGTATGAATTGCAGGACGCCCGCCAGAAAGCCGGGTTCGCCCGCGGCCTGGCGTATCTGCGATGCCTCGATGCCGGAAAGCGCGAGGAACCGGGGCAGCAAGGCCGGGTCTGCGGCGACGAAGCCAAGAGCGGAAATAGCCAGCGCCTCGGCCTGGCTTGCATCCATTCGTTCAAAACGGGAGACTGGTAGTCTGGACATGAAGCAGGCTGTAACGCAACCGGGCGGCTTGCAGCAAGCGGGTGCTGCAACTGGGTTTTCCTTTCGTCAATCAAATTGCGTTAGGCTATCCGTCAGAGTCGTTGTTTCATGCAGCGAACGAGGGCGGGCTGCGTTAACGAAGCCATGCGGGCAGGGCTGATATGTCGAAGAAGGTGATGATCGTCGAGGACAACGAGCTGAACATGAAGCTCTTCCGCGACCTCATCGAAGCAAGCGGATACGAGACGGTGCGCACCCGCAACGGGCTCGAGGCGCTGGATCTGGCGCGTGCGCACAAACCCGATCTCATCCTCATGGACATTCAGCTTCCCGAGGTTTCGGGACTGGAAGTGACAAAATGGCTGAAGGAAGATGACGAGTTGCATCGAATCCCGGTCATTGCCGTCACCGCTTTCGCGATGAAAGGCGATGAGGAGCGCATTCGCCAGGGCGGGTGCGAGGCTTACATTTCCAAGCCCATTAGCGTTGGCAAGTTCATCGAAACCATCAAATCCTATCTGGGCGACGCCTGATGACCGCGAGAATCCTTGTCGTCGATGACGTCCCGGCCAATGTGAAGCTCCTGGAAGCGCGTCTGCTGGCCGAGTACTTCGAGGTGCTGGTCGCACACAATGGCGCCGAGGCGCTTGAAATCTGCGAAAACAGCAAGGTCGACGTCGTCCTTCTCGACGTGATGATGCCGGACATGGATGGCTTCGAGGTCTGCCGCCGGCTCAAGGCCGACCCGGCAACGCATCACGTTCCGGTTGTCATGGTCACCGCTCTGGATCAGGTGTCGGACCGTGTGCGCGGCCTGGAGGCCGGCGCCGACGATTTCCTGACGAAGCCGGTGAACGATCTGCAACTGATGACACGGGTGAAGAGCCTCGTGAGGTTGAAGACCCTCACAGACGAATTGCGCCTGCGCGCCGCGACGACCCGTAACATCGGCATCGAGGAGCTGCTGAGCCGCCGTGACATCGCGGCCGATGGCGAGGCGAACGTGCTGCTGGTGGAGACGCGTAAGACGGCTGGCGAGCGCATTGCCAGGATGCTGCGTGGCCGATGCACGCTGTCCATTGCCGACGATCCGCAGGCTGCCTTTTTCCAGGCCGCCGAGGGCGGCTTCGACTGCGTGATCATTTCGACGGACCTGGCGGGCTACGATCCGCTTCGGCTCTGCTCGCAGCTTCGTACGCTGGATCGCACGCGCTTCGTCCCGATCATGCTGCTCGCTGACGGAGGCGAGGAGGAGCGGCTGGTGCGCGCGCTCGAACTTGGCGTCAACGATTACCTTGTTCGCCCCATCGACCAGCATGAGCTGATCGCCAGGCTGGCAACGCAGGTCAAGCGCAGGCGCTACAACGATCACCTGCGGGCAAGCGTGGCCGAGACGATCGAGATGGCGGTGACGGATGGCCTGACCGGCCTGCACAACCGACGCTATCTGGACAGCCACCTTGCGACGCTGTTCGATCGTGCGCGCAGCCGCCGCCGGCCGCTGTCGATGATGATCGCCGACATCGACCGCTTCAAGTCCATCAACGACACCTGGGGCCACGACGTCGGTGACGAGGTCTTGCGCGAATTCGCGAGCCGGCTTCGAAAGAACGTACGCGGCATCGATCTCGCCTGCCGGATGGGCGGTGAGGAATTCGTCATCGTCATGCCGGATACGGATGGCGTGGTCGCGGAGAAGGTGGCCGAACGGATACGAGCACAGATAGAGCAGACCGCGTTCTCGATCGGTGCGGACGGAAAGACGATCCCCGTCACTGTCAGCGTCGGCGTCTCAGCAATGGCAACGACCGCTCCCGATACTGTCGAGGCGATGATGAAGCGTGCGGATGTGGCGCTCTACGAAGCCAAGAACGGCGGGCGCAATCGCGTGGTGGCTGCCGCGGCATAACTTGCCGGATAAAGAAGCCGGGAACGAATCGCTCGGTGATGGCTCCCAAAAATTTACCGTAATCAATAACAGCATGCGGCGATAGTTAAGAAACTATTGCTTTCTTTGGCCTGTTGAGCGAGTGTCACCTTGGGTAAGGCGGACGGGCAGAGGGCTGTCCGCTTACGCCCAGCAAACACCCCATGATGCTCAGGTCCGCCGCATCTCCTGGGTCCGTGGGGTCGGCCGGCCGGCGCTGGCGACAAGTGGCCTCCTCGTACCGCTGCCAGCTGCCGACCGGCCCCCTTTTCTCAATAAGACTGCTTCGAGAGAGATACGAACGGCCCTCCAACGCTTCAGAGCCGTTGGATGCTGGTACGTGTGGATACTTGTCTGTCGGCTCGCGGAAGTCACCAACAAAAAAAAGCCGCCCGGAGGGCGGCTTTTTTCTGTCATCCGAAAGCGCGAGATTACTTGATCTTCGCTTCCTTGAAGTCGACGTGCTTCTTGGCGATCGGGTCGTATTTGCGCTTGGTCATCTTCTCCGTCATCGTCCGGCTGTTCTTGCTGGTGACGTAGAAGAAGCCGGTGTCGGCGGTCGACAGAAGCTTGATCTTGATGGTCGTAGCCTTGGCCATGTTACCTGTCCGCTATCCTAAGGGTGGGGTCGCCGCATCGATACGGGCGGCAGCCCGGTTGCGGAAAACTCGCGCGGACACATAAAGAACACTGGCGGAAAGTCAAGCCCGATCAGCCGAAGGCGAGCGAACCGCGAGCCTGAAAGCGGCAAGCGCGAGATAAAGCGAGAAGAACAGTGCGATCGACCACGCAAATCCGTCTGGCCCGGCGATGTCCATCCCGATGCCGATCGCCTGCGGGCCGATAAGCATACCGATGCCGTAGCAGAGCACGAACGCCGCGTTGGCTGACGCAAGGTCGCGGCCTGAGAGACGCGCGCCCAGATGCGCAAGCCCGATCGTGTAGAGGCCGGCCACGACGCCGCCCCACAGAAACAGGATTGCGGCGCTGGCATACCAGTTTCCCGACACCGAGGGCAGGGCCAGCACGCCGACCAGACCCACCAGAGCGCAGATGATCAGCAGATGCCTGCGGTCGCGCATGCGGTCGCTGAGAAGCCCCAGCGGTATTTGCAGCACGACGTTGCCGAGACCCACCGCGGTCAGCAGCAGCGCGGCATCCGCCTCGGAATAGCCGATGCGCGACCCATAGACGGGAAACAGCGCAAAACCGCCGGTTTCGACCGCCCCGAAGACCAGCACGGCGGCTGTGGCCATCGGCACCATCCAGATATAGCGGGCAAAGCCACTGGCGACCTGGGTTGCCGGACCGGACAGTCGCGGGCTTTCCCGCCAGGCGCTGGCGACAGGCAGCGCTGCCAGCATCACCAGCGCGAAGGTTATGCCGAACGGTGCGAAGCCTGTGGAGCCGACGACGGAGAACAGAAATGGCCCGAACGCGAAGCCGAGCGAAAGCACGGTGGCATAAAGCCCAAGGACAAGACCGCGGCGGTGAGGCGGTGCCGATGTGGAAATCCAGAACTCCGACAGGATGAAAAGAACCGTCAGCGCGAAGTGCAGGACGGCGCGCAGCGGGAACCACATCCAGAAGGCCGGCGCAAAATAGAAGCCCACGAAAGCCAGCCCTCCGGCCACGATCATGCCCAGCATGGTCGGCACCACGCCGAAGCGGATAGCGAGCGGCGTCGCGAAGGGAGCTGCGAGAATCGAGGCGATACCGGCTACAGCCGTGTTTGCGCCGATCATCGTCGCCGAATAGCCGCGTGATTCGAGGATGACAGACAGCAGCGGCACACCGAGGCCGATGGCGATGCCGACGACGCTGATCGACGCGATCGCCGCGCCTATCGAGAGCCATCGCATAGCGACTTCGGGCTCATGCTGCGGAGCGGCCGGCGCAGTCGCCATGGGGGTCACCTGCGATTGTGGGAGGGGTCAGAGGACGTCGCGGCAGAAGCGGTTGTGACGCATGTAGTAGAACGGCGCCGGGCAGCCGGGCGAAAGCTCGGGATCTTCCTTCAACTGCGCTTCGAGATCGCCCAGCACGGTGCGCGTGATCGCGGGAATGTCGGCTTCCTTGGCCTGGCTGATAGGCAGCCACACGATTTCTTCCAGTTCGTTTGTCGGGCCGCCATCCGGCAGCTCGACCGCCACATCGTCCTTGAAGGCGGCCAGAAAGCGCGTGTCGAAGCGACGGACGCGGCCGGGGGGCGTGATGGCGCGTGCGATGAAACGAAGCCTGTCGAGCGACGGACAGACACTGTTTTCCGCAAAACCCGCCCAGTCGGCCTTGCCCGTCTCGAAGGCGCCTTTGCGGCCGATCAGAAGGCCGGCTTCCTCGTATGTCTCGCGCAGGGCCGACATGGCGATCGCACGCGCCCGAGCCACTGTTGTGCGGGCGTTGACCAGCTTGCTTTCGACTTCAGGGTGAAGGCCGGCAGCCACGGGAATGCGGCTGTCGGCGGGATCGGTCCGGCCGCCAGGAAACACAAACTTGCCGGGCATGAAGGCGTGGCGCATATGGCGCCGGCCCATGAGCACGCGCACGTCACGCCCGTCCCGGTCGAGCAGGATCAGCGTCGCAGCATCACGCGGCCGCTTGGGGCCCGCGCCGAGCGCGAAATCCTTGTTCTCGACCTTGTCGACTTCAGCGCGCGTCATGCCTTCCATGGCCCGACCCTCTCTCACCACGTCTTCAGAGTTCCGGATGCGTTTCCAGCGCGTCTGGACGGCCGGAGAAGCCGTGCATGCGCAGGGCCCATTGTAGCCCGACAACCGCGCCCTTGACGGGCTGAAGCAGCGCAATGGTGGAAATGAGCGTCAGCGGCGTCCAGATCGCCAGGTGCTGCCAGGTCGAAAGCTCGACCATGCGCTCGACACCCATGAATGCACCAACGACGATATGGCCGACGATGAAGATCACCAGATAGGCCGGCAGGTCGTCGGCGCGGTGATGATGATACTCTTCGCCACAGGCATCGCAGCGATCGGCAACTTTCAGGAAGCGACCGAAGAGACGACCTTCGCCGCAATGCGGGCAGCGGCCCATGAAGCCGCGCGCCATGGCGCGCATGAGCTGGCGGTCGTTCGTCGCGGCGCGGCCAAAAACCTGCTGTTCCATCATCGTCTCCTTGCGCGGCCACGGCTCTGCGTGCGGCGCGATTGCGACTTGCCACGGCGCGCCTTGTGGAAGGATTGCTTCGAACCGGGCAGGGGCTTCGGCTCGCTCAGCATCTCGAAGCGCATCGAGCCTGCCAGCGGCGTCACTTCCACCAGTTTCACCTCCACAGAATCGGCGAGCTGGTAGCCCTTGCCCGAGCGTTCACCGAAAAGCGCGCGCGCGGCTTCGTCAAACATATAGTAGTCGTCACCCAGTGACGACACCGGGATAAAGCCGTCGGCACCGTATTGCGGCAACTGGACAAATAGTCCCGCCTTGGTGACGCCGGAGATGCGGCCGTGAAACGCCTCCTCGACGCGCGTGGCGAGATGGGCCGCAATCAGCCGGTCCACCGTTTCGCGTTCTGCCGCCATGGCGCGGCGTTCGGTTGCCGAAATCAGCGCTGAAATCTCCTCCAGACGCTCTTCCTCGCCCTTGGAAATGCCTTCCTTGCCAAGGCCCAGCGCACCGATCAGGGCGCGATGCACGATCAGATCGGCATAGCGGCGGATCGGCGAAGTGAAGTGGGAATAACGGCGCAGGTTGAGGCCGAAATGACCGATATTCTCCGGCGCGTAGACGGCCTGGCTCTGTGTGCGCAGCACCACTTCGTTGACGAGCGCTTCCTGATCGGAGCCAGACACCCGCGACAATATGCCGTTGAAGGAAGACGGCTTCATCTGCGCGCCGCGTGCCAGCGAGAGCCCGATCGTCTGCAGGAACTCGCGCAGCGATTCCTGCTTGGCGAGCGACGGCGCGTCGTGGATGCGATAGATGAGCGGCTGGCGTTTTGCTTCCAGCGTCTCGGCGGCCGCCACATTCGCCTGGATCATGAATTCTTCGATCAGCTTGTGGGCATCCAGCCGGTCCGGCACGATCACGCGATCGACGGTTCCGTCTTCCTTGAGCAGGATCTTGCGCTCCGGCAGGTCGAGCTCCAGCGGCGCGCGCTCGTTGCGGCCACGCCGCAGGGCAGCATAGGCGTCCCAAAGCGGACGCAGCACCGTTTCCAGCAAAGGCGCCGTCTTGTCGTCGGTTGTGCCGTCGATGGCGGCCTGCGCCTGCGTATAGGCGAGCTTCGCGACCGAGCGCATCATGACGCGGTGAAAACTGTGCCGGATCTTGCGCCCTTCGGCGGAAAACGTCATCCGCACGGCGAGGGCAGGGCGATCTTCGCCTTCCCGCAGGGAGCAGAGATCGTTCGAGATGCGTTCGGGCAGCATCGGCACGACCCGGTCCGGAAAATAGACGGAGTTGCCGCGCTTCAGCGCCTCGCGGTCGAGCGCCGAGCCAACCGTGATGTAGGCTGCGACATCGGCGATCGCGACGGTGACGATATGCCCGCCCAGGTTCTTCTCGTCCGTATCGGGCTCGGCATGAACCGCGTCGTCGTGATCCTTGGCATCGGCGGGGTCGATGGTGAGAAGCGGCAGGGATCGGAAATCCTCGCGGCCCTGGAGCGTCGCTGGCCTGGCGGCTTCCGCCTCTTCAAGCACTTCTGGCGGGAAGATGTGGGGAATGTCGTGCGCGTGGATGGCGATCATCGAGACCGCCTTCTCGCTTTCCAGCGAGCCGAGCACGGTGAGTACCTTGGCCTTCGGCAGTCCGTAACGGCCGCTCGAAACCTGCTCTACCTCGACTAGGTCGCCGCTCTTCGCGTTGGCGGCGTAGTCTGGATCGACGATGAGCTCAGCCTGGCGCCGTTCGACCGGCTCGATACGGAACGTGCCGTCGCGTAGCTTGCGGAAGACACCGAGAACGGCTTCGCGCCGCTTCTCGAACAACTTCATCACACGGCCGGTGTAGGCCGGGCCGCCTGCCTCCTCGGCAGGGAAAACCTTGGCCAGCACACGTTCGCCAACGCCCGGCACGCGCGCCTTGTCGGCGCGGCCTGGGCGGATCGAAACGGTCGGGGCGGTACCATTTGCCTCCGGCCACTCGGTCGGGCGTGCCAGAAGCAGGCCGTCGGCATCGCGCGAGAAGATGTCGAGCACCACGACATGCGGCAGCGCGCCGGGGCGGGTAAAGCGCTTGGCCCGCTTTTCCAGGAGCC
Source organism: Mesorhizobium sp. DxT (assembly GCF_058448885.1). Lineage (NCBI taxonomy): Bacteria > Pseudomonadati > Pseudomonadota > Alphaproteobacteria > Hyphomicrobiales > Phyllobacteriaceae > Mesorhizobium > Mesorhizobium sp. DxT. The sequence goes on along the minus strand of NZ_JBZFLJ010000005.1, from coordinate 106,665 downwards.
CCTCGTCCTGCAATTCGCCCAGCAGGTCCTTCAACCAGACACGATCCGGGCCCTTAAGGCCGAACGCGCGCGCAAGCTCACGCTTGCCGGCCTGATCGGGGTTTTCCTTGATGAAACGGAGGATGTCCTCACGCGAGGGGCGAAAGCTGCGCGAAGCGTCACCGCCCTTGCTGCCGGGAATGCGCTTCGCCAAGTCGCCTTATTCCTCTTTCTTCGCGGACTTCTTGGCCGCAGGCTTCTTCTTCGCTGCCGGCTTCTTCGCAGCCGTCTTCTTGCCAGACGCCTTTTTCGTGCCGCCGCCCTTGGCCGCGATCAGCTCCAGCGCCTCCTCGACGGTGACCGAGGTTGGTTCCTTGCCCTTGGGCAGCGTCGCGTTGATCTTGCCCCAGTTGACATAGGGGCCGTAGCGTCCGTCACGCACGGTGATCGGCCCGCCGTCGGGATGATCGCCGAGTTCCTTCAGTGCGGCCGGCGTCGCGCGACCCTTGCCGTTGGCGAATTTCGACTTCTTCTCGGCAATGACCGTCACGGCGCGGTTGAGGCCGATGGAGAAAACGTCCTCGATCGATTCGAGATTGGCATAGGTGCCGTCGTGCAGCACGAATGGGCCGTAGCGTCCGAGGCCCGCCGAGATCATCTTGCCGCTCTCCGGATGCTGGCCGACGTCACGCGGCAGTGAAAGCAGCGCCAGCGCCTTTTCATGATCCATCGTGTCCGGCGTCCAGCCCTTGGGCAGGCTGGAGCGCTTGGCCTCCTTGCCTTCGCCACGCTGGACATAGGGACCGAAGCGGCCGCTCTTCAGTACGATCTCTTCGTTGGTGTAGGGATCCTTGCCGAGCAGCCGGTCGCCGCCGTCACCACCCTCGCCATTACCGTTCGCCGCTTCGCCTAGCTGGCGCGTGTAGCCGCATTCCGGGTAGTTGGAGCAGCCGACGAAGGCGCCGAACTTGCCAAGCTTGAGCGACAGGTTGCCGTTGCCGCATTTCGGGCAGATGCGCGGATTGGAGCCGTCTTCCCGCTCCGGGAACACCAGCGGTGCCAGTTCTTCGTTGAGCGCGTCCAGCACCTCTGTAACGCGCAGTTCCTTGATCTCGTCGACGTGGCCGGAAAAGTCCTTCCAGAAGTCGCGCAACACGTCCTTCCAGGACAGCTTGCCGTCGGAAATCTCGTCCAGCTTCTCCTCGAGTGCGGCGGTGAAGTCGTACTCCACATAGCGCTCGAAGAAGTTTTCCAGGAAAGCCGTGACCAGCCGTCCCTTGGCCTGCGGCATGAGCCGGCGCTTTTCGATGGCCACGTAGTCGCGGTCTTCGAGGGTCTTCAGCGTGGCCGCATAGGTTGAAGGCCGGCCAATGCCGAGTTCTTCCATCTTCTTGATGAGAGAAGCCTCGGAATAGCGCGGCGGCGGTTCGGTCGTGTGCTGGGTCACCGTCACCGATTTGCGCGACAGCGTCTCGCCCGGCTTGATCTCGGGCAGGCGGCGCGCGTCCTCGTCCTCGGCGTCTTCGTCCTTCTGCTCGGTATAGGCCGCCAGGAACCCGTCGAAGCGGATCACCGAGCCGATGGCCCGCAGATTGGCCGTGCGGGAGCCGTTCGATGCCTCGATCTCGACCGTCGTGCGCTCGATCTCGGCTGGCTGCATCTGGCTGCCCATCGCCCGCTTCCAGATGATTTCATAAAGCCGCGCCTGGTCCGGCTCGAGATATTTGCGGACCTCGGCGGGCGAGCGGCGGAAGTCGGTGGGGCGTACCGCCTCGTGCGCTTCCTGGGCGTTCTTGGCCTTCGTGGAATAGATCCGCGGCTTTTCGGGCAGGTATTTGTCGCCGTATTCCGCGCCGATCATCGAGCGGGCGGCTTCGATGGCCTCGGGCGCCATCTGCACGCCGTCGGTACGCATATAGGTGATCAGGCCGGTGGTTTCGCCGCCGATCTCAACGCCTTCGTAGAGCCGCTGCGCCACCTGCATGGTGCGCGATGCCGAGAAGCCAAGCTGCGAAGATGCGGCCTGCTGCAGGGTGGACGTCGTGAAGGGCGGCGCCGGGTTGCGCCGGGTCGGCTTGGCCTCGACGGAAAGCGCCTTGAACGCCGCACCTTCCAGCATGGCCTTGATGTCGGCTGCCTGTTCCGCGCTCTTGATGTCGAGCTTCTGGAGCTTCTTGCCTTCGAACGCGGTCAGGCGCGCCTCGAAGTCTTCCAGTCGCGGCGTCGCGAGCAGCGCTCCTATCTGCCAGTAGTCTTCGCGCACGAAGCGCTCGATCTCGGCCTCTCGGTCGCAGACGAGACGCAGCGCGACCGACTGGACGCGGCCGGCGGAACGTGCGCCCGGCAGCTTGCGCCACAGGACGGGCGACAGCGTGAAACCGACGAGATAATCGAGAGCCCGGCGCGCCAGATAGGCGTCGACCAGCGGCGCGTCGATCTCGCGTGGGTTCGCCATCGCGTCGAGCACCGACTTCTTGGTGATCGCATTGAAGACGACACGGCTCACCGGCTTGTCCTTCAGCGCCTTCTTTTGCCGAAGCACCTCAAGCACGTGCCAGGAGATGGCTTCGCCTTCGCGATCCGGGTCGGTTGCGAGGATGAGACTGTCGGCCTCCTTCATCGCCTTGGCTATATCGCCAAGCCGCTTGGACGAGGGCCCATCGACTTCCCACGACATGGAAAAGTCGTCGTCAGGCCGCACCGACCCGTCCTTGGCCGGAAGGTCCCGGACATGGCCGAACGAGGCCAGAACCTTGTAGTTCGAGCCGAGATATTTGTTGATTGTCTTGGCCTTTGCAGGCGATTCGACGACGACGACGTCCATGTGCTGGCGTATTTCCCCAAGGCGCAGATAGCTTCCGCGCCGCTCAAACAATCGAAAAAACAGCCCGTCACATGGCCGTGCTTTGCTGTCCGGTCAAGGCCCTTGGGGTATTTCACCAAATGGCCGGACTGAAATACAACCAGAAAATGCAACGTGACCCGTTGCAATTTTAGATAAATTGAATAGCCTCTAATTAACGCAAGGGTTGCTTTGACGAAATCATGCAACCGCGTAGCCACGGGCTGCGGCAGGCCCTGGCAAATGTGCGAAACGGGGTAGTAGATGCAACAGCAACTCAACCGACGACGTACCGATACGCTGGACTATATGCAGTCCATGCTTGGCCAGATGCGAACGATGGCGCAGGCCGAACGCTGTGACATGCTGGCGTATCTGATAGAGATGGCCTACGTGGAAGTCAGCGACATCATCCGCGGCGATCGTCCCTTACGGGTCGGCGGCGAGCAGCGAAACCCAGCCACCGCTGTGCCTTTCGATCCTGCCAGCAAGGTCAAGTTCCAGTAGGATGAGAAACACCTGCGCCGGGTGAAGCCCCGTGTGATGAATGATCTCGTCTATCGGCGTCGGCACCGGACCAAGCGCCTCCATGAGGCGCGTACGGTCGCTGTCGTCTGGCGGGGGCGTGGAGAAGTCGGGCGGTTCCTCGAGCGGTGACACGGGCGAGATGGACGGTGATCCGGCCAGCGGCGCCAGAACGTCCAGCACGTCGCGCGCCTCGGTGACTATCGACGCGCCGTCCTTGAGCAACCCGTTGGCCCCGGCCGCGCGCGGATCGAGCGGCGAACCGGGAACGGCGAAGACGATGCGGCCCATTTCGCCCGCCAGCCTGGCGGAGATAAGCGAGCCGGACCGCATCGCTGCTTCCACGACCACAAGTCCGAGGCCGAGGCCCGCGACGAGCCTGTTGCGGCGTGGAAAGTCGCGGGCGCGCGGCTCCCAGCCGAAGGGCATTTCCGTTATCAGCAGCCCGCGCTCTCCGATCTCGGCGGCTAGGCCGACATTCTCCGGCGGGTAGGGGCGGTCGAGCCCGCCGGCAAGGACTGCAATGGTGCCCGTGCCGATACTGCCGGTATGCGCAGCGGCGTCGATTCCGCGCGCCAGTCCGGACACGATTGCGTAGCCCTCCCGCCCGATCTCGCCGGAAAGCATGCGCGCCATCCGCACGCCCGCCGCTGAAGCGTTGCGTGCGCCGACGATGGAGATTGCAGGCATGTGGCCGATGGCTGCTTGTCCTTTCACCGCGATGATCGGTGGCGGCAGGTCCATGCGGCGCAGCATCGGCGGATAGTCGGCCTCGCCGACTGCAACGAACCTGGCTCCGTAGCGCTCCGCAACCTCCAGTTCGGCTTCCGCTTCCTGCTCGGATGGAATGCGCGATTGCCGCTTCGCGCCGCCGCGCGACGCAAGTTCCGGCAGCATGGCGATTGCCGCTTCGGCCGATCCGAAACGATTGATGAGGTCGCGAAAGGAGGCAGGCCCGACATTTTCGGTGCGAATCAGGCGAAGCCAGTGGAGCCGCTGCCGGTCGGAAAGCCTGGGGCCTGCCGACGGCGCGTCGTTCATCCCTTCGCCCCGATCTTCGATTCCGTGCCGGCAAGCAATCTGGAAATGTTGGCGCGGTGCTTGATGAAGACCAGCACGCTCATGAGGGCGACGGCGGCGGCATAAGCGGGCAGGCCAAGCAGGTAGAACGCGACCGGCGAGACGACGGCGGCGACAAGCGCGGCAAGCGACGAATAGCGCGACAGGAACGCCACCGCGAGCCATGCAGCCGCGAAAGCCAGCGCGCCTTGCCAGGCAAAGGCGATCAGCACGCCGAGATAGGTCGCGACACCCTTGCCACCCTTGAAGCCGAGCCATGCCGGAAAGAGATGGCCGAGAAAGGCGCCGATGCCGGCGGCTATTCCGGGTTCCAGCCCCCAGCGCGCCGCAATAAGCACCGCAACCGTGCCCTTGAGCGCATCGAGGAGCAGGGTCAGCGCCGCCAGCTTCTTGTTGCCGGTACGAAGCACATTGGTCGCGCCGATATTGCCGGAGCCGATCTTGCGCACGTCGCCCAGGCCGGCGGCGCGCGTGATCAGCAGTCCGAACGGGATCGACCCGAGCAGATAGCCGAATGCGAGCGCGATGATGACGGACGTCAGGGTCAACCTTCCCCCTCCCGGCGAGCTGTCAGTTCAAAGCCGATGGACTGTGCGGCCAGCAACGAGCGTTTGCAAGACCCTGCCTTGAAGGCGCGCGCCTTCGAAGCAGGTGTTCTTCGACCGCGACCGGATGTCCTGCTCGCGAACGAGCCACGGCTCGTCCAGATCGACCACGATCAGGTCGGCCGGTACGCCCGGCGCAAGCGTGCCGCCCGGCAGGCCGAAGCGTTTGGCGGGTGCAGTCGAAATCGCATCGACAAGGCGCATCAGCGGCACATCACCGTTGTGATGCAGCCTCAGCGCTGCCGCCAGCAGCGTCTCGAGCCCGATCGCGCCGGAAGCCGCATCTGCAAAGGGCAGGCGTTTGGTGTCGACGTCCTGCGGGTCGTGCGACGACACCAGAATGTCCACCGTGCCGTCGCGCAGCGCCTCCACCATGGCGAGCCGGTCTTCCTCGGCGCGCAGCGGCGGGGATAGCCGGAAGAAGGTGCGATATTCGCCGACGTCGTGCTCATTGAGCGACAGGCTGGCTATGGATGCGCCAGCCGTCACCGCCGCGCCGTCATCCTTGGCACGTGCGATCGCCGCCGCCGACATCGCCGTCGAAATCTTGGCTGCGTGATAGTTGCTGCGCGTCAGCCGTGCGAGCATGAGGTCGCGCTCGAGCGGGATCGCCTCGGCCTCGCGGGGAATGCCGGCCAGGCCCAGCCAGCTCGCAAACAGCCCTTCGTTCATCACGCCGGCGGCCGCCAGGTCGGGATCCTGCGTTTCATGGTCGATGACCGCGCCGAAGTCGCGCGCATAGGTCAGCGCGCGGCGCATCACGAGCGAATTGGCGATTGTGTGCCGGCCTTCGGTGAAGGCGACGGCGCCAGCCTCGCGCAGCAGGCCGAATTCAGTCATTTCCCGGCCCTTGAGGCCGCGTGTGACGGCGGCGGCCGGAAAGACGTTGACGATCGCCGTGTCGCGGGCCGTGCGCAGCACGAACTCGACCAGCGCCACGTCGTCTATGACTGGATCGGTGTCCGGCATCATGACGATGGAGGTAACGCCGCCTGTCGCCGCTGCCACACTCGCCGACGCTATGGTTTCGCGATGCTCGCCACCTGGCTCTCCGATGTGGACGCGTGCGTCGACGAGGCCGGGCAGGATCGCCTTGCCGGTACAATTGACGACCTCCGCGCCCTCGGGCGTGCCCTGATTAAGCGCCGAGGCACCGGCGGCCTTGATCGTGCTGCCGTCGACGATGACGGTACCGGTTTCGTCCAGACTGCGAGAGGGATCGACGATGCGGGCGTTGTGAAAGACCGTGACGCTCATGCCGCTTGCCCTTCCGGGTTGCGGCGTGGGTCGAGCAGCGCCTCCATCACCGCCATGCGCACGGCGACGCCCATCTCCACCTGTTCCTGGATGACGCTCTGCGGTCCGTCGGCGATTTCGGAGGCGATCTCGACGCCGCGGTTCATCGGGCCGGGGTGCATGACCAGCGCATCGTCTTTTGCCGCCTTGAGCTTCTCGGCATCGAGCCCGTAGTAGCGGAAATATTCGCGCACCGACGGTACGAATGCGCCCTCCATGCGCTCGCGCTGCAGCCGCAGCATCATCACGACATCCGCGCCGGCAAGACCTTCCTTCATCGTTGTGAAGACCTCGACGCCCATCTCGCCGATGCCCGCGGGTAGCAGCGTCGAGGGGGCGACCACACGGACCCGCGCGCCAAGAGCGTTGAGAAGAAGAATGTTGGAGCGTGCAACGCGCGAGTGGCGCACGTCGCCGCAGATCGCCACGGTCAGCCGCGCGATCTTGCCGCGCGCCCGGCGGATCGTCAGCGCGTCGAGCAGCGCCTGCGTCGGGTGCTCGTGCGCGCCGTCGCCCGCATTGACCACGGAGCAGCCGACCTTTTGCGCCAGCAATGCCGCAGCGCCCGCCGAAGCGTGGCGAATGATGAGGATGTCCGGCCGCATGGCATTGAGCGTCATCGCCGTGTCGATGAGCGTTTCGCCCTTCTTCACCGACGACGAGGACACCGACATGTTCATCACGTCGGCGCCGAGCCTCTTGCCGGCCAGTTCGAAAGACGACTGGGTGCGGGTCGAAGCTTCGTAGAAGAGGTTGATCTGGGTCCGTCCGCGCAGCGTCGACGTCTTCTTTTCCGACTGCAGCGAAATCGCGACGGCTTCGTCGGCGCGATCGAGCAGCAATTCAATATCGGAAGGAGACAGGTCCTTGACGCCGAGCAGGTGGCGGTGCGGAAAAAGCGGGAAGGCGGCGCGCTCGGTCATATCAAAGCCGTGCTATAGGCAAGGGTGGGCGACGCCGCAAGCGCGCTTGCGCGCATCCACCGGAATTTCCTCGCAACCATGGGCGTTTTGCCTGTAACTGTGAGGCATCCTTCTGGAATCGTCTCATCCCGGAGTTGACGACTTGACGCATGAGGTACTGAACCAAAGTCCGCCGCTGGCCGGGACGAGCGCGTGGCGCGCCGACCCGCTGCTGGTCCAGTTGGCGGAGACCTATTCGGAGCCGGTTCGGCGCGAACTCGACCAGATCGGCCGCTATGTGCGTTCGGCCGAGGCGCAGGAGTTGGCCCGGCTCGCGAGCACGGAAACGCCGAAGCTCAGGACGCACGACCGGCAGGGTCGGCGCATCGATCTCGTCGAGTTTCATCCGGCCTATCATGCGCTTATGCGCCGTTCGGTGGCTGTCGGCCTACATTCTTCGGTGTGGGAGAACAACCCGGCCGAGAGCGGCAAGCGCCATCAGGTGCGCGCGGCGCGATTCTACCTGACCGCGCAGCTCGAATGCGGGCATCTTTGCCCCATCACCATGACGAGCGCGTCGCTGGCCGCCCTGATGGCGAACACCAAGCTGTTCCGCGAGTGGGCGCCACGGGTGACGACGCGCAAATATGACCAGAGCCAGAAGCCGCCGGTGCAGAAGACCGGCCTGACGCTCGGCATGGGCATGACGGAGAAGCAGGGCGGCACCGACGTGCGCGCCAACACCACACGCGCCGAGCGCGCCGGTGGCGGCTTCTATCGGCTCACCGGCCACAAATGGTTCATGTCGGCGCCGATGTCGGACGCCTTCCTGATGCTGGGGCAGGCGAACGAGGGCCTGTCGTGCTTCCTCGTGCCGCGCATACTCGGTGACGGGTCCGACAACGGGCTGCACTTCCAGCGCCTCAAGGACAAGCTCGGCAATCGCTCCAACGCCTCTTCCGAGGTCGAGTTTTCAGGTGCTATCGCCGAAATGGTCGGCGAACCCGGCGCCGGCATCAAGACCATCATGGACATGGTGACGCTGACGCGGCTCGACTGCGCCGTGGCCAATGCCGGCCTGATGCGGGCCGGTCTTGCCGAAGCCGTCCATCACACGCGCCATCGCCATGCCTTCGGCACACCGCTGTTCGAGCAACCGCTGATGCAGCGCGTGCTGGCCGATATGGCGCTCGACGTGGCCGGCGCGACCGCGCTGTCGCTGAGGCTGGCGCGCGCCTTCGACGAAGCGGCCAACGATCCGGGCGAGGCGGCTTTCGCGCGCTCGATGACGCCTGTGGTCAAATACTGGGTCTGCAAGATCGCGCCGTCGCTGCTCTACGAGGCGATGGAATGCCTGGGCGGCAACGGCTATGTGGAGGAAGCGCCGCTGGCGCGCTACTACCGCGAGGCGCCGGTCAACGCGATCTGGGAAGGCTCGGGCAACGTCATGGCGCTCGACGTGCTGCGCGTCCTGCGCCGCGCGCCGCAGCTCTTCGACGAAGTGCTGGGTGGTATCGGCCGGGACCTTGGACCGGCTGGCAAGGGCACCGTGGGCGTGCTGCGCGCGGCCTTGCAGGTGGCAAGCTCGGACGAAGGTTCGGCCCGCATCCTGACCGAGCAGCTTGCCATTTCGGCGGCGGCTGCGGAGCTTCGCAGGCAGGGGGCAGGGCAGATCGCGGATGCGTTCGTGGAATCACGCCTCGCCGGCCAGTGGCGCACCACCTACGGCATGCTGGACGCCCGCCACGACGCGCGCGTCATCGTGGATACGCTCTATCCCGAGCTGAGCTGAGTGGCGATGGCGAGCGCTGCCGGCATCGTGAGCACCGCCAGCACCGTCTGCAGCGTCGTGACCGCGGCGTAGAACTCGGCGTCGCCGCCGAGCTGGCGAGCGAGCATGTAGCCGTTCATGGCGGTTGGCACCGAGCCGCACAGCACCAGATAGACGAGTTCCGGGCCGCGCACGCCGAGCCCGTAGCCGATCAGGCAGAGAATGGCCGGAAGCACTGCGAGCTTGAGCACGACCGGAAACCAGATCGCCAGCCGGGGCCGGAACATGTCGGCGGGCCGCAGGCCGGCGCCGACCGAGATCAGCCCCATGCCGATGGCGGCCGAGGCGATGAGCCCGATCGCGTCGTCAAGCGGGGCGTAGAGGCCGCCGGGGAGGAAGCGCAACACGATGCCGACTGCGACGCCGACGATGAGCGGGTTGGTCGCCGTCGCACGCATGACCTTTCCCCAGTCCGCATCCCTGCTGCCGAAGCGCGCGACGACGGCGACCGACATCACATTGAGCGGGATGATGATGACGGCCATGGCTAGCGCGACCACGGCGCTCGCGGCCGGCGGAAACAGTTTTTGTGCAACGGCAAGCGCAATGAAGCCGTTCCAGCGCAGCGCGCTCTGGAACATGGACGAGAACTCACCGGGCGTCGCAGCGCCGCTGGGCCGCCACAGCGGCCAGCTCCCCAGCACCAGCACTGCCATGATCGCGATCGTGGCCAGAAGCGCGATGAGCATCGCGTCGAGCCGCAATCCCGAGAAGTCCGCGTGAATGATCGTGGCGAAAAGCAGGGTGGGGTAGAGAACCCAGTAGCTGACCTGTTCCAGTCCGCGCCAGCCGTCGTCGCTGGTGATCGACGTGCGGCGCAGGAGATTGCCCAGCACGATGATGAGAAAGATGGGGAGGATGCTTTCGAAGATGGCGAGCATGGCAGGCAAGGCGGACCGGACAGGAGGGATAGACCCCCGGCATAGGCAGCGTCATCCGCCCTGTAAAGCGTGGCAGCGGCACAAGCCTGATAGCCCACCAGGGGATAAACGCTCCCTCAAGCCCGCACGTTAACCTTAACGAATGGTTTCAATTGCGGTTAACGCGGCCAGCGTCCAGTTTCGATTCTCGCCGAGCAGGGACCCGCATGCAGAAGATTCTCATCACAAGTCTGGCAGCCTATTGGACGGTCGTTTTCGCGGTCGGTGCCTGCGGCGTGGCCGGGCTGTCGGCGGGCATTCACGCACCCGATCTGTTCGATACGGCCATGGCTGTAGCGCAGGCACTGGTGGCGCTGCTGTTCCTATGGACTGCATTCGCCGCCCTCGGACACCGCGACGAGGGCGTGGACGATGTGGCAAGGCTGGCCCTGAGCGCGGCCGTTCTGGTGTCCGGCGCGGTTGCCGTGGAGCAGGCGGTCGTGGCGGGCTCTTCAACGCCCGGCGCGGCATCCACCATGCAGCTCGCTGCCCTAGCGGCCACTTATCTTGTGATCCGTGCCGAGGCAGCGGAACGCAAACCGCGGTCCGTGGATTATTCGAGCGCCGTTGCGCGCCGTCTCGCCGTTGGCGCCGCCCACGGCTCGATGCTGTCGCGACTGTCGCGGCGAGGACCCGAGATCGTGGAGAGCGACGGCTGATGCGCTACATTCTTCTTTTCTGGGCCGTGCCGATGGGCCTCTTCTGGGGCTGGTTCTACCTGTCGTACAACGACATCAATTTCGGCCTGACATTCCTCAGCCGGCCGGTGCATGACTTCGCCTTCGGCTTCTACGGCAATCTGCTGGGCATCGACCCGCAGACGATCCCGCCGCTGGTGGCACGTGCCTGCGTCGTCGATACGGTGGTGATCTTCGCGATCTACGCCTTCCGCAGGCGCCGCGACATAATTGCGTGGTGGAACGCTAGTCGGCAGCCGAGCGTAGCGCCCGAAGCCGGTCCAGTGCCCCCTGCAGAATGAAGGCTGCCGCCGCCGAATCGATCCGTTCGTCGCGCTTGCGTCGGGATACGTCCATTTCAAGCAGCGCCCGCTCCGCGGCCACTGTCGACAGCCTTTCGTCCCAGTAGACGAAGGGCAGTTCGGTGAGCCTCTCCATGTTGCGCACGAAGGCGCGCGTCGCCTGCACGCGCGGCCCCTCCGACCCGTCCATGTTGACTGGCAGGCCGATGATGACGGCGCTGACCACCTCTTTCTGGAGCAGGGCCAGCAGCGCCTGGGCGTCCTGCGTGAACTTGCGGCGCGCGATCATGGGGCGCGGATGGGCAAACGAGAGCGCCGCGTCGGAAACCGCCACGCCGATGGTCTTGGTGCCGAGGTCGAGGCCGGCGAGCCGTCCACCCGGCGTGATGAGGGCGGGAACCTCGCCTATATCCGCAACAGCCACGTGATTGCCTTCCTCTTTCACTTGCACAAGCGCGGTTCTATCCTTCACGGTATCGAAAAGCGAGTTGCAGAGGTGTTCTGATGAAGCTGACCTGGTACGGCCATTCCGCATTCCGCGTTGAAGCAGGCGGAGCGACAATCCTGATCGATCCGTTCCTGACCGATAACCCGTCATGGGATGGCGGCTGGGAGGGGCCGGCCGAGGGTGTTACCCACGTTCTCATCACGCATGGCCACAACGACCACCTGGGCGACGCGCTGCCGATTCTGAAGAAGACCGGCGCGATGCTCGTCTCCAGCTTCGAGATCTATGAGTATCTGGTTGGCCAGGGCGTGGACGAGAGCAAGGTCAACCCGGGCAACCACGGTGGGACGGTCGATTGCGGCGGGTTCACGACGACATTCGTCAATGCGATACACTCCTCGTCGTTCAGTCGGGAAGGGGGCATCAACGTCTATCTCGGCAATCCGACCGGCCTCGTCCTCCACTTCCCCGACGACAAGACGCTCTATCACATGGGCGATACCGACATCTTTTCGGATATGGCGCTGATCAACGAACTGCACCAGCCGGCGGTCGGCATCGTGCCGATCGGCGACCGTTTCACGATGGGCGGCGCGGTGGCGGCTCTCGCCTGCCGGCGTTTCTTCGACTTCGAGACGGTGATCCCGGCGCACTACGCTTCGTTCGGCATCATCGACCAGACGGCGGACAAGTTCGTCGCCGGCATGGAGGGGGCGTCGGCCAAAGTGCTGACGCCAAAGATCGGCGAGCCTTTCGAAGTGTGACCGGCGGCGGCGGCCGGCTTGCATGTTGCGCTGTGCCGGCTGCGCCGGTATAGCGCGGGCTTGTGATTTTCCTTTCCAATCGCCGGAGCGCATCATGTCCGTCGACATCGACACCGTTAAGCGCGTGGCGCGTCTCGCCCGCATCGCCGTGACCGAAGAAGAAGCCGGCCGCATGACCGGCGAGCTCAACACGATACTGGGTTTCGTCGAGCAGCTCGGCGAGGTGGATGTGAGCGGCGTCGAGCCGATGACCTCCGTGATCCCGATGGAGATGAAGAAGCGGGAAGACCGCGTCACCGATGGCGGCAAGGCTGCCGACATCGTCGCCAACGCGCCCGCCACGGAAGACAATTTCTTCCTCGTTCCCAAGGTTGTGGAGTAGCTTGCCATGGCCGTCGAGATCGCGGTCGAGACGCCGTTGCAGGACGATGTCCGCGCGCTCATTGCAGAGCTGAATGGCGCGATCAGCGCGCAGGAGCCCGACACGCCGGAAGAATTCAACTTCCGCATGACGGCGGACGAAATGGCGGTGCCCGAAATGACCGTATGGGTGGCGCGGCTGGACGGCGAGGCCGTCGGCTGCGGCGCACTGCTACGCCACGCCGGTGGGTTCGGCGAGATCAAGCGCATGTATGTCCGGCCTTCCGCCCAGGGGCGGGGCGTTGCCGGCCTGATGCTGGCGGCGATCGAGGAACTGGCCGCAGCCGAGGGCCTGGCGCATCTGGCGCTCGAGACCGGAGGCGAGGGCTATGGCGCCGCGCGGCGCGTCTATGAGCGCGCCGGCTACCAGCGCAGCGGTGCATTCGCCGACTATCCGGACAATCCCTATTCGACATTCTATCGCAAAGACCTGACCGCCGCGCCCGCGGCAGCCTGAACGGACGATTCATGACCGATCTGACGCACCTGACCATTGCAGAAGCCCGCGACCGCCTGCACACCAAGGACATCTCGGCGATCGAGCTGACCGATGCCTATCTCGGCGCGATCGATGCCGCCAACGAGACGTTCAACGCCTATGTCGCCGTCACCCACGACAAGGCGCGCGAGATGGCCAGGGCGTCCGACGAGCGGCTGGCCGCCGGCAAAGGCGGCGCGCTGGAGGGTATTCCGCTCGGCATCAAGGACCTCTTTGCCACCGAAGGCGTCCACACGCAGGCTGCCAGCCATGTTCTGGATGGCTTCAAGCCGCGCTACGAATCGACCGTGACGGCCAATCTGTGGGCCGACGGCGCAGTGATGCTCGGCAAGCTCAACATGGACGAGTTCGCCATGGGCTCGTCGAACGAGACCTCCTATTACGGCCCGGTCAAGAATCCCTGGCGGGCGAAGGGCTCCAACGTCGACCTCGTGCCGGGCGGCTCTTCGGGCGGTTCGGCCGCGGCGGTTTCGGCCTTCCTCTGCGCGGGCGCGACCGCGACCGACACCGGCGGCTCCATCCGCCAGCCGGCGGCCTTCACCGGCACGGTCGGCATCAAGCCCACCTATGGCCGCTGCTCGCGCTGGGGCACGGTCGCCTTCGCCTCGTCGCTCGACCAGGCTGGGCCGATCACCCGCGACGTGCGCGATGCGGCGATCATGCTGAAATCAATGGCTTCCGTCGACGCGAAGGACACGACCTCGGTCGACCGGCCGGTGCCTGACTACGAGACCGCGCTTGGCCAGTCGGTCAAAGGCATGAAGATCGGCATTCCGAAGGAATACCGCGTCGACGGCATGCCGGAGGAGATCGAGGCTCTGTGGCAGAAAGGTATCGCCTGGCTCAAGGATGCCGGCGCCGAGATCGTCGACATCTCGCTGCCGCACACGAAATACGCCCTGCCGGCCTATTATATCGTTGCGCCCGCTGAGGCGTCGTCCAACCTCGCGCGCTACGACGGCGTGCGTTACGGGCTGCGCGTTCCCGGCAAGGACATCATCGACATGTACGAAAAGACCCGCGCCGCCGGCTTCGGCCGCGAGGTCAAGCGCCGCATCATGATCGGCACCTATGTGCTGTCGGCGGGCTATTACGACGCCTACTACGTACAGGCACAGAAGGTTCGGACGCTTATCAAGAAGGACTTCGAAGATGTCTTTCACGCGGGCGTGGACGCGATCCTGACGCCGGCGACACCGTCGGCAGCCTTCGGCATCGCAGACCAGGAGATGGCGGCCGATCCGGTGAAGATGTACCTGAACGACATCTTCACCGTGACGGTGAACATGGCGGGCCTGCCCGGCATCGCGGTGCCAGCGGGCCTCGATGGCAAGGGCCTGCCGCTCGGTCTGCAGCTCATCGGGCGGCCGTTCGAAGAAGAGACGCTCTTCCGCGCCTCCCACATAATCGAGCAGGCTGCCGGCCGATTCGAACCGGAGAAGTGGTGGTAGTGCGTTGATTCGATGTTCTTCACGCTCTCCAAGCTCTTCTGGATTGTGGCGCAGCCGATCAACCTGATCGGCATACTGGTGCTGCTGGGCATCGTCTGTGCATTCTTCCGGTTGCGGCGGATCGGTTTGTTCTTCTCCATCTGCGGCCTGCTCGTGCTGGCGCTCGGCGGCTGGACGAGCACCGGCGCGCTGCTGCTGCATCCGCTGGAGGATCGCTTCGCCAGACCCGACCCCGCGCCGCAGGATGTCGCCGGCATCATCGTCCTTGGTGGGGGCTTCGAAGGCGCGATCAACCTCGCGCGTGGCGGCTATGAGCTCAACGCCAGCGGCGACCGTTTTGTGGAAACGGCGGTCCTTGCAAGGCTCTACCCGCAGGCGCGGGTCGTCGTGACAGGTGGCACCGGCACGCTGATCCTCGAAGGTGAGGGCGACGGCGATACCGCCCCACGCCTTCTGACGGCGCTCGGCGTCGAAGCGGACCGCCTGGTGCTGGAGAACCGCTCGCGCAATACCTACGAGAACGCGCTTTTCACCCGCGAGATGGTCGAGCCGAAACCGGGAGAAACCTGGCTTCTGGTGACCTCGGCATTTCACATGCCGCGCTCAGTCGGTCTTTTCCGCAAGGCGGGGTTCGACGTTGTGCCGTGGCCGGCGGACTACCGCACGGCCGGCAACGAGCCCGTGGGCCTTGCCCGCGACAACGTATCCGATTCCCTGCAGAACCTGACGATTGCCATACGCGAATGGATCGGGCTCGTGGCCTACCGGCTCACCGGTCGTATAGACAGCATCTTCCCGGAGCGCTCCTAGCCGCCGCCTTCGAGCACGGCGCGTCGCGCGGTGGAGAAGAACTGCCGGCGGATCAGGACGCCCAGGATGAAGGTCGTGGTAGCGATGAACACCCACGGGCCGACGAACCAGCCCAGATAGCCGATCGAGAAGAAGATCGCCCGCAGTCCGGCGTTGAAGTGCTTGCCGGCGAGCATGTTCATCTGCGCGGCCCGGGCCACCGAAGCGTCGATCTCGGCATCAGTCTGGCCGTCTTCCCGCGCCACCGGCACAGCGCCGATCAGGATCGAGCAGTAGTTGAACAGCCTGTAGGACCAGCCAAACTTGAAGAAGGCGTAGCAGAGGACGGCGACCAGCCCGAGCACCTTGGCCTCGAACACCGGCCGCGCATCGGCATCCGTGGCGGGCAGTTCGCCCAGCACGTCGAGCACAGCGTCGGTTGAACCCAGGAGAGCGAAGCAGCCGCCGATGGCCAGCAGGCAGCTCGACGCGAAGAACGCCGTGCCCTGCTGAAGCCCGCCCATGATGCTGGTATCGACCATGCGCATGTCGCGCCGCGCCATTGTGCGCATCCACGCCTCGCGTTGCCGGTTCATCGCCGAAGTCAGCGTTTCGCGCGAGACGATGCGGCCTTGCGTCGCGTGCGAAAACAGGGTCCAGCCGATCAGAAAGAAGGCGAGCGCGGCAATGTCGGGAGGGGAGCGGAACAGGGAATCGATCAACATGCCGCTATCCTATCGCGAAAGGCTGTGCCGCAGGCCAACTTTTGCGCCTCAATTTGGCCGTCTATGTTGAAAAGCGATGAATATCTGTGGCCGCCTCAAGCCCTTGAAAAGGAATAATTTTAATCGGTTTGCGCCATTCAGGCAAAAGGCCTTGCCTTGCTTTCGCCGTTTTTGCATTGCGGATGGCGCGCCGAACGGCTATCTAGCGGCCAGACGGGTGGGACCGTCGCGGCGTTTCGAGAGCTGCATTTCGGGATGAAATCTACGGAAACAGGACAAAAATGGACGAAACCGTTCAGAAATCCTGCTGGGGCGTAACCGCCAAGGCAGTGATCGGCTTTGCCGGCATCATTCTTCTGGCTTGGCTTTTCAGTGGTCCGGCGTCTGCGGCGATGATCGTCGCCGGCTAGACCCTCCCGGCAATCTCAGGGATCTGAAAAGGCGCGGTTTCGACCGCGCCTTTTTCTTTTGCGGGCAGGAATGTCGCAGCCTGATCAGATGAGGTCGGCAGCCTGCTTGCTTCTCATGCCGAAAGCCGCGAAACATCGGGGCCAACCCAGTCGGAGCGCTTCTCGATGTTCCTTTCCGTCTTCGATCTGTTCAAGATCGGCATTGGCCCGTCCTCGTCCCATACGATGGGGCCTATGACGGCGGCCGCGCGCTTCCTGTCGGAACTGTCCGGCGACGACTGGCCAAGACCGGCAGGCGTCGCCGTGGCGCGACTTGCAGTCAGCCTCCACGGTTCGCTTGCCTTTACCGGCGTCGGACACGGAACGGATCGCGCGGTTATCCTGGGGCTGACCGGACTTACGCCGGTCACGGTCGATCCGGACAATGTCGACGCAACGCTCGCCGACGTTCAGGCGCAGAAGCGCGTCAGCCCGCCCGGCCATCCGACCTACCGTTTCGATCCCGCGACCGATCTGGTGCTCGACAAGAAGACGCCGCTGCCCGGCCATGCGAACGGCATGGCGTTTTCAGCCTTTGACGCCGACGACCGGCTGCTCCTGCGCCGCATCTATTATTCGATCGGGGGCGGTTTCGTCGTCTCCGACGAGGAACTGCAGCGCATGAAGGCCGAGGGGCCGGTGCGGGGCAGCGGCGACAAGGGCGTTCCTTATCCCTTCGGGAAAGCGAAGGAGATGCTGGCAATGGCGGCACGCAGCGGTCTTTCGATCGCGGCGATGAAGCGCGCCAATGAGGAGAAGTTCGTCTCCCGTGAGGCGCTGAATGCCTCGCTCGACGGCATCTGGGATGCGATGCGCAGCTGCATCGAGCGTGGCCTGTCGCAGGAAGGCATCATGCCCGGTGGGCTGAAGGTCAAGCGGCGCGCGCGCCAGCTTCACGACAAGCTGCAAGACGAATGGAGCCGCAACCGACCGAACCCGCTTCTGGCCAATGACTGGCTCTCGATCTACGCCATGGCCGTCAACGAGGAGAACGCCGCCGGCGGGCGCGTGGTAACGGCGCCGACAAACGGCGCCGCGGGCGTGGTGCCCGCCGTCATGCGCTACTGGCTGCATTTCCATGTCGAGGCCGATCAGGACTCGATCCGCGACTTCCTGCTGACGGCGGCGGCGATCGGCGGCATCATCAAGCACAATGCATCGATCTCGGGCGCCGAGGTTGGCTGCCAGGGCGAGGTTGGGTCTGCGTCGGCCATGGCTGCGGCCGGGCTTTGCGCCGTCATGGGCGGCACGCCAGCCCAGGTGGAGAACGCCGCCGAAATCGCCCTGGAACATCATCTGGGCATGACCTGCGATCCGGTCGGCGGTCTGGTGCAGGTGCCCTGCATCGAGCGCAATGCGCTGGGCGCGGTCAAGGCGGTCACCGCCGCCTCGCTGGCGATCAAGGGCGACGGCACCCATTTCGTGCCGCTGGATGCCGCGGTCGAGACCATGCGGCAGACGGGCCTCGACATGAACGAGCGCTACAAGGAAACGAGCCTCGGCGGGCTGGCCGTCAACGTCGTCGAATGCTGAGCCTGTGGAAAGTGCGGACCGGCGCTGTAAGGCGCGCCGTTAAGCGCTAGATTAGGCGCATGGCTCTCAATCTCATCAAACTATGCGTCGGCGCCGAAAGCGTCGAGGATCTCGAAGACTGGATCGCGCTGCGGCTCGAGGAGAAGCGGCGAGCCGGCCTTCCCGTTGAGCATTTCCATACCACCCGTATGGTGCCCAAGCGCGTCGACGAGCTGCTTGATGGCGGTTCGCTGTACTGGGTGATCAAGGGAGGCGTTCAATGTCGCCAGCGTCTGGTCGACATACGCCCCTTCACGGATGGAGAAGGCATAGGCCGCTGTCACCTCGTCTTCGACCCCCAGGTCGTGCGGACGCAGTGGCAGCCCCGCAGGCCCTTCCAGGGCTGGCGCTATCTTGTGCCGGCCGATACGCCGACCGATCTTGGCGGTGCGGACGCAGGCGAGGAACTGCCGCTGAACCTGCGCCGTGAGCTCTCCGAGCTGGGCCTGCTTTAACCCAACTTCGCACGACCTGCCGCCGATGCCTCGCGACGGATTGTAACGCAACGGCAAACCGGCGATGCTGCGTGCGAAGTATGGAGTTGCGGTCACATGAACGTGTCCGGTGTATCAGCGAGCGTTTCCGCCGCGCCACGTCGCGCCCACGTCATCGTGTGCGGCAACGCGAAGGGCGGCACCGGCAAATCGACTTTTGCCATGCATATCGCGGTGGCGCTGCTCCGCGCCGGCAATCGAGTCGCAACGATTGATCTCGACACCGCCCAGCAATCGCTGACACGTTACGTCGAAAACCGCAGGCGATGGGTTCGGGCGACTGGTATCGCAGTCGCATTGCCCGATCATCGCGACGTCCCGCATCACGCGCGTGACGCGGCCAGCGAAGGCGCTGCCTTCGCTGCTCTTGCACATGCGCTCGCTGGCGTCGATGCCGCGTTCGATTTCGTCGTCATCGACACCGCAGCCGGTGACACGTTCCTCGGCAGGCTTGCGCATCGGCTTGCCGACACCCTGGTCACCCCGCTGAACGATTCTCCGATCGATCTGGAAGCGCTCGGCAGCCTCCAACCCTTGGCGCGCAGGCCGCTATCCGGTTCGGGTTACGCGCTGGCGGTCGCACAGGCACGCGAAGAGCGCCGACGTGCCGATGGCAAACTGTTCGACTGGATCGTCGCCTGCAATCGCGTGCCGGTGACGGCAGCGGGCGAAGCCAGGATCGCGCCGCGCTTGCGCGATATGGCGTCCAGGCTTGGCTTTCGCTTCGCAGACGGTATCTCGCAGCGGTCGCTGTTCGACGAACTCTTCGCAGCGGGCCTCACGGCGGTTGACGAATACGACGGACGTTCGGCGTCCTCCCGGCCGAACCTCGCGCATCTGGCCGCGCGGCAGGAGATGCGGCGGCTGATGGATCGAATGGATCTGCTTCATACCAAGCCTTCGTTACCAGTGGGCGAGCCCGGGACGAGCCCGACCGAAGCCGCGATCACGCCCGCGCTGTGACGCTTTCGCCCAACGCGCTTCAGGCCTTGCAAGCAGTCCGTCACGGCCACATGTTCTTGGCATGAGCAACGACAAGACGCCGGCACCCCGCAAGGCCGACCAGAAACCTGCCGCGGCGCGATCCGACAGCACCGCGATTGATGCGTTTGTGCGCCATGCGCGCGCTTTGGCACAGCCCACCGGGGCCAAAGATGGCGGGCGGCTGATTCTGGCGCTCGACGCGACGATGAGCCGGCAGCCGACCTGGGACCTCGCATGTTCGTTGCAGGCTGAGATGTTTGACGCCGTATCCAGGGCAGGGGGCCTCAACGTCCAGCTCGTTTATTTCCGTGGCTTTGGCGAGTGCCGCGCATCGAGGTTTGTGCGCGATACCAGCTCGTTGAAAGACCTGATGGTGAAGATCGACTGCCGGGGCGGACATACGCAGATCGGCAAGGTGCTTTCGCACACGCTGAAGGAGACGGAACGGACCAAGGTCAACGCGCTGGTCTATATCGGCGACGCGATGGAGGAAAATGTGGACGACCTGGCCGACAAGGCCGGCCGGCTCGGTCTGCACGGCGTTCCCGTGTTCGCCTTCCAGGAAGGGCACGATCCGGTCGCCGAAACCGCATTCAAGGAAGTCGCCCGGCTTTCGAAGGGGGCTTGGTTCCGCTTCGACCGTAACGCGGCTTCCACCCTGTCGAAGCTGCTTTCGGCGGTTGCCGTCTACGCAACAGGCGGGTTGAAGGCGCTGGAAGCCAGAGGCCGCGCCGAGGACCGCCTGATGATCGAGCATCTGAAGAAGTCCGGCGGACGGGGATGACGGTCCTTTTCTATCTCGCCGCCGCCGTTCTTGTGTTGACCCTGCTGGGCGCAGCCTTTGTGCGCATGGACGCGAGGCGAATCGCTGGCAGCATGAGGCTTGTTGGCCCGATCGCGGTCGGCGGGCTTGGTGTTGGCTTGCTACTGCTCGGGCGTGCAGGGCTTGGCGGGATGCTGATCTCCACAGCACTCGCATGGCACCTATCGGGCCGCATGCGCCGGCAGGCCCGTCCGACGCCTGGAAAGCACTCCACTGTGCGCACCGCCGCGTTGGAGATGGAATTGGATCACGATTCCGGATCGCTTGAAGGGATTGTGCTTGTCGGGCGTTTCGAGGGGCGCGAGCTTGGCCAGCTCGAGCTCGACCAGTTGTTGCAGCTCGGCGGTGAATTCTCCGCCGACCCGGAAAGCATGCAGCTACTTGAGACCTATCTTGACGGCCGTTTTCCCGGCTGGCGTGACCACGCGCAGTCGGACATGGGCGGCGGGCAGGGTGGCGCGCCAGCTTCTGGCCCCATGACTAAGCAGGAGGCCTACGAGATCCTTGGTCTTGAAGCTGGTGCCAGTGCGGCGGAGATCCGCAAGGCGCATCGCCGCCTGATGCAGCGCCTGCACCCCGACCTCGGCGGCACTTCTTTCCTTGCGGCGAGGATCAACGAGGCCAAGGAAGTTTTGCTGTCTGATCACAAATAGTCCCCTTCGACGTAGTGCTGACCCGGGCAGCCCGCGGCGCGGGCTGGTCCGAAGGTCCGCTTACGACCCCACTGCGTAGCAATCGATCTTCTGCTTCTTGAGCGCGTTGCAGGCGTTCCATGCCTGGTTCTTCGAAGCAAACCCGCCGAAGCGCGCGCGATAGTAGACAGTGCCCTTGTTGTCGAATTCCTCGATGAAGGCGTTCGCGGTGTTGAGGATGCGGGGCGCTTCCTTGCCGGTGCGCACGAGCGCGGCAAACGCGTCGCTTTGCGACGGTGACGAAGCAACCTGCACCACCCAGCCGGAGGGCGCCGTGGACGAAGTCATAACGGGATCGATGTTGGCGTCCCCTTCGGCGGCGAAGCGGGCCTCAACGGCTGCTGCCGGTGTCGGCACCGGAGCAGACGGTATGGGTGCAGAAGGCGTCGGTGTCAGCGCGGCAACGGCTGCGGGCGTCGTCTCCTGCGCATATGCCACCAACGGCGCGCTGACTTCTTCGCGCGGCCGGAAGTCCGGTGTCGGAATGTTGCGGCTTGGCAGCGAGAAGGCGCTTGCAGCCACCGCGACGGCGCCTGGGGTCGGACGCTGGGACGCGATCAGCGCTCCACCACCGCTGCGGGAGGCTTTCGGCAAATAGTCGCGCAGCAGCGCCGCCATGTGATCGTCGCGGCTGCGACCGCTCTTGCCGCCCATAACCACGGCGACGACGCTGCGACCGTTGTCTTGCACGGAAGTCACCACATTGAACCCAGACGCGCGGATGTAGCCGGTCTTGATGCCGTCGACACCCTTGATTCGGCCGAACATCCGGTTGTGTGTGGTGATCGTCTGCTTGCCATATTTGAAGGATCGGGTGGAGAAGTAGTCGTAGTACTGCGGGAAGTGCTCGCGCAGGGCTACGCCGAGAATCGCCATGTCGCGCGCGGTCGTGTGCTGGGCACTGTTGGGCAAGCCATGAGCATTGCGAAATTGCGTCGAGTTCATTCCGAGCTGGCGCGCCTTGGCCGTCATCATCCGTGCGAAGTTCGCCTCCGAGCCACCGAGCATTTCGGCAACGGCGGTCGCGACATCGTTGGCCGAACGTGTGACGAGCGCGCGGATGGCTGTGTCCACGGTGATGGAGCCACCGGCCTTCACGCCCAGCTTCGTTGGCGGTTCAGCCGATGCATTTTTCGAGAAGGGGATGGCGGTCTTGGTCGAGATGCGCCGCGCGTTCATCGCCTCGAAGATGAGATAGACGGTCATCATCTTCGTCAGCGATGCGGGATAGCGCCGCGCATCTGCATTGCGCGAGAACAGCACCTGACCGGTGCGCGCATCCATCACATAGGCCGCATAACGGGAATTGGCCGAAGCCGACCCTGCTCCTGCGACCGTGAACATGACGACCGCCAGCATGGCGACGAAAATGCTGCGAGTGTTCGAGATTTGCGAGATAAAGCCTGCCAACGCCTGACGCACAACCATAGCTACACTTCTACTGATACTGACTGATGCCCAAACCCGCCCCCGGGATTGTCAGCCACGATAGAGGCGAGCCCGTTACCAATCCGTTTATGGTAACCGGCCCGTTCACCAATTTCGTCAACTTCTAGGAAAGAAAGCGGCCTCGACAGCCAGCTGTTGATCGGCCCCAAGGCGGCATATTGACTTTTTGTGCACTGCAACATAAATAGAGTGCAACGCATTAGGGATGCGGGAAACCCCACCTCCAACGGAAGGTAGCATTCAGATGATTCAGTCGTTCGAAGACGCCAGCAAGGCTGGCAAGGAATTCATGGACACCGGCCTCAAGAGCTTCGCCGCCCTGTCGAAGAACGCGCAGGCGATCACCGTAGAGGCCACCGAGTACTCGAAGAAGGCATTCGAGAACGGCACCGCCGCTTTCGAGAAGCTGACCTCCGCCAAGTCGCTCGACAAGGCTGTCGAGATCCAGACCGACTATGCCAAGCAGGCTTACGAAGGCTTCGTCGCACAGGCCACCAAGATGGGTGAGCTTTATGCCGAGATGGCCAAGGACGCCTACAAGCCCTTCGAATCGGTCGTCGCCAAGGCGAAGTAATCCGCTTCGAAATCGTTGTCGCGCGGGCTTTTGCCCGCCGATATGCCCGGTCGCGGCTTCGCGGCCGGGTTTTTTGTCGTTTCAGGGTTCGAAGTGCGCTACGCCGCACCCGAATTCGCGCGTCTGTGACGTGAGCCGTATTGTCAGCAAGAAAGAAGGCCTTAAAATTTCATGATGAGTGCCTACATGACGTGCCTTGAAGGAAGCGCGCGCAACTGGAAGGATGCGGAAACGAGTGGCGGGGTACCCATGCCGGAACTGGTGACGAGGATGCAGGGTGACGACGACCGGGCCAACGGTCCCGGACGCGGCACCGCAGTCATCACCCGTACCAAGCCGAAAACCAAGAAGCCGTCGCTCTACCGCGTGCTCATCCTCAACGACGACTACACCCCGATGGAATTCGTGGTCCATGTGCTGGAGCGTTTCTTCCAGAAGGATCGCGAGGCCGCGACCCGCATCATGTTGCATGTTCACAATCACGGTGTCGGTGAATGCGGGGTCTATACATATGAGGTGGCTGAGACCAAAGTGACTCAAGTCATGGATTTCGCCCGCCAGCACCAGCATCCGCTGCAATGCGTGATGGAAAAGAAATGAGGTTCTGAATGCCGGCTTTCTCGCAAGGCCTCGAACGGGCGCTGCATCAGGCGCTGACCTTTGCAAACGAGCGTCACCACGAATATGCGACGCTCGAACACCTGCTGCTCGCGCTCCTCGACGACGGTGATGCCGCCGCCGTGATGCGCGCCTGCAACGTCAATCTCGAAGAGTTGAAGCAGACCGTCCTGTCCTACATCGACACCGAGCTCGACAATCTCGTCACCGGCTACGATGAAGATTCCAAGCCGACGGCAGGCTTCCAGCGCGTGATCCAGCGCGCGGTCATCCATGTCCAGTCATCCGGTCGCGAGGAAGTGTCCGGCGCCAACGTGCTCGTCGCGATCTTCGCCGAGCGCGAAAGCCACGCCGCATATTTCCTCCAGGAACAGCAGATGACGCGTTACGATGCGGTCAACTACATCAGCCACGGCATTGCGAAGCGGCCGGGCTCGTCGGAGGCTCGCGCGCCGCGCGGAGCCGAGGACGAGCAGGGCGGCCAGCCCGGCGTGGGCGAGGGCGAGGACGGCGGCAAGAAGAAGCAGCAGGACGCCCTGACGGCCTACTGCGTGAACCTCAACGCCAAGGCCCGGCAGGGCAAGATCGATCCTCTGATCGGTCGCGAGTCGGAGATCAACCGGACGATCCAGGTGCTCTGCCGCCGCTCCAAGAACAATCCGCTTTATGTGGGTGACCCCGGCGTCGGCAAGACGGCGATCGCCGAAGGGCTCGCCAAGCGAATCGTCGAAGGCGACGTGCCGGAAGTGCTTCACGATGCCACCATCTTCGCGCTCGACATGGGCACGCTGCTGGCAGGCACGCGTTACCGCGGCGACTTCGAGGAGCGGCTGAAGCAGGTCGTGAAGGAGCTTGAAGATTACCCCGGCGCGGTCCTCTTCATCGACGAGATCCACACGGTGATCGGCGCCGGCGCGACGTCGGGCGGGGCGATGGATGCCTCCAACCTTCTCAAGCCGGCCCTGTCGTCGGGCGCGATCCGCTGCATCGGCTCGACCACCTACAAGGAGTTCCGCCAGTTCTTCGAGAAGGACAGGGCTCTTGTCCGCCGCTTCCAGAAGATCGACGTGAACGAGCCTTCGGTCGAGGACGCGATCTCGATCATGAAGGGGCTGAAGCCCTATTTCGAGAAGTTCCACAAGGTTAAGTACACCAACGAGGCCATCAAGGCCGCGGTGGAGCTGTCCTCGCGCTACATCAGCGACCGCAAGCTGCCCGACAAGGCGATCGACGTGATCGACGAGACGGGTGCCTCGCAGATGCTGCTGCCCGAATCGCGCCGCAAGAAGACGATCTCCATCAAGGAGATCGAGGCTACCGTGGCGACGATGGCGCGTATTCCGCCCAAGACTGTCTCCGCCGATGACGAGAAGGTTCTCGCCAGCCTGGAGGAGGAGCTGAAGCGCGTCGTCTACGGGCAGGATACGGCAATCACGGCGCTGTCGTCGGCGATCAAGCTGGCGCGTGCCGGGCTGCGCGAACCGGAGAAGCCGATCGGCTCCTACCTGTTCTCGGGCCCCACCGGCGTCGGCAAGACCGAAGTCGCCAAACAGCTCGCCGCCTCCCTCGGCGTCGAACTGCTGCGCTTCGACATGTCGGAATATATGGAGCGGCACACGGTCTCGCGTCTGATCGGCGCACCTCCCGGCTATGTCGGCTTCGACCAGGGCGGGCTCCTGACCGACGGCGTCGACCAGCATCCGCATTGCGTGCTGCTGCTGGATGAGATCGAGAAGGCGCATCCGGACCTGTTCAACATCCTGTTGCAGGTGATGGACCACGGCAGGCTGACGGACCACAACGGAAAGCAGATCGATTTCCGCAACGTGATCCTCATTATGACAACCAATGCGGGCGCGGCCGACCTTGCGAAGGCTGCGATCGGCTTCGGCTCGTCCAAGCGCGACAGCGACGACATGGAGGCGATAAACCGGCTGTTCACGCCGGAGTTCCGCAATCGTCTCGACGCGATCATCCCGTTCGGCTCGCTGCCGGTCCCGGTGATCCACCAGGTGGTGCAGAAGTTCGTGATGCAGCTCGAGGCGCAGCTCGCCGAGCGCCGCGTCACCTTCGACCTCACGCCGGAAGCAATCGCCTGGCTTGCCGACAAGGGTTACGACGAGCGCATGGGAGCACGTCCGCTCTCTCGCGTCATCCAGGAGCACATCAAGAAGCCTCTGGCCGACGAGGTGCTTTTCGGCAGACTGAAGAAGGGCGGCACGGTGCGCGTCTCGGTGATCAAGACCGACGCCGGCATCGAGGTTCTCAACCTCGAGGCGCTTGCCGATGAGACACCGGTCAAGCCGAAGAAGGAAGACCCCGAGGAACGGCCGGTAAAACGTAAGGCGGCCAAGAAGAAGGCACCGGCAAAGGCGACGGCATCTGCAGCCAAGCCGAAGAGCGAGCCCAAGGGCAAGCAGCCCCCCAAGCGCAGCATCGTTCCGCAACTGCCGCGCAAATAACGATGGATCCGTGACGGGCCGCAAAGCCCGTCACGGCCTCTCGCGCTGCGCCCGCGAAAGTTGCGGGATCGGCGACGAGCCATATCGCGCTGAATCGTTCCGTGTGATATGCGGCCACCAGATATGGCCGAAGACCTCCCGAATTCTCCCCGCAAGGCTTCCGATTACCGACGCTGGTTCCTGAAAGGCGTCGTCGCATCGGCGTCGATACCGGCGCTGATCCTGATGAGTGCGTTCGTCGGCTTCGCGGGCCTTGCACGCGAGGCGGGCATCACGCTGCCGCAGGCGGTGTTCATGACCGGCATGGTCTGGGCGCTGCCGGCGAAGGTGGTGCTGATCGGCGCGATCATCTCCGGAAGCTCGCTGCCCGCGGCCGCCTTTGCGGTCGCACTCTCCTCGGTGCGGCTGACGCCAATGGTTGTGTCCCTCGTTCCCGAAATGAAGACCGAACGGACGCGGCCGTGGGTGCTTTACCTGCTTTCGCATTTCGTGGCGGTAACGTCCTGGGTGCTTGCGATGGAGCATCTACGGACCGTGCCGCGCGACATGCGCACGGTCTATTATGGCGGCCTCGGCGGGACACTCGTGGTCACCAACATGATCGTGGTGACGGTCATGTATGCGGTTGCGGGCAGCCTGCCGCCGGTGCTTTCGGCAGCGCTGCTGATGCTGACCCCGATCTATTTCCTGACGTCTCTGTGGGGCTCGGCGCGCGAAAGTGCCGGTCATTTCGCGATGATCTTCGGGCTCGTGCTCGGCCCGCTGTTCCACGTCGTCCTGCCCGGTTTCGACCTGCTGGCCGCTGGCGTCATCGGCGGGGCCGCTGCGTATCTGGTCCACAGGATGCGCAAGGGCAGGGGAGCAGCGACATGACTTTCGATGCTTTCGACGCCTGGTGGTGGCCTTACCTGTTCATCCTCGTCGGCGGCTGGCTGGCGACAGACGCATGGCGCTTTCTTGGTGTCTATCTGGGCGGACGGCTGCGGGACGATACCGATGCGCTGGTTCTCGTGCGCGCGCTGGCGACCGCCCTTGTCGCGGCCGTCATCGGCAACCTGATTGTCTTTCCGAGCGGGGCGCTGGCAGCCGCGCCGCTGGCGCTGAGGCTGCTGTCTGCGGCTGCGGGTTTCGGCGCCTACCTACTGGTGCGCAAGAGCGTGGTGGTGGGCATCCTGACGGCGGAGGCCGTGCTGATTGCCGGCCTCTATGCGATCGGGTTCAACGGCGGATAATCATGCTGAACCGAGCGCAGCCCTGATCTTTTCGGCATTGGCCGCCAGCACGGCCTGATCCTCCATCTGCCCGGTATGGGGCTTGAGGCTGACACCGTCGAAGCGCGGGATGATGTGGACGTGCAGGTGGAACACCACCTGTCCGCCGGCCGCTTCGTTGAACTGCTGCACAGTGACGCCATCGGCCGAAAACGCTTTCATGACGGCGCGGGCGACCTTCTGCGTCGTGGCAGCCACTGCCGACAGGCTGGCTGGCTCGACGTCCAGAATGTTGCGCGACGGCGTCTTAGGAATCACCAGGCAATGACCGTCCCCGCGCGGCATGATGTCCATGAAGGCAAAGGTGTCGGCGTCTTCGTAGACTTTGTGTGCCGGCATGTCGCCGCGCAGGATCTTGGCGAAGACGTTGTCGGGATCGTAGGCGGGCTGGATCATCGTTTCCTCGGTGATTGCAAAATTGTCGCCGCATGTTTCGGTGCTAGCGTTCTTCGCGTCAACCTCGGTCGATTCGCACAGGTGCCGTCATGAACTACGTTTTTCTCTCGGTCGCG
The DNA here is from genome assembly GCF_058448885.1 of Mesorhizobium sp. DxT. NCBI lineage: Bacteria > Pseudomonadati > Pseudomonadota > Alphaproteobacteria > Hyphomicrobiales > Phyllobacteriaceae > Mesorhizobium > Mesorhizobium sp. DxT. Next base: position 78,710 of record NZ_JBZFLJ010000005.1, on the reverse strand, counting down.
ATCGTCTTCGAAGTTATTGCCACGACAGCGCTCAAGCAGACCGAAGGCTTTACCCGGTTGCTGCCATCGCTGGTGACCGTCGGCGGCTACGCGCTCGCCTTCTATTTCCTGTCGCTGCCGCTCAGGGCGCTACCGGTGGGCATCATCTATGCAATCTGGTCCGGTGTCGGCATCGTGCTGATTACCGCCATTGGATGGATCTGGTTCCGCCAGGTGCTGGACCCGGCCGCGATGATCGGTATCGCCCTCATCATCGCCGGCGTTCTTGTCATCAACCTGTTTTCGGACACGCTCGCCCACTGACCCGCTCAGGTCTTCTTGAATGGCGCGCGCTCTTCCAGGTAGCCGCCGATCATCTCGACCTCGCGGCGTTCGCGGTCGAGATAGTCCGCCACAGCATGGCGCAGCCCCGGATGGGCGATGTGGTGCGCGGAATGTGTCCTCACCGGACGGTAGCCGCGCGCCAGCTTGTGCTCGCCCTGCGCGCCGGCTTCCACGGTCTTGAGTCCCTTTGCAATCGCGAAGTCTATGGCCTGATGGTAGCAGACCTCGAAATGCAGGAACGGATGGTCCTCGATGCAGCCCCAGTTGCGACCGTAAAGCGTCTCCGAGCCGATGAAATTGATGGCACCGGCGACATAGCGGCCGTCACGGCGCGCCATTACCAGCAGGATGTCATCGGCCATGCGCTCGCCGACCAGCGAGAAGAAGCGGCGGTTGAGATAGGGGCTTCCCCATTTACGCCCGCCGGTATCCATATAGAAGGCATAGAAGTCGTCCCACGTCGCCTCGGTCAGGTCGCTTCCCGTCAGCCAGTCGATCTCAATGCCGGACGCCAGTGCTTCCCGTCTTTCGCGCTTCAGCGCCTTGCGCTTGCGTGAGGCGAGCGTGTCAAGGAAGTCGCCATAGGCGCTATAGCCTTCATTGAAGAAGTGGAACTGCTGGTCGGTCCGGTGCAGGAAACCGGCCTGTTCGAGGACCTCAACATCGCGGGTGTCGGCGAACGTGACGTGTACGGATGACGCGCCGATCCGCGCGCAAAGCGCTTTCAGACCTTCAGCAAGAGCCTGCCGGGCCGCTGAACCGTCACTACCGCGCGGGATCAGCAATCGAGGTCCGGTCGCAGGCGTGAACGGCACCGAAACCTGCAGCTTCGGATAATACGCTCCGCCGGCCCGCTCGAAAGCATCGGCCCAGCCATGATCGAAGACGTACTCTCCCTGGCTGTGGTTCTTCAGATAGCAGGGTACCGCGCCGATGAGCGTGCCGTCCGGTGTCTCCAGCCTCAGGTGCTGCGCTAACCAGCCCGTGCGGCGGTCGGCACACCCGCTCTCCTCAAGAGAAAGCAGAAAGTCATATGATATGAACGGGTTGTAGGGTGTTGTTGAATCGCCGCGCGTGGTCCCGGCGAGAGCGTCCCATTCACTGCGGGAGAACGCCGCCATGCTCGGCACGACGCGAATGACGAATTCGCCGCCGGATTGCGCTTCCTCGTCGCAACTATCGCTCATGGGTTCTTAGATACGACAGCCGTTGTGCGATGCAAGATCGGCTGGCTCGATTTGCCGCGCTAGGCCTCAAAACCTTCGAACGTCATCTGATCCGCATGCGTGAACGTTACGTCACGCGCCTGATCGTTTCGCACGGTCCAGGTTATGACGGGCATGGCGAGCTTTTCCCGCACGAAGCTGACGAACGGATTGGGCAGGTCATGCACGCCGAAAGAGACGAACGAGATCGGGTGCGCCAGCATCGAGAAATGGGCTTCGAGATCGCGGATAGTTCGCCCGTGCGCCGTCAATCCGGCCGGGATGCCGGGTGCATCGCTCGCGAATTGGCGAATGAGCCAGTGGTCGAACGACATGATCGCGGCATGACCCCGATATGACGACAGCGTTTTCGCGACGGCGGCGACCAGCCCATCATCCTTGCCCTCGGTGCCCTTCAACTCGATCACCACCGGCACGCGACCGTCAACCAGTTCCAGCATCTCGGCAAGCGTCGGCACATGGTCGGCCGTGCCGCCGATCTGCATCTGAGCGAGGCTCGCGACGGTCTGTTCGTAGACGAAGCCCTCGCGGCCGACGAGCCGGTTGAGGACAGCGTCGTGGAAAACGACCGGCACACCATCGGAGGAAAGGTGCACGTCGCATTCGATCGCGTAGTTCCTCTCCGCCGCGGCATCGAACGCTGACAGGGTGTTTTCCCAACGCGCGTTATTGAGGTCGTGGTAGCCGCGATGGGCGATCGGACGGCTGGTGAGCCAGGCGATGTCGGTCATGGATGTCGTGATCGCTATTTGAGTTCGGCGATGGCTTCGATTTCCACCGCTGCGTTGAGCGGCAGCACCGCCACGCCGACGGCCGAGCGCGCATGCTTGCCGCGTTCGCCAAGCGCCTCGGCCAGAAAGTCCGACGCGCCGTTGGCAACCAGGTGCTGTTCCGTGAAGTCCGGGGCCGAGGCGACAAACACAGTGATCTTCACGATGCGTGCAATCTGCTCGAGATCGCCGGTCGCTGCCTGGATCTGCGCCAGAATATTGATGGCGCAAAGCTTCGCCGCCTTCTTGCCGGCCTCGGTGTCGAGGTCGCGGCCAAGCAGGCCGGTTACCAGCTTGCCGGCTTCGAACGGCAACTGGCCTGCCGTCATCAGCAGCTTGCCGCTTTGGGCATAAGGCACATAGTTGGCCGCAGGCGCAGCCGCCGCGGGCAAGGTCACGCCCAGCGCCTCGAGGCGTTTTTGGATTGTGTCCGACATGGTCTATTCCTTATGCTGCTGGGCAGGCGAGGGAACGGCTTCCGATAGCGCCCTGCTTCTGCCACGAATATTTCCTGTGGTGAATAGAAAGAATGCGGACCTCGCCGCGCTTCGGAGATTTGTTCATGCGCATTGTGCGCCTTGCCCTGCCTGCCTTCCTGTCCGCCATTCCGGCAACCGTGGTGCCCGCCCATGCAGGCGCCCTGATACCGCACCGTGCCGTCTACGACCTGACCCTCGACGAGGCATCCGACCGCTCGGGAATCACCGGCATCACTGGCCGCATGGTCTATGAGTTCAATGGGTCCGCCTGCGAAGGCTATACGGTCACGTTTCGCTTCGTCACGCAGATTGACACCGCGGATCTGTCGCGCGTGACCGACCAGCAGACGACCACCTACGAGGATGGCGATGGCGAGAGTTTCCGCTTCGTCACGCGCTCCTTTGTCGACGAGGCGCTGGACACGGAACTGCGCGGGACCGCGCGGCTGACGCCGGCGTCCAAGCCGGATGCGACCGTCGTTTCCATCGAGAAGCCGGAGACCCAGGAGATTCGCCTTGCGGCGACCCAGTTCCCGACGCAGCACCTTCTGGAACTGTTGAAGAAGGCGGAAAGTGGCGAGACTTTCTACGAGACGACACTGTTCGACGCGTCCGACAAGGCCGACCAGGTCATGACGACGACCGTCATCATCGGCCGCGAGGCCAAGGCGTCGGCGAACGACCCCGAGCAGAAGGCGCTGGCGCCGATGGCCGAGGAGCCGTTCTGGCCGGTGGACGTGGCGTATTTCGACATGAAGGACGAGCAGGGGGAGGAGCTTCCGACCTACCGCATCAGCTTCAAGCTCTACGAGAACGGCGTAACCCGCGATCTCGTCATGGATTACGGCGATTTTTCCATGACCGGCCGGCTTGTCGACCTGGCGCTGTTCGACGAACCGCAATCCTGCACCGAATAACAGGCGGCAGCGGCACGAATGGCGGTCTATGTCGACAATGCGATCTGGCCCTGGGCAGGCCGGCGCTGGTGCCATCTGCTTGCCGATGACGAGGCCGAGCTGCACCGATTCGCTGCCCGAATCGGCGTGCATCGCCACTCCTATCAGGGCCCGCCGAAGACGTCGGCGCCGCATTACGACCTGACGGGCTTCGAGCGCGACCGCGCCGTGCGCATGGGCGCGCTGCCGGTCGGCCGCGACGTGATCGTCGATGTATTCCGCCGTGTCCGCCAGCCGAGGACGGTATCCGGCGCCGCGGCCATTCCGGCTGCGGCGGAATGACCTGCCACACATCAGGTTGCGTTTTGCGCGCTTAGCCTCTATATGCGCGCACATTCCACACACGGGCTTTGGCCTCTGTCCGGGAGAAATCCGGCTGAGACCTCCGGTGGCGGAGCGGGAGCGATCCCATCCGTCAATGGTCCGTGGAGGCAAACCGGAAAAGGATAAGACAATGGCTCTGCCTGATTACAGCATGCGCCAGCTTCTCGAGGCTGGTGTTCACTTCGGCCACCAGACCCACCGCTGGAACCCGAAAATGGCGCCCTACATCTTCGGCGCCCGCAACAACATCCACATCATCGACCTCTCGCAGACGGTTCCGCTGCTGCACCAGGCGCTGAAGCTGGTTTCCGACACCGTGGCCCGTGGCGGCCGCGTGCTCTTCGTCGGCACCAAGCGCCAGGCTTCGGACATCGTCGCGGATGCGGCCTCCCGTTCGGCGCAGTACTACGTCAACTCGCGCTGGCTCGGCGGCATGCTGACCAACTGGAAGACGATCTCGAACTCGATCTCCCGTCTGCGCAAGCTCGACGAACTCCTCGCCGGCGACGCCCAAGGCTTCACCAAGAAGGAGCGCCTCAACCTGGAGCGCGAGCGCGAGAAGCTCGACAAGGCCCTCGGCGGCATCAAGGACATGGGCTCGACGCCGGACCTGATGTTCGTGATCGACACCAACAAGGAAGCGATCGCGATTCAGGAGGCCAAGCGCCTCGGCATCCCGGTTGTGGCGATCATCGATTCCAACTGCGATCCGGACAAGGTCGACTACCCGATCCCGGGCAACGACGACGCCGCCCGCGCGATCCAGCTCTATTGCGACCTGATCTCCAAGGCTGCCATCGACGGCATCGCCCGCCAGCAGGGCGCCATGGGCGTGGACGTCGGCGCTTCCGAAGAAGCTCCGACCGAGCCGACCCTGGACGAGACGCCCGCAGAGGAAAACAAGGGCGCGTGATCCTGCCGGCCGCTTCGGCGGTCTTGAAACCTGAACCTTCGGCAGGCGCACCTGGAAGAACCCACGGTGCGCCTTGCCTTTTGAACGATACGGAAACTGAAGAGGCGACAATGAGCATTTCTGCTGCACAGGTCAAACAACTGCGCGACATGACCGGCGCGGGCATGATGGACTGCAAGGCGGCCCTGGCCGAAACCAATGGTGACATCGAGGCCGCCGTCGACTGGCTGCGCAAGAAGGGTATCTCCAAGGCTGACAAGAAGGCCGGACGTACCGCCGCAGAGGGCCTGATCGGCGTCGCGTCCGAGGGCACTTCGGCGGTCGCCGTCGAGGTCAATTCCGAGACGGACTTCGTTGCCCGCAACGACGCCTTCCAGGACATCGTGCGCAATGTCGCCCAGGTTGCCCTTGCAACCGACGGTTCCGTCGACGCCGTTGCCGCCGCGACCTATTCGGGCTCGCAGAAGTCGGTCTCCGACACGATCAAGGACGCGATCGGCACGATCGGCGAGAACATGAGCCTGCGCCGTTCCGCCAAGCTCTCCGTGTCCAACGGCGCGGTCGCCACCTATGTGCACAACTCCGTCGTCGAAAATCTCGGCAAGATGGGCGTCCTCGTGGCGGTGGAAACCACCGGCGATGCAGACGCTGCGCGTGCCTTCGGCCGCCAGGTTGCCATGCACGTGGCCGCGACCAACCCGCTGGCACTGACCGCCGACGAAGTCGATGCGGGCGCGGTTGCACGCGAGAAGGACATCTTCGCGGCCCAGGCGCGCGAATCCGGCAAGCCGGAGAACATCATCGAGAAGATGGTGGAAGGCCGCATGCGCAAGTTCTACGAGGAAGTCGTGCTCCTCAAGCAGGCCTTCGTGCTGAACCCCGATATGACTGTCGAGCAGGCCCTCAAGGCCGCCGAGAAGGACATCGGCGCGGAAGCCAAGATCTCCGGTTTCGTGCGCTTCGCGCTCGGCGAAGGCATCGAGAAGGAAGAGAGCGACTTCGCAGCCGAGGTCGCAGCTGCAGCCAAGGGGTGAGAAGCCGGTTCGCCGCAGGCGAGTTCGTCATGCCGGTGGCATGACGAAAGGCTTCGAACGCCGGGGAGCTGCCGTAGGTAGCCGGACCCCGGCCGAAGATCATCGCAACTGCTCGAAGGGCGCCGCGTGACATCGCGGCGCCCTTCGTGTATCGCAGCTTCGCATCAGCCGACAAAGAGGACCCCATGCCCCCCAAACCCGCCTTTCGCCGTGTCCTTCTCAAAGCCTCCGGCGAGGCGCTCATGGGCGAACAGGGCTTCGGTATCGACGTCTCGGTCGTCGATCGCATTGCCGCCGACATCAAGCAGGCGCGCGACATGGGCGTCGAGGTTGGCGTCGTGATCGGTGGCGGCAACATCTTTCGCGGCGTCGCCGTAGCGTCCAAGGGCGGCGACCGCGTGACCGGCGACCATATGGGCATGCTGGCCACCGTGATCAATTCCCTCGCGCTGCGGACGTCGCTGGTCAAGATCGGCGTCGAAGCGGTGGTTCTCTCGGCGATAGCCATGCCGGAGCTTTGCGAAAGCTTCTCGCAGCGCCAGGCAACAGCCTACATGAACCAGGGCAAGGTTGTGATCTTTGCCGGCGGAACGGGAAATCCGTTCTTCACGACCGATTCCGCAGCCGCGCTGCGCGCCGCCGAGATCGGCGCCGATGCGCTGTTCAAGGGCACGCAGGTGGACGGCGTCTATACGGCGGACCCGAAGAAGGATCCGGCCGCCAAGCGCTACGACCGCATCACCCATCAGGAAGTGTTGCGCAACGGCCTGTCGATCATGGATACGGCCGCAATTGCACTTGCACGCGAGAACAACATTCCGATAATCGTCTATTCGATTCATGAAGAAGGTGGTTTCGGTGCCATTTTGCGTGGCGAAGGCCGCTGCACAGTCGTCAGCGAAGCCTGACGGCATCCGCCGAAGAACACCACAGAGAACGACCGGCGACGCCGGAAGCGGAGGGTTGAGATGAGCACCGGAATTGATTTCAAGGACCTGCAGCGGCGCATGGAAGGTGCGATCGGTGCGTTCAAGCACGATCTGGCATCGCTGCGCACGGGCCGCGCTTCCGCGAACCTGCTCGACCCGATCCAGGTTCAGGCTTACGGCGCGCCCATGCCCATCAACCAGGTCGCGACGGTGACGGTGCCCGAACCGCGCATGATCTCGGTTTCGGTGTGGGACAAGCAGCTTGTCGGCGCCGTCGATCGCGCCATCCGCGAATCCAATCTTGGCTTCAATCCGATCGTCGACGGTACGAACCTTCGCATCCCGCTGCCGGAGCTCAACGAGCAGCGCCGCAAGGAGCTGGTCAAGATCGCGCACCAGTACGCGGAAAACGCGAAAGTGGCGGCCAGGCATGTTCGCCGCGACGGCATGGAAAATGCCAAGAAGGCGGAGAAAGACGGCGAGATCAGCCAAGACGACTCGCGCGTCCAGTCGGAACGTGTGCAGAAACTGACCGACGACACGATCACCTCGATCGACAGCCTTCTGTCCGAGAAGGAAGCGGAGATCATGCAGGTTTGACCGCGCCTGTGCCGGAGCGTCGCTCCGGCGCGCGGGACCCGCGGAAAGGAAACGGGATTTGAAGCCCGCCCATATCGCGATCATCATGGACGGCAACGGCCGCTGGGCCAAGGCACGCGGCCTGCCGCGCGCTGCCGGCCATCGCGCCGGCGTGGAAGCACTGCGCCGCACGGTGAGGGCCGCAGGCGACCTCGGCATCGAATGGCTCACCGTTTACGCGTTCTCTTCGGAGAACTGGTCGCGGCCCAAGGCCGAGGTCAGCGACCTTATGGGCCTGCTGAAACTGTTCATTCGCCGCGACCTCGCCGAAATCCACCAGGCAGGCGTGCGCGTGCGCATGATCGGTGAGCGGGCAAGCCTCGCCCCCGACATCCGGGCGCTCGTCGAAGAAGCCGAGACGCTGACCGTCGCCAACCGGTCGATGAACCTCGTGATCGCCTTCAACTATGGTGCCCGCGACGAGATAGCCCGCGCGGCAGCGGCGATCGCGGAATCCGTCCGGGCCGGCACCCTCGATCCGGCCGACATCACGCCGGAGGCATTCGGCCAGTTCCTCGACACGAAACTGATACCGGACCCTGACCTGATCGTCCGCACGAGTGGAGAGCAGCGCCTCTCCAATTTTCTGCTTTGGCAGGCGGCCTATTCCGAACTGGTGTTCATGCCCTGCTACTGGCCGGACTTCGGCCTTGCCGAACTCGAACAGGCAATCGAGAGCTTTGCCGCGCGCGAGCGTCGGTTTGGCGGCGTGACCGCCCGCGACGTCGCCCTATGACAAAGGGCGCAGGCCGGAGCAATTTGCAGCAGCGCGTCTTGTCCGCCATCGTGCTCGTAGCGGTGGTGCTGGTCCTGACCTGGGCCGGCGGGTTCTGGTATCGCATTCTCTGTGCAGGGATCGCCGGTGCGGTCCTTTATGAATGGACGGCAATGGCGTCGCCGCGAGATGCCACCGCACACCGCACCGTTCTGTGGGGCCTTCTTGCTGTCGTTCTTGCCATGCTGCTGGCTGGCGTGCCGGCGGCAACGCTGCTTATCGCCCTCGTGGTGGCAGTTATCGTCGGCGCAGCGCATGCGGCCTACGACCGGCGGGGGTTCTGGCCGGTTGCTGGCGTGGCGTATGCAGGGCTCTCCGCGATCTCGCTTGCTGCACTGCGTAGCGACGATGGGGCTGGGCTCGCCGCGACGCTTTTCCTTTTCGCCATTGTATGGGCGACCGACATTCTCGCCTATTTCGTCGGACGCGCGATCGGCGGCCCAAAGCTCGCGCCATCGATTTCGCCGGGCAAGACCTGGAGCGGTGCTATCGGCGGAACGATTGCCGGTATCGTCGCCGGCGGTGCGGTCGCGCTCTATGCAGGCATAGTCTGGGGTGTGCTGGCGACTGCAGCTCTGGCCTTGATCCTTTCGATCGTCTCTCAGATTGGCGACCTCTTCGAATCGTCGCTCAAGCGCCGGTTCGGCACCAAGGATTCGAGCGGACTCATCCCGGGTCACGGTGGTGTGATGGATCGTGTCGATGGGCTTGTCGCCGCTGCCTTCATGCTTTTCGTCATCGGTGCGGCTGCTTCCGGACTGGACGTGCCCGCAAATGCGCTGTTCGGTCGCTGACGCTCAAGCGTTTGCAGCAACGAAAAATCGCGTCAGTTTCGGACACGGATTCGCCAGTATTGTTGCGCTAAGAGACGACAGTGTTGCGTGCCAAAAGGGTAAGGGGACGTCTTGAACGAATTTCTGACCACATTCTTCAGCTTCGACAATATCGTCATCACGACCATAATCCCCTTTCTGTTCGTGTTGACCGTGGTCGTGTTCGTCCATGAGATGGGTCACTACCTTGTCGGCCGTTGGTGCGGCATCGGGGTACGAGAGTTCTCGATAGGCTTCGGGCCGGAACTTCTGGGTTTCAACGACAGGCGTGGAACGCGCTGGAAGCTTTCCGCGATTCCACTGGGTGGATACGTCAAGTTCGTCGGTGACATGAGCGTCACCAGCGAACCGTCGAACCGCGAGGAAGACGACTCGCTGAGCGCCGAGGAACGCAAGGTGGCGTTCCATCTGCAGCCGGTCTGGAAACGTGCCGCGACCGTTTTTGCCGGCCCTCTGTTCAATTTTCTGCTGGCGATCGCCGTGTTTACGGTGATGTTTTCGATGTATGGCCGTTATGTCGCCGAACCGACCGTTGCGGAGGTGCGGGTCGACAGCCCGGCCGATGTTGCGGGCTTCCAGCCAGGCGACCGGTTCGTCTCGGTTGACGGGCGACGTATCGACACGTTCGGCGATGTACAGCGCCTGGTCTCGGGTCGCGCCGGCGACTCCATCGTTTTCGTCATGCTTCGCGACGGCGCGGAAGTGACGCTGACGGCGACGCCGGAAGTCGTGGAACAGGAAGACGCGCTCGGCAATACCATCCGCGTCGGCGTCATCGGCGTTGTCAACAATGCCGAGCTCGGCCAGCCGCGACACCTGACGTTCAATCCTGTTGAAGCGGCCGGTGAGGCGGTCAAGGAGACCGGATACATCATCGCCCGGACCGGCCAGTTCCTGCAGCGCTTTGCGGTGGGGCGCGAAGACCGCTGCCAGCTCGGCGGCCCCGTGAAGATCGCCGATATGGCGGGCAGGGCGGCCGCACTTGGCTTCGAATGGCTTGTGCAGCTTGTTGCCTTGCTCTCCGTGGGCATCGGCTTTCTGAACCTGCTGCCGATTCCGCCCCTCGACGGCGGGCATCTGGTGTTCTATGGGGTCGAGGCCGTCATGAGGCGCCCGGTGTCGGAGCGGATCATGGAGATGGTCTACCGAATCGGCCTGGTGCTTGTGCTGGCCTTTATGGTGTTCGTGTTCTGGAACGACCTATTCGGTTGCTGAAATGTGAAGAAAATGCGTGACTTGGCGTTTCGGTTGACCGCTCGTTTACCATGGGGTCGAATTGGAGTGACGTGAAAGCCACGCTCGGGGATTTAGTAAACGCATGTTAACCCGAAGCCTTGCGTGTATGGAAAATACGGGTAATACGGTAGCAGAATTGACCGCGACGTCCGGGTTTCTCGCCGTGGGGACTACGAGAATAAAAGGTTTTAAAGCCCAATGAAGGCAGCTTCCAGTTTGTTGAGCGCCGCTTCGGCGGCCGCCCTTTCGGTCGGATTCATAGTATCCGGCGCCGGCGCGTTGCAGCTTGCATCGACGACGGTCGCGCAGGCCGCCGTCGTGAGCAGCATCGAGGTTCGCGGCAACCGCCGCGTGGATGCCGAAACCATCCGCAACAACACCGGCATTCGTCCTGGCCAGAATTTCAGCAACGCCGATGTCGATGAAGCGGTCAAGCGGCTGTTCTCGATGGGCATGTTCTCGGATGTGCGCATCAACCAGTCGGGCTCGACGCTGATCGTCAGCGTCGACGAGAACGCGATCGTCAATCAGGTTCTTTTCCAGGGTAACCGGCGTCTGAAGGATGCCGACCTCGGCCGTCAGATTCAGCTTCGTCCGCGCGGCGCTTATTCCAGCGCGATGATGGAAGCCGACGCCGAGACGATCCGTCAGGCATACGGCCGTACCGGCCGTGAAGACGCCACCGTTTCCCCGGAGGTCGTCGACCTCGGCCAAGGTCGCGTCAACGTCATCTTCAATATCCAGGAAGGCGATCGCACGAAGATTGCTTCGGTCACCTTCGAAGGCAACAACACCTTCTCCGACGGTCGCCTGCGCGAGGTGATTTCGCTCAAGCAGTCGAACGTCATGTCGTGGCTGACCCGCAACGACATCTATGACGAGGACCGGCTGCGTGCCGACGAGGAAGCGCTACGCCGCTTCTACTACAATCGCGGCTTCGCTGACTTCCGTGTCATCTCGGCCTTTGGCGAGTTCGACGAGGCGGCGAATTCCTACCGCGTCAGCTTCACGGTGGACGAAGGCCAGCGTTATCGCTTCGGCTCCATCGAAGTGGAGAGCACTGTCGAGGGCCTGGATGGTCAGGCACTGCGCAACCAGCTCGAATCCCGGAGCGGCGACTACTACAGCGCCAAGGCGGTCGAGGATTCGCTGGTCGGCCTCTCGGAGCGTGTTGCCGATCTCGGTTATGCGTTCGCGCAGGTAACCCCGCGCGGCGACCGCAACTTCGAGAACCAGACGATTTCCGTCGTCTATACGATCGACCAGGGGCCGCGCGCCTATATCGAGCGTATCGAGATTCGCGGCAACCAGCGCACGCGCGACTATGTGATTCGTCGTGAATTCGACTTCAGCGAAGGCGACGCGTTCAATCAGGTTCTCATCCAGCGCGCCAAGCGCCGCCTGGAAAGGCTTGATTTCTTTGAGACCGTCAACATAGCAACCGCGCCCGGTTCCGAGCCGGATCGTGTTATCCTGGTCGTCGACGTCATCGAGAAGTCGACCGGTGAGCTGTCCGTCGGCGGTGGCTACACGACCGGCAATTCGGCAACCTCCGGCTTCAGCGTCGAAGGCTCGATCGCCGAGCGAAACTTCCTTGGCCGCGGCCAGTCGATCCGCCTCTCGATGGCGGGCGGCAGGAATTCTCGCGACTACACTGTCTCGTTTACGGAGCCGTATTTCCTCGGGCGTCGTATCAGCGCTGGCTTCGATATCTATCGCCAGACGCGCGAGTACAATCAGGGTTACGACAGCGAACTGACCGGCGGTACCGTACGTTTCGGCCTGCCGATCACGCAGGCGCTCAGCACGCAGTTTGCCTATAACCTGACGCAGGAAAAATACGTCTACAGCGGTGTTTGCCTGGATGATCAAGGTAATCCCAGACGCGACCATGAGGACTGCACGCTCTCGGATTATCTGAAGGACGCCATCGACAACCAGAGCCCCTGGACCAAGTCCTCGGTCAGCGGCACGCTGCTGTTCAACACCATCGACGACATGCGCAACCCGCGCGAAGGTCTCTATCTCAACGGCACCGTCGAGGTGGCAGGCATCGGCGGCGACGCACAGTGGACCAAGCTGACGGCGCGCGGCAGCTACTACCACCTGCTGTCCGAGGAGATGGATCTCGTCGGCCTGCTGTCCGCGGGCGCTGGTCACATCGCCGCCTACGGCAATGACGGACTGCGCGTGTTCGATCATTTCCAGAACAATGATCGCATGATCCGTGGCTTCAAGAGCAACGGTATCGGTCCCTACCAGACCACGCTCAATGCCAATGGTGACACGGTTTACAACCATCTCGGCGGCACCACCTATTTCAATGCGTCCGCCGAAGTGCAGTTCCCGATGCCGTTCATTCCGACGGGCATCGGCCTGCGTGCTGCCGCCTTTGCTGACGCTGCGACCCTCTACGGCAACAAGCTGACCGGCCAGGGTGCTGTTCTCGGGAGCGAGATGGAGTGGCGCGCATCGGTGGGTGCGAGCTTGATCTGGGCGTCGCCCTTCGGTCCGCTGCGTGTCGACTACGCCGTGCCGGTCATGAAGGAAGAGGGCGACCAGATTCAGAACTTCAGCTTCGGTATCTCGACCCGTTTCTAGCGCGTCGTGCCGGCATTGTGGCGGCTTCGGCAGGTCCGTTGCGCAACGAACGATGATGAGCGCGGCCTGGACCCATGGGGAGCGGGCCGTGCCCTGAAAACGGGCAAGGCGCTTCCGGGCTGGCAACCGGCCCGGAAGAGAAGGTTTGCATGACCGATCCGGTATTCTTCGAACCGTCGCGCCGGTTTACCGCGGTTGAGATCGCGACGCTGACGGGCGCGGAACTCCGCACGCCCCAGCTGGCTCAGAACGAGGTGTCGAAGCTCGTTTCAGCCGGCGAGGGCGGTCCCGGTGCCCTGATCTTCATCGACGGCAAGCGCAACGCGGCGAAACTCGAGGTCATCGAGGCTTCGGTCGTGCTCTGCACTGAAGACGTTGCCGGTTCCGTGCGCGACGGCAGTGCGATCGTCGTTTCAGCGAGGCCGCAATCCGATTTTGCTGCGATCGGCAGGATCATGTTTCCTGCCGCCGTGCGCCCTGCGCCGTTGACGGGCGAAACCGGCGTGTCGCCGGGTGCTCATGTTCATCCCGATGCGCTCATCGAGCCCGGCGCTATCATCGAGGCTGGCGCTGTCGTGGGACCGCGAGCCGCGATCGGCAGCGGAACCGTGATTGCGCCAACAGCCGTAATCGGATCGTCCTGCCAGATCGGGCGTGACAGTTTTGTGGGACCGGGGGCTTCGGTTCAGAACGCGCTGATCGGCAATCGTGTGATCATCCATGCCGGGGTACGGATTGGACAGGATGGCTTCGGCTTTGCCGCGGGCCGGTCCGGGCCGGAAAAGATCCCGCAGATCGGACGGGTCATCATACAGGATGACGTCGAGATTGGGGCGAATACCACGGTCGACCGCGGCACGCTTTCCGACACAATCATCGGCGAAGGCTCGAAGATCGATAATCTCGTCCAGATCGCCCACAACGTCCGGATCGGTCGGTTCTGCCTGATCGCCGGTCTTTGCGGTTTGTCCGGCTCGGTACAGCTGGGCGATGGGGTAATGCTGGGCGGCAGTGTCGGCCTTGCCGACCACATCAGCATCGGCAGTGGCGCCGCCATCGCGGCGCGCAGCGGCGTGATGAACGACGTTCCGGCCGGCGCGCGCTGGGGTGGTGCACCTGCACAGCCGCTGAAGAGCCTGTTCAGAGAGATCGCGACGATCCGAAAACTCACAAACGACCAGACGGGAAAGGGACCGCGGGATGAATGACACCGCAGCCGCCAACTCGCTCGACAGCCTCGACATACTTGGCCTGATGCGGCTGCTGCCACATCGCTACCCGTTTCTGCTTGTCGATCGGATCGTGGAGATCGACGGAGACAATTCGGCGATCGGCATCAAGAACGTCACGGCGAACGAGCCCCATTTTCAGGGGCACTTTCCCGAGCAACCGGTGATGCCGGGGGTGCTTATCGTAGAAGCAATGGCACAGACGGCCGGCGCTATCTGCATTCGCTCAACCGGCGAGGACAAGCCGTCGCTCGTCTATTTCATGACCATCGACAACGCCAAGTTCCGCCGTCCGGTGGTGCCGGGCGATCGCCTGGAAATCCACGTCAAGAAGCTCAAGCAGCGCGGCAATATCTGGCGTTTCGCCTGCGAGGCAATCGTCGAGGGAACCAAGGTTGCCGAGGCGGAAATATCGGCGATGATGTCGCCCAAGCCGGCAAACTGAGCCGCCCAGGATCATGACCAGCGAAACATTCATCCACCAGACCGCCTTCGTGGAGCCAGGAGCGCAACTGGGCGCCGGTGTCCATGTCGGACCCTTCTGCCATGTGGGCGCGGAGGTCGTGCTCGGTGACAATGTACACCTTGCCGGCCATGTCTCGGTAACGGGCGCCACCACCGTCGGTGCGGGCACCCGCGCGCAGGCATTCGCCGCGCTGGGTGGGCCGCCGCAGGATTCCAAGCACAAGGGCGGCCGCACGACGCTGACCATCGGCGAGAACTGCGACATACGCGAATCCGTGACGATGAATGTCGGCACCGATAGCGGCCGCGGTGCCACGACCGTCGGCGCGAACGGCTTCTTCCTTGCGTACTCGCATGTGGCCCATGATTGCATCGTCGGCGACAACGTCACACTGACACACGGCGCGACGCTCGGCGGCCATTGCGAGATCGGCGACTACGTCATCATCGGTGGCCTGACCGCAGTCCATCAGTTCGTCCGGGTGGGGCGCCGTGCGTTCCTTGGCGGCTGCTCTGCCGTCGTCGGGGACGTCATCCCCTACGGCATGGCTGTTGGCAACCGCGCGAAGCTGCGCGGCTTCAATGTCGTGGGCCTGAAGCGCTCGGGCATGGCGCGCAGCGACCTTGCAAACCTGCGCGCGGCCTATCGCATCCTGTTCTCGCCGGAAAAGCCCCTGCTCGAAAGTGCCGAGGACGTGCGGGCGCTGTTTGCCGGCTCGCCGGCGGTCATTGAGATCGTCGACTTCATCACGCAGCGCGGCAAGCGCCACTTCGCCGTACCGCCGCTCGATGGCGACGATGCCGCGGATGATGACCAGGGCTGACCAACCGAAAGCGCAGGCAAGCCGTGACGGCCGCATCGCCGTCATCGCCGGCGGCGGAGCACTGCCGGTCGCGGTCGTCAGAACGCTTGTCGATCGCGGAGAAAAGCCTTTCGTTATCCTGATTGCCGGGGAAGTCGACGACAAGCGGGCCTTTAATGCGGCAGATCCGGCCGTGCTCGCAGTTGAGGATTTCGGCCAGGCGTTGCCGCTTCTCAAGAAGCACGGTGTGAGACGACTGGTCATGTCGGGCAACGTCGTCCGGCGCCCGAATTTGCGCCGGGTACGGTGGAACCTGTCCACCCTGGCGCTGTTGCCGCGCGTGGCCGCCGGCCTCTTGCGCGGAGACGACGGGCTCCTGCGCACGATCATCGAGATTGCGGAGGCCAACGACATCACGGTGGTGGGCCCACACGAAATCGTACCGGACCTGCTGGCACCGGAAGGTACATTGACGCGCATGACGCCAACGTCGCACGACCGCCGCGACCTGGAAGCGGCGTCCGAAGCCGCCCTTGCCATCGGACGACTCGACATCGGCCAGGCGGCGATTGCGATAGGCGGGCGTGCCATCGCTCTCGAAGGCATAGAGGGCACGGACGGACTGCTTGAACGCACGGCGCAGATGCGCGGCCATGGAAGGCTGGCTGGCAAGAAGCGGGGTGTTCTCGTCAAACACTGCAAACCTCTTCAGGAGCGCCGCGCAGACCTGCCCGCCATAGGCCCACAGACAGTGGAGGGCGCCCACAAGGCGGGTTTGGCGGGCATTGCCGTCGATGCCGGGCGCTCTTTCATCCTCGATTTTGACAGGACGATTGCCCGCGCCGATGAGCTCGGCCTGTTCGTCGTCGGAATGCCCGCGAAACCGGAGGACGATCAATGACCCCGGCCAGGCCCTTGCGAATAGCAGTCGTTGCCGGTGAGGAATCCGGCGATCTGCTTGGCGCGGACCTTGTGAGGGCATTGGCAGCGCGTACCGGACATGAGGTGGAACTGGTCGGCGTCGGCGGCAGGCATCTACAGGCGCTCGGCCTGGACCCCTTGTTCGACGGCTCCGAGATTGCATTGATGGGCGTGAGCGCTGTTGTCGCGAGCTTGCCTCGCCTTATGCGCCGCCTCAACGATACAGCACAGGCTGTGGTGCGCGCTGCGCCCGATTGCCTCGTGACCATCGACAGCCCCGATTTCTCCTTGCGCGTCGCGAAGAAGGTGAGAGCGGCGGACCCGTCGATCCCGATCATCCATTATGTGTGCCCCAGCGTCTGGGCCTGGCGACCCGGACGGGCTCCGGCCATGCGGCCTTATGTCGACGAGGTGTTGTGCCTGCTGCCGTTCGAGCCGAAGGCGTTGGCCGATCTCGACGGGCCGCACGGCACCTATGTCGGTCATCGGCTGGTGCGCCACCCAGGCATTGTCGCCGCAGCCGAGGGACAGGCGGCGCAGGTACGCGCAACGGATCAACCGAAAAAGCTGCTGATCCTGCCCGGCTCGCGTCGTAGCGAGGTCAAGCGGCTGCTTGAGCCCTTCGGCGAGGCCGTGCGAATCCTTGCCGCGCGCGGCAATTTGTTCGATGTGGCGATCCCGACAGTGCCTCATGTCGCGCCTCTGGTGGAAGCGGGCACGGCAGACTGGCCGGTGCGTCCGCGCGTCGTCCATGGGGACGAGGAGAAGTGGCAGGCGTTTGCCGAGGCCGATGCCGCAATTGCCGCATCTGGTACCGTGACGCTGGAGCTGGCGCTGTGTGGCGTGCCATTCGTGTCGTGCTATCGCACCGACCCCGTCATCGGTTCGGTGATGGCCCGCATGATCACGGCATGGTCGGCTTCGCTGCCAAACCTGATTGCGGACTGGCCAGTCGTGCCGGAATATTACGACGGCCAGCTCCGGCCGGGGCGGCTCGCACGCTATACTGAGCAGCTCACCGCAGATACGCCAGCCCGCGCTGTCCAGATGGCCGGCTTCGCCGACATCCGAAAAGCCATGGAAACGGACAGGCCATCAGGCGAACTTGCAGCCGAAGCGCTGCTGGCGGTTCTCGAGAAGAAGCCAGGCTGAACGAAAAAGGGCGCCGACGGCGCCCTCTTCTTTTTGTCTCGAAAGTATCGATCAGCGCTTGGCGATCGGCACGTAGTCGCGCTCGCCATGGCCGGTGTAGAGCTGGCGAGGACGGCCGATCTTCTGGTGCGGATCCTCGATCATCTCCTTCCACTGGGCAATCCAGCCGACCGTACGGGCGACTGCGAAAAGCACGGTGAACATGGTGGTCGGGAAGCCGAGCGCCTTGAGCGTGATGCCGGAATAGAAGTCGATGTTGGGGTAGAGCTTCTTCTCGATGAAATACTCGTCCGTCAGCGCGATCTTTTCCAGCTCCATCGCCACGTCGAGAAGCGGGTCGTCCTTGATGCCGAGTTCGCCCAGAACCTCATGCGTGGTCTTCTGCATGATCTTGGCGCGCGGATCGTAGTTCTTGTAGACGCGGTGGCCGAAGCCCATCAGGCGGAACGGGTCGTTCTTGTCCTTGGCGCGGTCGATGAACTCGGGGATGCGGTCGACGGAACCGATCTCCGCCAGCATGTTGAGGGCAGCCTCGTTGGCGCCGCCATGCGCCGGCCCCCACAGACAGGCAATGCCGGCAGCGATGCAGGCAAACGGGTTGGCGCCGGAAGAGCCAGCGAGCCGAACCGTCGAGGTCGACGCATTCTGCTCGTGGTCGGCATGCAGGATGAAGATGCGCTCCATCGCGCGCGCCAGCACCGGATTGACCTTGTAGTCCTCGCAAGGCACGGCGAAGCACATGTGCAGGAAGTTGGCGGCGAAGTTCAGCTCGTTCTTCGGATAGATGAAGGGCTGGCCGACATGGTACTTGTACGCCATCGCGGCGATCGTCGGCATCTTCGCGATCATGCGGATCGAGGCGACCATACGCTGGTGCGGGTCGGAGATGTCGGTGGAGTCGTGATAGAACGCCGACATAGCGCCGACGACGCCGCACATAACCGCCATCGGATGCGCATCGCGGCGGAAGCCGGTGAAGAACCGGGTCATCTGCTCATGCACCATGGTGTGGCGCGTCACGCGGTAGTCGAAATCGTCCTTCTGCGCCTTCGTCGGCAGTTCGCCGTAGAGAAGCAGGTAGCACACTTCCAGGAAGTCGCCGTGCTCGGCGAGCTGGTCGATCGGATAGCCGCGGTGCAGCAGCATGCCGGCATCGCCGTCGATATAGGTGATTTCCGATTCGCAGCTCGCGGTGGACGTGAAACCGGGATCGTAGGTGAACAGCCCCGTGTCCTTGTAGAGCGAGCTGATGTCGATGACCTCTGGTCCGACCGAGCCTTTTCGTACCTTGAATTCGCTGGCTTTGCCGTTCAATTCAAGCTTTGCAGTCGAACTGGTCATCCCTATCACCTCTCAATGTACGTTAGCCCGCCCTCGACGCCGATCAGCTATGACGCATAACAACCGCGCTCCGATTGCGCGCTCTTGCTATCCGATTTGCGGGAGCGTGCCAAGCTATCCCAAGGTCACATTGTTGCAACGCAAAAAACGCGACTTCGCCACAATCGTTCAGACGCTTTGATCGCGCAGCCGGCCGAGGCTTTCTTCCCGGCCAAGCACGGCAAGCACGTCGAAAACGCCGGGCGATGTGGCCCTGCCGGTCAGCGCCGCGCGCAGCGGCTGCGCAACCTTTCCAAGCTTGAGGCCCGCCTTTTCCGCATAGGCGCGCACGACGGCTTCCGTTGTTTCTGCGGACCATTCGCCAAGCGCCTCAAAATCCGGCAGCAGCGCGGCGATCACCGCGCGTGCGTCGCCGTCGAGAATCTGCGCTGCCTTCTCATCGAGCGATAAGGGGCGCTGGACGAACAGATATTGCGCGCTGTCAGCCAGTTCGACGAGCGTCTTCGCGCGCTCCTTCAAGCCGGGCAGGGCGGCAAACAGCATCGCCCGCTGCGCGGCGTCCGGCTCGCGCGGAATGGCGCCGGGCTCCTCGATATAGGGCAATGTCGCGATGAACTGCTCCAGAAGATCGGCGTCGTCGCTCTGGCGCATATGCACGCCATTGAGGGCTTCCAGCTTCTGATAATCGAAGCGCGCGGCCCCCTTGTTGACGTCCTCGATCTCGAACCACTCGATCATCTGCGCAGTGGACATGACCTCGTCGTCGCCATGGCTCCAGCCGAGGCGCGCGAGATAGTTGCGCAGCGCTTCCGGAAGATAGCCCATCGCGCGATAAGCCTCGACACCCAGTGCGCCGTGGCGCTTGGAAAGCTTCGCGCCGTCCGGCCCGTGGATCAGCGGGATATGCGCCATCACCGGCACATCCCAGCCCATCGCGTTGTAGATGACCGTCTGGCGCGCCGCGTTGGTCAGGTGATCGTCGCCCCGAATGATATGGGTCACGCCCATGTCGTGATCGTCTACGACGACGGCGTGCATATAGGTCGGGTTCCCGTCGGACCGCAGGATGATGAAATCGTCGAGATCCTTGTTGGGGAACTTGACGTCGCCCTGCACTCGGTCGCGCACGATCGTCTCGCCGTCCGTAGGCGCCTTGATGCGGATGGCGGGCTTCACGCCTGCCGGGGCCTCCGAGGGATCGCGGTCGCGCCAGCGTCCGTCATAGCGCGGCGGACGGCCCTCGGCGCGCGCCTTCTCGCGCATCTCCTCAAGCTCCGCCTGCGTGGCGTAGCACCGATAGGCCTTGCCGTTGCGCACGAGCTCTTCGGCCACCTCGCGATGACGCTGCGCGCGTTCGAACTGGGAGACGGGTTCCCCGTCCCAACCCAGACCGAGCCAAGAGAGGCCGTCGAGGATCGCTGCCGTTGCCGCATCGGTCGACCGCTCGCGGTCGGTATCCTCGATACGCAGCAGCATCTTGCCGCCGGTGTGTTTGGCGAACAGCCAGTTGAAAAGCGCGGTGCGCGCGCCGCCGATATGCAGGTAGCCGGTGGGTGACGGCGCAAAACGGGTGACGACCTTGTCGGACATTTCTTCTTCCCCGGAAACGGATGAGGGCGCGCAGCGGCTGCGCCTGTGGTGTTTTGATGGGGCTCATGTAGCATAGAGGCTTCGGCGTGCAAGCGATTACCGGGTGGGGAACGCCGCATGGACGGGGAGACGGCGACGCGACAGGACGAGCGCCTTCAGTTCGGCGCGCGTGTCGTCGCGCCTGAAAATGCTGCCCCCGAAGTCCATCTTCCGCAAACCCTGCGAGCGCCGTCGCTACCCGTACCGACAAGCAGTCTCACTCCGCTCGCCAGGCTCGGTCCTGTGCTGCGCAGCAGCTTGGACAGCGAGCTTGAGCATGGCACCGCGTTCGTCTTCGTGCCGGTCTTCATCGCGCTGGGCGCGCTTTTCTACTTCTCGGCACCGACCGAGCCAGGACTTGGCGGCCTGCTTCTGACCACTGGTCTGCTCGTGGCCCTGTCACTCGCGCTCGCAAACCGGCCTGGACTACGGATGGCGTCTCTCGCGGTGTTGATCACGCTCACAGGCGTTCTTGCCGCGAAATTCGAGACATGGCGGGCCAGCACGCAGATGCTCGGCTCCGAGATTTCAACGCGCCTGACCGGCCGCGTCGTCCGCATCGAGCAGCAGGCATCGGGCCGCATCCGCCTGACGCTCGATGTCATCGCGACCGAGCGGCCGGCGCTTCGGTATGCGCCGGATCGCGTTCGTGCAACCGCCCGCGAAGTGCCGGAAACATTGCGGCCTGGAGATGCCGTGCAAGGTCTCGTCCGGCTGATGCCTGCTTCCGGGCCAGTCCGCCCGCAGAGCTATGACTTTGCCTTCAACAGCTACTTTGACGGTATCGGCGCGGTCGGCTTTTTCCTCAGAAATCCGGAGCTCGTGGAAACGGCAGACAAACCCGGGTTGATGACTGCCGCCGCCGCATGGGTGGAGGGCTGGCGTACACGCATGGCGCAGGACATCGCGGCCAGCATCGGCGGCCCTGAGGGCGCTATCGCGGCCGCCCTGATTACCGGTATCCGCGCAGGCATACCGGAACAGATGAACGAGGCGCTCCGCGTAGTCGGGCTCTATCACGTCATCTCCATCTCCGGCCTGCATATGGCCTTGGTGGCCGGGACTGTGATGTTCGGCTTGCGCACCGCCTTTGCGCTTGCACCGGGCTTTTCCTCGCGACAGCCGGCGAAGAAATATGCCGCCTTCGGCGCGCTCGCCGCGACGGCGGCCTACCTCGTCATTTCGGGCGCAGGCATTGCAGCGCAGCGCAGCTTCACCATGCTTGCGGTGATGCTGCTTGCCGTCATGGTCGACCGCGCGGCGCTCACGATGCGCAACCTTGCCATATCGGCCGTCATCATCCTGCTGATCGCCCCGCATGAGGTGATGGGGCCGAGCTTCCACATGTCGTTTGCTGCAACCGCCGCGCTCGTGGCGGCCTACGCGGCCTGGGCCTCGTACCGCGAAAGGCGGACGCCGCGCCGACAGGCGTCAAAGTACGGTCCCGTGCGGCTGGCCTTCACAACGGGCATGAAATACGTCTCGGGACTGTCGCTGACGTCAGTCGTTGCCGGTCTCGCGACGGCGCTTTTCACAGCATGGCATTTCCAGCAGGTCTCGCCGCTCGGCCTCGTCGCCAACCTTGCGGCCATGCCATTCGTTTCCGCCATCGTCATGCCGGCAGCGGTTTTCGCATGCCTGTTGATGCCCTTCGGCCTGGAAGGGCCGGCGTTGTACGCGATGGGGATGGGCATATCCGCGATGAATTCGATAGCCCTGTGGCTCGCGGAGCGATCGGCATTCGATGCCACCGGGGCGATCCCGCTTTCGGCGGTGCTTGTACTGACAGCGGCATTGGCGATCATGACCATGGCCGGCAGCGCACTACGCTGGGCAGCACTTCCGATGCTCGTCGCCGGCGCGTTGCTGATCGCGACACGCCAGCTGCCTCACGTCTACGTCTCCGAGGACGCGCGGCTTGTTGCGGTCGATCTCGGTGACGGCAGACTCGCCGTAAACCGCCAACGACCAAGCACCTTCACCTTCCAGAACTGGCAGCGGGCTGCGAATGCGGGCGATGTTGCACGGCCTGTGGAAGGTGACGCCGGGCCGCCTCGGCCACCCCGGCCGATGATCAGGGTGCGTTGCCATTCCAGTGCCGGGAAGGGCTTTGCGTAGCGCGCCATGGCGGCGGCGGCATAGTCGTTCACGCCGACGGCGAACGAACGGCTTCGACTGCGTGTTCTTATGCGAGCCTCATCGTCATCGACGACGCAACGGCGAACAGTCCCTGTCGCGGCAGCAGCGTCACCGTCATCACCAAGCGCGATTTGGCCCGCCGCGGGAGCGCCGAGATCGTTTTCGAGAAAGACATCGCCGGCGAAACACGCGGAACCGAAGCAAGCAGTGGCACAGACGCCGGTGTCAGGAATCGCACTTCCGCGAGACCGGCTTTTTACCCAAACATTCGTTTCGCGATCCGCGAACCCTATCGGCCCTGGCACGCGCACCGGCAGTATTCGCGTGAGGCGAGGGGACTTCCACCCTGGCAGAAATCGCAAGGTGAGTAACAGCCAGCCGGCTGCCGCGATGCCTTTGCAGCGAAAGCACTGATCGGTGCGTCCTTCGAGGCTCGCGGAGCCTGTCCTCGGGCTCGCCGAAGGCAAGACCCGGGGGCTCGCACCCCCAGCATGAGGGAGGGTCTGCATCGCTCGGGAATCCTGCTGCCCGACGGGCTATTCCTTGACGTGCATCGAGCCCAATAGGTTGGATTCGATCAATCCACCCCTCATGCTCATGCTCATCCTCAGTCGAGCATGACCTTGTCTAATGGCCGATCAATAACGCCGGATGAGCCCGACGAGCCTACCTTGTACCTTCACGCGATCAGGGCCGAAGATGCGGGTTTCGTAGGCGGGGTTGGCAGCCTCCAGCGCGATCGAGGCGCCCTTGCGGCGGAACCGCTTGAGGGTTGCTTCCTCATCGTCGACGAGAGCCACCACGATGTCGCCGGGATTGGCGGTCTGGCCGTCGCGGATGATGACGGTGTCGCCGTCGAAGATGCCCGCCTCGATCATCGAGTCACCCTTGACCTCGAGCGCGTAGTGCTCGCCGCCCGAAAGCATTTCCGGCGGAACGCTGATCGAGTGCGTCTTGTGCTGGATCGCCTCGATCGGCACGCCGGCGGCAATCCGGCCCATCACCGGAATGGCAACGGCCGCACCGGCATCATCGTCATTGCTGGCAGACTGGATGCGCGAGGGTTCCGGCGCCCGGCCAAGGCTGCCTTGAATGACGCTGGGCGAGAACTTTTTGGCCGCATTGAGCCCCGGCGCGATCGAGTCTGGCAGCCGCAGCACTTCCAGCGCACGTGCCCTGTTGGGCAGGCGTCGAATGAAGCCGCGCTCCTCGAGCGCAGTAATCAGGCGGTGGATACCGGACTTGGAAGCGAGGTCGAGCGCCTCCTTCATCTCGTCGAAGGAAGGGGGAATGCCAGTTTCTTTCAGCCTTTCATGGATGAAGAGAAGCAGTTCGTGTTGCTTGCGCGTCAGCATTCTGTTGCCCCTTTTGGGAATCAGTCCATAAACAAAACCAGAACAAACACTATCTGTTCCAGTTGTGTTCCGCAACGGCTTAAATTATCGTGAATGCGTAGGAGGCTCCGAGACAGTGGCGCGGGAAAAAATGACTGTAGAGCTCGAGCGGCTGGTTTGAAGCCAGGCTGGGCGCGATCTACATCTGCGCCGCTCCGACAAGGAGCTTGCTGCTGCAATCGAGCGGTTGAAGGACATCCAGTCCAGAACCGACCGGATGGGTCACATTGCGGCGACCGGCCACGATCTTCGTCTCGTTGAACGCGACTAGAAAGCCGCTCGCTCAGCGCAGCATCAGCACGCGGCAGACATCTCCAGCCTCCGAAGCGGCCACGTTCGGTTCGCGGATGATGAGCGCGTTGGCGTGCGCCAGTGTCGTCAGCATCGAGGAATCCTGCACGGCGAACGGCCTTGCAACGAGGCGCCCGTCCTCATGCGTCGCTGCCGCGCGGACATAATCCTGCCGGTGATCATTGGCCTTCATGGCTTCGCCAAGGACGGCTTCCCTCATGTCGGCAACATGTGGGCGGCCGCCAAGGTTCGCGAGCAGCGGTTTCAGGAACAGATGCGCGCAGACAAGGCTTGAAACCGGATTTCCCGGCAAGCCAAGAACGCGGGTTTCTCCCAGCCTGCCGAACATCAGCGGCTTGCCGGGGCGCATGGCGATCTTCCAGAAGTCGAGCGCCATGCCTTCGCCAGTAAGCACCTCGCGGACGAGGTCGTGGTCGCCGACTGAGGCGCCCCCGAGCGTCACGATGACATCAGCACCGGCCGAGAGTGCGTCACGGACGCGCGCGGCAAGCATACCGCGATCGTCAGGTGCGATGCCCAGGTCGAGCACCCGAGCACGTGCGTCGCGCGCCAGCGCCGCGACCCCGTAGCCGTTCGATGCGATGATCTGGTCGGGCCCGGGTTCCGAACCGGGCGGCAGCAGCTCGCTGCCCGTCGCCAGGATCGCCACCAGCGGTGCGCGCACTACAGACAGGAGCGGGTGGTTGCCGGCTGCTGCGAGCGACAGCGCTGCCGCGTCGAGCACCCGGCCTTTGGCCAAAAGGACGTCGCCGGCCCGGAAATCGAGCCCGGCAGCCCTTACGTGACGGCCAGGGGTGACCGCTTCTCTGGCGCGGACGGTTCGCCCGTCTTCGTCCGGCTCGGCATCTTCCTGAAGCAGAACCGCATCCGCGCCTTCGGGGACAGGCGCGCCTGTGAAGATGCGTACGGCCTGGCCGGCGCCGACCGCGCCATCGAAGCGCTTGCCGGCTATCGATTGACCGATAACCTTCAAAGCAGTGGACGGGTCGGTGGTGTCCGCCGCGCGCACGGCATAACCATCCATCGCCGAAGCGGGGAAGGGAGGCTGCGTCCGCCGTGCCTCGACTGCAGCGGCCAGAACACGCCCCGCGGCCTCACCAATCGTGATATCTTCGTGAGGCAGGGCCGTCACATCGTCGAGCAGCCGGCGCAGCGCTTCGTCAACCGGCAGCAGGCCAGCCATGTCAGACGTCCTGCAGCCGGTAATCGCCGGACTTGCCGCCGGACTTTTCCACCACACGGATGTCGGAAATTATCATGGCACGGTCGGCTGCCTTGGCCATGTCGTAGATCGTCAGGCAGGCGACGGAAGCCGCCGTCAGCGCTTCCATTTCAACGCCGGTCTTGCCGGTAACGCGGGCGAGCGCCGTGACGCGCAGACCGGGCAGGTTCTCGTCGGGCTCGATCTCGACCGAAACCTTGGTGAGCAGGAGCGGGTGGCAGAGCGGAATCAGCTCGTGCGTCCGCTTGGCTGCCATGATGCCGGCAATGCGGGCCGTGCCGAGCACGTCCCCCTTCTTGGCATCGCCGGCGAGGATCGTGGCCAGCGTCGCGGGCTGCATCTTCACCGCGCCTTGCGCGATCGCAGTGCGCTGCGTCTCTTGCTTGCCGCCGACATCGACCATGTTGGCCTCGCCGGATGCACCGAGATGCGTAAGGCGGCTCACGGCGTCAGCCTGCGAGCCGTTGCGAGCTGAGCCCGAGCAGGGACCGCGTCGCGCCGGCAACATCGACCTGCCGCATCAGGCTTTCGCCGACGAGGAAGGTGGAGATGCCGGAGCGAGCCAGGCGCGCGCAGTCGGCATTGGTGAAGATGCCGCTCTCGCCGACGATGAGCTTGTCTTCGGGGATGCGCGCCGCCAGCCGCTCCGAGGTTTCGAGGCTTACCTCGAAGGTGCGCAGGTTGCGGTTGTTGATGCCAACCAGCGGCGAGGACAGGTGCCTGAGCGCGCGATCCAGTTCCGCCTCGTCATGCACCTCGACGAGCACGTCCATGCCGATTGCATGGGCCTCATCCTCGAGTGCTTTCGCTTCATCGTCGGACAGGCTCGCCATGATGACGAGGATCGCGTCGGCACCCCAGCTCCGCGCCTCGTGAACCTGATAGGTCTCGAACATGAAATCCTTGCGCAGCGCGGGCAGGGCGGTTGCGGCGCGCGCCTCGGTCAGGAATTCGGGCGCGCCCTGGAACGATGGCCGATCCGTCAGCACCGACAGACAGGCGGCACCTCCTTGCTCGTAGGCGTGCGCAAGCGCGGGCGGATCGAAGTCGGCACGGATGAGCCCCTTCGAGGGGCTCGCCTTCTTGATCTCGGCGATCAGCGCGAACTGCCCGGCTTTGTGCTTGGCCTCAAGCGCCTTGCGAAAGCCGCGCGGCGGGGTCTGGTCGGCCGCCCGCGCCTTGACCTCGGCAAGGGGAAGCGCGGCCTCGGCAGCAGCGATCTCCTCGCGCTTGTAGGCCTCGATCTTGCGCAGAATATCGGTCATGCCGCACCTGCCCGGTTGGAAACGTGCACCAGCAGCTCCAGCGCGGAGGCCGCCGACCCGTTATCGATTGAGCGGGTGGCAAGCTCCATGCCCTCGTCTAGCGTCCGGGCCTTGCCGGCCACGACAAGCGCGCCTGCCGCATTCAGGAGGGAGATGTCGCGATAAGCACCCTTGTCGCCGGCAAGCACGCCGCGAAGCGCCCTGGCGTTGTGAGCCGCATCGGCGCCCTTCAGGTCCTCGGGCTTGACGCGTGCCAGGCCGACCTCCTCGGGCTGGATCTCGAACGTACGGATCTTGCCGTTCTCCAGCGCCGCAACCATCGTCGTGCCTGCCGTCGTCATTTCGTCCAGCCCGTCGCCATGCACCACCCAGACAGCTTCCGAACCCTGTGCCTTGAGCACTTCGGCGATTGGCTCCACCCATTGCGGGGCAAACACACCGACGAGCTGGCGCTTGACGCCGGCAGGATTCGACAGAGGGCCGAGCAGGTTGAAGATCGTACGGGTGCCGAGTTCCACGCGCGAGGCGCCGACATGACGCATGGCCGAATGGTGGACCGGTGCGAACATGAAGCCGAGCCCGGCTTCCTCGATGCAGGCCGCGATGGTTTCGGCCCCGATCTCGATATTGACCCCAAGAGCGGCAAGCGCATCCGCCGCCCCCGACTTCGACGAGAGTGCGCGGTTGCCATGCTTGGCCACCGGCACCCCGGCGCCGGCAACGATGAAGGCGGCGCAGGTGGAGACGTTATAGGTGCCCGACGCATCGCCACCCGTGCCGACGATGTCGATGGCGTTGGCCGGCGCGCGGACGGGAAGCATCTTGGCCCGCATGGTGGCCACGGCGCCGGAAATCTCGTCCACCGTTTCACCGCGCGTACGAAGCGCCATCAGGAACCCGCCGATCTGGCTCGGCGTCGCTTCACCGGACATCATGATGCTGAACGCCTCGCGCGCCTCTTCGAAGGACAGCGGCGTGCCGTTCGCGACCTTGGCTATGTGAGACTTGAAGTCGTTCATCACGCCGCTCAGAAGCTCAGCGCCTGCTGCACGGCGCCGCGGTCGATCGTCACCGGATACTCGGTCTGAAGCCGTGCAACGAGCTGGTCCAGCAGGTCGTCGGAGATCGCAGATGCGAAACGATCGCGGGCTTCGGCGGGCAGGGCGTCGGGACCGGCACCGGCCGGCACCAGCACATCCGTCACGCGAAACACGACCTGGGCGTCACCATCCTGCGCCGGCGCAAGGCCAGTTTCGCCCCGCGCTACGGAGAAGACGGCGGCCACGCCTGCATCGCCGAGCTCGGCGTCGTTGGCGTCACGCTTCAGACCACGCCGGACCTGGACCTCGAGCTCCAGTTCCTCCGCGATCTCGGTCAGGGCCTTGCCGTCGGCAACCTGCTTCTCGATTTCCTCGGCGCGGGTGGCAAGCCTCGTTGCGACCTCGTTCTCCTTCCAGTCGGTAACGACCTGATCGCGAACTTCGTCAAGCGATCGGTCGCGGGCCTCCGTGACGTCGTCGACCTCGTAGAACAGATAACCCGACGATCCGGTGTTCAGCGGCGAATTCTCGACGCCGACTTCACTGTCGAATGCCTCCTGGAGCAGGGCGTTCGATTCGGGCAGGTCGGTCAGGATCGTGCCTTCGGGATTGCGGCCGCTGCGGTCGACCGCCTCGACCGTAACGACCTCGAGCCGGTTGCGGGCGGCGGCTTCCGCCATGGTTTCGCCACCGGCGCGCGCATCTTCATAGCCTTCGTAGACGTCGTCCAGAATGCGGGTTGCTTCGCCCAGCGCGATGTCGCTGCGAATCTGCTGTTCGACTTCGGCGAGCGGCTGCACCTTTGCCGGCTGGACTTCCGGAACTCTAACGAGCAGCGATCCGAATGCGCCGTCGACCACGTCGCTGACTTCGCCTTCGGCCAGCGCAAAAGCGGCCTCGGCGATTGCCGGGTCGGCCACGTCGGCCTTCGCGAAGGTGCCAAGCACGACGTCGCCCATCGTCTTGCCTTGCTCGGTCACGACCTCCTCAAACGTCGAGCCGCCACGAATCTTGTCCAGCGCAGCCTGCGCGGCTTCCGCATCGGCAAAGACGAGCTGTTCGATCTTGCGCTGCTCCGGCGACGTGAAGCGGGTGGCGTTGTCCTCGTAATAACGCTCGACCTCCTCCGCCTGGATAGCGGCCGGGTCGGCAATATCGGCAGGTTCCAGCTTGACGTAGGAGATGCGCCGGTATTCCGGCGCGGCGTAATTGGCCTTGTTCTCTTCGAAATACGCTTCGAGCACATCCTGCGCAGGCTCTTCGATGGGTTCGACCAGGGACCGCGACAGGACGATGTAGTCGACCGTGCGGTCTTCGCCCTGATAGAGCGACACGGCGCGCAGGAAAGCATCCGGCGCCGTCATGCCGTCCGACACCGCTTCGATGATCTGCTGACGCACCGCAGCCTGCTCGCGGTTCTTCAGGTAGTCTTCCGGCCGCATGCCGATCTGGCGCAGCACGAAATCGAACTGGTTGCGGTCGAACCGACCATCAGCCCCCTGGAAGGCGGGATCCTCGGCCGTCATCGCGGCCAGCCGGTCGCGCGAAAGCCCGAGCCGCATCTCGCGCGCCTGTTCGTCCAGCACGGCGCCGGCTGCAAGCTGCGAAAGCACGCGGTTGTCGACGCCGAACTGCTGCGCCTGTTCACGCGTCACCGGCACGCCGAATTGCTGCGACAGCAGCGAGAGCTGCCGATCGTAGGCGAGACGGTATTCGAGGATGGACACGCGTGTATCGCCGGCGGTCAGCACGTTGGAGCCGAGTCCACCGAAAATCTGTCCGGAAATGCCCCATACCGCGAAACTGAGCACCAGCATCACGAGAAGCAGCTTGGCGATCCAGGATCTGGCGGCGTTTCTGAGGGAATTGAGCATGTCTTCTTCCGGTTACCTGATGTGAGCCTCGGCAATACCGTCCTTCCCGGCCGGTGTCGATTGCTTTGTGCCCGGTTTTTGGTAGGAGAACCTAGCCTCGAGACCGAAGGAAGGGAACACGCGCGATGACACCAGGTATCCGCCCGCTGGTTGCCGGCAACTGGAAAATGAATGGCACGAGCGCATCGCTCAACGAGCTGGTCTCGATCGGCAACGGTTTCATGAAGGGGCTGGAAGCGGAAACCGACGCGCTCGTCTGCGTTCCCGCTACCCTGCTGTGGCGGGCGTCGGAAATTCTGCACCGCACGCCGGTAAAGTCTGGCGGACAGGATTGCCACGCAAAGGAGACGGGCGCGCATACCGGCGACATTTCGGCCGAAATGCTCAAGGACGCGGGCGCGTCGGCCGTCATCGTCGGCCACTCCGAGCGGCGCACCGACCATGGCGAAACCGACGCGGATGTGCGCGCGAAAGCGGAAGCGGCGTGGCGTGCGGGGATCGTCGCGATCATCTGCATCGGCGAGACGCAGGCCGAACGTGAAGCCGGACAGACCCTCGACGTACTGTCGCGCCAGATCGCCGGCTCCGTGCCGCATGGAGCGACCCACGCGACCGCCGTCATCGCCTACGAGCCGGTCTGGGCCATCGGAACGGGACTGACGCCTTCTGTGGACGACGTCGCGCAGGCGCATGCTCATATCAGGGCCGAACTGGCGAAGGTCGTCGGCGACGAGGCGGGCCGCATGCGCATTCTCTATGGCGGATCGGTCAAGCCCTCCAACGCCGGCGAGTTGCTGGCTGTGGCCAATGTCGACGGGGCACTGGTAGGCGGCGCCAGCCTCAAGGCTTCCGATTTCCTGGGCATCGCCGAGGCCTACCGGTCTTTCTAGCCCGCGCAATTTTGCCGATGCCGTCTTTTTTGCAGCGCCATTCCTTCCCATATGGGTTGGAATGCGCGGCAAAGGCGTGTAATGAGCCGCGTCCGCTGCGGCACAACTACAGTGCTGCGCGATAGAACAATCCGGATTGAATCATGCAGACAGTGCTCATCGTCATTCACCTGATGGTTGTCCTCGCCCTTGTCGGCGTGGTCCTCCTGCAGCGGTCCGAAGGTGGCGGGCTAGGCATCGGTGGCGGCTCCGGCTTCATGACGGCGCGCGGCGCGGCCAATACGCTGACCCGCGCGACGGCGATGTTGGCGACCGCGTTTTTCGCGACCTCGCTGGCCCTGTCGCTGCTGGCGCGCTACGGCGACCAGCCGACCGACATCTTCGACCGCATGCCTACGACCGAGCAAAGCGCGCCGTCGGGCGAGGGCGGCGTTCTCGACCAGCTTGGCGGCGAGGACACACCTCCAGCACAAGCCCCGGAACCCGCGCAGCCGCAGGTTCCAAGCGGGCAGTAAGCATCGCCACATAGGCGAAAAGAAAGGGCCGGCGGGTGCCGGCCCTTTTGTTTGGGCGAAGAAAAACCAATGCCCAGGCAAATTTTGACTGGTGGAATCACTCCTATCGGGTTAAGCGACGACTCCCATGGCGCGATACGTTTTCATCACCGGCGGCGTGGTTTCCTCACTCGGTAAAGGCATTGCCGCAGCAGCTCTCGGAGCCCTGCTTCAGGCGCGTGGCTACCGTGTGCGGATCCGCAAGCTAGATCCCTACCTCAACGTCGATCCGGGCACGATGTCGCCCTATCAGCACGGCGAGGTCTTCGTCACAGACGACGGCGCCGAGACCGATCTGGATCTCGGCCATTACGAGCGCTTCACCGGACGGTCCGCCAACCAGCAGGACAACATCACCACCGGGCGCATCTACAAGAACATCATCGAGCGCGAGCGGCGCGGCGACTATCTCGGCGCGACCGTGCAGGTGATCCCCCACGTCACCGACGAGATCAAGAATTTCGTCCTCGACGGCAACGACGACTACGACTTCGTCCTGTGCGAGATCGGCGGCACGGTCGGCGACATCGAGGCGATGCCGTTTCTCGAGGCGATCCGCCAGCTCGGCAACGATCTGCCGCGTGGGCAGGCGGTCTATATCCACCTGACGCTGATGCCGTGGATTCCGGCCGCTGGCGAACTCAAGACCAAGCCGACGCAGCATTCGGTGAAGGAACTGCGTTCCATCGGCATCGCGCCGGACATTCTGCTGGTGCGCGCCGACCGCGCAATCCCGAAGGAAGAGCGCCGTAAGCTGTCGCTGTTCTGCAACGTGCGCGAATCGGCTGTCATCCAGGCGCTCGACGTGGCGCATATCTATGACGTGCCGATGGCCTATCATCGCGAAGGGCTCGACAGCGAAGTGCTGGCCGCCTTCGGCATCGACCCGGCCCCCAAGCCGCGCATGGCGCCATGGGAAGGCGTGGCAGAGCGCATCCACAACCCGGAAGGCGAGGTCACGATCGCCATCGTCGGCAAATATACCGGTCTCAAGGACGCGTATAAATCGCTGATCGAGGCGCTCTCGCATGGCGGCATGGCCAACCGGGTGCGCGTGAAGCTCGACTGGATCGAGGCCGAGATCTTCGAGAAGGAAGACCCCGCACCATTCCTCGAGAAGGTACACGGCATCCTCGTGCCTGGCGGTTTCGGCGAGCGCGGGGCGGAAGGCAAGATTCTCGCGGCGAAGTTCGCCCGCGAACGCAAGGTTCCCTATTTCGGCATCTGCTTCGGCATGCAGATGGCCTGCATTGAGGCCGCCCGTTCGCTGGCCGGCATCGAAAAGGCCTCGTCGACCGAGTTCGGGGCGACGCCAGAGCCGGTCGTGGGCCTGATGACGGAATGGCTCAAGGGCAACATGCTCGAAAAGCGCGCGGCAAGCGGCGACCTTGGCGGCACCATGCGGCTGGGGGCCTACGCCGCGAAGCTGGGCGAGGGCACGAAGATCGCCGACATCTACGGCAATACGGATATTTCCGAGCGCCATCGCCACCGCTACGAGGTCAATGTCGACTATAAGGAGCGGCTGGAAGCGTGCGGGCTGGTCTTCGCCGGCATGTCGCCGGACGGCGTGCTGCCGGAAACGGTCGAATACCAGGATCATCCCTGGTTCATCGGCGTGCAGTATCACCCTGAGCTGAAGTCGCGTCCGCTGGAACCTCACCCGCTGTTTGCAAGCTTCATCGGCGCAGCCGTCGAGCAAAGCCGACTGGTCTGATCCGCCGATCTCGCGACCGCTGCGCATCTTGATGCCGGAAACGCGGCAGTAACTCGTTTTTGTTACAAACGATCTGGCGAAGCGCCTGCATGAGGCTATGCTGGATTTGCGGTGGCGCGTCGGACAGATGCCGCGGGGCGAATGGGGCTTGTTTGAGTATGCTTTTAGGCTTCTTTGCAAGCCATGGCCGGTTGATCCTGTCAGCGACCGTGGCGCTTGGCGCGGTGCTGGCGACGCTCTCCACAATGCCCGAAATCCTGCTTTTTAGGGAGCGGCTGGCGCTCAGCATCTTCGAGCTTGAGAGCGATGTGGAACTCCAGCCCGTCGACCTTGCGACCCATGACGGCCTCATGCTGCGCTCCTGGTATCATCCGCCTCGCGCAGGCAAGCCGGTCATCGTCTATTTTCCCGGTCGCGTTGGTGACGTGATCCGCAAACCACGCCACCTCTTCAGCCTCGCGGAGGAAGGCTACGGGCTGATGCTCGCCGGGTATCGCGGATACGGCGGCAATCCCGGACGGCCCAGCGAGCACAACCTTTACAAAGACGCCACTCGACTTCTGGAAAAGGTCGCCGACAACCGGCTGGCCCCGAACGGCATCATTCTTTACGGCTACTCGATGGGAACCGGTATCGCGAGCTACATTGCGGCGCACTCGAAGCCCGTGGGCGTGGTTCTGGAAGCGCCCTTCACATCGTTCCGCGACATCGTCGGCCACAATGCGCGCCAGATGCCCTTGTGGCTCGTCCGCTCGCGGTTCGACACGCGGTCGCGCTACTCGTCCATCGAGGCGCCGATCCTGCTGCTGGCCGGCGAACGCGATACCGTGACGCCAGCCTCCTTCGCGACCCTGCTCGCGGCAGCCAACGAGCACCTGTCGCAACTGCACATCTTTCCCGAAGCATCCCATGACGACATGTTCGACCATGGGGCGTGGGAGGCCGTATCGAGCTTTCTCGGCGGGCTTCAGGAACTGGCCGTCGTGCCCGCCGCGGCAATGGAAGGCTTCGAACC
Source organism: Mesorhizobium sp. DxT (assembly GCF_058448885.1). Taxonomy (NCBI): domain Bacteria; kingdom Pseudomonadati; phylum Pseudomonadota; class Alphaproteobacteria; order Hyphomicrobiales; family Phyllobacteriaceae; genus Mesorhizobium; species Mesorhizobium sp. DxT. The sequence continues at coordinate 44,709 of NZ_JBZFLJ010000005.1, read as the reverse complement.
GCTTCTCGATTGACCGTCCAGCTGCTCGGCGAGGGCTCCCAATACGCATGTATCCGGGCGGTGGAGCGGCCGATGAGGCTGTGGTATCGTCACCGCGCGGAAACGGGTATCCGACGACGATGGCCACCCCTCTCGACCTGTTGTTCAAGACACCGGGCAACGCGCCGCTCGATGGCAACGTGCCGACCGGTGTCGTGGAGGAGATGCGCGCCTATTCGGCTTATCTCGACACCGTCGTGCCGCCGAAGCGCGACGTTGACCGCAATATCCTCATCGCCACCTGGAACATCGCGCATTTCCGCTCGCTGACACGCAAATGGTCGGTACCTGCCAGCTCGGACGACAGCCCCAAACGCGACTACCGCAGCCTGTGGGCAATCGCGGAGATCGTTTCGCGTTTCGATGTCGTCGCTGTTCAGGAGGTGGGCGCCGGCTTCGAGGCGTTGCGGACGCTGATGGACGTGCTCGGTCCGAAGTGGAGCTTCCTGATGACCGACCGCAACGAAGGGCAGGCCGGCAACAACGAGCACATGGCTTTCCTCTTCGATTCGTCGCGGGTCTCGCTTTCTGGACTGGCCGGCGAGCTGGTCATCCCCGACGATGCCTCCAAATACGGATTCACCGAAGGCAGCTTCAAAAGGCAGTTCGCCCGTAATCCCTATGCCGTTTCCTTCCGCACCCGCGACACGACCTTCATCCTGGTCACCGCCCATATCGACTACGGCAACGAGAACACGCAGCGCCTGCCGGAACTGCGCGCCATCGCCCGCTGGATGCAGGATTGGGCGGCACGCGAGAACCGCTGGCATCACAACCTGATCGCGCTCGGGGATTTCAATCTCGAGCGCATCGGCAACAAGCTCTACGAGGCCTTCGTCGAGACCGGGCTGGAAGTGCCGTTTGTGCTGCAAAGCCACCCGCGCACGATCTATGCCCGCGCGTCGGAGCCTGAAAAGGACAGCTACCATGACCAGATCGCGTGGTTCTCCAAGGGGAGGGCGAAGCTGATCGACCTGGAACTCGCGGATGGCGGGATCGTGGAGACCTGGGGCCGGCTTCTCGTGGACCTCGGGCTGACCAAGGCGAGTTTCGCGGTACGTATCTCCGATCACTTCCCGCTTTGGGTTGAATTCAGGCCGCCGCAGGATTCCTCAATATCCGCTTGAAAGCGATGGCGCCCTAAGGCACACCGCGACCATGACAGAAAACACCGCACGCGCGCTCGATCACCTCGTATTGCCGACCGCAAATCTCGGCTTGGCCCGCAAGCGGCTCGGAGCACTCGGCTTTATCGTGGCGCCGCAGGGTGTGCATCCTTTCGGCACCACCAACGCATGTGTCTATTTCGCCGACGGCACGTTTCTCGAACCGCTGGCGATCGGCGACCGAGATACCGTGAAATCCGCAGCGGTAACAGGCAACAGCTTCATCCTGCGCGACCGCCTCTTTCGCGAAACATATGGCGACGATGGGTTGTCAGCGGTGGTCTTTTCGACAGCGGATGCCGAGGCCGACCATGCCCTCTTCGCCGAGGCAGGCATGTCGGCTGGTTTGATGGTCGAGTTTTCCCGGCCGTCGCTCGATGCCGCGGGCAGGGCCGACGTGGCGTCTTTCCGCCTTGCCTTTGCCTCGGATGGCTCGCCCGGCGCGTTTCTGTTCACCTGCGAACGCCGCAAGGTTCCGGCAATCGACCGGTCGACACTCGAACGCCACGCCAACGGTGCGACGAGGATTACCCAGATCGATGCGGTTGCGCCCGACGCCGACGCCTTCGCGCGGTTTTTGGCAAAGGCCGCCAATGCCAGTGTAACGGCTGACCGCAAGATTGCCCTCTCAAACGGGATGCTCGACGTTTCCGAAGCCTCGCAGGCCGCCGATCCGCGGTTCACCGCCGTAACCTTCGGCATTCGCGATCTTGCTGCGGCCTCCGCCCTGTTCAACGCAAACGGGATCGACTACGAAACCCGCGAAAACGCCATCCGCGTGCCGGCGACGGCCGGGCAGGGCGTCGATTTCATCTTTGAGGAGACCCGATGACCGCTCCCGACAAGACCGTAAGCGCGGGCGAAGTCCGCTTTTCCAACACCACTCCTCTGGCGCTGATTGCCGGCCCCTGCCAGCTCGAATCACGCCAGCACGCCTTCGACATGGCCGGCGCACTCAAGGAGATGTGTGCCAATCTCGGCATCGGCCTCGTCTACAAGACCTCCTTCGACAAGGCCAACCGCACCTCGCTCTCCGGCAAGCGCGGAAGCGGCCTCGACGCGGCGCTGCCAATCTTCGCTGACCTGCGTCGCGATCTTGCCATGCCGGTGCTGACCGACGTGCATACCGAAGAGCAGTGCGCCGCGGTCGCCGAGGCCGTTGATATTCTGCAGATACCCGCGTTTCTCTCGAGGCAGACCGATCTGCTGATTGCGGCGGCCAGAACCGGCAAAGTCGTCAACGTCAAGAAGGGGCAGTTCCTGGCTCCATGGGACATGAAGAACGTGGTCGCCAAGGTCACGGGTTCGGGCAACACGCAGGTGCTGGTCACCGAGCGCGGCGCGTCATTCGGCTACAATACGCTGGTCTCGGACATGCGCGCGCTGCCGATCATGGCCGAAACCGGCGCTCCGGTGATCTTCGACGCCACCCATTCCGTGCAGCAGCCGGGCGGGCAGGGCGGTTCCAGTGGCGGCGACCGGCGCTTCGTGGAGACGCTGGCCCGTGCGGCGGTCGCGGTCGGTGTCGCGGGCGTTTTCATCGAGACCCACCAGGACCCCGACAACGCTCCGTCGGACGGCCCGAACATGGTGCCGCTGAAAGACATGCCGCGCTTGATCGAAACGCTGATGGAATTCGACCGCGTCTCGAAAGCCAGATAGCGCGTTCCGGAACTTCGCCGCTCTGTCCACATTGAATGGGTACAGGGTGGCGAACACAAAGGAGCAAGCAAAAATGGTCACCGCATCAGGACACACCGAAGCAATTCAGGCGTCCCGCGTCATTGGCACCGAGGTGTACAACACCGAAGGCGAGCATATCGGCACGATCGAGGACGTGATGCTCGAAAAGACGAACAACAGCATCATGTTCGCCGTCATCGGTTTCGGCGGCTTCCTCGGCATCGGCGAGAAATATCACGCTGTCCCATGGTCGGCGCTGGACTACGATCCCTCGCGAGGCGGCTACGTCGTTCCCTTCACCAAGGACCAGCTCAAGGCCGCGCCCGTGCATGACATCGCCGACCTGACGGGCGATGACGGTTACAAGGCGCGCGACGCCTCCTACACCTACTATCAGGTTCCCCCATACTGGGTCTGAGTGCACCAGGCGATTTACTGGCCCCGCGGTTCGCCGCGGGGCTTTTCGCATGAGGGGGAGGGCTGTACGCTCCGCTGCGAGTCTGTAACGCAGGAGCCCTTCATGTCCGCAAAAAGCTTTCCGGTCTTCGACCTTTCCCGTTTCGAGACCGCGACCGGTGCCGACAGGGAAGCGCTTGGCGCGGAGGTCGATCGCATCTGCCGGGAAACCGGCTTTCTGGCGATCTCCGGCCACGGCGTCCCGCAGGAGGTCATCGATCGGGCCTGGAATGCGGCGCACGATTTCTTCGACCTGCCGGCACAGGAAAAGCATGAGGCGCGGGCACCTTATCCGGGCTATCCCTACGGCTATCTCGGACCGGAGCTGGAGGCACTGGCGAAATCGCGCGGAGAAGATACGCCTCCGGACCTCAAGGAGAGCTTCAATGGCGGGCCGCTGTCGGTGCCGGAAGGGCTCGACGACGAGCAGGCCCTGGCCTTCTGTTATGCGGATACCATCTGGCCGGCTGAACCTGCCGACTTTCGTGGTGCCTGGACCGCCTATTACCGCGCCATGGAAGATCTGGCGGCCCGCATCATGCAGGTCTTTGCGGTGGCGCTGCACCTTCCGGAAGACGCCTTTGCCGCGACGATCGACAAGCCGATCAGTGCGCTGCGCGCGCTGAACTATCCCGAACAGGCAGTGCCACCGAAGCCCGGCCAGTTGCGTGCCGGCGCGCATACCGATTACGGCAGCCTGACAATCCTGTTGCCGCAGGCGGGCTCCGGCGGCCTGCAGATTCTCGATCCAGCCGGCGAATGGGTCGACGTTCCACCCGTGCCGGGCGCATTCGTCATCAACATCGGCGACCTGATGGCACGCTGGACGAACGATCGCTGGGTCTCGACGCTGCATCGCGTGGTCAACCCGCAGCTCGCTGCCGGCGCATCGTCGCGCCGCCAGTCCTTCGCCTTCTTCCACCAGCCCAACTGGCATCAGGAGATCGCCTGCCTGCCGACCTGTCTGGCACCGGGGGAAAAGCCGAAATATGAACCGGTCCTATCGGGGCCCTACCTGATGTCGAAATTCCAGGCGACGGTGAAACCCGCGGCCTGAAGCGCCCGCGCTGCCGATTGCCTCGCACCGGTCCTTTCGCTAAGAGGGCGACGACCCGCCATTCTCCAGCGAAGGGACCTCGCCATGACTGCAATCATCGACATCATCGGCCGCGAAATACTCGACAGCCGCGGCAATCCGACCGTTGAGGTCGATGTTGTGCTGGAGGACGGTTCGATGGGCCGCGCCGCCGTTCCTTCCGGCGCGTCGACCGGCGCTCACGAGGCGGTGGAACTCCGCGATGGCGGCTCGCGCTACCTCGGCAAGGGCGTGAAAAGTGCCGTTGATGCCGTCAATGGCGAGATATTCGAAGCGATCGGCGGGCTGGAAGCCGAAGACCAGATCCAGATCGACCGCACGATGATCGAACTGGACGGAACGCCCAACAAGGGCCGTCTGGGGGCCAACGCCATCCTCGGCGTGTCGCTCGCGGTCGCCAAGGCGGCGGCCGAAGCTTCCTCGCTGCCGCTTTACCGTTATGTCGGCGGCGCTGGCGCGCATGTCCTGCCGGTACCGATGATGAACATCATCAATGGGGGCGCCCATGCCGACAACCCGATCGATTTCCAGGAATTCATGATCATGCCGGTCGGCGCCGAGACCTTCCGTGAAGGCCTGCGCTGGGGCGCGGAAATCTTCCACACCCTCAAGAAGGGTCTGAAGGACGCAGGCCACAATACCAATGTCGGCGACGAAGGCGGTTTTGCGCCTAACATCAAGAACGCCCAGGCGGCGCTCGACTTCGTCCTCGCCTCCATCGAGAAGGCCGGCTACAAGCCCGGCGAGCAGGTTGCCATCGCGCTCGATTGCGCGGCCACCGAGTTCTTCAAGGACGGCGCTTACATCTACGAGGGCGAAAAGAAGACGCGCGATCCCAAGGCGCAGGCGAAATATCTCGCCAAGCTTGCCGCCGACTACCCGATCATCTCGATCGAGGACGGCATGGCCGAGGACGACTGGGATGGCTGGAAGATCCTGACCGACTTGTGCGGCAAGAACGTCCAGCTCGTCGGCGACGACCTGTTCGTCACCAACTCCGCCCGCCTCAAGGACGGCATCCGCATGGGCGTGGCCAATTCAATCCTCGTCAAGGTCAATCAGATCGGCTCGCTGACCGAGACGCTCGACGCAGTCGAGACAGCCCACAAGGCTGCCTACACCGCCGTCATGTCGCACCGCTCGGGCGAGACCGAGGATTCGACCATCGCCGATCTCGCGGTCGCGACCAATTGCGGGCAGATCAAGACCGGCTCGCTTGCCCGCTCCGACAGGCTCGCAAAATACAACCAGCTCCTTCGCATCGAGGAGGAGCTCGGCAAGAGCGCGCGATACGCGGGCAAGGGCATCCTCAAGGGCTGAAAATTCGAAGGGGCGGTTACGATGGTAACCGCCCCTTAAGCATAATGGTGTCCAATGAGGCGGTTGTTTTGAGTATCGCGTCATTGCCATGTGGACACGTCAGCATAAGAAAAGGAACACGGGTGCGTTGATCGTTCCGGCGATCGCGGCGGTGTTCCTGTCCTACTTCGGGTTCCACGCCTTCAATGGCGAATACGGCATCTACTCCAAATACCGGCTGGAAGAACGCGTGGCCTCGCTCGAGAGCAACCTCGAAGCCGTCAAGACGCAACGCATTCGTCTTGAACGTCGCGTCCAGCTCCTGCATGATGGAACCCTCGAAAAGGACATGCTCGACGAGCATGCGCGCCGGGCCCTGAACCTGGCTCTTCCGGACGAGGTCGTGATCATGAGGCCGCTTCCGGTGGATTAACCGAAAGTCGGTTAATCATGGGAATACCCTGCAAATAGAGATGTTTATGTGCATGTGAGCCATGCGTTTTTCCGCATGGCGGATCGCGATTTCGCGTGGTAGCCTTTCCTTAAATGAGGGAGGCTGGATGTCGCCCTCGGTCCGTGAAGAGACGAAACAGGGAGCGACCCATGGCGACAGCCGCCAGGAAGACGTCCGCAAAATCGAAAGCGGATGCCAAGACCCAGTCCGCGCGCAAAGCGCCGCCGCCAGCGAAATTCACCAAGGAAGACGAACTCAAGGCGTATCGCGACATGCTGCTGATACGGCGCTTTGAGGAAAAGGCCGGCCAGCTTTACGGAATGGGCTTCATCGGCGGTTTCTGCCACCTCTATATCGGGCAGGAAGCGGTCGTGACGGGCATGAAGATGGCCCTGATCGATGGCGACCAGATGATCACCGCCTATCGAGACCACGGCCACATGCTGGCGATGGAAATGTCGCCGCGTGGCGTGATGGCCGAGTTGACGGGCCGCCGGGGAGGCTACTCCAAGGGCAAGGGCGGCTCGATGCACATGTTCTCCAAGGAGAAGAACTTCTACGGCGGCCATGGCATCGTCGGCGCGCAGGTCTCGCTCGGCACCGGGCTCGCCTTCGCCAACAGGTATCGGGGCAACAACAACGTCTCGCTGACCTATTTCGGCGACGGCGCCGCCAACCAGGGCCAGGTCTACGAGAGCTTCAACATGGCCTCGCTGTGGAAGCTGCCCGTCATCTACATCATCGAGAACAACCGCTACGCAATGGGCACGTCGGTAAGCCGCTCATCGGCCGAAACGGACTTCTCCCATCGCGGCGCGTCGTTCCGGATCCCGGGCATGCAGGTCGACGGCATGGACGTGCGCGCGGTCAAGAGTGCCGGCGAGATGGCTGTCGAGCACTGCCGCTCGGGTAACGGGCCGATCATCCTCGAGATGCAGACCTACCGCTATCGCGGCCATTCAATGTCCGACCCGGCCAAATACCGCTCCAAGGACGAAGTGCAGAAGATGCGCTCGGAGCACGACCCGATCGAACAGGTCAAGGCGCGGCTGCTGGAGGCCAAGTGGGCCACGGAGGACGACCTTAAGAAGATCGACAAGGAGGTGCGGGACATCGTCGCTGACGCTGCCGATTTCGCACAGACCGATCCCGAGCCGGATCCGTCCGAGCTCTACACCGATATTCTGCTCTAGAGGGAGACGGACCATGCCGATTGAAATCCTCATGCCCGCTCTTTCTCCGACGATGGAAGAGGGCAATCTTTCGAAATGGGTCAAGAAGGAGGGCGACGCCGTTGCCCCCGGCGACGTCATCGCCGAGATCGAGACCGACAAGGCAACTATGGAAGTCGAGGCCGTTGACGAAGGCACGCTTGGCAAGATTCTGATCGCCGAAGGCACCGAGGGCGTGAAGGTCAACACGCCGATTGCCGTGCTGCTGGGCGAAGGCGAGAGCGCCGGCGACATCGGTTCAGGCAAGGGCGCTGCCCCCGAGAAGGCTCCGGCAGGGGCAAACGACGCCGATGGAAAGCCGCGCGAGGAGCCGGCCGAAGCGACGAAATCGGATGCAGCTCCGGTGCCGGCGGCGCCAAAGGCGGAAGTCGCTGCCGATCCAGACATCCCCGCTGGCACCGAGATGGTGCAGACCACCGTGCGCGAGGCATTGCGCGACGCGATGGCCGAAGAAATGCGCCGCGACGAGGATGTCTTCGTCATGGGCGAGGAGGTTGCCGAGTACCAAGGCGCCTACAAGATCACGCAGGGATTGCTGCAGGAATTCGGGGCCAGACGCGTCGTCGATACGCCGATCACCGAGCACGGCTTTGCGGGCGTCGGCGTGGGCGCGGCGATGGCCGGGCTCAAGCCCATCGTCGAATTCATGACCTTCAACTTCGCCATGCAGGCGATCGACCAGATCGTGAATTCGGCTGCCAAGACGCTCTACATGGCCGGCGGCCAGATGGGCGCTCCGATCGTCTTCCGCGGTCCCAACGGGGCGGCAGCCCGCGTGGCTGCCCAGCACTCGCAGTGCTATGCCGCCTGGTACGGGCACATTCCCGGCCTCAAGGTGGTGATGCCCTATACCGCGGCCGATGCGAAGGGGCTGCTCAAGGCGGCGATCCGCGATCCGAACCCGGTGATCTTCCTGGAAAACGAAATCCTCTACGGCCAGTCCTTCGACGTGCCGAAGATGGACGATTTCGTGCTGCCGATCGGCAAGGCGCGCATTCACAAGGAAGGCAAGGACGTGACCCTCGTCTCCTTCGGCATCGGCATGACCTATGCGGTTAAGGCGGAAGCCGAACTGCGTGGGATGGGCCTCGATGTCGAGATCATCGACCTGCGCACCATCCGGCCGCTGGACTTCGACACGGTGATCGCATCGGTCAAGAAGACAAACCGCCTCGTGGTTGTCGAGGAAGGCTTCCCGCAATCCTCCGTCGGCGACCACATCGCCAGCCAGGTGATGCAGCGCGCCTTCGACCATCTCGACGCGCCGGTTATCACGATCGCCGGCAAGGACGTTCCGATGCCGTATGCGGCCAATCTCGAGAAGCTGGCGCTGCCCAGCGTCGCCGAGGTCGTCGAGGCGGTGAAAGCCGTCACCTACCGGAGCTAAGGGAGGCCGAGCGATGCCCATTGAAATCACCATGCCGGCCCTTTCGCCCACCATGGAGGAGGGCAACCTCGCCAAGTGGCTGGTCAAGGAAGGCGACAAGGTCGCGCCCGGCGACGTCATCGCCGAGATCGAGACCGACAAGGCGACCATGGAAGTGGAAGCCGTCGACGAGGGGACCGTTGCCAAGCTGGTCGTTCCGGCCGGCACCGAAGGCGTCAAGGTCAACGCGCTGATCGCAGTGCTCGCCGAGGAAGGCGAGGATGCGGCGGAGGCAGCGAAGTCGGGCGGCGGCGGTGCGGCGAAGGCGGAAAAGCCAGCGCCTGCAGAAGAAAAAGCAGCTCCTGCGGAAGAAAAGGCAAGCCCGCCGAACACCGACGGGCCGGGCAGCGAGCCGGCGCCGAAGCCGACTGCAACGCCCGAGCCAAAGGCTGCGGCCGATGGCGCATCCGGCTCCCGCGTGTTCGCTTCACCACTGGCGCGCCGCATCGCCAAAGATGCCGGCATCGACGTGGCTGCCGTCTCCGGCTCCGGCCCGAAGGGCAGGGTGGTCAAGGCCGATGTCGAGGCAGCGATAGCAGGCGGAACCGCTACGGCCGCCAAGTCGCAGGCAGGTGCGCCCGCCTCCGCCCCGGCAGCACCCAAGCCGATGTCTGACGATGCCGTGCTCAAGCTGTTCGAGGAAGGCTCCTACGAGCTGGTCCCGCACGACAACATGCGCAAGACCATCGCGCGCCGTCTGGTCGAGGCCAAGAGCACGATCCCGCATTTCTACCTGACGCTGGATTGCGAAATCGACGCGCTGCTGGCGCTGCGCAAGCAGCTCAACGATGCCGCGCCGATGAAGAAGACCGAGAAGGGCGAGGCGCCTGCCTACAAGCTCTCGGTCAACGACATGGTCATCAAGGCCATGGCCGTCGCGCTGATGCAGGTGCCTGACGCCAACGCCTCGTGGACCGAAGGCGGCATGCTCAAGCACAAGCACGCCGATGTCGGTGTCGCCGTTTCGATCCCGGGCGGGCTCATCACCCCGATCGTGCGCAAGGCGGACGAGAAGACCCTTTCCGTCATCTCCAACGAGATGAAGGACATGGCCGTCCGCGCACGCTCTCGCAAGCTGAAGCCCGAGGAATATCAGGGCGGAACGACGGCGGTTTCCAATCTCGGCATGTTCGGCATCAAGGACTTCTCTGCCGTCATCAACCCGCCGCACGCGACGATCCTCGCAGTCGGCGCGGGCGAGGAACGCGCAGTCGTCAGGAACGGCGAGATCAAGATCGCCAACGTGATGACGGTGACGCTGTCGACCGACCATCGTGCAGTCGATGGAGCGCTCGGCGCCGAACTGCTGGCCGCCTTCAAGCGCACCATCGAGAACCCGCTCGGCATGCTCGTTTAGAACCCGGGCATGGTGCCCGGCTAAGGAGGGACTGTCATGGCCACCGCAACGCAGGAAGCAAAGCTCAGGACTTCGTGGATCTGGATGGCGGTGTTTGCCGTCATCTCCCTCATCGGCGGCGTACTGGCGCTGCTGAATCCATTCGCAGCCACGCTGGCCGCCACGCTGATGGCCGGCTGGGCCTTTGCCTTCCTGGGCGCGCTACAGATCATCCAGGCGTTTCAGGTGCAGGGCTGGGGCGGCTTCATCTTGGCACTGCTGTTCGGCATCCTGACGCTGGTGGTCGGCATATCGCTGATCTTCAACCCACTTGCCGGCATGGTCTCGCTGACGTTGCTGGTCGCGGTGCTATTCCTCGCATTGGGCGTGGTGAAACTCATGTACGCGTTTTCGCTGCGGCCGGTGGCCGGATGGGTCTGGGTGCTGCTTTCTGGCGTGCTGTCGCTCGGGCTCGGCATTCTGATCCTCGCCGACTTCCCGTGGGCGGCGGTGTCCGTGCTCGGCATCCTGCTGGGCGTCGAGCTGATCTCGAACGGGGTGCTGTTCCTGTTCGTGGCGCTCGGCCTGCGGTCGTTGAACCAGTAACCCGCAAACTCCAGCCGGAACCGTCCATGAAAACGATCCTCTGCTACGGCGATTCCATCACCTGGGGCAGCGACGCCGATACAGGCGGGCGGCATGCCTTCGAGGATCGTTGGCCAAACGTCCTGCAGAAAGCGCTAGGGCCGGCGGTCCACGTCGTGACGGACGGCCTGCGCGGACGCACGACAGCCTATGACGAGCATCTGGCTGCCTGCGACCGCAACGGGGTGCGCATCCTGCCTACCTCACTTTACGCGCACGCACCGCTCGATCTCGTCATCGTCATGCTCGGCTCCAACGACATGAAGCCGGCAATCGCGGGCACCGCGCTCGCCGCCTTGCAGGGCATGCGCAGGCTGGTCGAGATCGTTCGCCTGAACGCGACGCGCGACGGCACCACCGAGCCGCCGGCCGTGCTGATCGTCGCCCCGCCGCCGCTGTGCGAGACCGCCAACGCCGAATTCGCGGCGATGTTCGCGGGCGGCGTCGCGCAGTCGCGCATGCTCGCCAGCATCTATGCCGACCTGGCCGACGACACCGGCTGCGGCTTCTTCGATGCCGGTTCCGTCGCCGAGACCACCCCGGTGGACGGTGTGCATCTGGATGCCGCCAACACACGCGCCATCGGCAAGGGCATCGAGCCGATGGTTCGGATGATGCTTGGAATCTGATTGAGGAGAATGCCAGTGGCCCAGAGCTACGACGTCATCATCATCGGGGCCGGCCCCGGCGGTTACATCGCAGCGGTGCGGGCGGCCCAGCTCGGCCTGAAGACGGCGATCGTCGAGCGCGAGCATCTGGCGGGCATCTGCTCCAACTGGGGCTGTATCCCCACCAAGGCGCTGCTGCGTTCGGCGGAGGTCATGCATCTCGCCAGCCACGCCAAGGATTTCGGCCTTTCGGTCGAAGGGGTAAAGCCGGACCTCAAGGCGATCGTCGAGCGCTCCCGCGGTATTGCCGCCCGCATGAATGGCGGCGTCGGCATCCTGATGAAGAAAAACAAGGTCGACGTGATCTGGGGCGAGGCGAAGCTGACCAAGCCCAACGAGATCGTCGTTTCCAAGACCAGCAAGAAACCCATGGAACCGCAGGTGCCTGCGCCGAAGAATACGTTGGGCGAGGGCACTTACACGGCAAAGCACATCATCGTCGCCACCGGCGCACGGCCGCGCGCGCTGCCCGGCATCGAACCGGACGGCAAGCTCATCTGGACCTATTTCGAAGCGATGGTTCCGGACAAGATGCCGAAATCGCTGCTGGTCATGGGCTCCGGCGCCATCGGCATCGAGTTCGCATCCTTCTATCGCACCATGGGCGTCGATGTGACGGTTGTCGAACTGATGCCGCAGATCATGCCGGTCGAGGACGCGGAGATCTCCAAATTCGCGCAGAAGCGGCTGGAGAAGCAGGGGATGAAGTTCATTCTCGAAGCCAAGGTCACGAAGGTCGACAAGGGCAGCGATCAAATCACGGCGCATGTCGAAAAGAAGGACGGCTCCGTGGAGAAGATCACCGCCGACCGGATGATCTCGGCCGTCGGCGTGCAGTGCAACACCGAAGGGCTCGGCCTTGAGGACGTCGGCGTGAAGCTGGATCGCGGCGCGATCGCCATCGACGGCTATTGCCGCACCAGCGTGCCGGGCGTCTACGCCATCGGCGACGTTGCCGGCCCGCCGATGCTGGCCCACAAGGCCGAGCACGAGGCCGTCATCTGTGTCGAGAAGATCGCAGGTCTCAACGTTCATCCGATGGACAAGTCGCTGGTGCCGGGCTGCACCTATTGCCATCCGCAGGTGGCGTCGGTTGGCCTCACGGAAGCGAAGGCAAAGGACGCCGGCCACGACGTCCGCGTCGGCCGCTTTCCGTTCGTCGCAAACGGCAAGGCCGTCGCGCTGGGCGACGACCAGGGGCTCGTCAAGACGGTCTTCGACAAGAAGACCGGCCAGCTCCTCGGCGCGCACATGGTTGGCGCGGAAGTGACCGAGCTCATCCAGGGCTTCGTCGTCGCGATGAACCTCGAAACGACCGAGGAAGAACTGATGCACACGATCTTCCCGCACCCCACGCTTTCGGAAACGATGAAGGAAAGCGTACTCGACGCTTATGGCCGCGCATTGAACATCTAGGCTGGGCGGGGTGGTTTCATTCCGCCCCGCCAAGGCCTATATCAGCCGGACGACAAGGACTTTTCTCGTATGGTCAACGTTCTCGATCTCGTGGAAAAACCGCGCCCGCGCCACCCGGAGAAGGCTCACAGGCCCGATCAGGAAGTGCTGCGCAAGCCGGAGTGGATTCGCGTCAAGGCGCCTGTCTCGAAGGGTTATCTCGAAACACGCGAAATCGTGAAGTCCAACCGCCTCGTCACCGTATGCGAGGAGGCGGGCTGTCCCAACATCGGCGAATGCTGGGACAAGAAACACGCCACGTTCATGATCATGGGCGAGATTTGCACCCGGGCCTGCGCGTTCTGCAATGTGGCGACGGGCATCCCGACGCCGCTCGATCTTGAAGAGCCGGCCAATGTCGCAAAGGCCGTGCGCCAGATGGCGCTCTCGCATGTCGTTATCACTTCAGTCGACCGCGACGACCTCGCCGACGGCGGCGCGCGGCATTTCGCCGACGTGATCCACGCGATCCGCGATGCGTCGCCGGACACGACAATCGAGATCCTCACGCCGGATTTCCTGCGCAAGGACGCCTCCGGCGCGCTGGAGACCGTGGTGGCGGCCAAGCCCGACGTCTTCAACCACAACCTCGAGACCGTCCCGTCGAACTATCTGACGGTGCGGCCCGGCGCGCGCTACTTCCACTCGATCCGGCTGCTGCAGCGGGTCAAGGAGCTGGACCCGACGATCTTCACCAAGTCCGGCATCATGGTCGGGCTCGGCGAGGAGCGAAACGAAGTGCTCCAGCTTATGGACGACCTGCGGATCGCCGATGTCGATTTCATCACGATCGGCCAGTACCTCGCGCCGTCGCGCAAGCATCATCCGGTGAAGAAGTTCGTGACGCCGGACGAGTTCAAGTCCTACGAGACCGTCGCCTACACAAAAGGCTTCCTGATGGTCTCGTCGAGCCCGCTGACGCGCTCGTCCCACCATGCCGGCGATGATTTCGCACGGCTCCGCGCCGCCCGCGAAAAGAAGCTGGCTCTGGCCCGGGCGTGAATCTCGTCGACTGGCACGACGCCCCTCTGAGCGATGCAAAGCGGGTGCTGGTGATCGGCTGTTCGGGCGCTGGCAAGTCGACATTTTCCGCTGCCCTGGCGCAGGCGCTTGGCCTGCCGCACATACCGATGGACCGGGATTTTTTCTGGCTACCGGGCTGGAAGCTGCGCGACAGGGCCGCGATCAGACGCATGATGGCCGAGGCGGCGGTCGGCGATCGCTGGATCATGGACGGCAACAGCGCCGGCACACTGGATATAAGGCTGCCTCGCACAGACCTCGTCGTCTGGTTTCGCCTGTCGCGATGGCTGTGCCTCTCCCGCGTGGTTCGCCGCTGGTGGCGTCATGCCGGCATGGTTCGGCCTGGAATGGCAGCCGGCTGCCCCGAAAAGATCGATCTGGAGTTCCTGCGCTACATCTGGAATTTCGAGAAAAACGAGACGCCGGAGATCACAGGGCAGATAGAAACGCACCGGCCAGACGTGCCGGTTGTGGTTCTGCGGCATCACGCCGACGCCGATGCCCTGCTTGCCCGGCTGAAAACACCGGTGTAGCCGTTTCTCATGCCTAGCTACGAAACAAAGAGAGTCGTTGCCCATACGCCGGAGCAGATGTTCGCGCTGGTAGCCGACGTCGAACGCTACCCCGAGTTCCTGCCGATGTGCGAGGCGCTAAGCGTGCGGTCGCGGCGGGAGCGCGACGGGGTGACGTTGCTCGTTGCCGACATGACAGTGGGCTACAAGGCGATCCGCGAGACCTTCACGAGCCAGGTCGTGCTGAAACCCGCAGAGAACCGCATCGACGTAAAATATATCGACGGACCGTTCAAATACCTCAACAATCGTTGGCTGTTCGAGGAAGCGGCCGGTGGCGGCACCGAAATAGGCTTTTTCATCGACTACGAGTTCAAGAGCCGGATACTGGGCGCCCTGATGGGCGCAATGTTCGACCGCGCCTTCCGCATGTTCGCCGAGGCCTTCGAGAAGCGCGCAGACGAAGTCTACGGAACGGATCGCCAGGCCAAAGCTGGAAGCTAGTCTTTCGACAGGGCCGCAACCCCAAGTTCAAGCGCTGTGCGCACGGTTTCGCTGCGGATGAAGTCGCGGCCCCGATTGTCGAAGATGCGCTTTTCGGCAGAAGGCTCACGACCACTGACCGCGACCCCGAACCAGACGAGCCCGACCGGCTTTTCCGCGCTGCCCCCGTCCGGGCCGGCGATGCCTGTTACCGAAAGCGCGATACCCGCGCGGCTGCGGGCAAGCGCGCCCGAAGCCATCTCCAGCGCCGTTTCGCGCGAAACGGCGCCGTGGGCAGCGAGCGTTTCCTCTGCAACGCCGATCATCGCCATCTTCGCTTCGTTGGAATAGGTGACGAACCCGCAATCGACCATCGCCGACGAACCTGGAATATCGGTGAGATGCGCGATGATGAGCCCGCCCGTGCAGGATTCTGCCGTCGCAGCAAGAATGCCAGCGTCCTTGCAGCTCTCGAGGAAGCGGCGGGCGAGGGGCGTCAGATCGCTCATTCCGGCAATCCTCCAGGGTAGACGACCGTGGCCGTGGCGATGGCCGCAATGCCTTCCTCGCGGCCGACAAAGCCGAGCCGCTCGTTTGTCGTAGCCTTTACTGAAACACGGTCGGCCGAAATGCGCAGCATCGAGGAGAGAGCCTCCGTCATAGCCGCGCGATGCGGGCCGATCTTGGGCGCCTCGGCGATCACGGTGATGTCGGCGTTTGCTATCCGCCCGCCACGCTCGCGCACGATGCGCACGGCCTCTTCCACGAAAATGCGCGAGGCCGCCCCCTTCCACCGCATGTCGGACGGCGGGAAATGCGTGCCGATGTCACCGGCACCGCAGGTTGCCAGCAGCGCATCGGTCAGCGCGTGCAGGCCGACATCGGCATCGGAGTGCCCGGAGAGTTTGCGGTGGTGGGTAATGTCGACACCGCACAGCGTCACGTGGTCGCCTTCGCCGAAACTGTGCACATCATAGCCGTTGCCGGTGCGCACGTCGGGAAAGGCGCCCGGCGACGAAAGACGCGCATCTGCCATCTCGATATCCCTTGCCCATGTGAGTTTCACATTGTCCGGCGAGCCCTGAACGATGCACACCGGGATGCCGGCCCATTCCGCAATCGCGGCGTCGTCCGTAAAGTCGTCGCGATCGGCCCCAAAAGCGCGTTCATGAGCCGCAAGGATCGCCTCGAACGGGAAGCCTTGCGGCGTCTGCGCGGCATGCAGCCCCTCGCGCGGCACCGTCCGCTCGACAAGGCTGTCGGCGCCGGCCTGCTTGAGCGTGTCTGAAACGGGCAGGGCGGGCAGGCTGCCTCCGCCTCGTTCGAGGCCCGCAGCCACACGATCGATCAGGGCAGCATCGACAAAGGGCCGCACCGCATCGTGGATCAGGACCGCCGCGGGCCGGCGCTCCTTGAGCGCCAGAAGGGCAAGGCGTGTCGATCCTTGGCGCGTCTTGCCGCCGTGAACGACGATGACGTCCCCGGCAGCATCGCCCACGGCTTCGGCAAACAGCGCATCGTCATCGGCATGGATGGCCACCGCGACGGCACCGATGGCGGGATGTGCAAGAAAGGCGTCGAGCGTGCGGCGGATCACCGGAACGCCGCCGATCCGCCGATATTGCTTGGGACCGTCAGCGGACTGGCCAGCGCGTTCGCCGCGTCCCGCCGCTACGATCACCACACCGATCCCGCCTGTTGTCATGATTTGCCCGGGTTTCCATTGAAGTCAGGGCAAGGCTTAGTTACCTGTGCGCGGATTCGCCAGCCAAATTCGCCCGCACGCGCCATCCCGCACGTTTTCGCAGTTGCACAACGCGCCAATTCTGGTTAGGCGTTGTGCAGAAAATAGGATTGCTTGGTTTTTGTGCATGAACCCTTCCACCAACGTCGCGGAGCCCCTTCAAATCGGAGGCCTCACGGTTGGAAACCGCGTTTTCCTTGCGCCGATGTCTGGGATTACCGATGAGCCTTTTCGCAAGCGTGCGACCATGCACGGGGCAGGGCTGGTCGTGTCCGAAATGGTGGCCAGCGGCGAGCTCGCCAAGGGCCGGCGCAACTCCGCGCTACGCATCCGCCGTCCCGACGTTCCGATCCATGTCGTGCAGCTCGCGGGCAGGGATGCCGAATGGATGGCCGAGGGAGCACGGATCGCGGCCGGTGAAGGCGCCGACATCATCGACATCAATATGGGTTGCCCGGCAAAGAAGGTTACCGGCGGCTATTGCGGCTCGGCGCTGATGCGCGACCCCGACCATGCCTTGTCGCTGATCGAGGCCATCATCGGCGCGGTCGAGGTTCCGGTGACGGTCAAGATGCGGCTTGGCTGGGACGAGGATGCAATGAATGCTCCCTCCATCGCCCGCCGGGCGGAGGAGGCGGGCGTCGCCATGGTGACCGTTCATGGCCGCACGCGCTGCCAGTTTTACAAGGGCAGGGCTGACTGGCGCGCCATCGCAAGGGTCAAGCAGGCCGTGAGCATCCCGGTCGTGGCCAATGGCGACGTGCAGACTCTCGCAGATGCGACGGAGATGCTCGCCCAGTCGGGCGCCGACGCGGTGATGATTGGTCGTGGACACTATGGCGCGCCCTGGCTTGCCGGCGCGATCGCAGGCGAGGCTGGTGATGGTGGCGGCGACGGCATTCCGCATTCATCTAACGAACTTTGCGATTACATTACAGGCCATTATGAGGACATGCTCACTTTGTACGGAACCGAATCTGGCCTCCGTCAGGCCCGAAAGCATCTCGGCTGGTATCTCGACCGCCATTCTCCCGCCGTCTCGGATGAGCTTCGCCGCCTCGTCATGACGTCGACCGAGCCGGCAATGGTGATCGGTGGTCTGCGTCGCGTGTTTTCGACTGCAGCCGAGGCCGACCTTAGGAGTGCTGCATGACGTCGGGGCTTCCTGTAGGCATCGACCCGGCAGCGATCGTGCTCAACACGATCCGCCATCCTGTCATCATGGTCGCGCCGGATGGGCGCATCCCGTTCGCCAACGCCGATGCCGAGGACTTCTTCCGCTCCAGCGCCGCGATGCTGGCGCGCGACGGGCTCGAGCGTTTCGTGCCTTTCGGCAGCCCGCTGCTGACGCTTGTCGAGCAGGTGCGCGAGCGCCGAGCGCCGTTCAACGAATATCGCGTCGACATTTCCTCACCGCGGCTGGGCACTGAGCGTATCGTCGACCTCTACGTCGCGCCGGTCCCGGAACTGCCGGGCCACGTCGTCGTGATGTTCCAGGAACGGTCGATGGCCGACAAGATCGACCGGCAGATGACCCACCGGGGCGCTGCGCGGTCCGTCACCGGGCTGGCCGCCATGCTGGCGCACGAGATCAAGAACCCGCTGTCGGGTATCCGGGGCGCAGCCCAGCTCCTGGAAACTGTTGTCTCGGACGAGGACCGCGCGCTCACCCGCCTCATCACCGACGAGACCGACCGCATCGTCTCGCTCGTCGACCGCATGGAGGTCTTTTCCGACGAGCGGCCGATAGACCGCTGGCCGGTCAACATTCATGTCGTGCTAGACCACGTGAAGGCGCTGGCGCGGAACGGTTTTGGCAAGCGCGTGCGCATCGTGGAGGATTATGATCCTTCGTTGCCGCCCGTCTATGCCAATCGCGACCAGCTCATCCAGGTCTTCATCAACCTTGTGAAGAATGCTGCTGAAGCCATTGGTGGCGATCCCGAGGGTGAAATCACGCTCTCGACCGCGTTCCGGCCCGGAATACGGCTTTCCGTGCCCGGCACGCGGGATCGCGTTTCGTTGCCGCTGGAATTCTGCGTTCACGACAACGGGCCGGGCGTGCCCGACGACATCCTGCCGATCCTCTTCGATCCGTTCATCACCACCAAGACCAACGGTTCCGGCCTCGGGCTGGCGCTCGTTGCCAAGATCGTGGGCGAGCATGGCGGGGTGATCGAATGCGACTCGTCCGCGCGCGGCACCACATTCCGCGTTCTCATGCCGGCCTGGAGGGAGCCGCGTGCCATGGACGACACAGCCGAAGAAGGAAGCCCTGCATGACAACGCGCGGAAACATCCTCGTCGCCGACGACGACGCCGCGATCCGGACCGTTCTGAACCAGGCGCTGTCGCGCGTGGGCCACGAGGTGCGCGTGACCTCCAATGCCTCCACGCTCTGGCGCTGGGTCGCAGCGGGCGAGGGCGATCTGGTGATCACCGATGTGGTGATGCCGGACGAAAATGCCTTCGACATGATCCCGCGCATCAAGAAGGCACGGCCGGACCTTCCCGTCATCGTCATGAGCGCGCAGAACACCTTCATGACGGCGATCCGCGCTTCGGAAACGGGTGCCTACGAGTACCTGCCGAAGCCATTCGATCTCACCGAGCTTCTGACAATCGTTAATCGCGCGCTGTCCGAGCCGCGCCGCCACGTGCCCGACATGCGCGGCGAAGAGCAGCCGGACCCGATGCCGCTCGTCGGTCGCTCGGCGGCAATGCAGGACATCTACCGCATGCTGGCGCGGATGATGCAGACCGACCTCACGGTGATGATCACCGGCGAGTCCGGAACCGGCAAGGAATTGGTCGCACGAGCGCTGCACGAATACGGCCGCCGCCGCAGCGGGCCGTTTGTCGCCATCAACATGGCTGCCATCCCGCGCGACCTGATCGAGTCGGAACTTTTCGGCCACGAGAAGGGTGCCTTCACCGGCGCGCAGAACCGCTCGACCGGCCGCTTCGAGCAGGCCGAGGGTGGCACGCTGTTCCTGGATGAAATCGGCGACATGCCGATGGAGGCACAGACAAGGCTGCTACGCGTCCTCCAGCAGGGCGAATACACGACAGTCGGCGGGCGCACGCCGATCCGCACCGACGTTCGCATCGTGGCCGCCACCAACAAGGACCTGCGCACGCTCATCAATCAGGGGCTCTTCCGCGAGGATCTGTTCTATCGTCTCAACGTGGTCCCGCTGCGCCTGCCGGCACTGCGTGAGCGCGCGGAGGATGTGCCGGACCTCGTGCGCCATTTCTTCAAGCTCGGCGAGAAGGAAGGGCTGCAGCCCAAGCGCATCTCGACGACAGGCGTCGAACTGATGAAACGTTACCCGTGGCCGGGCAACGTGCGCGAACTCGAAAATCTCGTCCGGCGGCTCGCCGCGCTCTATCCGCAGGACGAAATCACCGCCGAGATCATCGAGACCGAACTGCGCACAGTCGAGGCGTCGCCGGCCATGCCCGCCGCCGCGATGCTGCCCGACGACATCACGATCAGTCAGGCGGTGGAGCTTCACCTTCAGCGCTATTTTGCCGGTTTCGGCACTGAGCTTCCGCCCCCCGGTCTCTACCAGCGCGTCCTCGCCGAAGTGGAATATCCGCTGGTGCTCGCGTCGATGACCGCGACACGTGGCAACCAGATCAAGGCAGCGGAATTGCTTGGCCTGAACCGCAACACGCTACGCAAGAAAATCCGTGAGCTGGGCGTCAACGTCTATCGCGCCTCGAAATAGCCGATTACCCTCTTTGCACCTCCCGGACGCGATGTGTTTGTTGCACAATCGCCACAATGCGTTGCATAGATGCAACGCGTGATGGACGGCTAACCAGAGCTGATGGCGCTACAGACACCCGCAATGACACCACCGGCAATACCGGAAGCCGCCGCCGTCGAAAGCCGGCGCTTGCTGGCTTTGCCGGGAATCGTCGCCATTGTGGGCGCCCTTGTTTCGGCCGGCCTGTCGTTCACGGTGCTGCTAGGCCTTACACCCATCACGCCTGACGAATCGACGCCTGTGTGGCTGTCGGCGATCAACGGCGCCTTCGTGATTCTCCTGATCGCGCTGATCGCGCGCGAAGGCTACCGCATCGTCATGGCTCGCAGGCGCGGCAAGGCCGCATCACGCCTGCACGTACGTATCGTCGCAATGTTCTCGCTGGTCGCGGCCATTCCCGCGATCCTCGTCGCGATTGTCGCCTCGGTGACGCTCGACATCGGTCTCGACCGCTGGTTCGAGATCCGCACCAAGGTCATCATCAGTTCGTCGATGTCGATTGCCGAAGCTTATGTGCTGGAAAACGCACGAAATCTACAGGACGCGACGCTTTCGACCGCCTATGTGCTGGACGCCAGCCGCACGCTCTACGGCCTCGACCGCACCGGGTTCCGTTCGCTGCTGTCGCAGCAGGCGCGCGGGCGGGGCCTGGATCACGCCGCACTCATCCGGGCCGACGGCTCGGTCATTATGCAGGCGGAGACGGATGCAGACTTCCAGATGCCCGCGCCGCCGATAGAGACGGTGCGCACGGCCGCTGATGGCCTGCCCGTGCTGATCGAGCCGCGGGTTCGCAACATCATCGGCGCGATCGTGAAACTGCGGGAGATCGATGACGCCTATCTCTATACGATCCGCACCCTCGACGAGCAGGTTATCCGCGCGCGCCAGATCGTGCGCGCCAACACCGACGAATACCGGCAGCTTGAGAACAACCGGCTGCCGACGCAGCTTGCCTTCGCGCTCGCCTATCTCGGCCTGACGCTGATCATCGTCCTGTCGGCAATCTGGACCGGCATAGCGGTCGCGGACCGCATCGTGCGACCAATCCGCCAGCTTATCGGCGCGGCCGACGAGGTTTCGACCGGCAATCTCGATGTCGCGGTGCCGGTGCGCCGCTCGGACGGCGACGTCGCGTCGCTCGCCGAGACCTTCAACGAGATGATCCGCCAGCTCAAATCGCAGCGCAACGAACTGTTGTCCGCAAAAGACGTGATCGACGAACGACGACGCTTCACCGAGGCGGTGCTGTCAGGCGTTAGCGCCGGTATCATCGGCGTCGGCCAGGACGGCGCCATCTCCATGGTCAACCGCTCCGCCGAGGAAATGCTCACCATCCGCTCCGGCAACGTGCTGGGCCGCAGCCTCACCGAGGTGCTGCCGCATGTCGGTCGCGTTTTCGACATTGGCCGCACGCTCGGGCGCTCGGTTCATCGCGAGCAGGTGACGTTCTATCGCGGTGGTGCCGAGCGGACTTTCAACGTGCAGGTCACGACCGAGGAGGGTGGAGAGGAGCGTAGCGCCACATCCTACGTCGTGACCGTGGACGACATCACCGATCTCGTGTCGGCGCAGCGCTCGTCTGCCTGGGCGGACGTTGCGAGACGCATCGCCCACGAGATCAAGAACCCGCTGACGCCGATCCAGCTTTCTGCCGAACGCATCCGCCGACGCTTCGGAAAATCCATCACCGAGGATCGCGAGATCTTCGACCAATGCACCGAAACGATCATCCGCCAGGTTGGCGACATCGGCCGCATGGTCGACGAGTTCTCGGCCTTCGCGCGCATGCCCAAGCCGGACATGCAGGTGCTGGACCTGCGCGAGCCGCTGCGTGAGGCCTCGTTCCTGGTTGAAGTCAGCCGAAGCGACATCACCTTCATGCGGGAATTCGGCAACGAGCCACTGATGGGTACGTTCGACAGCCGTCTCCTCAGCCAGGCTTTCGGCAACCTCATCAAGAACGCGGCCGAAGCCATCGAGGCCGTGGAACGTGAAGGCGGCGAGCCGGGTGTGATACTGGTCCGCGCGCAACGGTCCGGCAAGCACATCACGGTGGACGTGGTGGACAACGGCAAGGGCTTGCCGCGCGAAAACCGTCAGCGGCTGCTGGAGCCCTATATGACCACCCGTGAAAAAGGGACCGGCCTCGGCCTCGCGATCGTCAAGAAGATCGTGGAAGACCATGGTGGACGACTCGAACTGCACGACGCCCCCGATTCCTTCCACGGCGGCCGGGGGGCCATGATCCGTATCGTACTGCCTGCGGCAGGGGCGGCGGACGACAAGACGAACGAAAAGGTAGAAAATGGCGTCTGACATTCTGATCGTTGACGATGAGGAGGACATTCGCGAACTGGTCGCCGGCATCCTCGATGACGAGGGGCACGAGACGCGCACGGCTCACGACGCCGACAGCGCTCTGGCTGCCATCGCCGACCGGGTGCCGCGCCTCGTCTTCCTCGACATCTGGTTGCAGGGATCGCGGCTGGACGGGCTGGCACTTCTGGACGAGATCAAGAA
Source organism: Mesorhizobium sp. DxT (assembly GCF_058448885.1). Lineage (NCBI taxonomy): Bacteria > Pseudomonadati > Pseudomonadota > Alphaproteobacteria > Hyphomicrobiales > Phyllobacteriaceae > Mesorhizobium > Mesorhizobium sp. DxT. The sequence goes on along the minus strand of NZ_JBZFLJ010000005.1, from coordinate 21,693 downwards.
GCTGCATCCCAACCTGCCCGTCGTGATGATCTCCGGCCACGGAACCATCGAGACGGCGGTCTCGGCCATCCGGCGTGGTGCCTACGATTTCATCGAAAAGCCGTTCAAGGCGGACAGGCTGATCCTGATCGCCGAGCGCGCGCTGGAAACGTCCAAGCTCCGCCGGGAGCTTTCGGATCTGAAGAAGCGCAGCGGCGAAACCTTCGATCTCATCGGCATGTCGGCAGCCATGAGCCAGCTTCGCCAGACGATCGAACGCGTGGCGCCGACCAACAGCCGCGTGATGGTGATCGGCCCATCGGGTTCGGGCAAGGAACTTGCGGCGCGTGCCATCCATTCCCTGTCCGCCCGCAAAAGCGGTCCGTTCGTCACCGTAAGCGCTGCCTCGATCACGCCGGAGCGCATGGAGATGGAGCTCTTCGGCACCGAAGCCAATGGCGGCGAGCGCAAGGTCGGCGCGTTGGAGGAGGCGCATCGAGGCATCCTCTATATCGACGAGGTCGCCGACATGCCGCGCGAGACGCAGGGCAAGATCCTGCGCGTGCTGGTTGACCAGCAGTTCGAGCGGGTGGGGGGCTCGAAGCGCGTCAAGGTCGACGTGCGCATCATCTCGTCGACCGCGCAGGACATCGAGGGGATGATCCGTCAGGGCCGGTTCCGCGAGGATCTCTACCATCGGCTGGCGGTCGTGCCGGTGCTTGTGCCGGCGCTCTCCGAACGGCGCGAGGACATACCCTTCCTGGTCGACAATTTCATGCGCCAGATCGCCAGCCAGGCCGGCATCCGGCCGCGACGCATCGGCGACGACGCGCTCGCCGTGCTTCAGGCGCACAACTGGCCGGGCAACGTCCGCCAGCTCAAGAACAACATCGAGCGCCTTATGATCCTGGCACGCGGCGACGACGTCGACGCGCCGATCACAGCCGACCTGCTGCCGCAGGAGATCGGCGACGTGATGCCGCGCGCGCCGAACCAGTCGGATCAGCACATCATGGCGCTGCCGCTGCGCGAGGCCCGCGAACTCTTCGAGAAGGAATATCTGCTGGCGCAGATCAACCGCTTCGGCGGCAACATCTCGCGCACAGCGGAATTCATCGGGATGGAGCGCTCGGCGCTGCATCGCAAGTTGAAATCCCTGGGGGTGTAATACGACATGCGTGTCGTCATTTGTGGAGCGGGGCAGGTCGGTTACGGCATTGCCGAGAAACTGGCCGCCGAGAAGAACGACGTATCGGTTATCGACCTTTCACCGGAGCTGATCCGAAACGTGCGCGATGCGCTGGACGTGCGCGGCTTCGTGGGTCATGGCGCACATCCGGATGTGCTGGAAGCGGCCGGCGCCAAGGACGCCGACATGATCATCGCCGTGACGTTTCACGACGAGGTCAACATGATTGCGTGCCAGGTCGCACACTCACTGTTCGAGGTGCCGACCAAGATCGCGCGTATCCGTGCGCAGGCCTATCTCCAGCCGCACGCCATGGGCATGTTCTCACGCGACAACATGCCGATCGACGTCATCATCTCGCCGGAGCTGGAAGTCGGCGAGATGGTTCTGCGACGCATCGCCTTGCCGGGTGCGGCGGATGCGGTGGGCTTTGCGGACGACCGCATCATCATGGTGGCGCTGGAGTGCCTCGAGGATTGCCCGGTCGTCGACACGCCGCTCTCGCAGCTCAGCGAGCTGTTCCCAGACCTTTTGGCGACCGTGGTCGGCATTTCGCGCGGTGGGCGTCTGTTCGTGGCAAGCTCACTGGACCAGCTTGCCGTCGGCGACATCGCCTACGTCGTCGCCTCGAAGCAGCAGGTCCGCCGCACCATGGGCCTTTTCGGCCACGACGAGGAAAAGGCCGCCCGGATCGTCATCGCCGGCGCGGGCAATATCGGGCTGCATGTGGCGCGTGCGATCGAAAACGGCGATACACCTGCCAAGGTGAAGATCATCGAGGCTGGACGCGAACGCGCCGTCGCGGCCGCCGACAGCCTCCGCCGCACCATCGTGCTGCACGGCAGTGCGCTCGATCAGAAGCTTCTGATGGAAGCCGACATCGCGGAAGCGGATTTGCTTGTCGCGCTCACCAATGACGATCAAGTCAACATCCTTTCAGGCGTGATGGCCAAGCGGCTCGGCTGCCGAGCCAACCTGGTGCTCATCAACAATCCGACCTATCACGACTTCGCCGGCATGCTGGGCGTCGACGCCTACATCAACCCGCGCATGGCGACGATTTCCCGTATCCTGCAGCAGGTCCGGCGCGGCCGCATCCGGGCCGTTCACAGCGTTCAGCACGGCGCTGCCGAGATCATCGAGGCGGAGGCGCTCGAAACGTCGCCCCTGGTGGGCCGCCCGCTGCGCGAACTCGATCTACCGGAAGGCATCCGGCTCGGCGCAATCCTGCGGGACAATGCCGTCATCCGGCCGAACGGATCCCTGCGCATCAAGCCGAAGGACCGCGTGGTGATCTTCGCCATGGCGTCGGCAGTGCGCCAGGTCGAGCAGATGTTCAGGGTCAGCCTTGAATTCTTCTGACGAACCTGTTCATTGACTGGCAGTTTCGAGACTGCCGCATCATTTCCTGGAGAGGGTCCATGCCACGCATTGCCTATGTCAACGGGCGCTACACGCCGCACGCCGATGCTTCGGTGCATGTCGAGGATCGCGGCTACCAGTTTGCCGACGGCGTCTATGAGGTCTGTGAGGTCGCTCGCGGCAACATCATGGACATGACACGGCATCTGGACCGGCTGGACCGCTCGTTGCGGGAGCTACGCATCGAATGGCCGATCGCGCGGCGCGCGCTCGAATTCGTGATGCGCGAGGTCGTGCGCCGAAATCATGTCGAGAATGGTCTGGTCTATCTGCAGGTGACCCGCGGGGTCGCCCCGCGCGATCACTATTTCCCCGCGGCCGGTACCCAGCCCGCGCTCGTCGTCACCGCCAAGCGATCGAGCCCGGCAGTCGCCGCGCGACGGGCGGCGGAGGGCGTCAAGGTCATCACCGTGCCGGAGAATCGCTGGGAGCGCGTCGACATCAAGACCGTCGGCCTCCTGCCCAATGTGCTCGCACGCCAGAAAGCCCGCGAAGCCGGCGCCGTGGAAGCCTGGTTCATCGACACTGATGGGACCGTCAAGGAAGGCGCTTCCACCAATGCGTGGATCGTCACTGCGGACGGCACGCTGGTCACGCGCCCGGCCGAATTCGGCATCCTGCGCGGCATCACGCGTGCAACTGTCATGGATGTCGCAAAGAAGCTCGGCCTCAAGGTCGAGGAGCGCAGCTTTTCGGTCGATGAGGCAAAAGGTGCCAAGGAAGCCTTCATCACCGCGGCCACCACGGTGGTGATGCCGGTCGTCGACATCGACGGCGCGAGTGTCGCCAACGGGCACCCCGGATCGGTGACGCTTTCTCTGCGCGAGGCCTTTTTTGACATTGCGGAAAAGACACCGGCCTGATAACCGCGACATCGAAAGGGGCCGAATGAATCGTTCGCTCGCCGTTCCGGCGGGCCGACTTTGTTGTTGCGCGCTTGACAGGGCGCACCCAAATGGGCGCTATTAGTGGCATTCCGTTGGGGGATCGGCGAAAGACAAGAAAAATGGCGGAACGGACCCAAAACTTGCAGGACGTGTTCCTGAATTCAGTTCGCAAGAGCAAGAATCCACTCACAATCTTCCTTATCAATGGCGTCAAGCTGACAGGCGTCGTGACGTCGTTCGACAATTTCTGCGTCCTCCTGCGACGCGATGGCCATTCGCAGCTCGTGTACAAGCATGCAATCTCGACCATCATGCCCAGCCAGCCGGTGCAGATGTTCGACGGCGACGAAAACGGCCGGGAAGCCTGATTGACCCAGACCGAACGGGCAGGGGGCTCTCGGCGCCGCTCGACAGGAGCGGCAAAGGACCAGATGCCCCAGGAAAAGACTGCCCGCGCAATCATTATCGTGCCGGTTTTGACCCGGCTGCCGAAGGCATCGGGAGACGAGGCTGCAAGGGCACGCCCTCGCCAGCCACGGTCCGCACAGGCGCGCCTTGAAGAAGCCATAGGTCTTGCCGCGGCGATCGATCTGGACACCGTCCATTCCGAGATCGTCACGGTCAACGATCCACGTCCGGCAACCCTGCTCGGAACCGGCAAGCTGGATGAATTCGCCACCATCGTGAAGGACAATGAGGCGGAGCTGGTCTTTGTCGACCACCCTTTGACACCGGTTCAGCAGCGAAACCTCGAAAAGGCGCTGAACGCCAAGGTGCTGGATCGCACCGGCATCATCCTCGAGATCTTCGGCCGGCGCGCCCGCACGCGCGAAGGTACGCTGCAGGTGGACCTCGCTCACCTCAACTACCAGAAGGGCCGTCTGGTCCGAAGCTGGACGCACCTTGAGCGCCAGCGCGGCGGCGCGGGCTTCCTTGGCGGCCCCGGCGAAACCCAGATCGAAGCCGACCGTCGCATGCTGCAGGAAAAGATCATGCGGCTGAAGCGCGAGCTGGAGACGGTGCGGCGCACCCGCGACCTGCATCGCTCCAAGCGCCGCAAGGTGCCTTATCCGATCGTCGCCATCGTCGGCTACACCAACGCTGGCAAGTCGACGCTGTTCAATCGCATGACCGGGGCGGGGGTACTGGCCGAGGACATGCTGTTTGCGACGCTCGATCCGACCCTGCGCCGGGTACGGCTGCCGTATGGAACGCTCGTCATCCTGTCGGACACCGTCGGCTTCATCTCCGACCTGCCCACCCATCTCGTCGCTGCTTTCCGCGCCACGCTGGAGGAGGTGGTGGAGGCGGACCTGATCATCCACCTTCGCGACATCTCGGACCCCGATACGGCCGCACAGGCCGAGGACGTCGCCCGCATTCTGGGCGATCTCGGCGTCGACGCGTCCGATGAGCGGCGTGTGCTGGAAGTCTGGAACAAGGTCGATCTTCTGGACGAAACCGACCGGGAAAGGCTGTTGCAGGCTGATGGCGGAACCGCGAAGCCCGTTGCGATCTCCGCGATTTCCGGTGAAGGCGTCGATCGCCTGAGCGCGCTGGTGGAAGAACGCATTGCGGGTGCCACGGCCGCCGTCCGGGTGAAGCTGACGACCGCGCGCGCCGGCGAGATCGACTGGGTCTACCGCAATGGCGACGTGATCGGGCGCGAGAACCACGAAGACGGCAGCGTCGATCTCGTCGTCAACGCGACCGCCGCCATTCGCAAGGAAATCGAGGAACGCTTCGGACGCGCGGCGGAATAGCCGGCTGCGCTCAGTTCAGATGCCTCAGCTTCTCCGGATTGCGCACGATGTAGATCGCGGTGACGCGACCATCCTCGATGTCGAGCGTCGTCGTCTGTATCTGTCCATCCGCCTCCATTGATATGAAGCCCGGCAACCCGTTGATGAGGCCGGCCCGCACCAGTGTGGAGCCGCCTTCCTTGAAGACCGCGACGAGGCTCTCGTGCACCTTCATGACCGCCTCGAAGCCGATGATAGGCTCCAGCGCGGCCGGGCGCCTGCCGCCACCGTCCGAATGAACACTCACACCGGCGGCCAGCATCGCGCCAAGCGCCGTCATGTCGCCGCTGCGGGAAGCGGCAAAGAACGCCTCGGCGATTTCCTTGCCCGTCTGCCTGTCGATCTCGAAGCGCGGCCGCGCTTCGCGCACGTGGGCGCGCGCCCTGACTGCAAGCTGACGGCAGGCGGCCTCATCCCGCTGTATTGTCTGCGCAACCTCGTCGAAGGCGAGGCCAAAGACGTCGTGCAACAGGAACGCTGCGCGCTCGAGCGGTGACAGCCGTTCCAGTGCGAGCATAAGAGGCAGCGTGACATCCTCCTGAACGTCTTCCTCCATGACCGGCTCCGGCAACCATGGGCCGATATAGGTCTCCCGCCTGTGACGCGCCGACTTGAGCTGGTCGAGACAAAGCCTGGTGACAGTGCGCCGCAGAAATGCGCCGGGTTCTCTGACCGCGCTCCGGTCGGTCGCGTGCCAGCGGATGAATGCCTCCTGCACCACATCCTCGGCGTCGGCGACCGAGCCCAGCATGCGGTAGGCAACTCGCATCAGCATGGGACGCTGCGAGGAAAAGCTCCCCGCAGCGTCGTCGCTTGGGCGCGCCTGCGTCATCAGGCGGCAGCCTGTACGGCGGTCTTGGCCTCGGCCGGATCGAGCCAGAGGCCGAAGCCGACAGCAAGCCGGTTCCAGCCGTTGATGACGTTGATCATCAGCGTCAGCTTCACCTGCTCCTCCTCGCTGAAATGGGCCTGCAGCGTCTCGCGTGCGGCATGGTGTTCACGTCCCTCGCAAAGACGGGTCAGTGCGTCCGTCCAGGCCAGAGCGGCGCGCTCGCGGTCGGTGTAGCACGGTGCCTCACGCCACGCCGACAGTAGATAGATGCGCTGCTCGGTCTCGCCTTTCGAGCGGGCCTCGGTGGTGTGCATGTTGAGGCAGTTAGCGCAGCCGTTGATCTGCGAGGCGCGGATCTTCACCAGTTCGATGAGGCTCGGCTCCAGGCTGGAGGCGACGGCCATCGACGTGCCGGTCCAGGATTTCATCAGCGTCGGCGCGGCGGCAAAGAGATCGATTTGTGCAGTCATGGTTCGCTTCCTTCTGTTGGGTTCGAAACCATGACGAGATTGAAATCGCTGCAGTGACATCGCGGCGAAATTTTCTCGATTTCAGTCGGTTATTCCGCTGCCTTGGCCTGCTGCCAGAGCGCTTCCATGTCGTCGAGCGAGGCATCGTCGAGCGTGCGACCCTGCGCCTCAAGCGCCGCCTCGACATAGTGGAAGCGGTTGCGGAACTTGTCGTTGGTGCGCCGCAGCGCGTCTTCGGCGTCGAGTTTCAGATGACGGCCGAAATTGACGATCGCGAAGAGCACGTCGCCGAACTCACCGGCGACTTCATCTTCCGCGCCCTTTTCCATTGCCTCGCGCAATTCGCCGATCTCCTCCTCGATCTTGTCTAGGATCGGCTTCGCCTCTTTCCAGTCGAAGCCGACGCGTGCGGCTTTTTCCTGCAGTTTCAAGGCGCGCGTCAGGGCAGGGTGGACCAGCGGTATGCCGTCCAGAAAGCCCTTGCCGTGATCTTCCGGGTCGAGCCCACGCGCAAGGCGGGCAGCGCGCTTCTCCGCCTTTTCCTCGGCCTTGATGCGTTCCCACATGCCCTTTGCCATGCCGGCGCCGCGCGCCGCTTCGTCCCCGAAGACGTGCGGATGGCGACGGATCATCTTCTTCGTCACGGCATGAACCACATCGCCGAAGTCGAAGGCGCCTTCCTCCTCGGCCATGCGAGCATGGTAGACGACCTGCAGCAGCAGATCGCCCAGCTCGTCACGCAGGTCGTCGCGGTCATCACGCTGGATAGCGTCTGCGACCTCGTAGGCCTCCTCGATCGTGTAGGGAGCGATCGACGCGAAATCCTGCTCGATGTCCCAGGGGCAGCCGGATGCGGGGTCGCGCAGCGCCGCCATGATCTCGATCAGGCGGGCAATGTCTTTGGAAGGGGTCATGACGTCGGCTCACGGAGTTGAGACGTTGCAGCCCCCGAGAGGTAGAACGCGGCAGCGGCCTTGTCCACGACCGGCGCGGCCAATTCACCGATCAGGCTCCGGTCCTGCATGTTGACATAAAGATGTCTTTATGTGACGACAGACTGTGTCGTCCAAGGAATAAGTAGTGTCGCAAATGCCTTCATCTTTAGATGCCCTTTTCGGACCCGAAGCCCCGAAGCCGGATGGGTCGGAGATTTTCGCGGCGATTGCGGCAGCCGCACGCGAGCGCATCCTCGTCCTCGATGGTGCGATGGGCACACAGATTCAGGAGCTGGGCTTTCACGAGGATCATTTCCGCGGCGACCGCTTCACCGGCTGTGCCTGCCACCAGCAGGGCAATAACGACCTGCTGATCCTCACCCAGCCGAAGGCGATCGAGGAGATTCACTACCGCTACGCAAAGGCGGGCGCCGACATTGTCGAGACCAACACTTTTTCCTCCACGACCATCGCGCAGGCGGATTACGGCATGGAGGAGATGGTCTATGAGCTGAACCGCGACGGCGCCCGGCTTGCCAAGCGCGCCGTTTTGCGCGCCCAGCAGGAGGACGGCCGCCGCCGCTTCGTCGCCGGTGCACTGGGCCCAACGAACCGCACCGCCTCGATCTCGCCCGACGTCAACAATCCCGGCTATCGCGCGGTTTCCTTCGACGAGCTGCGCATCGCCTATGCCGAACAGCTACGCGGCCTGATCGACGGCGGCTCCGACATCATCCTGATCGAGACCATTTTCGACACGCTCAACGCGAAGGCCGCGATATTCGCGGCGGAGGAAGTGTTCGACGAAAAGGGCGTTCGCCTGCCGGTCATGATCTCCGGCACGATCACCGACCTTTCCGGCCGCACGCTTTCCGGCCAGACGCCGACCGCCTTCTGGCATTCCGTGCGACACGCAAAGCCGTTCTCCATCGGCCTGAATTGCGCGCTCGGTGCGGCTGCGATGCGGCCGCATCTGGCAGAGATTTCCAGCGTCGCCGACACCTTCACCTGCGCCTATCCAAACGCGGGCCTGCCCAACGCATTTGGCAAATATGACGAGAGCCCCGAATTCATGGCCGACCAGGTCGAGGAATTCGCCCGCGAAGGGCTCGTCAACATCGTCGGCGGCTGCTGCGGCTCGACGCCGGAGCACATCGCGGCAATCGCCGAGGCCGTCTCCCGCCATGCGCCGCGCAGCGTGCCGACGGTGAAACCGCTGATGCAGCTTTCCGGCCTCGAGCCGTTCACGCTCACCGACGACATTCCCTTCGTCAATGTCGGCGAGCGCACAAACGTGACCGGCTCGGCGAAATTCCGCAAGCTGATTACCGCGGGAGACTACGCCACTGCGCTCGACGTCGCGCGCGACCAGGTGGAAAACGGCGCGCAGATCATCGACGTCAACATGGACGAGGGGCTGATCGATTCGAAGAAGGCGATGCAGGAATACCTGAACCTGATCGCCGCCGAACCGGACATCGCCCGCGTGCCGGTGATGATCGACAGTTCCAAATGGGAAGTGATCGAGGCCGGCCTGAAATGCGTGCAGGGCAAACCGGTCGTCAATTCGATCTCCATGAAGGAGGGCGAGGAGGCCTTTCTCCAACAGGCGAAGCTGTGCCGCATGTATGGCGCCGCCGTCGTCGTCATGGCCTTCGACGAAGCCGGACAAGCCGACACGAAGGAACGCAAGGTCGAGATATGCACGCGCGCCTACAAGCTGCTGACCGAGAAGGCCGGTTTCGCGCCGCAGGACATCATCTTCGATCCCAACATCTTCGCCGTTGCGACGGGCATCGAGGAACATGACAATTACGGTGTCGACTTCATCGAGGCGACCCGTGAGATCATTCAGACCCTGCCGCACGTTCACGTGTCGGGCGGCGTGTCGAACCTGTCATTCTCCTTCCGCGGCAACGAGCCGGTGCGCGAGGCGATGCATGCCGTGTTCCTCTACCATGCCATCCAGGCCGGCATGGACATGGGCATCGTCAATGCGGGGCAGCTCGCCGTTTACGAATCGATTGATCCGGAGCTGCGCGAGGCCTGCGAGGACGTCGTCGTCAATCGCCGGCCGAAGGCAGGCAACACCGCGACCGAGCAGATGCTCGAGATTGCCGAGCGGTTCAAGGGCGCGGGCGGCAAGGAGGCGAGGGAAAAGGACCTTAGATGGCGCGAATGGCCGGTGGAGAAGCGGCTTGAACATGCGCTCGTCAACGGCATCACCGAATACATCGAGGCCGACACCGAGGAAGCACGGCAGAACGCCGAGCGTCCACTTCATGTCATTGAAGGGCCGTTGATGGCCGGCATGAATGTCGTCGGCGACCTCTTCGGCGCAGGCAAGATGTTCCTGCCGCAGGTCGTGAAATCGGCGCGCGTGATGAAGCAGGCCGTCGCCGTGCTGCTGCCCTACATGGAGGCGGAAAAGCTTGCCACCGGCGGCGGACAGCGCCAGAGCGCCGGCAAGGTTCTGATGGCGACCGTGAAGGGCGACGTTCACGACATCGGCAAGAATATCGTCGGCGTCGTTCTGGCGTGCAACAATTACGAGATCATAGACCTTGGCGTGATGGTGCCTGCGACCAAGATTCTCGAGACCGCGCGAACGGAGGAGGTCGACATCATCGGCCTTTCCGGGTTGATCACGCCGTCGCTCGACGAGATGGCCCACGTCGCTGCCGAGATGGAGCGCGAAGGCTTCGATATTCCACTGCTCATCGGCGGCGCCACGACCAGCCGCGTGCACACGGCGGTGAAGATCCATCCACGCTACGAGCGCGGGCAGGCGGTCTATGTCACCGATGCCAGCCGCGCCGTCGGCGTCGTCTCCAGCCTGCTGTCTTCGGACCAGAAACCCGGCTATGTGGAGACCCTTCGCGCGGAGTATCGCAAGGTCGCCGACGCCCACCATCGTTCCGAGGCCGAGAAGCAGCGCCTGCCGCTGGCCCGCGCGCGCGCCAACGCCCACCGTATCGACTGGTCCGGCTATGAGCCGACGAAGCCGTCCTTCCTCGGCACCCGAACCTTCGAGACCTGGGATCTGGCCGAGCTGGCGCGCTATATCGACTGGACGCCCTTCTTCCAGACCTGGGAGATGAAAGGGCGCTATCCGAAGATCCTTGAAGACGAGAAGCAGGGTGCGGCCGCGCGCCAGCTCTTCGCCGATGCGCAGGCGATGCTGGAGAAGATCATCGCGGAGAAGTGGTTCACCCCCCGCGCCGTCATCGGCTTCTGGCCCGCGGCGTCGGCTGGCGACGACATAAGGCTGTTCACGGATGAGGGTAGGGCCCAGGAGCTCGCCACCTTCTTCACCCTGCGCCAGCAGCTCGCCAAGCGCGACGGTAAGGCCAATGTGGCGCTTTCCGATTTCGTCGCGCCTGTCGACAGCGGCAAGCCCGATTATCTCGGTGGCTTCGTGGTGACGGCCGGCATCGAGGAAGTCGCGATCGCCGAACGCTTCGAGCGCGCCAACGACGACTACAATTCGATCCTGGTCAAGGCGCTGGCCGACCGCTTCGCGGAGGCCTTTGCCGAGCGTATGCACGAAAAGGTGCGCAAGGAGTTCTGGGGTTACGCCGCCGACGAGGCTTACGCGCCCGACGACCTGGTCGGCGAACCCTATGCTGGCATCCGCCCCGCACCCGGTTATCCCGCGCAGCCGGATCACACCGAGAAGGCAACGCTGTTCCGCCTGCTTGACGCCGAGCAGCAGGCCGGCGTCAGCCTCACGGAAAGCTACGCCATGTGGCCGGGTTCGTCGGTCTCGGGGCTCTATCTCGCCCATCCCGACAGCTACTATTTCGGCGTCGCCAAGGTCGAGCGCGACCAGGTCGAGGATTACGCGCGGCGCAAGAACATGGACATCGCCGAGGTCGAGCGCTGGCTGGGGCCGATCCTCAACTACACACCCGGCGCCTTCAAGGAAGCGGCGGAGTAGAGTGCTTGCGCGGACCGCGATCGTGATCGATGGCGGTCCGCATCGCTGTGCTCAGCGGCCGAGCGGGTGGGGCATGTAGCCGACGAAACCGGTGATCTTCCACTGCCCGTCGAGCTTTGAGCAGAAATAGAGCGTCTGCCAGTTGAGCCGGTCTTCGGTGCCGTCGGCCTTGCGCACATTGCCGTTGAACTTCTTGTGCAGCACCGCGCGATCGCCGTCGATATCCATGTCGCGCATATTGGTCACCCGGAAAAGCGCGGCGCGCAGCGGTTCGGCGAACTCGGTCGCCGCGGTCTCCTTCGCTTGGCGCAGCCATTCGTCGCGATAGGTCGCGACATCGGGAAACTGCAGCCGCCAGGAATCGGCGTCATTCAGGAAATGCGCATGCATGCCGAAGAACCGGTCCTCGGCGAAATCGTCGGCCACCATCGACCAGTCCTGCGCGAGAAAGGCGTCGATGTCGCGATGCACCAGCATCTCCCACAATGCGTGACGGTCGGCATCACCCTGCGGGAAGGGGTTCTTGTCGTAGATCATGGGTCTGTCCGTTGGTTGGCGCAAAAATCAGGCGAGCTTGCCGCGTGCCGCGACCGGCACGGTTTCCAGCACGGTCTCGCCGTCGGTAAGGTTGACCACGTCGAAGAGGTTCGAGACGACGCAGACATGATTGGGAATGACGCGCACCTTCTCGCCGATCTCCGGTTTGCGAGTGCAGCCAGACAGGTCGACGATGCCATGTTCCTCGTTGAGCGTGGTTATGACCGCATCGGGATATTCGACGATGTGCCCGTGGCCCGGCACCGGCGCCGTGTCGGCGGCGAGCGCCTTGGAGCCGGTGTCGAGGATGGCGCGGTCGGGTGTCGGCCGGCTAACCACCGTGGCAAGCACGGTTAGCGCGCAATCCTCCAGCGTGCCGTGACCGAGCGCCACCTGCATGCGGTCGGAATAGATGTAGGTGCCCGGTCGGTGCTCGGTCGCGCTCTTGACAGTTGCTGCCGAGTAGAAGTCCGGGGAGCCGCCGTTCGAGACCGTGTTGACCGCCATGCCGTTCTTCTCCAGCAGGGCCACCGCATCCTCGAACCACCGTTCCACGGCTTCCAGCGCGCCGCGCGGCGGATAGGTCATCAGCCCTTCGAAGCGAAGGCCCGGTGCGGCCTCGATCTGGCGGGCAAGCACCAGCGCCTCGTCGGCCGACTGGACGCCGCATCGCCCGGCGCCGATGTCGCATTCGATCAGGACGGGCAGGGGGCGTGCGGGGTCGGTGAAGTGGTCCGCGTAGCCCGCGACCGTAACAGTGTTGTCGGCACTCACCGACATGGTCACGCGTTGATGCAGGGCCTTCAGTCGCTCCAGCTTGCCATCGCCCAGAATGTTGTAGGGGATGAAGATGTCGGTGATGCCGCCGTCGGCCATCACCTCGGCTTCGCCCACCTTCTGGCAGGTAATGCCACTGGCACCAAGCTCGCATTGCAGCCTGGCGAACATCGGCAGCTTGTGCGTCTTGATGTGCGGGCGCAGCTTCAGCCCGTTGGCATCGGCATAGGCCTGCGCGCGCGCGAGATTGGCACCCACCTTCGTCCGGTCGATGACCACGGCGGGCGTTTCGAGGTCCATGATACGCAAAGTGTCAGTCTCCGATAGGCAGGTCAGGGTTGCGGATGTTCTGGCTGGCGAGGCTGTGGCGTACGCGCCGCAGCGATTCGAGCACTTTCGGCCCGATCGTCTGCGCCGTGGCCATGGCGAGGATGTCGACCGCCTCCAGAAGCGCATAGCGGGTGGAGGACGGCTTGTAGAGGTTGCCGTCTTCCTTGAACGTCAGCGGCAACAACGCATCACCTGCCTTGGCAAGCGGCGTGTTGGGAGTCGTCACGACAATCGCCTTCGCGCCGTATTGCCTTGCGATCGTCACCGCATCGCGAACCGATGCCGCCTGGCCGGAGACCGAAAAGCCGATGACGACGGCCTTCGGCTCGAGCACGGAAGCACTCATCCGCTGGAGCTGCGGGTCGGTATGCGCGGTCACGTGAAGACCGAGGCGGAACAGCCGGTTCTGCAATTCGACGGCCGCGAATGACGACCCGCCGCCGGTGCCGTAGACGAGAATCTGGCTGGCGCGGCAGATTTGCCGCGCCATGCCTTCGATGTCGACATCGGCAAGCCCCATGGACATGAGGTCGAGCGCAGCGTGTGCACCGGACGCCACCTTGGCGATCACCTGCGCGGACAGCGGCAATTCCTCGGCCGGCACGCTCGGCTCGCGCAGGTAGGCGCCGCCTATGGCCAGCGCCTGCGCCAGATGAAAACGCATCTCGCGCGTGCCTGGAAAGCCCAGCCCCCGCGCCAGCCGGGTGATCGTCGGTTCGCTGACGCCCGCCCGTTCCGCAATCTGCGCAATCGGCGCGTGGGCGGCAAACTGCGGGTCGGCAAGGATGCTTTCCACGAGCCTGATTTCGGCGCCGCGCCCGCGCTCGAGCCGGTCCTGCAAACGGGCGATGATGTCGACCGTGCGTTCGGGGGCTGCGGGCGCGCGCGTATCCATCAGTGGAAATCTCCTCCGAACCGCTCTCCGGCGTCTGTGTCGAAAAGGTGCACGTGCTCGACAGGCACCGAAAGCCGCAATTCCTCGCCCGGTTTCGGCAGTTCGCGGTCGCGCAGCACAACCCGTACGTCTTCGCCTGCAATAGTCCCGAACACATGGATTTCCGGCCCAGTAGGCTCCACCACGCTGACAGACAGGGCCAAAGGCCCTTCGGGGTCACGGCGATAGGATTCAGGCCGTATGCCGACCGTTACCGGACGCTCGCCATGGCCGCGCGCGATCGGCAGTCTGGTGCCGTCGCCGAGAGTCGCAACCGGCGTACCGTTCTGCGAGGCCGTCCTGCCTTGCAGGAAACTCATTGCAGGCGAGCCGATGAAACCCGCGACAAACGTATTCGCGGGGTTGTCGTAAAGCTCCAGAGGCGTGCCGACCTGCTCGATACGGCCACCGTTCATGACCACAATGCGATCGGCCATGGTCATGGCTTCTATCTGGTCGTGGGTCACGTAGACGATCGTGGTGCCGAGCTTCTGGTGAAGCGCCTTGATCTCCGTGCGCATCTGGATGCGCAGCTTGGCGTCGAGATTGGAAAGCGGTTCGTCGAACAGAAACACTTTGGGATCGCGCACGATTGCGCGCCCCATCGCCACGCGCTGTCGCTGGCCGCCGGAAAGTTGCCCCGGCCGTCGGTCGAGATAGTCGCCGAGGTTGAGGATTTCGGCGGCCCGGCGGATGCGTGTTTCCGTCTCGGCCCTGGGCTCGCCGCGCACGCGTGGGCCGAAACTGATGTTTTCCCGCACCGTCATATGCGGAAACAGCGCGTAGGACTGGAATACCATCGACGTGTCGCGCTTCTGCGGCGGGATGTCGTTCGCTCGCACGCCGCCGATCACCAGATCGCCGCCGGTGATGGGCTCCAGCCCCGCGATCATGCGCAGCAGGGTGGACTTGCCGCAGCCGGACGGCCCCACGAGAACGACGAACTCGCCATCGTCGATCGAGAGCGAGAGCTTCTCGATGACCGACATCGATCCATAGCGCTTGGAAATGTCTGTCAGTTTCAGATCGGCCATTGATCGTGCTCCTCAGACGGCGATTTGTTCCAGGAAGGGCAGGTTGCCCGCCGATATACCTGCATCGACCGGCAGCACCGTTCCCGTGATGCCGCTCGCCAGCGGGGAAACCAGGAAGGCCGCGGCACGCGCCACTTCCGCAGGCTCCACCATGCGACCCAGCGGATAGAGCTGTTTGATTTTTCCCACAATTGCCGGATCGCGCTCGATGCGATGATCCCAGGCCATCGTGCGCACGGAGCCCGGCGCAATCGCGTTCGCACGGATGCCGTTGCGGCCTTCCTCCGCCGCGATCGCCCGCATCCAGGCGAGCAGGCCGGCCTTTGCCGCCGCATAGGCGGGGTTGCCGTAGTGGGAAAGCGCGTTGACCGAGGAGATGAACACGAAGGCGCCACCATCCTGCTCGCGCATGGCTGGCAGAAATGCCTGGGACAAACGCGCCGCGCTGCGCAGGTTGAGGTTCAGCTCATGCGAAAGCGCATCGGCGCTGACATCAGCGAAGGTTTCGGCGCGCGTCCAGCCGGCATTGGAGATGACGGCGTCGGGGGCACCGCCGGCGCAGATCTCTGCTGCCGCAGCCTCGATCGCCGCATCGTCCATCAGATCGAAAGGATGCGCCTCGGCCACGCCCGGCAGTCCAAGGTCGGCCCCGTCGATGTCGCAGGCGACCACCGCAGCACCAAACCCCGCCAGCACCTCCACCATCGCGCTGCCGATGCCGCCGGCAGCACCGGTAACGACAATTCTCTGCCCTGCAAGATCGATCATCACACTCCCATTCGCCCCTGATCGCGACGCGCACTTCCCTTGAACATCGGTTGCGCCCGCCAAGGCCGTTCACGGCCGTTTTCATGAGGTTTGCCGAAAACTCGTAATTTAGCAACATGAATGTGCGAATCTCCTTGCGTTTTCCAAATTTCTGTAAAAAAATTACATCAGAGGTTGTCGCTGGCGCCGCAGACGACCGTCGAAACAGCATGCCGGCGCACAGGAACACGAGAGAGGAACAGGGAGATAGCAATGAACAAAACCGCGCTCAGATCCGCAGTCGCGGGCGCAGCACTTCTGGCATTCACCGGATGGGCCGCCGCCGAGACGGTGCGCGTCACAGTCGCTGAGTACAGTTCCAAGACCGGCCCCTATTTCGATGAAGCCGCCAAGGCGTTCGAGGAGGCCAATCCCGGCTCCGACATCCAGGTCGAGGTCGTGCCGTGGGACGTTCTGCTGCAGAAGCTTACGACCGACATCTCCGGCAACGCCAATGCCGATCTGTCGATCATCGGCACGCGCTGGCTCATCGACTTCGTCGAGCAGGGCATTGCCGCGCCGCTCGACGAGTACATGACCGACGAATTCAAGGAGAGGTTCTTCCCGGTCTTCCTGGAGCCGTCGGTGATGGAAGGCCAGACCTACGGCCTGCCAGTCGCCGCGTCCGCGCGTGCCATGTATTACAACAAGGCGCTCTTCGAGCAGGCGGGCATCACCGAGGTGCCGGATACCTGGGATGAGCTCGCCGAGGCCGCCAAGAAGATCAGCGAACTGGGTGACGACATCGCCGGCTTCGGCATGCAGGGCAAGGAGATCGAGACCGACGTCTATTTCTACTATGCCTTCTGGGCCTATGGCGGCGACCTCGTCGAAGAAGACGGTACATCCGGGCTGGATACGGACGCCGGCTACAAGGCGGCCGAGATGTACAAGTCGCTGATCGACTCGGGCGCAACACAGCCGGGCGTCACCTCGTACAATCGCGAGGACGTGCAGAACCTGTTTAAGCAGGGCAAGGTCGGCATGATGATCACCGCGCCGTTCCTGTCCAACCAGATCAAGGAAGAGGCGCCGGACCTGCAGTATGGCGTGGCCGCCATTCCGGCCGGACCTGAGGGCGACCGTGGCACCTACGGCGTGACCGACTCGATCATCATGTTCGAGAATTCGCAAAACAAGGAAACGGCCTGGAAGTTCCTCGACATGCTGTTCACCACCGAATGGCGCTCGAAGTTCACCTCGGGCGAGGGCTTCCTGCCGGTAAATCCGGAAGTGGCCGCGCAGCCGGCCTTTGCCGACAATGCCGACCTGAAGGAGTTCACTGCGCTGCTGCCGGACGCACGTTTCGCGCCGGTCATCGCTGGCTGGGAGGAAATCGCTGCAGCCACCTCCGACGCGGTGCAGACCATCTATCTCGGCGATGGCGAGCCCAAGGCTGCTCTTGATGCCGCTGCCGAGAAGATCAACGGCATTCTCGGCAACTGATAGCCGGTCCACCTGACAGGCGGCAGGCGCGGAATCCCGCGCCTGCCGACCAAGCAATCCCGCCGTTTCCGCCGGCTAATCATGACGAGACACCGATGCGCTCGCCTTTGACCAACCCCTACGTGCTGATACTGCCGGGATTCCTGCTCGCCGCATTCATCATCCTGTGGCCGCTGTTCCAACTCGGCACGATCTCGGTCAACGACGTCAACCGCTTCGGCCAACTGCGCGGCTTCAACGACTTCGCAAACTATACGGCCGTGTTCAGGGACCCCGATTTCCTCGGCGCCCTGTGGCGTACTTTCATCTGGACAGGCGGCATCGTCGTCGGGGCGCTTATTATCTCGGTGCCCGTGGCCATGATCCTGAACGAGGATTTCTACGGCCGCTCGGTGGCGCGCGTCATCATCATGCTGCCATGGGCGGTGTCGCTCACAATGACGGCCATCGTCTGGCGCTGGGCGCTCAGCGGCGAGAGCGGCATGCTCAATTCAGGTCTCAGGAACTTGGGCCTGATCGACCAGAACATTCAGTGGCTGGCGCGCGCCTCGACCGCCTTTCCGGTGCAGATCATGATCGGCATCCTGGTGACGATCCCGTTTACGGTGACGATCTTTCTGGGCGGACTGTCGTCGATCTCCGACGACCTTTACGAGGCAGCCAAGCTGGAGGGCGCTTCGCGCTGGCAGACCTTCCGCGAGATCACGCTGCCGCTGATGCGCCCCTTCCTGAACATCGCGATCGTTCTCAACATGATCAACGTGTTCAATTCCTTTCCCATCATCTGGGCGACGACACAGGGCGGTCCGGCAAATTCGACTGATATTCTGGTGACCTACCTCTACAAGCTCGGCTTTCGCTTTGGGAAACTCGGCGAGGCATCGGCTCTCTCCCTGATGATGTTTGCACTGCTGCTCGCCTTTACCGTCGTCTACGTCTCACTGGCCATGCGGAAGGAACGCGCATGAGTGAGAAGCTGAAGAAGTCGCTGCTTTTCTGGCTGCTGCTCTCGCCGCTGGTGGTGCTGATCCTGTTCCCGTTCGCGGTCATGTTCATCACCGCGATCAAGCCGGCAAACGAGGTTCTTTCGCCCACATGGTGGCCGCGCGAAGAAGCCTGGCGCAACTTCATCGACATGTGGGCCGCCACCAATTTCGGCAACGCCCTTTGGAACTCGGTCTACGTGGCGGTGCTGTCGACCGTTCTGGCGCTGCTGGTCTCGATCCCGGCGGCCTATGCCATGAGCCGGTTCAGGTTCGCAGGGCAGGGTGCCTTCCGGCAGTTCCTGCTCGTGTCGCAGATGCTGTCGCCGATCGTGCTCGTCATCGGCCTGTTCCGCCTCGTCGTCTGGCTTGGACTGCTCGACAACGTCAATTCGATCGTCTTCGTCTATGGCGCCTTCAACGTCGCCTTCACGGTCTGGATGCTGCAGAGCTACTTCTCCACCATCCCGAAGGATCTGGAGGAGGCGGCCTGGATCGAGGGCGCCAGCCCCGCGCGGGCGCTCGCCATGGTCTTCCTGCCGCTGGCTCTTCCGGCGATCACGGTCACGGCGATCTTCTCTTTCATCAACGCCTGGAACGAGTTCGTCATCGCGCTCACCATGCTCAGGCGGCAGGAAAGCTACACGCTGCCGATCCAGATTTTCTCGCTGGTGGCGGGTCGTTACACGGTCGAATGGCATCACGTCATGGCCGCGACCTTCGTTGCCACCATCCCCGTCGCCATCGTCTTTGCCTGGCTGCAGCGCTATCTGGTGCGCGGGCTGGCGATCGGCGCGGTCAAATAGGCCGGTTCAGGCCGACAAAGGAGCAGACATATGACCAAGCAGTGCTTCGGCACCTCCCACGTGCCGCTTTCTCCCGCCGTGCGCGCCGGCGATTTCGTATTCGTGTCGGGCCAGGTACCCGTCGGGGCCGATGGCATCGTCGTCAAGGGCGGCATCACCGAGCAGACAGAACAGGTGTTGACCAATGTGAAGGCCGCGCTGGCGCTCGCCGGCTGCGGGATGGAAGACGTGGTCAAGACGACAGTGTGGATCGAGGACGCGCGCGATTTCGGCGCATTCAACGCGGTGTACGCCAAACACTTTCCGAAAGACCCACCGGCCCGCACCACTGTCGAATCGCGCTTGATGATCGACATCAAGATCGAGGTCGAGGCCGTCGCCTACAAGCCTCTCTAGGGGCGGCGCCAAACTACCGGAACATCATCGCATGCGTGTCTTCACCGCGTCTCTCGCCACAGAGACCAACACCTTTTCGCCGATCCCGACCGACAGGCATGCGTTCGAGATGGCCTTCTACGCAGGCCCGGGCGCGCATCCCGAAACGCCGACGCTGTGCTCGGCGCCGATCCCGGTCCTGCGCCGCAGGGCGAGAGTGGAGGGGTTCACCCTGATCGAGGGCACCGCCACCTGGGCGGAACCGGGCGGCTATGTGCGGCTCGACGTCTACGAGGCCCTGCGTGACGAGATTCTGGACCAGTTGCGGGCAGCAATGCCTGTGGATTGCGTGGTGCTCGGTCTGCACGGCGCCATGGTCGCGCGCGGACTGGACGATTGTGAAGGTGATCTGCTGGCGCGTGTCCGCGAGATAGTCGGGCCGGACGTCATCGTGGCAGCCGAGCTCGACCCGCACAGCCACCTGACGCCGAAGCGCGTGGCCGCCGCCGATATCCTAGCAGCCTTCCTCGAATTCCCGCATACGGACTTCGTCGAGCGCGCCGAGCACGTGGTGGACCTTGCCCTGCGCGCCACGCGCGGCGAAATCCGGCCCGTCATTTCCACCTTCGACTGCCGGATGATCGACGTGTTCCCGACCAGCCGCGAGCCGACGCGCTCCTTCGTAGACCGCATCAAGGCCTTGCAGGGCAGGGACGGGGTCCTCTCGGTGTCCCTGATCCACGGCTTCATGGCCGGCGACGTGCCGGAACTCGGCACGCGCATGCTGGTGGTGACCGACAACGCGCCTGAAACCGGGGCAGCTCTTGCCGAAAAACTCGGTCTCGAAGTTCGCGCCATGCGCGGCAGGACGATCATGAACAGCCTGACGGTCGACCAGACGATCGAGCGCGCCAAACGGGCGGGCGAAAGCGGCAAGCCGCTGGTCATCGCCGACATGTGGGACAATCCCGGCGGCGGCACCGCCGGCGACAACACGGCGCTGCTGCACGCGCTTGCCGCCAGCGGCATCGACCGCATCGGTATCGCCACGATCTGGGATCCACAGGCGGTCATCTTCGCGCACGGCGCGGGCGAGGGCACGTTGCTGGAGATGCGTATTGGCGGAAAGGCCAACGCCGCCAGCGGCCAGCCCTTCGACGGTCTGTTCGAAATCCGCAAGCTGGCGAAGGAAGGATGGCAGACCTTCGGCACCAGCCGGGTCACGCTCGGGCCGGCCGCGCTCGTACGGCTCGCCGGCACCGAGATCGACATCATCCTCAACACCAACCGCACGCAGACCTTCGAGCCCGACATCTTCAGCAATCTCGGCGTCGATCCGCTCGAAAAGCAGGTGTTGCTGATAAAGTCGACGAACCACTTCCATGCCGGCTTCGCGCCGATCGCCGAGGAAATCGTCCATGCGGCGGTCGAGGGTTGCTATCCCAGCAATCCAAAGACGGCGGGCTACCGAAACCTGTCGCGACCGATCTGGCCGATCAGCTACGAGGCGTTTGACTAGCGAAAGTCACGCAAAGGAGCAGGGCGCTGCATCAGCATTTTCTTACATAGCATCGCCGTGTCGGCGGATCCAAAAGCGGTCATGATGGACCGTTGCCACGCCTCGTTGTAGTTGTGGCCTCCGTTTGATGCTGGAGACGATACGCATGGAAGAATTTACCGGCGGCTGTCTGTGCGGCAAGGTCCGGCTGGTTGCCAAAGGGCGCCCGTACCGGGTCGGCATCTGCCATTGCCTCGATTGCCGCAAGCATCACGGCGCGCTTTTCCACGCATCCGCGATCTTTCCCGCAGATGCGGTGACGGTCGACGGCAAAACACGCGACTATGCCGGGCGGTATTTCTGCCCGGAATGTGGTTCGTCCGTTTTCGGGCGTAGCGGCGACGAAATCGAGGTGAACCTGGGCTCACTCGATGCACCTGACCAACTGGTCCCGACCTACGAGTTGTGGAGCGATCGTCGCGAGGCATGGTTGCCGCCGTTTCCCGTCGCCAGACGATACGAACGTGATCGCGACGCTACGGGGCGCCGCGAGGAGTAGGTGGCCTAGCGGAGAAACAATCAGCGCCAGACGGCATCCATCCGGCGGCCAAACCCTGTGAGTTTTCGCTGAAGTGCGACTTGCGAGCGCAAGCAATGTAGTCGCTTCATCGATCTGCGGCCATCAGCTTCTGACGGAACACTTCATCAGG
>NZ_JBZFLJ010000004.1:0-326633 GCF_058448885.1 Mesorhizobium sp. DxT | reverse complement strand
TTTCGGCCCGTATTTCCTGATGCGTTTCATACTGCCCTCCCTTGCTGATTACACATCCTACAGCAAGGCGTGGGTTTGTCAAATATACAATCGCCTATGACGGCATCACAGTCGGCGCGGGCGTTCGGCATATCGGGTCGTCGTGGGCGGACAATGAGAACACGCTCAAGGTTCCAGCCGTCACGCTCGTCGATCTGAAGCTCGGCTATCAACGCGACAACTGGGGCCTCGACCTCAACGTCACCAATGTCTTCGACAAGACGTATGTGGCAAGTTGCCAGGGCGTCTCCACCTGCTCCTATGGTGAGGGTCGCTCGTTCAAGTTGAAAGCGTCAACACGCTGGTAATCATGGACAAAGACAGTGCCCGCACCCGGGAAGCATTGCTGGAATTGAAGGATGTGACCTTCAGCGCGGGTGCGGTGCTAATTCTGAAACCCGTGTCGCTCGCTCTGCGACGAGGGGTGATGACCGGTGTCATCGGACCGAACGGATCCGGCAAGAGCTCACTGGTGCGGCTCATAGCCCGTCAGCAGAAACCCAGTTCGGGGGAGATTCGCCTTGCCGGCAGGCCGCTGGACGATTTTCGCGATCGCGAACTCGCCCGCGAGATCGCCTATCTTCCCCAGTTCACGCCGCCCGCCGAAGGCATGACGGTGCGCGAACTGGTGGCGCTCGGCCGTTTTCCCTGGCATGGAGCGCTCGGGCGCTTCGGCCAGCAGGATGCCGCGAAGGTGGAGTCCGCGCTCAAGCGCACGGACCTGTCTGGACTGGCCGACCGGCTGGTCGACAGCCTTTCGGGAGGCGAACGCCAGCGCGCCTGGCTGGCGATGATGCTTGCGCAAGACACGTCCTGCCTGATCCTGGACGAGCCGACGTCGGCACTCGACATTGCGCATCAGGCTGAGATGCTGGCGCTGGTGCATATGCTGACGCGCGAACATGAGCTGAGCGCGCTGGTCGTGCTGCACGACATCAACATGGCCGCGCGTTATTGCGACGAGCTCATCGCCATCAAGGATGGAGAAGTCGTTGCCCGTGGCGCGCCGCAAGCCATCGTGGAACCCGTGACGCTCGGCAAGCTCTACGGCCTGCCGATGGGCATCCTGCCGCATCCCGGCACCGGACAACCGTTGAGCTTCGTCTCCTGAACGCATGACAGGCCGCACTCCATCCTCCTCGTTTACCCGTCGCACATTCCTGTCCGCGATCGCGGTGGCTATATCGACGCGCGCCGCCGTGGCCAGTCAGGCACCGCGCGTAGCGGTAATCGACTGGGCCCTTCTCGAAACCTGCCTGGCGCTCGGCATCGTGCCCGTGGCTGCCAGCGAACTGGTCCAGTATCGCAAGCTGGTGGTGGAACCGGAGGCTCCGGCGACCGTGAACGATCTGGGCCTGCGCGGCACGCCCAATTTCGAGATGCTGCGGCTGGTGAAGCCGGACCTCATCCTGATTTCACAGTTCTACAGCTATCAGCGTGCGCAACTCGAGAGGGTCGCGCCGGTACTGGACCTGCCTGTTCATGAAGCCGGTACACCGCCCTATCCCCTCCTCGAAAGTTCGACGTTGAAACTCGGGGAGGCGCTTGGCCATCAAACCGGGGCCCAGGCATATGTGGAAACGACCGCAGATGCGCTTGCACGCGCGCGTTCCTCGCTCGCCTCCGGCAGAACGAGGCCGATCTTCGTAATAAGCCTCGGCGACTCAAGGCACTTCCTGGCGTTTGGCGGCGATTCCATGTTCGGCGATGTTCTCGCCCAGATCGGCCTGCAAAACGCGTGGACCGACACGACGAGCTACAGTGCCGCCGCGCCTGTCGGCATCGAGGCTTTGGCGCGGGTGCCGGAGGCCGGCATCGTTATCGTCGAGCCCACCCCTCCTGAAACGGCCCGGACGCTGCCGCGAAACGCGGTATGGAACGCGCTACCGGCGGTCATCGAAAACCGCGTGTCCACGATTGCCCCCGTCAATCATTTCGGCGGCCTGCCCTCCGCGCGCCGCTTCGCGCGGCTGCTTCAGACAGCTGTTGGAAACTGGCCAGCGGCATGAGCGGAAGACGCATCATTCTGCCGTGGGTAGGCCTCGGAATTCTCGCTGCAGCGCTTTTCCTGTTTCAGGTCTACATTGCGTGGCCGAACGGGCGCGACCCAGCTTCTGCCCACCTTGAGAGCGTCATTCTCGAATATGCCGTGCTGCCGCGCGCGACCGTGGCGGTACTGGCTGGCGCAGCGCTTGGCCTTGCCGGACTGCTGCTCCAGCGCGTGCTGCGCAACGCGCTGGCTGAACCGTCAACCCTTGGCATCTCGGCCGGCGCGCAACTGGCGATGGCAGTCGCCACGCTTTACGCGCCAATGCTGATGGCCTGGTCGGTATCGCTGGTCGCCTTTGCCGGCGGGATCGCGGCAGTGGCGATTGTCCTGGCCCTGACATGGCGGCGCGGGCTGGAGCCGGTGTCCGTCGTGCTTGCCGGCATGATGATCGCCCTGACCGCGAATGCGGCCAGCGCTGCGCTGATCCTCGCCAATGGCGACTACCTGTTTTCTCTTTTCATCTGGGGCGGCGGTTCTCTCGTCCAGCAGAGCTGGGACCCGACGATCGTCATCGCCAGCCGCCTTGCGGTCGGACTTGGCGCGGCGCTGTTGCTCCTGCGCCCACTTGCCATCCTCGGTCTCGACGACGCCTCGGCGCGCAGCGTTGGCCTCGCGCTTCATGCAAGCCGGCTTGCCATCGTCGCCCTTGCGGTCTGGATCGCCACAACGGTCGTCGCCGAAGTCGGCGTCATCGGCTTCGTCGGGCTGGCGGCGCCGGCGCTCGCCGCGCTGTCCGGTGCGCGTACGCTCGGGCAGCGTATCGTTGCCGCGCCGCTTATCGGCGCGATCCTGCTTTGGGCTACGGACGGGCTGGTTCAGCTCACCGCCGGCGTAAGCGGAGAGCGCTTGCCGACCGGTGCCGCCACCGCCCTTCTCGGCGGACCGCTGCTCCTGTGGATCCTGCCGCGGCTTCGTATGATGGAATGGCCGATGCTTGCCAGAACCATCGTCGTTTCCCATCGGGCGGCGCGACCGGCGGTACTGCTGAGCCTCGCCGTCATCGGGCTTGTGTTTGCCCTCATCGCAGCGCTTCTGGCAGGCAACGGGCCCGACGGCTGGTTTCTGGCCAGCGGCGATCTGCTCGCTGACCTGACGCACTGGCGCTTGCCACGCATCCTCGTCGCCGCCGCATCGGGTACCATGCTGGCTGCAGCCGGTGTGATGATCCAGCGGCTGACAGGCAATCCCCTCGCCAGCCCCGAGATTCTGGGCGTGGGCGCGGGATCGGGTGCAGGACTTGCCGTGGTTCTCCTCGTCAGCGCGTCAGCGGGCCTGGCATGGCAGATCGGCGGCGCGATGGCCGGCGCGCTGGGGGCGCTGCTGATAATCCTGACGATCGCCGCGCGTGGGCGTTTCGGCCCCGAACGCCTGCTGCTCGGCGGCGTGGCCACGGGGGCGGTTGCCAGCGCCATCGTTACCGCGGTGATAGCCATGGGCACCAGCCAATCCTATGTCCTCCTTGCCTGGCTGACCGGATCCACCAGCCAGGCCGACTTCGGGCAGGCAGCAATCGCCTTCGCCTTCATGGCTCCGCTGGTGGGGGCGAGCCTGTTCTTCTCGCGCTGGCTCGACATCCTTCCACTGGGAACCGAAGCCGCCCGCAGTCTCGGCATTCCGCTTGCTGCAGCCAGACTGTCGGTCATCATGACAACCGCGCTGCTCACCGCGATTGCCGCCCTGTTCGTCGGACCACTCAGCTTCATTGGCCTGATCGCCCCCCATCTAGCGCGGCTGCTCGGCCTCGGCCGCGCGCGCCATCACGTCATCGGCGCGATGATGATCGGCGCTACGCTGATGGTGGTGTCGGACTGGCTGGCCCGTATGGTTGCGTTTCCGTATCAGCTTCCGGTCGGGTTGACCGCTTCCATGATTGGCGGACCGTATCTCATATACCTGCTGTCGAAAGGCGTGGTGAAGCATAGCTGATCGCGCTTTTTCCTGTTCGAGGCCGATAACCTTGAGCTTGCCGAGATATGCTGCCGCATCCGATTACAACGTCAACCAGTTGGAGGGTTGTCGCTGTGATCCGGCCGCTATCGGTTTCTCAAATTCAAGCTATCGCGTTCTGTATGGCAGACAGCCGGCCAATGCGGTGAACCGGCACGCGTTGCCGCCATAGCGGTCGGTACTACCGCGACGCAGACCTGGCCGAAAAGCAAGCTTCGGCAACGTCTCAGTAGGGAGCAACGCGCCGATCCTTTTGCAGCCGTGCAGGCCGGCCTATGACCGCCATTTTCCGCAGCGCAAAACGAATGATGGCCAGGTAGCTCTAGCGTAGACATATTTGTCGTGTTCGGCTGGCGCGGCGTGCCGCCGCCGATCGTTCGCCACCGTATCCGACATCTGCTCCTTCTACGCCAAAAAACCACTTAGGTTAGGCATCCGGCGGACCGTTCTGGACGTTAAGCGGATCACTAGATTTTAGACAGACTTGGCCCGCGCCTGAAAGCGGAAGTTCGGGCGCGTTTCGACTGAGGGCGGTGAAGCGCCTCTTCGCGGATGCTCCGTCAAGGTTGCCCCAGAGGCCGGCCAACCTGGTGACCGCAGGACGGGCAGCGGATAGCTTCTTCGATAACACTATTTCATAATTTCATGTGACTGAAAGCAATCTGTAATGTATTTTCTATAACAATCCTGGGTTATGGCTTTGGGAATATACATTCCAATCGCCCTGTGCCTGTTCGGAATTTGCACGAGTCGCAGTCCGGCTTTCCATTCCGGGCCTATCCGCTCGCCCATCATGGGCGATAATTTGTTCCACAAGTCGGTACCCGGCGCGTTTATGGACCGATAGCGTGCGCGCCGATGCAGCGCTTGCCTCTAATGGGGCTCCTTGTCAGGCTCGGTTTTCAGACAGCGCATCTCAAGGTGCGGCTCCTCGGACCGCTTACCGGCCGTCATAGTTGTCTGGATAGTGGTGAGTTCCGCGGGCATTGGACCGGATAGCGCCGCTCCCTGCCAGGCGCAACACGCTCAAGAATCAAGGGATGTCCAGTCCTGCTTGACTCATCCCTCCTTTCGTAATCTAGTTAGTAAACCGCTTCACTAAAGCGGTTTACTAATTCGGCGGATGTACTTGGGAGAGGCAATGTCGAGGGAGCGTGCGACCAGCCTGAAGGATGTCGCGATCGCCGCTGGCGTATCGGTGACGACGGTCTCGCGCCTCCTCAACGGTTCACTCGAGCTCCCCGCTGAAACGAAGCAGCGTATCGAAACCGCCATCCGCGAGCTGAAATACGAGCCGAACCCGCATGCGCGCCGCCTCAGCCGCGGGCGTTCCGACACGATTGGCCTCGTCGTGCCCGACATTGCCAACCCCTTCTTCGCGACGCTGGTTGCAGCCGTCGAAGAGGAGGCCGACCGCAAGGGGCAGGCGCTGTCGCTGTACGCGACGCTCAACCGGCCGGGCCGCGAAATAGCCTATCTTCGAATGCTGGAACGCAATCATGTCGACGGGCTTGTATTCGTCACCAACCACCCCGACGACGGTGAATTGGCGACTCTGATCAACCACACCGGCAAGGTTGTCGTCGTTGACGAGGACGTGCCCGGTGCGACCGTACCGAAGCTGTTCTGCGACAACGTTCAAGGCGGCTATCTCGCAGGCCGGCACCTGGCGGAGCACGGTCATAGCCGGGTCCTGTATGTGGGCGGGCCGTCAACGATGATTAGTACCCTCCGCCGCTTCAAGGGGCTGGAGCAGGCAATGATGGAGAGTTCCGCCGGAAACGCGCGACTTCTTCGGTATGAAGGCGAGTATACCGTCGAGTTTGGCCGGATCGCGGCGCGGCGCTTCCTCGACGAGAACCTGCCGGCCACAGCCATTTTCGCCTCATCGGACGAAATCGCCATCGGCGTCATCGAGGTCCTGCGTGCGCAAGGCGTCTCGATCCCGCGGGACGTCTCCATCATCGGCTTCGACGATGTCGGGCCGCTGCACCTGTTTGCGCCGCCGCTGACCGCAATCCGACAGCCGGTGCGCTCTATCGGTCAGCGCGCGCTGGCGCTTCTTCTCGAAACGAACTGGCAGCAGTCGCCCCCCCGCCATGGGGAGGAATTGCTGCCGATAGAAATCGTCGTGCGGAACTCCGTTGCACCGCCGTCGAAACCATAAAAAGCAGCGGTTTTGGATCAGCCAACCAGAGGATCAACTCATGACCTGGAACGTCACTCGCAGAACATTCGCCGCTGCATTCGCGGCAACCGCGCTGACCGGCCTTACCTTCGGCCAGGCATCTGCACAGGAGAAGACTTTCGCTCTCGTGCAAATCAATCAGCAAGCACTATTCTTCAACCAGATGAACGAGGGCGCGCAGAAGGCAGCCGACGAAGCCGGCGTCAAGCTGGTCATCTTCAACGCCAACAATGACCCGGCCGCGCAGAATAGCGCAATCGAGACCTATATCCAGCAGAAGGTCGACGGGATTGCCGTCGTCGCTATCGACGTGAACGGCATCATGGCCGCCGTCCAGCAGGCCGACGATGCGGGTATCCCCGTCGTCGCAATCGACGCGATCCTGCCCGAGGGTCCGCAAAAGGCACAGATCGGTGTGGACAACGCCAAGGCCGGCGCCGATATCGGCTCCTTCTTCCTTGAGCATGTGAAGGCGAACAGCGACGGCAAGGCCAAGATCGGCGTCGTCGGCGCGTTGAACTCCTTCATCCAGAATGTGCGTCAGGAAGGCTTCGAGAAGACAATCGAGGGCGCCGAAGGTATCGAAAAGGCCGGCGTCGTCGACGGCCAGAACGTTCAGGACACGGCACTTTCCGCCGCCGAGAACCTCATTACCGGCAATCCCGACCTGACTGCGATCTATGCGACGGGCGAACCCGCGCTGATGGGTGCCATCGCGGCGGTCGAAAGCCAGGGCAAGCAGGACTCCGTCGAAATCTTCGGCTGGGACCTGACCGCGCAGGCGATCGCCGGCATCGATGCGGGCTATGTCGCGGCCGTCATCCAGCAGGATCCGGCAGCCATGGGCGCGGCCGCCGTGGAAGCTCTCGAGACGCTATCGGAAGGTGGTTCGGTCGATGCTGCCATTTCGGTGCCGGTGACGACCGTCACCAAGGAGAATGTCGAACCTTATCGCGCGATCTTCAACTAATGTCGGGCGTACAGCATTCGGCTGCCAATGCCGGGGGAGAAAATCTCCCCCGGCAGTCCGGCGGCGGGAAGGAGCCGCTGCCGCGCGTCTCGCTGCGCGGCATCCGCAAGACGTTCGGCTCGCATCAGGCGTTGCGCGGTGTCGATCTCGATCTCTATCCGGGTGAATGCCTGGGCCTTGTCGGCGACAATGCCGCCGGCAAATCGACGCTGACCAAGATCATTTCTGGAACCTATCTGCCTGATGGCGGCACGATCTCGATCGATGGTCAGGAAGTGCGCTTTTCCGGCCCAGCGGACGCCCGCGACCGCCAAATCGAGATGGTGTTTCAGGATCTCAGCCTCTGCGACCATGTCGACGTGGTGGGAAATTTGTTTCTTGGCCGCGAACCGACGAAGGGACCATTCCTCGACCGGCCGAGGATGCTGGCGGAAGGGCGCGCCATGCTCGATGCTCTGGAGATCCGCATTCCCCGCCTCTCGGCCAAGGTCGAGAAGCTCTCCGGCGGCCAGCGCCAGGCGATCGCCATCGCGCGTGCGGCGTCCTTCAACCCCAAGGTCCTCATCATGGACGAGCCGACGTCGGCGCTCGCCGTGGCCGAGGTGGAGGCCGTGCTTTCGCTTATCAACCGCGTCAAGGCCAAGGGTGTGTCCGTGGTGCTGATCACCCATCGTCTTCAGGACCTCTTCCGCGTCTGTGACCGCATCGCCGTCATGTATGAGGGAACCAAGGTCGCCGAGCGCGACATCGGCAAAACCGATCTCGAGGACCTCGTCAAGCTCATCGTCGGGGGAGAACGCCATTGACCGCCTACACGGAACGCGCGGCCGGTTCCCCGGTCGCGGATTTTCTCGCCGAACACGCCCAGGTACTCTCGATCACAGCCTTCTTTGTCGGCTGCCTGGTGTTCTTCTCGATCACCACCGAGACGTTCCTGACAGTCGGAAACATACTAAACATCGTGCGCCAGGCCGCTCCGATCCTCATCGTCGCGGTCGCGATGACCTTCGTCATCATCACCGGCGGCATCGACCTTTCGGTCGGCTCGCAGGTCGCTCTTGTCAACGCGCTCGCCGCAATCTTCCTTGCAATGGGCTATCCCTGGCCCGTCGTGGTGCTTGGCATGATCGCCTTTGGCGGCGGCATGGGAATGATCCAGGGCTGGTTTATCGCCTATCAGGGCATCCCGGCCTTCATCGTGACGCTGGCCGGCCTGTCGATCGTGCGCGGTTTCGCACTATACCTGACGCAAGGTTACTCGATTCCGATTTCGGGCGTGCCCGGCTTTCTCGCGCTCGGGCGCGGCGAACTGCTTGGCATTCCAATGCCCGCGCTGATCGCGGCCGCGATTGCGATCATAGGATATGTCGTCATTGCCTCGACCAAATATGGCCGGCAGGTGGTTGCCGTGGGGTCCAATCTGGAGGCGGCGCGGCGCGTGGGCATGCCTGCCAAATGGATCGTCGCCTCGGTCTATCTCGTCTCGGGCGTCGCCTGCGCCGTCGCGGGTCTACTCATCGCCGCGCGCCTTGGCTCCGGCTCTTCGAACGCCGCTGTCGGTTTTGAGTTGCAGGTCATCGCCGCCGTGGTTCTCGGCGGCACGTCCCTGATGGGCGGGCGCGGCAGCATCCTGGGCACGGTCCTCGGAACGCTGACCATCGCGGTGATCGGCAACGGTCTCATACTGATGCACATCTCACCCTTCTTCACGCAGATCGTGACAGGCGCGATCATCCTTATGGCGATCTGGCTCAATACACGCATCTTTACGTCCAATTTCCGTCTCGGCGGCGGGAAGTGACCGCGCGATGAGCGATCTTTCCGAAGCCCATGTGCGGTCAGGCAAGGTGATGACGGTGGCGGGGCCGATCGAAACCTCGACCCTCGGCGTCACGCTGATGCACGAGCACGTCCTGAACGACTGCCGTTGCTGGTGGCACGCGCCGAAGACGCCGGAGCGGCAATATCTCGCGACAAGCTTTGTCTGCATCGAAATCCTCAGTGAACTGCGCCAGGATCCTTTCGTCAACAAGCACAACATCACGCTGGACGACGAACCCCTGGCGATAGCCGAACTGAAGGATTTCGCGGCCGCGGGCGGAAACACGGTGGTGGAGCCGACCTGCCAGGGCATAGGACGCGATCCCGCCGCCCTGCGCCGCATCGCGCAAGCTTCGAGCCTGAACATTGTGATGGGCGCTGGCTATTATCTTGCCGGCTCGCACCCGGCCAAGGTCGCGATGATGAGCGTCGACCAGATCGCCGACGAGATCGTCCGGGAGGCGACCGTCGGCGTGGACGGTACCGACATCCGCATAGGCCTTATCGGCGAGATCGGTGTCTCCGCGGAATTCACGGAAGAAGAGGAAAAGTCGCTCCGTGGGGCGGCACGCGCGCAGGCCCGAACCGGGCTTCCGTTGATGGTACATCTGCCGGGCTGGTTTCGGCTCGGGCACCGGGTCCTCGACATTGCCGAACAGGAAGGCGCGGAGTTGCGCCATACGGTCCTGTGCCACATGAACCCTTCGCATGACGACCTTCCTTATCAAGGAGAGCTCGCGGCGCGCGGGGCCTTCATTGAATACGACATGATCGGCATGGATTTCTTCTATGCCGATCAGCAGGTGCAATGCCCCAGCGACGAGGAGGCCGCGCGCGCGATCGTCAAGCTGATCGAGCGCGGCTATCTCGACCGCATCCTGCTTTCACACGACGTCTTCCTGAAGATGATGCTGACGCGCTACGGCGGCAACGGATACGCCTATATCCTGCGCCACTTCCTGCCCCGGCTTCGCCGACATGGCGTGGACGAGGCGACCCTCAGCATCCTCATGCGGGACAATCCACGATCGGTCTTCCAGGCGAAAGCCTGAGACGCGGACGGAACATGACTGAAGAAAGAACGGAAAGATCATGACCAAGAAAGTCCTCCTTGTCGGCGAGAGCTGGGTGAGCTCCGCCACGCATTTCAAAGGCTTCGACCAGTTCGGCAGCGTCACCTTCCACCTCGGCGCGGAACCCCTGGTGAAGGCGCTGGAGGGTAGTGAATATGAGCTCACCTACATGCCCGCTCACGAGGCGGTGGAGAAATTCCCCTTCAACATGGCCGGTCTCGCCGCCTTTGACGTAATCATCCTTTCCGACATCGGTGCGAATTCGCTCCTGCTTCCGCCGGCGGTCTGGCTTCATTCGAGGACCGTGCCGAACCGGCTCAAGCTCATCAAGGCCTGGGTGGAGAAGGGCGGCGGTCTGCTGATGGTCGGTGGCTACTTCTCTTTCCAGGGCATCGATGGCAAGGCGCGCTGGCGACGCACGCCGGTCGAGGATGTGCTGCCCGTCACCTGCCTGCCCTATGATGACCGTGTGGAGATACCGGAAGGCTCCACCGCCGTGGTGACGGAACCGGACCATCCAACCGTAGCGGGGCTTTCCGGCGAGTGGCCGCTCCTTCTCGGTGTCAACGAGGTCGAAGTGCGCGAGCGCGAGGATGTCGAGGTTATTGCCCGACTGCCCGAGGACCAGGGCGGCCATGCGCTGCTCGTCACGGGCAGTTTCGGCAAGGGTCGTACGGCCGCCTGGACGTCGGATATCGGCCCGCACTGGCTGTCTCCAGCCTTCTGCGAGTGGGACGGCTATGGCCGGCTCTGGAAGAACATTCTCGGCTGGCTCGCCCCGGCGCGCTAGTTCACGCGGCGAGGATGTGTTGCAGCTCCGGGACGGTTGGGAAGGCTGCGCGGGTTCCGCGGCGACCGACAGTCAAAGCAGCGGCAGCCGATGCATGGGCGACGGCGCGTTGATCAAGCGGGACGCCGCGCAGGGCTGCCGAGGCAAGCGCGGTCGCCATGAAAGTATCCCCGGCGCCGGTCGTATCGACGGCTTTTGCAACGACGGCGGGGACGGCTTCGACCGTGCCGGCACCGGCCAGCAGGGATCCGTCGCCACCGAGGGTCAGCACGACGCGACGTACGCCCGCTTCGATCAGGCGGGATGCGGCCTCGGCGCCACACGATCCAGCCAGGCGCTCGGCCTCGCCTTGGTTGAGGAAAGCGATATCCACGAGCGGCCAGAGGTCGGCAAAATAGGCTCGCAACGGCGAAGGATTGAAGGCGGTGGCGAGGCCGCGTTCCTTCGCCGCCAACAGCAGGCCGCGGGTGACCTTCTCGCTGAGGTTGCCCTGAAGCACGATGAGATCGCCGGGGCGGGCGGGCGCAATTGCGTCGAGGGTCTGGTCAAGCGAAAGCGCCTCGGCCGAGTCCGTCGTCGTGACGATGGCGTTCTCGCCGTCGGGCGTGGTGAAGATGATGGAGAAATCGCTGGAGCGGCCTGGAAGCGCGACGAGATGCGTGTCCACCGGTTCTCCGGCAAGCCGATCGCGGATCGTTTCGGCACGGAAATCGCCGCCGACAGCGGCGACCAGAGTGGTGGGAAGGCCGGTCCGACCCATCACCACGGCCTGGTTGGCGCCTTTGCCGCCGAGGTCGCGAGTCTCCTCGCGGCCGAGGATCGAGGCACCCGCCTCGGGCATCGAGGTTACGGCGATGGTCTCGTCTATGGCGACGTTGCCGATCACATGGGCGCGCATGACAGACTTTCAGAAAGGAAGGCGAATGCAGACGGTATCCGACAATAACTCAAGCGCCATAAGGGAAATATTCGGGCGCGACAAGGCGCTGATCGGCATGATCCATTGCCCGCCCTTTCCCGGCGCGCCGCGCTACCGGGGAACATCAATGGATGCGGTCTACGACGTCTGCATGCGCGACGCGGAGGCCCTCATCGGCGGTGGGCTGCATGGCCTGATGATCGAAAACCACGGCGACATCCCCTTTTCCAAGCCCGAGGACATCGGGCCCGAGACCGCCGCCTTCATGTCGGTGGTAACCGACCGGATCGCGCGCGCGACCGGCGTGCCGCTCGGCGTGAACGTGCTTGCCAATGCACCGATTCCCGCGTTTGCAATCGCGATGGCCGGCGGTGCCCGCTTCATCCGCGTCAACCAGTGGGCGAACGCCTATGTCGCCAATGAGGGCTTCATGGAGGGGCGGGCAGCCGAGGCGATGCGCTATCGCTCGCTCCTGCGCGCCGAGCACATCAAGGTCTTCGCCGACAGTCATGTGAAGCACGGTGCGCACGCGATAACCGCCGATCGCACAATCCAGGAACTGACGCGCGATCTCGCCTTCTTCGATGCCGACGCGGTGATAGCGACCGGCCAGCGGACAGGCAACGCGGCGACCGTCGAGGAGATCGAGGAGATCGGCGCGGCTACGCACCTGCCCCTGCTGGTCGGGTCGGGCGTCGATAAGTCAAATGTCGTCGAGATCCTCAAACGCACCAGTGGCGTCATTGTCGCTTCCTCGCTTAAGGAGGGTGGGGTGTGGTGGAAACCGGTCGATCCGGCGCGCGTGAAGGCTTTCGTGGAGGCCGCCAGCCCGGCCCTGGAAGGCTGAGATGGGCGAGAGCCTGTCAGAACGCATCCTGCGCGAGAACGAAGCCGTCCTTAATGCGATGGTCGGCCACCGTTTCGTCCGGGACATACGGCATGACCGCCTGCCGCGAGAGGTGTTCGATCGCTATCTCGTCTATGAGGGCGCTTTCGTGGAGACTGCCATCTCGATCTTTGCCTACGCGGCGGCCAAGGCTGAAACGATTGGACAGAAGCGCTGGCTGATCGGCGTGCTCGACGCACTCGCCAACCAGCAGATCGCCTATTTCGAAAAGACGTTCGCCGCGCGTGGCATCGACCCAGAGGCGTTTGACACCAGCATTAAGGAGGTGGCAGCCTTCTGTCAGGGCATGCTGGCCATCGCGCGGGACGGCAGTTATCTCGACACGGTGGCCGCCATGTTCGCCGCGGAATGGATGTACTGGACATGGGGCAGATCGGCGAGCGAAGGCTTGATCAGCGATCCGCTGCTCAGGGAATGGGTGGACCTCCACGCGCATGAGGATTTCGCCGCGCAGGCGCTCTGGCTGAAGGCCGAGTTGGACAATGCCGGCTCCCGGATCGGAGAGGCAGAGCGCGCACGCCTCAGCACCATCTTCGGCGAGGTGCAACAGCTCGAGATCGTCTTCCACGACGCTGCCTATATCGAGCTCACAGTCCGATGATCGGAATTGATGCCTGGCACGCACCAAGACTGAGCGAGGTCATGGCGAGGAGCGATGAATGGCCGCTACATATCTGTGCACCAGCTGGTAGATGTCCTCGGCACACGAACCTTCCACAACCGCACCGACCGACTCCTTCCGGAAAAAGCCCGATCTCCTACTCGAAAATATAGACGCCGCCGTCGCGCATACGAGGGTCTTCAGTGAGGAGGTTTGGATAGAGGATTGTGGCGTACAATAGGCGGCTTCGGATGGGCCTGAATCATTCCCACTCGATTGTGCCGGGTGGCTTTGAGGTGACGTCGTAGACGACTCGGTTGATGCCGCGGACTTCGTTGATGATGCGGGTGGCGGCGCGGCCGAGGAAATCCATGTCGTAGTGGTAAAAGTCGGCCGTCATGCCGTCGACCGAGGTCACGGCTCGCAACGCGCAGACGTATTCGTAGGTACGGCCGTCGCCCATCACGCCCACCGTCTGCACAGGAAGAAGCACGGCGAAGGCCTGCCATATCGCGTTGTAGAGCCCGGCCTTGCGGATCTCGTCGAGATAGATCGCATCCGCTTCGCGCAGGATGTCGAGCTTTTCGCGGGTGACCGCGCCGGGGCAACGAATGGCGAGCCCCGGCCCCGGGAAGGGATGGCGCTCAATGAAATGGTCCGGCAGACCGAGCTCCCGGCCAAGCGCCCTCACCTCATCCTTGAAGAGCTCGCGCAGCGGCTCCACCAGTTTCATGTTCATGCGTTCCGGCAGACCGCCCACGTTGTGGTGCGACTTGATCGTTACCGATGGTCCGCCAGTAAACGACACGCTCTCGATCACATCCGGATAGAGCGTGCCCTGCGCCAGGAATTCGGCCTGCTTGCCGTCGCGCTCGAGCTTCTTTGCCTCTTCCTCGAATACCTCGATGAAGAGGCGGCCGATGGTCTTGCGCTTCTTCTCGGGATCGGCCTCGCCGTCGAGCGCAGCGAGGAACCTGTCCTGCGCCTGCACGTGGACCAGCGGGATGTTGTAGTGCTCGCGATACATCGAGACGACCTGCTCGCCCTCGTCCTTTCGCATCAGGCCGTGGTCGACGAAAATGCAGGTCAGCCGTTCGCCGATCGCCTCATGGATCAGAACCGCAGCAACGGAGGAGTCGACGCCGCCCGAAAGCGCGCAGATCACCCGGCCATCTCCGACCTGCGAGCGGATCGCGGCAATGGCCTGCTCGCGATACGCGGCCATTGTCCAGTCGCCCTTGAGGCCAGCGATGCGATGCACAAAATTCGCAAGCAGCATCGCACCGTCCGGCGTATGCACAACCTCGGGGTGGAACTGCACGGCGTAGAAGCGGCGCTTCTCGTCGGCTATCGCGGCGAAGGGGGCGCCGGTGGACGTGCCGATGACCCGGAACCCTTCCGGCAGCGCAGTCACGCGGTCGCCGTGGCTCATCCACACCTGGTGGCGCGTCCCCTTGGCCCAGACGCCTTCGAACAGGGCGCTTTCATCCTCGATATCGAGGAAGGCACGCCCGAATTCGCGATGGTGGCCGCTTTCCACCTTGCCGCCGAGCTGCGCGCACATGGTCTGCTCGCCATAGCAGATACCGAGCACCGGAATGCCCGCCTCGAAGATTGCCTGCGGAGCACGTGGGCTGCCGATGTCGACGGTGGAGGCAGGACTGCCGGAAAGGATCACCGCTTTCGGCGCAAGGCGGTTGAACGCCTCCTCGGCCAACTGGAACGGTACGATCTCGGAATAGACGCCAGCCTCACGCACGCGGCGCGCGATCAGCTGCGTCACCTGGCTGCCGAAGTCGATGATTAGGACGGTGTCGGGATGGGCTGTCTCGGTCATGGTGAGCCTTTAGTGAAAGAAGCGAGTCGGCGCAATGGGGGCCGGTCACCGGCATGCCGCCTCCTCGTCAGACCGATCGGGACATTTCCCGGAACGACCCGACCAGGGAATCGAAGACAGCCCGGACGCGCGGAACGCGGGCGAGGTTTTCGTGGGTCACGATCCAGGTTTCCAGCACCATGACGTCGAGGTCGGGCAAGATGCGCACGAGGTTGGGATCGCGCTCGCCGACCGGCACCTGCGCCACTGCTATGCCGACGCCGGCGCGGGCGGCCGCTACATGGGCGGGGTGGCTGTCGGTGCGCAGCACCAGGCGGTCTCGCGCAAGGCCGCCGAGCCTTTCGACCATCGCCAGGTCGCTGCGATTGCGGTCCGGGCCGATCACGTCATGCTCGGCCAGTTCAGCGAGGCTGGTCGGGCGGCCGCGGCGCTCGACATAGGACGGTGAGGCGAAGAACCCCAGCGGTATCGCCGCGACCTTGCGCGCCACCAGAGCGTCCTGCTTGGGGGCGACGGTTCTGACGGCCAGATCGACCTCCTGCGCGAGCAGATCGGCTGGCAGATTGCTCAGCGACAGCTCGATGCGGATGGCTGGATGCGCCTCGCGCAAGCGCGCGAGCATGGCCGGAATCACCTCGATGCCCATGAAATCCGGTACGCTGATGCGCACCGTTCCTGAAGCCTCACCACCTGAGGCAGACGCCTGCCTGACGAAGAACTCCGATGCCATGGCCATGGCGCGGGCGGGCTCTCGCAGCGCCTCGGCTGTCTCAGTCGGGGTCAAGCCGTTGACGGACCGTGTAAACAGCACGGTGCCGAGCTGCTGTTCCAGCGTCTCGATACGGCTGCGCACGGTCGGATGCGACAGGCCGAGTCGCCGCGCCGCCGCCGAAAGGCTGCCCTCCTCAAGGACCGCGAGAAAGATGCGCTGATCGTCCCAGCCAACCATATCACTCATAAATATATTACAGACTAATGTTGGATCGTTTGCAATTCCTTTTCATGCACGCATACGCCATTTTCCTTCCATCGCAATGTTTGGATATCAGGAGCTGGACCGATGGAAACGATGAAAACAGCACTCGTGCTTGGCGCGACCGGTGGCGTCGGCGGCAGTGTCGCCGCTGCACTTGCGCGCCATGGCTGGCAAGTGCGCGGCATGGCCCGCGACGTGACGAGCCTTCGCAGCCAAGGTCAGATGGAATGGGTACAGGGCGACGCCATGCAACGCGCAGACGTGATGCGTGCTGCCGAAGGTGCGGCGGTGATCGTCCATGCCGTGAACCCGCCCAACTACATGAACTGGGACAAGTTCGTACTGCCGATGATCGACAATACGATCGCGGCCGCGAAAGCCGTCGGTGCCCGCGTGGTGCTGCCGGGCACGGTCTACAACTACGATCCTGCAAAAACGCCGGTGGTCGAGGCCGGCACGCCGCAGAACCCGACAGGCCGTAAAGGCGCGATCCGCGTCGCGTTGGAACAGCGGCTGGAACAAGCCGCGCCCGAGGTGCCCTCGCTGATCCTGCGAGCGGGCGACTTCTTCGGTCCGGGCGCCCGCTCGAGCTGGTTCGCGCAGGCGATGGTCGCGCCAGGAAAGCCCGTTCGCCGCATCGTCAATCCGGCGCGTGGCGGCGGCCATAGCTGGGCCTACCTGCCCGACCTGGCCGAGACCTTCGCGCGCCTGCTCGACAGACCGGAACGCCTGCGCCCGTTTGAGCGGGTGCAGTTCGAGGGCCTCTACGACGACACCGGCATGCGCATGGTGGACGCGATCCGCCGCGTCTGTGGTCGCAAGGTTCCCGTCTACGGCTTTCCATGGTGGGCGATGCGGCTTCTGGCACCGTTCGCCAGCTTCCCGCGTGAGGCAGCAGAGATCGCACCTGTGTGGCAGCACCCGATGCGGTTCGACAACACCCGCTTGGTAGAACTCATCGGTTCCGAGCCGCGCACGCCACTGGACGAAGCGATGCGGGCGACGCTGATCGAGATGGGCTGCATTGCGGACACCCCCTTGCCCCTTTTGCGCCAGGCGTCGGCCTAAAGGCCGCCAAGCAAGAACGGATACGATGATGGACAAGACCCACGACACGTTCGCCGATCTGCATCTTGGAACACCGGGCTGGTTCACGGTGCTGGCATGGCTGATGCCGATCGGCCTGTTTGCCCAGTTTGCAAGTGCCGGGCTCGGCCTGTTCCTGAACCCGGACCTGATCGGGCTACATGCTTCGATAGGTTTTACGCTGTCGCTGCCGGCGATGGGCTTGCTGGCGGGGGCGCTAGTCGTCAGACGCCTGCGCGGCTTCGGCTGGTGGGCCGGCCTCGTCGTAGCGCTTTACATCGCGCAAGTCTCGCTGGCAGCCACCGGCGCGCCGCTGCCGCTTTCGCTGCATCCCGCCAACGCGGCGCTGCTCCTGACGGCGAGCCTGGTGCTTTTGGCCAAGGTCGAACGTCGGCGCGCGCAACATAAAGGCGCTTATCCGGCAACCAGCCGAACCGCGTGACTTCGAAGAGCCGGCGGCCTTGTGCCGACAGCGGCCGGCATGTATCAACCGCGCCGATTATGATCGAGACGACAATGAAACTGATCCGTTAGCGAAGCTCGCAGACCATTCGCTGGCCCGCCTGAGATGGCAGGGCCGCTTTCTGCATTCACGATAATGGAGCGCAAGGGCGAAGTACCCTTGCGAATATGTTTCTATGTCTCAATCCACGAACACCCTGGCGGTGCGTGGCGCGGTCCCGCGCGACGGCTTCTCCTTCGGCTATACGATAGAGGGGGAAGGACCGACGCTTCTGGTCATCGGCAGCCATGTCTTCTATCCGCGCACTTTCTCGACCCAGCTTCGCCAGAAGCGGCGGCTCGTCTTCATCGATCACCGCGGCTTCGCGGAGGCGCAGCGCCCCCTTGAAGCGCGCGATTGCGAACTGGAGACCATCGTCGACGATGTGGCGGCGATGTGCGACGTGCTCGATTTGGGCGAAGTCGATGTGCTCGGCCATTCCGGCCATGGCTATATGGCGCTGGAATTCGCGCGACGTTTTCCGGAACGGGTTCGTCGGACCGTCCTCGTCGGCACCGGACCGAGCCACGCGGAGGCTCACATGCAAACGGGCGCGCAGATATGGGATGCTCTCGTGGCCCCAGAGCGCAAAGCTCGGCTGCAGGCCGATCTGGCCGTGATGGAGGAGCGCATCCACGCCGAGCCCGAGCGGCGCTTCATCTGGATGTGCCTGGGCATGGCCGCGCGAAGCTGGTTCGATCCGGCCTACGATGCTGCCATGCTGTGGGAAGGCGTCAGGGTCAACATGCCTGTCTTCGATCGCTTGTGGGGTGAGGTCTTTGCCACCTATCCGACCCGCGACGTGCTAGCGGAACGTCTACAGCCGCTGCTGATCTGCATGGGACGCCACGATCATCTGGTGGCACCTATCGAGACGTGGCTGCCGCTGCTGCCGGAGGGCAACACGCCGAGACTGGCGCTGTTCGAACGCAGCGCCCACACGCCGCAACTGGAAGAAGCGGAGCTGTTCGATACAGTCCTGCTCGACTTCCTAAGCTGACGCCAACGGTCCGCGCGGCACACGCAGCGCGGGCCACCTCCCTCATTGGCAATGCCCGCCCTAGAGCCGGACCGTCCCCTCGGCCAGAGCCGCCTCCAGACGGTCCACCGCCTGCGCGAGCTTCTCGTCGATCACGTGCAGATATTCGGTCCAGTCGGCAACTTGGCGCAATTCGGCCGCCCCGTCGGAGATCCCGCGCAGACCGGCGAGCGGCACGCCGAATGTCTGGCAGGCGCGTAAAACGGCGAAGGTCTCCATGTCCACCATGTCGGCATCGATCGTGTCATAGGCAGGTCCCGAGACGATATTTGCGCCGGTCGAAAGGCTGGCCAAAGGAACGCCCGGAACGGAAAGCGGGAGGTCGACAACGCACGGAAGATCGAGGAACGGCGTTTCGCCCCTGGGGAACCCCAGCGGCGATGCGTCCATGTCGCGGTAGGACACGGAGGAAACCTGATAGACGCCCGTCTGCTCGAGCGTGCGGCTGCCGGCCGAACCCAGCGAGACGACGAGGTCGGGCAAGCTGACGGCAGCCTCGAGCCGGGCGAGCGCGGCAGAGAGCGCCACCGCCGCTTCAACCGGCCCGACGCCGGTCATCAGCGGGGAAAAGCGGGCCTGGAGGTGGGGGCCGTATTCCGGCTGCGCCGCCATCACGAAGAGAATGCGACGGCCGGCAAGCGGCGTCAGCGCCGGTTCAGCCTTCGATACCATCGCGCCCGCTCACAACCATGATCGTCGCCGTCATCGTGGCGACAAGCCTTGCATTGGCCTCGCCGTCATAGGCATAGGCCTGGCCGTCGGCGACGATGATCGTGCGGCCGGGCTTTGTGACGGAGCCGCGGAACAGGAAGCGCTCGCCCTTGCCGGGCGAAAGAAGATTGACCTTGAACTCGATGGTCAGCACGGCAGCATTTTCCGGCATCACCGAATAGGCTGCATATCCACAGGCGGAATCCAGCGCGGTGGAGATGATGCCGGCATGCAGAAAGCCATGCTGCTGGGTCAACTCCGGGCGGTAGCCCATTTCGATCTCGACCTCGCCGGCATTCACCCGCGTGAGCTCGGCGCCGATCGTGGTCATGATCTGCTGGCGCGCGAAACTCGCGCGCACGCGCCCCTCGAAATCACCGGAAGGCTCGAACCGCACCGACATGCATCTCTCCCTCAGCTTCGCCGGCTTCGCTTATCGCAAAGCGGCACCATGCAGGCAACGTGCAATTTGTGCAGCGCAGCAGAGGTTAGTTGAGAACCAGGATCGAGCCGTTGAGTAGTGCAGCGAACGCCACCCACGCCGCGTAAGGCACGAAAAGCAGTGCGGCCACGCGGTCCCAACGTCTGGTTACCGAGATAAAGGCAAGCACGCTGACCAGCAGCGCCAGAATGACGACAAAGGCCGGGCCTATCGCCTGCAGCGTGAAAAAGACAGGCGACCAGAGAAAGTTGAGGCCAAGCTGCAGCCACCATATCGTCATGGCCCCGGCAGTGTGGGTCCTGCTCCAGACGCGCCACCCGGCTACGGCGATCATCACATAGAGGATGGTCCACACCGGCGCGAAAACCCAGTTCGGCGGGTTGAACGCCGGTTTCGCAAGGGCCTCGTACCATGCACCCGGTGCAGTTGCCGTGCCGATCAGCACTCCACCGCCGACCACAAGGACAAGAAACCGAACCAGCGTGACGATACGCGACATAAGCGGCGCTCCCAATGTTTCATCATTGGATAAACGGCCGCACCAGCTTCACGTTCCGCGTGTGCCGCTCAGGCAGGGCGCCGTTGCAACGCTGCGAAGAAGAAACCGTCGGTTCCCGTTTTGGCTGGGGTTAGAACGATGCCGTTCTCTTCAAGGCGAGCTCGATCCACTGCCTGCGGAAACCGGGCGCGCCACAGAGGTGCAGTATCGACGAGCGAGAAATCCGTGTTTCCGGCGAGAAATGCCTCCACCTGCCGCTGGTTTTCTCGCGCAAAGATCGAGCAGGTTATGTAGACGAGCCGGCCGCCCGGCCTCACAAACGCACAGGCTTTCTCGAGTATATCCGCCTGCTCACGCAGTCGCACATCGAGCTGGCGCTCGGTGAGGCGCCATTTCGCATCCGGCCGCCGCCGCCAGGTGCCGCTGCCAGTGCAAGGCGCGTCGACCAGGACGAGGTCCATCTGGCCAGCCAGCGGTCCAAGCCCTGAGGCATCGGCGACAGCCTGCACGTTTCGGGCACCGGCTCGGCGGAGCCGATCGAAGATCGGTGCGAGACGCTGCTTCTCGGAGTCATGGGCGAAAATCTGGCCGCGATTATCCATCGCCGCCGACAGAGCCAGGGTCTTGCCGCCAGCGCCGGCGCAATAGTCCAGCACCTGCATTC
This sequence comes from Mesorhizobium sp. DxT, assembly GCF_058448885.1. NCBI lineage: Bacteria > Pseudomonadati > Pseudomonadota > Alphaproteobacteria > Hyphomicrobiales > Phyllobacteriaceae > Mesorhizobium > Mesorhizobium sp. DxT. Next base: position 305,572 of record NZ_JBZFLJ010000004.1, on the reverse strand, counting down.
CTGCTTCCGCTCCGGCAAGCTCGGCAACGATCTGCGAACCTTCATCCTGAACCTCGAACCAGCCTTTGCGGAAGGCGGGTTCGGCCTGCACGTTCGGGTGCCGGCCTGCGCCATCGATGGGCGGGATGCGGATGCCGTCGGCCGCGAGCTCGCACGGCGCGGCGCCGGTGCCTTTGAGTTCGCTCAGGACCTTGTCGCGTGTGGCCGCAACCGTGTTGACGCGCAGGTCCAGCGGCGGCCGCGCGGCCAGCGCCGCCAGTTCCTGCACCCAATCTTCGCCGAAGGCGTCGGTCACCAGCGGCACGCACCAGTCGGGGCAGTCGGCGCGCACTGCATCCGGCGCGTCATCGAGCGAGCGTGAGGAAAGTGCAGCCAGTTCCGCACCGTCGAGCATCGCCGGCGCGAAGCGGTCGCCTTCAAGCGCGCCGTTGATCGCAGCACCATCCATAGCCCACTCCAGCGCCAGCGCGCCGAACGCCTGCGCACGCGAGGTGTCGGCATCGAACAGCCAGCCCGCCGATCGCCTGCGCCGCAGTGCGTCATAGACGATGTTACCGATGGCCGCGCGGTCGCCGGCACCGGCAAAGCGGTGGGAGAGCCCCCAATCCTTGAGCGCTTCGGCTGCGGGGCGGTGCCGCCGTTCCATGTCGTCAAGAATTTCGATGGCTGCCGCCAGCCTGCCGCCTAAACGCATTTTCGGTGTTCCCGCTTCGGTTGACCCGTCGTCTGGCTGTTAGACGCTTCGGGCCCCGGCGGCAACCGACCACGAATAGAAACCGCTTCAGGCGGTCTCGTTGGCCGGATCGGGGAGAAAGAAGAACACCGTGATCGTCACGGAGATGGCTACGGCGATCCAGATCGCGCCAAGGCCGAGTGCAAGGAACGCGCCTGCGCCCATCACCGCGCCAAGAGCGAGCCCCAGCCACAACAGGCCATACCAGGCCCATGCCGTGCGGCTGCCACCCCGCAATGCGGAGGCTATGCGCTGCCCCATCTTGACCAACGTGCCTGTCATGTAGGTGACACCGATGCTGACCTCACCATTACGCTCGAACACTGCGTTCTCGGCGCCCATCGCGACTGCCAGCGCGCCCATCGCAAGCCATGGGAATCCGGCAATGGAAGCCAGACCGGCCAGGGCCAGCATTGCCGTGACCAGAACCATCACCCAGCCCTGACCGCGCGACACCGCCGCCTGCCTTACCAGCGTTCCCGCGACAACGCCGGAGACGAAAAGGACGATGAGCAGGGCCGGCAGCCACATCCGGGCATTGGCCTCGGCAATCGACGCGCCAAGTCGCGTCGTGTTGCCGGTCATGAAGGAAACGAAATAGCCCCCGAGGTGGAGAAAGGCGACCGCATCCACGAAGCCGGCGAGCGCCGCCATGGGCATGGCGACGAGCCGCTCGCGCGTGGGATGCTGGATCATTCTAAGAGCCCTGCGGACATCCCCCTGGCCTCGCTGCCTGCCGATCAGGCCTGAATGACGACGACGCGGGCGCCGACAGGCACGCGCTCGTAGAGATCGACCACGTCATGGTTGAGCATGCGGACACAGCCGCTCGAGACTGCCTGCCCGATCGAGTTCGGCTGGTTGGTACCATGGATGCGGAACATCGTGTCGCGGCCGCCGCGATAGAGGTAGAGCGCTCTGGCACCCAGCGGATTGCTCAGCCCGCCCGGCAGGCCACCGGCGTAGCGTCGGTTGCGGGGGTCGCGGCGGATCATGTTGTCGGTAGGCGTCCAGCTCGGCCACTCGCCCTTGCGGCCGACGGTGGCATCGCCGCGCAAGGCCAGCCCTGCCCGGCCGACACCGATGCCATAGCGCATCGCGCGACCATCACCCATCACGTAGTAGAGGCGGCGGGCCGGCGTATCCACAACCACAGTTCCCGCCTTGTAGTTGCCGTCATACGCCACTTCGCGGCGGCGCAGCTCCGGCTTGATCTTTTCCGGCGAAAGGGCCGCCAGCGGGAAGCGATCATGCGGGACCGCGGCGTAGTTGAGCTGGTCGGATCGGTATTCGGTGACAGCGCAACCGGCAAACAGAAGCGGCAGGCCTGCAATGAAACCGCGGCGTGAAATGGTCATGACGTCCCCCAAAGCAATTCTTCGCCAAGATCGATATGGCGTTATGGTTAATGAATTCTTGCTCCATGGCTAGCAGGGACGGGATGAAGGCAAGATGAACCCTATACGCCAACGAAAGCGGGCGCGGATTTCTCCGCGCCCGCCAGATCTTGTTCAGTCAGGCTTTCAGGCGATGTCGAAGCGATCCGCGTTCATCACCTTCACCCAGGCGGCAACGAAGTCCTTCACGAACTTCACCTGCGAGTCCGCACTGGCATAGACTTCGGCCAGCGCACGCAGTTGCGAGTGCGAGCCGAAGATCAGGTCGACGCGGGTCGCGCGCCACTTCAGGGCATCGCTCTTGCGATCGCGGCCTTCGTAAGTGCCATCCGACAGCGCCTTCCACTGCGTGTCCATGGTCAGCAGGTTGACGAAGAAGTCGTTCGTCAGAACGCCGGCCCTGTCAGTGAAGACGCCGTGGTCCGAACCGCCTGCATTGGCGCCGAGTACGCGCAGACCGCCCAGCAGAACTGTCATCTCTGGCGCGGTCAAGGTGAGAAGCTGCGCCTTGTCTACCAGTGCCTCCTCCGGCGCCATGAACTGGCGACCGCTCAGATAGTTGCGGAAGCCGTCGGCACGCGGTTCTAGCGCCGCGAAGGACTGCACGTCGGTCTGCTCCTGCGAGGCGTCGGCGCGGCCTGGCGTGAACGGCACGGAGACGTCGTAGCCGCCGTCCTTGGCCGCCTTCTCGATGGCGGCGCCGCCGGCGAGCACGATCAGATCGGCGAGCGACACCTTCTTGCCACCCGATTGCGCTCCATTGAACTCGGCCTGGATCGCTTCGAGCTTCGACAGAACCCTGGCGAGCTGTTCGGGCTGGTTGACCTCCCAGTCCTTCTGCGGGGCAAGCCGGATACGTGCGCCGTTGGCGCCGCCGCGCTTGTCGGAGCCACGGAAGGTGGACGCCGAGGCCCAGGCGGCGGAGACGAGCTCGGAGACCGAAAGGCCGGAAGCCAGCACCTTCGCCTTGAGGGCGGCGATGTCCTGCTCGTTGACCAGAGGATGGTCGACCGCCGGGATGACGTCCTGCCAGATCAGGTCTTCGGCCGGAACCTCAGGGCCGAGATAACGGACCTTGGGGCCCATGTCGCGGTGGGTCAGCTTGAACCAGGCGCGGGCGAAAGCGTCGGCGAACTGGTCCGGGTTCTCCAGGAAACGGCGCGAGATCTTCTCGTATTCCGGGTCGAAGCGCAGCGACAGGTCGGTCGTCAGCATCGTCGGCAGGTGCTTGCGCGACGGATCGTAGGCGTCCGGGATCGACGGCTCCGCGTTCTTGGCCTTCCACTGCTTGGCACCGGCCGGGCTCGCAGTCAGCTCCCATTCGAAGTTGAACAGGTTCTCAAAGAAGAGATTGCTCCACTGCGTCGGTGTCTGGGTCCAGGTGACCTCGGGTCCGCCGGTGATCGTATCGGCGCCGATTCCGGTGCCATGGCCGCTTCTCCAGCCGAGCCCCTGATCCTCGATATCCGCACCCTCGGGGTCAGCGCCTATAAGCGACGGATCACCCGCGCCGTGGGTCTTGCCGAAGGAATGGCCGCCGGCGATCAGCGCGACGGTTTCCTCGTCGTTCATCGCCATGCGCGCGAAGGTCTCGCGGATGTCGCGAGCGGCAGCGACGGGATCGGGGTTGCCGTTCGGGCCTTCCGGATTGACGTAGATGAGACCCATCTGGACCGCGCCGAGCGGCTCCTGGAGCTGACGCTCGCCGCTGTAGCGCTCGTCGCCAAGCCAGGTGCCCTCCGGGCCCCAGTACAGCTCCTCCGGCTCCCAGACGTCGGCACGGCCGCCGGCGAAGCCGAAGGTCTTGAAGCCCATCGATTCCAGCGCGACATTGCCGGTGAGGATCATCAGGTCGGCCCAGGAAATCTTGCGACCGTATTTCTGCTTGATCGGCCACAGCAGCCGGCGCGCCTTGTCGAGGTTTGCGTTGTCCGGCCAGGAATTCAGCGGAGCGAAGCGCTGCTGGCCCGCACCCGCGCCGCCACGGCCGTCAGTGATGCGGTAGGTGCCGGCGCTGTGCCAGGCCATGCGGATGAACAGGCCGCCATAGTGGCCAAAGTCCGCCGGCCACCAGTCCTGCGAATCGGTCATCAGCGCGTGAAGGTCCTGCTTCACCGCATCAAGGTCGAGAGACTTGAACTCTTCGGCATAGTCGAAGTCCGGGTCCATCGGATCCGACAGATCGGAATTGCGGTGCAGGCCGTCGAGATCGAGCTGTTCCGGCCACCAGTCGCGGTTCCTGTGTCCGCGCGCGCCTCCGCTGAACGGGCATTTACCCGCGCTATCGTCAACCTTCTTGTCCATCTTCATCTCCGATCGTTAGGCGCTTGCTTATTGTCCCGGGTGCGACGAGCGCGGCGGGGGCATGTGTAAAATCTGCCGGTTTCCAGCCAAGGCTGCCGCATCCCGCCTATGGCAGGTTTGCTGGCTTCCAAGTCTGGAATTATTCCAAACTACCCCGGCGCGCCGATAGGGACAAATTGCATTTCCTATTCGTTTCGATAATTTATGATTATGATAAGACTGACACTCCGACAGATGGAATATTTCGAGGCGCTGGCTGAAACGCTGCATTTCGGCCGTGCTGCCGAACTTGCCGGCGTGACGCAGCCCGCCCTTTCCTCGCAGATTGCGGAGATGGAAGAGCGGCTTGGCCGTCGGCTGTTCGACCGTGGCGGCAAGACCGTGCACCTGACGGAGGAAGCGCGAGCTCTGAAACCGCGGATAGATCGGGTGCTTGCCGAGACAAGGGAAATCGAAGCGACGGCGAGGCGAGGTCGAGCGTCGATGGAAGGTCGATTCCGGCTGGGCGTCATTCCCACTGTCGCGCCTTATCTCCTGCCGGCGCTTCTGCCGGAACTGCGCAAGCGGTTTCCAGCACTGGCCGTGGAACTGCGCGAGGCGGTGACGGCGACACTGATAGAGGAGACGGTAGCTGGCCGGCTCGATGGCATGATCGCGGCGCTGCCGCTGGACCATGCGGGTGTCAGCGTCGAGCCGCTCTTCGAGGACCGCTTCTTTCTTGCCGTGCCGAAGGCTGATCCGGGCTTCATATCACCGCCGGTGCCGCCCGAAAGTCCGGCGCTCGAGCGACTGATGCTGCTGGAGGAAGGCCACTGCATGCGCGACCAGGCGCTGGCGGTCTGCGGCTCGGTGCGGCCGGCCGCTATGGCCAATTACGGCGCGACCAGCCTGACGACGCTGTTGCAGATGGTTGCGCACGGCCAGGGCGTGACATTGATCCCCGAAATGGCGCGCGCGGCCAGCGAGGCGATGCCCGAACTCAGGGTCGTGCCCTTCGCCGAGCCGATGCCGGCGCGGATGCTGGGTTTTGCCTGGCGGCGCAACTCGAGCCGGCAGGGCGAATGCCGGGCGCTGGCCGAAATCGTCCGCGGGCTTGCGCCCGCCTCAGCCCGCGCTCAGCAGATCGACGGCAAGCAGCACCCACAAGGCGATGAGCGCCAGGAAGCCAACCGTGAAGGCGGGCTGACGGTAGCGGATGCGGTTGGACGTGACGTGGATGAAGGTGTGCACATAGCGTGACACCGCAAACACCCATGCGAGCGACAATGTGATTGCATCAACAGCGCCACTTGCCTGCAGTGCGAGGCAGACTGCGTAGAAAAGCATCGGAAGCTCGAACTGGTTTTCCAGCGCGTTGCGCACGAACAGGCTCTCGGCCGGTTCTTCACGGTTTTCGCGAAACTGCGACACCTTTGCGTTGCCGCCCGCGACCGCCTGCCGACGGCGCAGGCCGAGCATGCCGTAGATTATTACGACCAGCGCCGCGTGGGCGATCATCGGCCAGAAGATTGCGGTCTGGTTCATGCTTGCATCCTTGACCGGTTCTACATGCCGCCCGGGTAGTTCGGGCTTTCACGGGTGATGGTCACGTCGTGGGTGTGGCTCTCGCGCAGGCCCGCATTGGAGATGCGCACGAACGTTGCGCGGTCGCGCAATTCGGTGAGGTTCGCAGCGCCGACATACCCCATCGCAGCCTTCAGGCCTCCGACGAGTTGGTGCAGCACGCCGCCGACCGGCCCCTTGTAGGGCACCTGCCCCTCGATGCCTTCCGGCACCAGCTTGAGCGTATCGCGCACCTCCGCCTGGAAGTAGCGGTCAGCGGAGCCGCGCGCCATCGCGCCGACGGAACCCATGCCGCGATAGGCCTTGAAGGAGCGGCCCTGGTGCAGATAGACCTCGCCGGGGCTCTCGTCCGTGCCGGCCAGCAAGGAGCCGACCATGGCGGCCGATGCACCTGCGGCAAGCGCCTTGGCAAGATCGCCGGAGAACTTGATGCCGCCGTCGGCGATGATGCCGACGCCCGCCCGGTCTGCGGCCTCCACCGCCGACATGATCGCCGAAAGCTGCGGCACGCCGACGCCGGCGACGATGCGCGTGGTGCAGATCGAACCCGGTCCGATGCCAACCTTGACGCCATCCGCGCCGGCATCGACCAGCGCCATGGTGCCGTCAGCGGTGGCGACATTGCCGGCGATGATGCGCACCGAATTGGACAGCTTCTTCGCCCGCGCAACTGCGTCAAGCACGCGCTGCGAATGGCCATGCGCGGTGTCGATGACCAGCAGGTCGACGCCGGCGTCGATCAGGCGTTCGGCGCGCTCCAACCCGTCGTCGCCGACGCTGGTGGCGGCCGCCACGCGCAACCGGCCCTGCGCGTCCTTCGCCGCATGCGGATTGAGCTGCGACTTTTCTATGTCCTTGACGGTGATGAGACCGACGCAGCGGCCCTCCCCGTCCACGACCAGCAGCTTCTCGATGCGGTGGTGGTGCAGGAGACGCTTGGCTTCTTCCTGCTCGACGCTCTCGCGCACGGTGACGAGTCGCTCCTTCGTCATCAATTCGCGGACCTTCTGCGCCGGGTCGGAGGCAAAGCGCACGTCGCGGTTGGTGAGAATGCCGATCAACTTGCCGGTCGTGTGACCGCCGGTGCCGCCGTTCTCCACGACAGGAATGCCGGAGATGCCGTGGGTGCGCATCAAAGCCTGCGCATCGCCCAGCGTGGCGTCAGGGCCGATGGTGAGCGGGTTGACGACCATGCCGCTCTCGAACTTCTTGACCTGGCGCACCTGCTCGGCCTGCTCCTCGGGCGAGAAATTGCGGTGAACGACGCCGATGCCGCCCGCCTGCGCCATGGCGATGGCCAGCCGCGCATCGGTGACGGTGTCCATCGCCGCCGAGAGGATCGGGATATTCAGCTCGATGTCGCGCGCGATCGTGGTGGAAACGTCGGTCTGCCCGGGCATCACCTCCGAATGGCCGGGCTGAAGCAGCACGTCGTCGAAGGTAAGCGCCAGCGCGCCGGTTGCGGTCTCGATGATTCTTGCCATTGCCGATCCTTCGACGTTCGGGTGCGCGGGAGGAGCGCCCTGGCCCGAAGGCTGGCGGCGACTCGTTTTCTCCCTTTCAGGATGGCGGTGGCTGGTAACACGGAGATGGCAGAAAGGAAAGCGCCGAGTGACGCCGCCAAGACGACGCTTCCTGCTACCCACACGCGGGACGGAGCTTCTTATGGAAGGAACAGGAGACTATGGTTCTGTTCTAAATTCCGTCCATCTGACACGGGCGGTAAGCGGACCATCCTACTCCGATCTTCCAAACATGCAGAAATCAAGGAAATCTAGTTTCCCGAGGGGTTCTTCTGTGACAACGAATTCAACATCAAGCCGCTCAAGCTTCGTCGGGTGACCTGCATCAAAGTTGCCAGCAATTATTTCAGCATTTTCCCGCTCATTTTCTGTGGGCGGTTTCTCCATATAGAATAGGAATTTGGCGGACTTTCCACTGTAGCCGAACCCGATAGCTCGAATGGCTCCGGTAACTTCCCCGGTGATTGCGCGTAGCGCCAAGACAATAATGTCGTCGGGTGGCTTCATTCGGAAATCTATAGCTTGATCTCAGGAATAGCATACCCTCACGATGAGCGAACGTTGAAAGCGAATTAATGGATCTGTTTCAGCCATAGTCCGATAGCGTTCGTGACACGGCATCTGCCCAGCCGGCAAGCTTGGCCTTGCGGGTCGCAGCGTCCATCGACGGCTTGAAGCGCCGGTCGAGCGACCAGGACTTTGCGAACTTGGCGGCCTTCGGCCAAACGCCGGCGCGCTGGCCGGCAAGCCAGGCCGCGCCGAGCGCCGTCGTTTCGAGGATCGTTGGCCGGTCAACCGGTGCGTCGAGCAGATCGGCGAGGCGCTGCATGGTCCAGTCCGAGGCGACCATGCCGCCATCGACCCGCAGCACGGTGTCGGCGTTGGCGCCGCCCTTCCAGTCCTTGCGCATCGCCGTCAGCAGGTCGTGTGTCTGGTAGGCGACGGATTCGAGCGCGGCGCGCGCGAACTCGGCCGGGCCGGAGTTGCGCGTGAGCCCGAAGATCGCGCCGCGCGCGTCGGCGTCCCAATGGGGCGCGCCGAGGCCGACGAAGGCAGGCACAAGATAGACCGACTGGGTCTCGTCGGCTTCGGCCGCAAGCACACCGCTCTGCTCGGCCTTGCCGATCACCTTGATACCATCGCGCAACCACTGGACGGCCGCGCCCGCGATGAAGATCGAGCCCTCAAGCGCGTAGGTCGTCTTGCCGTCGAGCCGATAGGCGATGGTGGAAAGCAGACGGTTCCGCGACCGCACCAGCTTGTCGCCGGTGTTGAGCAGCGCGAAGCAGCCCGTGCCATAGGTCGATTTCAGCATGCCAGGCTCGAAACAGGCCTGGCCGATGGTGGCCGCCTGCTGGTCGCCGGCAACGCCGAGAATCGGAATCTCCGCGCCGAACAGTTTCTTGTCGGTGACGCCGAAATCGTCGGCGCAGTCCTTCACCTGCGGCAGCATGGCTGCGGGAATATCGAGCAGCTTCAGCAACTCGGCATCCCATTCGTTTTTCTCGATATTGTAGACGAGGGTGCGCGAGGCATTGGTGGCGTCTGTGACATGTGCCTTGCCGCCAGTCAGCCGCCAGATCAGGAAGGAATCGATGGTGCCGGCCAGAAGCTCGCCCTTGGCCGCGCGGCGGCGCGCACCCTTCACCTTGCCCAAGAGCCAGGCGATCTTGGTGCCGGAGAAATAAGGGTCGAGCAGCAGGCCGGTCTTGCGCGCGAAGACGGGCTCGTGCCCCTGTTTCTTGAGCTTCGCGCAGAGGCCGGCGGTGCGCCTGTCCTGCCACACGATGGCATTGTGGATCGCTTCGCCGGTCTGGCGATCCCATACGACGACCGTCTCGCGCTGGTTGGTGATGCCAATGGCGGCGATGTCCGAAGCTTCGAGCTTGGCCTTCTTCAGCGCGGTCTTTACCGACCAGACGACCGTCGCCCAGATCTCCTCCGGATCGTGCTCGACCCATCCCGACGCTGGATAATGCTGGGCGAACTCCTTCTGGCCGACCGCGACGACCTTCATGTCGGGGCCGAATATGATCGCCCTGCTGGACGTGGTGCCCTGATCGATCGCGAGAATATGCCCGCTCATGTCCCCTCCCGGCGGTATTGAGTTCCGTCACAAACGTTAGCGGCAATACCGAAACTCAAATGTGATTATTTCGAAAACAGAACGAATGTCAAACGAACCACGCCTCCGCAGCTACTCGCGGGTCGTTTCCAGGAGCTCCACTTCGGAATCGCGGCAAATGGTCCGTATCGCCTCGACGTTACAGGTATCGGTGATGAAGGTGTCGACCTGGCTGAGATGGCCGATCCGAACGGGCGCCGTACGCTCGAACTTGGTGGAGTCCGCGACAAGGATGACGTGGCGCGCATTGGCGATGATTGCCTGCGCGACCTTCACCTCGCGAAAATCGAAGTCGAGAAGTGCGCCGTCATGGTCGATGGCGGATGCACCGATCACCGCATAGTCCACCTTGAACTGGCGGATGAAATCCACCGCCGCTTCGCCGACGATACCGCCATCTGCGCCACGAACAACGCCGCCGGCGATTACCACCTCGAGCGACGGATAGACGCGCATCCTGTTGGCTACATTGATGTTGTTGGTGATGACCATCAGCCCCTGATGGTCGAGAAGTGCGTTCGAGACGGCCTCGGTTGTTGTGCCGATATTGACGAAAAGCGACGCGCTGTCGGGGATGAGACGCGCGGCGGCACGGCCGATGGCATCCTTCTCGTCGGCCGCGATCTTGCGGCGCGCCTCGTATTGCATGTTCTCGATGCCAGACGGGAACAGCGCACCGCCATGCACGCGCGTCAGCATGCGCTGGTCGCAAAGGTCGTTGAGATCCTTGCGGATGGTCTGCGGCGTCACGCCGAAATGGCTCGCGAGGTCGTCGACAAGCACCCGGCCATTGTCCTTGGCCATCTGGATGATCTCGGCGTGGCGCGGCGGCAGGTACATCGCTTTCCTCCCCTTTCGTTTTTCCTGAACTTAGCGAAAAGCGAAAGCGAAGGATAGCACCGGCATCATCATTGGACGCAGCCCCCTAGTGCAACGTCACTCGTTGCGGCGCTTGCCTTCCATGAGATCGATGACGGCGCGAGCTGCATCGAGCACGTTCGTGCCGGGGCCGAAAACGGCGGCTACGCCGTGATCGAGCAGGTACTGGTAGTCCTGGCGCGGCACGACGCCACCGACAACGACGATCACGTTTTCCGCGCCCCTGGCCTTCAGTTCCTGCACGAGTTGCGGAGCGAGCGTCTTGTGTCCGGCGGCGAGCGACGACATGCCGACCACGTGTACCTTCGACTTCACGGCGAGATCGGCGGCCTCCGCCGGCGTCTGGAACAGCGGACCTGCGATCACCTCGAAACCAATGTCACCAAACGCCGAAGCGATGATCTTGGCGCCACGGTCGTGTCCGTCCTGGCCGAGCTTGGCGACCAGTAGCTTGGGCGAACCGCTGAGCGCGCCGGCAAGCTGCTTCAGTCGGCCGACAAGATTCTCGTATTCCGGCTCGCCCTCATAGGCAGGCCCGTAGACCTCGCGAACCACCTCGGGCACCGCGACATGGTCGCCGAATGCCTCGCGCAGAGCATCCGAAATCTCGCCGAGCGTCGCGCGGGCGCGGGCCGCGTCGACCGCGGCCTCGAGGATGTTGCCCTCGCCGGTGCGGGCCACCGCGCGCAATGCGTCGAGCGACGCTTCCCATTTCCCGGGGTCGCGCTGGCGGCGAGTCTTCTCGATGCGCGCGATCTGCGCCTCGCGCACGGCCTTGTTGTCGATGTCGAGGATTTCGAGATCGTCCTCGTTTTCGAGGCGGTATTTGTTGACGCCGACGATCACCTCGTCGCCGCGGTCGATAGCCGCCTGCTTGCGGGTCGCGGCTTCCTCGATCAGCCGCTTCGGCAGTCCGTCGTTGACCGCCTTGGTCATGCCGCCCAGAGCCTCGACCTCCTCGATCAGCGCCCATGCCTTTTCGGCCAGCTCATTCGTCAGGCTCTCGACGTAGTAGGAACCGGCCAACGGATCGACGACCCTGGTCACGCCTGTCTCATGCTGGAGGATGAGCTGCGTGTTGCGGGCAATGCGCGCCGAAAACTCGGTCGGCAAGGCGATCGCCTCATCCAGCGCGTTGGTGTGCAGCGACTGCGTGCCGCCGAGCGCTGCGGACATCGCCTCATAGGCGGTGCGGATGACGTTGTTGTAGGGATCCTGCTCCTGCAGCGACACGCCGGAGGTCTGACAATGGGTGCGCAGCATCAGCGAGGAGGCCTTCTTGGGCTCGAACTCCTCCATGATGCGCGTCCACAAAAGGCGCGCCGCGCGCAGCTTGGCTGCTTCCATGAAGAAATTCATACCGATGGCGAAGAAGAACGACAGCCGGCCGGCGAAAGCGTCGACGTCGAGCCCCTTCTTCAGCGCGGCGCGTACATATTCGCGCCCGTCTGCGAGCGTGAAGGCAAGCTCCTGCACCAGCGTCGCCCCCGCCTCCTGCATGTGGTAGCCGGAGATCGAGATGGAGTTGAACTTCGGCATCTCCTTCGCCGTGTACTCGATGATGTCGGCAACGATCCGCATCGAGGGTTCGGGCGGGTAGATGTAGGTGTTACGGACCATGAACTCCTTGAGGATGTCGTTCTGGATGGTCCCCGAAAGCTTGTCGCGCGAGACGCCCTGCTCCTCGCCAGCAACGATGAAGGAGGCGAGGATGGGAACTACCGCGCCGTTCATCGTCATCGACACCGAAATCTGGTCGAGCGGGATGCCGTCGAACAGGATCTTCATGTCCTCGACGGAATCGATCGCCACACCAGCCTTGCCGACGTCGCCTTCGACGCGCGGGTGGTCGCTGTCGTAGCCGCGATGGGTGGCGAGGTCGAAAGCGACCGAAACGCCCTGCTGGCCCGCCGCGAGCGCCTTGCGGTAGAATGCGTTGGACGCCTCGGCCGTGGAGAAGCCCGCATATTGGCGGATGGTCCACGGGCGCCCCGCATACATGGTGGCGCGCGGTCCGCGCACGAATGGCGGCTGGCCCGGCAGTGAGCCGAGATGCCCGACGCCTTCAAGGTCCTCGGCAGTGTAAAGCGGCTTGACTGGAATACCCTCCGGGGTCTGCCAGACAAGCGTTTCCGGATCGCGCTTGGCTTCCTTTTCCGCGGCGGCGCGCCAGGTGTCTAGTTTGGAATTGCCCGCAGCCATCACTCGAACTCCATGATCAGCTCGTCGACGGCGAGGCTGGAGCCGGGCTCGACGGCGACGCTTTTGACGACGCCGCGCCGTTCGGCGCGCAGCACGTTTTCCATCTTCATCGCCTCGACGGTGGCGAGCGCCTGGCCTTCCTGCACCTCGTCGCCAGCGGCAACGGCAATTGCCGTCACGACGCCGGGCATCGGGCATAGAAGCATCTTCGAGGTGTCCGGCGGCAGCTTTTCCGGCATCAGCCGCGAAAGCTCAGCGACACGCGGGCTGCGCACGTGCGCCTTCGCGTCAATGCCACGCCAGCGAAGACGCCAGCCGGAGTTGGCAGGCTGAACCTTGATACCGATGCGCCGGCCGCCAACGGTGAAATGCGCATGGCTGCGGCCCGGAAGCCAGTCGGAGGCAACAGCCAGCGAGCTGTCGTCATCCACGAACGCGACCTGCGTCTTGCCGCCTTCGTCGCGCACGTTCACCGCGAATTCGCCGCTGCCGTTGAGCTTGACGATCCAGTCGCGGCCGACATGGCGCGGATGGTTGGCGAGCGTGCCCGAAATGAGCACGTTGCGCTTCTGCGTACGCAGGTTGACGAAGGCCGCGACCGCGGCAAGCGTGCGAGCCTCGCGATCGTCAGGCGTTACGCCCGCGAAGCCCTCAGGCCATTCTTCGGCGATGAAGGCCGTGGTCAGCCGCCCTTCCTTGAAGCGCGGATGTTCCATCACCGCCGACAGGAACGGCAGGTTATGGCCGATGCCCTCAACCTCGAAATCATCGAGCGCCCCACTCATGGCGCGCACTGCATCCTCGCGCGTCTGCCCCCACGCGCACAGCTTGGCGATCATCGGATCGTAGTACATCGAGATTTCGCCGCCCTCGAAGACGCCGGTATCGTTGCGGATGACCGTACCGTTGTCCTGCGTGCCTTCTTCCGGTGGGCGATAGCGCGTGAGCCGGCCGATCGACGGCAGGAAGTTGCGGTACGGGTCCTCGGCATAAAGGCGGCTCTCGATGGCCCAACCTTCGAGCGTTACATCATCCTGAGCGATCTTCAGCTTCTCGCCGGCGGCCACGCGGATCATCTCCTCGACCAGATCGATGCCGGTGACGAGCTCCGTCACCGGATGCTCGACCTGAAGGCGCGTGTTCATCTCGAGGAAATAGAAGTTGCGCTCGCCATCGACGATGAACTCGACCGTGCCGGCCGAGTGATAGCCGACCGCCTTCGACAGCGCGACGGCCTGTTCGCCCATCGCCTTGCGGGTCGCCTCGTCGAGGAAGGGCGACGGCGCCTCCTCTACGACCTTCTGGTTACGGCGCTGGATCGAGCATTCGCGCTCGCCGAGATAGATCGTGTTGCCATGCTTGTCGCCCAGCACCTGAATCTCGATATGGCGCGGCTGAGTGACGAACTTTTCGATGAATATCCGGTCGTCCCCGAACGATGACTTCGCTTCGTTCTTCGACGACTGGAAGCCCTCGCGCGCCTCGGCATCGTTCCAGGCGATGCGCATGCCCTTGCCTCCGCCGCCCGCCGACGCCTTGATCATTACCGGATAGCCGATCGAGGACGATATTTTCACAGCCTCGTCGGCATCGGCGATCAGGTCCATGTGGCCGGGCACGGTGTTGACCTTGGCCTCGGCAGCGAGCTTCTTGGAGGTGATCTTGTCGCCCATCGCCTCGATGGCGCCGACCGGCGGGCCGATGAAGGCGACGCCTTCCTTTGCCAGCGCCTCGGCGAAATTGGCGTTCTCCGACAGGAAGCCGTAGCCTGGATGAACGGCGTCGGCCCCGGTCTGTCGGATCGCCTCGATGATCCGGTCGATGACGATATAGGACTGCGACGAGGGCGCCGGCCCGATATGCACCGCCTCATCGGCCATCTTGACGTGCAGGGCATCGCGGTCGGCGTCGGAATAGACCGCGACAGTGGCGATACCCAGCTTCTTCGCCGTCTTGATGACGCGGCAGGCAATCTCGCCGCGATTGGCGATGAGGATTTTCTTGAACATTACTGGCCCGAGACCTTGTCCTGCGTCTTCAATTCGAAATCCGAAGCATCATGGCGCTCGTGGAGCTGCTTGGCCGGCTCGCCGAAAGTGCGGTTGACCATGGAGCCGCGCTGGGCCGCCGGGCGCTCGCCGATCGCCTTGCGCCAGCGCTGCACGTGCTCGTATTTGTCGACCTCGAGGAAATCGCCGGCATCCTCATACGCGCCGCTGGCCGCCAGCCGGCCGTACCAGGGCCAGATAGCCATGTCGGCAATCGTATAGTCCTTGCCGGCCATATATTCGTTCTTCGCCAGATGCCGGTCCAGCACGTCCATCTGGCGCTTCACCTCCATGGCGTAGCGGTTGATGGCGTATTCGATCTTCATCGGCGCATAGACGTAGAAATGGCCGAAGCCGCCGCCGAGGAAGGGGGCGGAGCCCATCTGCCAGAACAGCCAATTCATCGCTTCGGTACGCGCGCGCAGATCGGTCGGCAGGAAGGCGCCGAACTTTTCCGCCAGGTAGAGGAGGATCGAGGCCGATTCGAAAACGCGCACCGGCTCGCCTCCGCCCTTCGGCGCATGATCCATCATCGCCGGGATCTTGGAGTTCGGATTGACCTCGACGAAGCCGGAGCCGAATTGGTCGCCGTCGCCGATCTTGATGAGCCAGGCGTCATATTCCGCGCCTGCGTGGCCAGCAGCCAGCAACTCCTCGAGCATGATGGTGACCTTGACGCCGTTGGGCGTGCCCAGCGAATAGAGCTGCAGCGGATGCTTGCCGACCGGCAGTTCCTTCTCGTGCGTAGAGCCGGCGATCGGACGGTTGATGGAAGCAAAGGTTCCGCCGCTTGCGGAATCCCACGTCCAGACCTTTGGCGGCACATAGCCTGCGGGGAAATTCTTCTCGGGCGGGAATTTGTTCTCGTCGGTCATGTCGTTCCTCACAGGGGGATCGTGTCGTGTTTCTTCCAGGGCTGGTCGAGCTTCTTCGTGCGCAGCGCGGCGAAGGCTCGCGCGATACGCTTGCGGGATGAATGCGGCAGGATAACCTCGTCGATGAAGCCACGCTCGGCCGCCTTGAAGGGGTTGGCGAAGTTGATCTCGTATTCCTTGGTGCGCTCGGCGATCTTGTCAGCGTCGCCAAGCTCGGAGCGGTAGAGGATTTCGGTGGCGCCCTTCGCCCCCATGACCGCGATCTCGGCCGTCGGCCAGGCGTAGTTGATGTCGGCGCCGATATGCTTCGACGCCATGACGTCGTAGGCGCCGCCATAGGCCTTGCGAGTGATGAGCGTGACCATCGGCACCGTCGCCTGGCTATAGGCGAACAGCAGCTTGGCGCCGTGTTTGATGACGCCGCCATATTCCTGCGCGGTGCCCGGCAGGAAGCCCGGCACGTCGACCAGCGTCAGGATCGGGATCGAGAAGGCGTCGCAGAAGCGCACGAAGCGCGCCGCCTTGCGCGATGAATCGATGTCCAGGCAGCCGGCCAGGACCATCGGCTGGTTGGCGACCACGCCCACGGTCTGCCCCTCGATGCGCATGAAGCCGGTGACGATGTTGCGGGCGAAGGCTTCCTGTATCTCGAAGAAATCGCCCTCGTCGGCCAGCGCCAGGATCAGCTCCTTCATGTCGTAGGGCTTGTTGGCGGAATCGGGAATGAGCGTGTCGAGCCGCATCGCCGCCCGGTCCGGGTCGTCATGAAAGGGCCGCACCGGCGGCTTTTCGCGGTTGTTGAGCGGCAGGAAGTCGAACAGCCGCCGCACCTGTTCCAGGGTCTCGACATCATCGTCGAAGGCGCCGTCGGCGACGGAGGATTTCTGCGTGTGCGTACGCGCCCCGCCAAGCTCTTCCGCCGTTACGATCTCGTTGGTGACGGTTTTCACCACGTCCGGCCCGGTGACGAACATGTATGAGCTATCGCGCACCATGAAGATGAAGTCGGTCATCGCCGGCGAATACACCGCGCCGCCCGCGCACGGCCCCATGATGACGGAGATTTGCGGCACAACGCCGGAGGCGTCGACATTGCGCTTGAAGACATCGGCATAGCCGGCAAGCGAGGCAACACCCTCCTGAATGCGCGCGCCACCGCTGTCGTTGAGGCCGATGACTGGCGCGCCGTTGCGCACCGCCATATCCATGATCTTGCAGATCTTCTGCGCATGGGTCTCGGACAACGAGCCGCCAAGCACGGTGAAGTCCTGCGAGAAGACATAGACAAGCCGGCCGTTGATCGTACCCCAGCCGGTGACGACGCCGTCGCCCGGATACTTCTGGCTCGCCATGCCGAAATCCACCGCGCGGTGGGCGACGTACATGTCGAATTCCTCGAAGGAGCCTTCGTCGAGCAGCACCTCGATGCGCTCGCGCGCCGTCAGCTTGCCCTTGGCGTGCTGCGCATCGATGCGCTTCTGGCCGCCGCCGAGGCGCGCCTGGGCGCGGCGCTCTTCCAGTTGCTCAAGGATTTCGCGCATCAGCGGTATCCCCGCACGGCGTCGGCTTGTCTGTGCATCGGGCGTCCCCTCGGCAGTTTGTTCGCGTTTGTTGCGGCATGGCCGGCACTTTCCGGCATAACGCCTTAGCAAGACGGCGAAAAGGCTTGAACGGGCGGAGGCGCATAAAGTAGGTTTCGCAATATTGCAAAAAGCGAATTTGCGAAATGCGAAACACCAAACTATTCATCGGCCGCAAGATACGCGACCTGCGCGAGGCCAACCGCCTGACGCAGGCAGCGTTTGCCGAGCGCATCGGCATATCGACCAGCTACCTGAACCAGATCGAGAACAACCAGCGCTCCGTGTCGGCGGCCGTGCTGCTGGCGCTGGCCGAGACCTTTCGCATCGAAATCTCCGATTTCTCGTCGGGGGAGAGCGACAGGCTGCTGTCGGCGCTGTCCGAGGCGGTGAATGATCCGCTGTTCGAGAATTTCAAGCCAAGTCTCCAGGAAATGAAGCTGGTGACCCAGAACGCGCCCGGCTTCGCGCACGCGCTCATCACCGCGCATCAGGCCTACCGGCGCAATTCCGAGCAGCTTGCGAGTTTCGACGACACGCTTGGCCGCGGAGCCGGCGTCGCCGAGCCGAGCGCCTACGAGGAGGTGCGCGACTTCTTCCACTTCGTCGACAACTACATCCATGAACTTGACATCCCCGCCGAGGAACTGGCGGCAAAGCTCGGCATTCCAGACCGCGACCCTTCTGCCGCCCTGCCCGACTATCTCGAGCGTCAGCATGGCGTGACGACCGCGCGCGCAGCACCTGAAGAAAACCTGCTGCGGCGCTTCGACCCCGACAGGCGTACGTTGCACCTCAATCCCTTCTCGCCTGTCTCGACCCGCAGCTTCCAGGCCGCATTCCAGATCGGCGAACTCGAGATGGCGGAGACCATCGCAACAATTGCGGAGAATGCCGGCTTCCACAGCGGCGAGGCAGTGGAGATCTGCCGGATCGGGCTTGCGAACTATTTCGCCGGAGCGCTGATGATGCCGTACGAAGCGCTGCTGGCCTCGGCGCGGGAACTGCGCCACGACCTCGACCTGCTGGCAAGCCGCTTCGGCGCCAGCGTCGAACAGATCGCCCATCGGCTTTCCACGATGCAGCGCCCCGGCCGCAAGGGTGTGCCGATCTTCTTCGCCCGCATCGACCGTGCCGGCAACATCACCAAGCGGCACAGCGCGGCCAAGCTGCAATTCGCACGCTTCGGCGCGGCCTGCCCGCTGTGGAACGTGCACCAGGCATTCGAAACGCCGGGGCGCATCATCCGCCAGCTTGCCGAAACGCCGGACGGCGTGCGCTATCTGTGTCTCGCAACCGAGATATCGAAGGGCGGCGGGGGCTTTCGCGCGCCGCAGAGGCGCTATGCCATAGCGGTGGGCTGCGAAGTGACGCATGCGGGCGACTTCGTCTATGCCGATGATCTCGACATTGCCAACCGCGCCGGTTTCGACCCGATCGGCATATCCTGCCGTATCTGCGAACGGCCCAACTGCGCGCAACGCGCGGTGCCGCCGCTCAAGCGCAGGCTGGTGGTGGACCACAACCATCGCGGCGCGGTGCCCTACCGGCTGGATTGACGGGACGCACAACGGCGGTGCGCATTTTGATGTTCCAGCACGAACGATAGCCGCTATGGTCGCTTCGAAGCACCAAGGAGGAGCCGCATGAGCGACGAGCCGGAAATCATCTTCGAGACGCGCGGTCGTGCGGGCGTGGTCACGCTCAACCGGCCCAAGGCGCTCAACGCGCTCAACAGCAACATGGTCGCGCTGATGCATCCCCAGCTCGTCGCCTGGGCGAACGATCCGGCGGTGGAACTCGTGATCGTCAAGGCCGCCGGCGAAAAGGCGTTCTGCGCGGGCGGCGACATTCGCCAGCTCCACGACTGGGGCAAGGCTGGCAACCCGGCGATACGGTCCTTCTATCGCGACGAATACCGGCTCAATGCGTTCATCAAGCGTTATCCTAAGCCCTATGTGGCACTGGTGGACGGTATCGTGATGGGCGGCGGTGTCGGCCTTTCCGTTCATGGCAGCCATCGCGTGGCTGGAGAAAAGCTGATGTTCGCGATGCCCGAGACCGGAATCGGCTTCTTTCCCGATGTCGGCGGCACCTACTTCCTGCCCCGCCTGCCCGGCAGGACCGGCACCTGGCTCGGCCTGACCGCCGCGCGGCTGGGCCAGGCCGATACGCTGTGGACAGGTTTCGCCACACATGCCGCCCGTTCGGCCGATTTCGATGCAATCCTGGAGGCGCTCTGCGACAAGGGCGATCCCGACGCCACACTTGCGTCATTCGCTCAGGTTCCGGATGGAGCCAAGGCACCGGTCCTGCAGCCGGTGATCGAT
The DNA here is from genome assembly GCF_058448885.1 of Mesorhizobium sp. DxT. Lineage (NCBI taxonomy): Bacteria > Pseudomonadati > Pseudomonadota > Alphaproteobacteria > Hyphomicrobiales > Phyllobacteriaceae > Mesorhizobium > Mesorhizobium sp. DxT. The sequence goes on along the minus strand of NZ_JBZFLJ010000004.1, from coordinate 286,013 downwards.
CGCTGTTTTTCCGCCGACACCGTGGAAGAGATACTGGCACGGCTCGATACCGAAACCGGTGAGAATGCCGAATGGGCAGCCAAGCAGGCTGCAACCATGCGCCAGAAGTCGCCCACCAGCCTCAAGATCGCGCTGCGGCAGATGCAGGAGGGCGCAAAGGTGGAGTTCGAGGCCTGCATGGGCATCGAATACCGGATCGTCAGCCGCATCATCGATGGCGTCGACTTCTATGAAGGCGTGCGCGCAGTCATCATCGACAAGGACAACACGCCCAACTGGCGGCCGGCGGGGCTCGACGGCGTTTCCAAGGCCGATGTAGATGCCTATTTCGCGCCGCTGGCGGACGAGCTGGATCTGTTGGGGCTCGATCGCGCCTGAAATTCCTCACAGGCACGATTGACCGCGCTCCGATGATACAACATACTCGGTAGTATGTTCTTGAGGGAGGAGCCACATGGCGTTCGCGCGGGTGAACGGCGTCGTTCTGCATCATGACGTACGCGGCAGGCCTGACGGGCCTGTTTTGGTGTTCTCCAATTCGCTCGGCACCGATTTCCGCATCTGGGACAAGGTCGCGGGGACGCTTGGCGACGATTATCGCATCGTGCTCTACGACAAGCGCGGCCACGGCCTTTCTGAGGCGACGCCCGCACCCTATCGTCTGATCGACCACGTCCACGATCTCGCTGCGCTGCTCGACCATCTTGGAATCGAGAAGGCGGGCGTCGTCGGCCTGTCGGTCGGGGGCCTGATCGCGCAGGGGCTGGCAGCGATGCGACCGGACCATGTGGCGGCGCTGGTGCTATGCGACACGGCCCACAAGATCGGCAATGACGAATTGTGGAACACCCGCATCGACGCGGTGACGAAGAACGGCATCGAATCTATTGCCGGCGCGATCCTGGAGCGCTGGTTCACCGTCGGCTACCGCGACCCCGAAAACGCCGACTATGTCGGATACACAGCAATGCTGACGCGGACGAACGTCGACGGCTATGCGGGAACCTGCGCGGCACTGCGCGATGCCGACCTGACGGAATCCACCCGCGCGCTGAAGCTGCCGGTGCTCTGCGTCGTCGGCGACCAGGACGGATCGACACCGCCCGATCTCGTGCGCTCGACCGCCGACCTGATCGAGGGCGCGCGCTTCGAGATCATCGAGGGCGCCGGCCACCTGCCGTGTATCGAAAGACCGGATGAAACCGCCCGACTGATCGGCGGGTTCCTGAACGACGCCGGCTGGCGCTGACGCCGCCATCCCAAGACAACGAACACCGAGGATACGACCCATGAGTGACTATGTGACAGTGGCGCGCGACGGCGCAATCGCCGTCATCACGCTGGACAATCCGCCGGTCAACGCGCTCAGCCACCACCTGCGCGAGCCTTTGTTCAAGGCGCTGGAAGCCGCACGAGACGATGCGGCGATCGAGGGGATCGTCATCGCCTGCGCCGGGCGCACCTTCATTTCCGGCGCCGACATCACGGAATTCGGCACGCCGAAGGCGCTTGCCAGCCCCTCGCTGCCGGAACTCTGCGCGCTGCTGGAATCGCTTCCCAAGCCGGCGGTCGCCGCCGTTCACGGCACCGCGCTGGGCGGCGGGCTCGAACTGGCGCTCGCCTGCCATTACCGCGTTGCCGACAAGGGCGCTAAGGTCGGCCTGCCCGAGGTCAAGCTTGGCCTTCTACCAGGTGCAGGCGGCACGGTGCGCCTCCCGCGACTTGTCGGCCCCGAAAAGGCAGTTGCGATGATCGTCTCCGGCAACCCGATCAACGCCTCGGCAGCGCTGGAGGCCGGTGTGATCGATGCCATCGCCGCAGGCGAACTGACAGCCGATGCCATTGCCTTCGCAAAGGCCAGGGTGGCCGATGGCGGCCCGCATGTTCCGGTGCGCGATCGCGACGATAAGATCGCTCCTGCACGCGCCGACCTCACCGGTTTCGAGGCGGCGGTCAAGGAGGTGACCAGGAAGACGCGTGGGCTCGAGGCGCCGCTTGCCTGCGCCACCGCCGTTCGCAACGCCGTCACCCTGCCCTTCGACGAAGCGTTGAAAAAGGAACGCGAGCTCTTCATCGGGCTCGTCAGCGGCGTCCAGTCGCAGGCGCAGCGCCACCTGTTCTTTGCCGAGCGCGAGGCCGCGAAGGTGCCGGGCGTCGGCAAGGACGTCCAGCCGCGCACGGTCAAGAAGGTCGGCGTCATCGGCGCCGGAACGATGGGCGGCGGCATCGCCATGTCATTCGTCAATGGCGGATACCCGGTCACGATCCTCGAAATGAGCGACGAAGCGCTCGACCGCGGCTTTGCCACCATCGACAAGAACTACGGGATCTCGGTCTCGCGCGGCTCGCTGAGCGAGGAAGCCAAAGCCGAACGCATGGGCCGCTTCTCGCGCACGACGAATTATGCTGACCTTGCAGATTGCGACCTCATCATCGAAGCCGTTTTCGAGGAGATGGGCGTCAAGAAGGAGGTTTTCGGCAAGCTCGACGCCATCGCCAAGCCCGGCGCGATCCTTGCCTCCAACACGTCCTATCTCGACGTCAACGAGATCGCGGCATCCACCGGCCGTCCGCATGACGTCGTAGGGCTGCATTTCTTCTCGCCGGCAAACGTGATGCGGCTGCTGGAGATCGTGCGCGGCGACAAGACCGCGCCCGACGTCCTTCTGACGGCGCTCACCGTCGCCCGCAAGATCGGCAAGGTGCCGGTCGTCGTCGGCGTCTGTCACGGCTTCGTCGGCAATCGCATGCTTGGCGCGCGTTCGGCCGAAGGCGAGGACCTGCTGCTGGAAGGCGCGTCGCCCGAGCAGATCGACAAGGTCTTCGCCGATTTCGGCTGGCCGATGGGGCCATTCGAGATGGGCGACCTCGCGGGTCTCGACATCGGCTGGCGCAACCGTAAGTCGCTTGGCAAAACGGCCGCGATCGGCGACGCGCTGTGCGAAGCCGGCCGCTTCGGCCAGAAGACGGGCAAGGGCTTCTATCTCTACGAACAGGGATCGCGAAAGCCGATCCCCGATCCGGAAGTGGCAAAGCTGATCGAAGAGAAGGCGCGCGAGCGCGGCGTCAACCGGCGCGACATCTCCGACGACGAGATCACCGAGCGCACGCTCTATCCGATGATCAACGAAGGCGCCCGCATCCTCGAGGAGAAGATCGCCGCGCGGCCTTCCGACATCGACATCGTCTGGACCAATGGCTACGGCTTCCCGATCGGCAAGGGCGGTCCGATGTTCTGGGCCGATACCGAAGGGCTGAAGAAGATCGTCGAGCGGCTGGAATACTGGCACGGCAAGACGGGCAAGGACGTATTCAAGCCGGCAGCCCTCCTCAAGCAGATGGCCGAGGACGGCGGCAGCTTCTCGGGCCGGCCAGCGGCCTGAGCGCAATGAATCTGGCCGCCGCTCCCTGGAGAAGCGCCTACCCGCCCGGCCTTGCGCCGGACGTCGAGCTCGCGGCCTTTCCGGTTCACGAGATCGTCGAGCAGGCTGCGGCGCGCTGGGGGAGCAAGGCGGCATTCCGTTTCCGCGATACGGTGCTCGGCTACGATGCGCTGGCAACCGAGGTGGAGCGTTGCGCGGCCGCGTTTATGCGTGAAGGCATCGCCAGCGGTTCGAGGGTCGCGCTGCTGCTGCCCAACACACTCTATCACCCGATCGCCTTCTTCGGCGCACTCAAGGCCGGCGCTGCGGTGGTGCATCTGTCACCGCTCGACAGCGACCGCGTGCTTGCCCACAAGCTTGCCGACAGCGACGCAAGAATGCTGGTGACGACGGATATCGGCAATCTGGCACAGCGTGCGGAGGCGCTGCTGCGGGATGGCGCGGTCGATAAGGTTATCGTCGGCGAGGACCGCGCATGGGGCCTTCCAGCGACGGCCGGCGAAGCGATCTCCGGCGAAGGGACCGTCAGCTTCGCAGATTTCGTCGCCGACGCTCAGGCCGAACGTTTTCCCGATGTCGGCCTCGATGACCTTGCCCTGCTGCAATATACCGGCGGTACGACCGGCATGCCCAAGGGGGCGATGCTGAGCCATCGTAACCTCTCGACCGCTGTTTCAAGCTACGACCTGTGGTTCAACGGCTGGGGCCTTTCGCGGCCGGGCCAGGAGCGGGTGCTGCTGTTTCTGCCGCTGTTCCACATCTATGCGCTGGTGGCGGTGATGCTGCGCACGTTGAACAACGGCCAGGAGCTGATCCTGCATACGCGCTTCGACGCCGAGACCGCCTTGGCGGAAATCGAGGCCGGTGCCACCAGCTTTCCCGGCGTGCCGACCATGTGGATCGCGATCGCATCCTTACCCGGTTTCGAGAAACGCGACTTCAGCTCGCTGCGCTATTGCGCATCGGGCGGGGCGCCGCTGCCGGTCGAGATCGCACGGCGGCTGCGGGCAGCAACCGGGCACGCCATTCTAGGCGGGTGGGGCATGACAGAGACATCGCCTGCGGGCACGAACATTCCCTTAAACCGGCCGGACAAGGTGGCGACCATCGGCGTGCCGCTGCCGGGCGTTCATCTCGACATCGTCGCGCTCGACGATCCGGCGCGCGTGCTGCCCGCCGGCGAGACCGGTGAATTGCGGGTGTTCGGTCCGAACGTCACGGCCGGCTATCTGAACCGAGAGGACGAGACGCGCGCGGCCTTCAGCCAAGGCGGACTGCTGACCGGCGACATCGGCTTCATGGACGAGGAAGGCTTCTTCACCATCGTGGACCGGAAGAAGGACATGATCCTGTGCGGCGGCTACAACGTCTATCCGCAGATGATCGAGCAGGCGATCTACGAGCACCCGGACGTCGAGGAGGTATTGGTGCTGGGCGTGCCCGACGGTTATCGCGGCGAGACGCCGAAGGCTTTCCTCAAATTGAAGGCAGGCGCGCCGCAGCTCACGATAGAGGCGCTGCGCACCTTCCTCAAATCGCGGCTCGGTCCGCACGAATTGCCCACGCTTGTCGAAATCCGGGACGCTCTGCCGCGAACCCCGGTCGGCAAGCTTTCCAAACTCCAGCTCAAACAGGAAGAAGCCGCGCGGCAAGAACCCGCCAAGGTTTCTTGAACCCACAGGGAGAACAACATGGCTGATGCCGTCATCGTCTCAACCGCACGAACCCCGGTCGGCAAGGCCTATCGCGGCGGGCTCAACGACACGCCCGGCGCCACGCTCGGCGCCCATGCGATCAGCCACGCGCTGAAGCGCTCGGGCCTGGAGGCCGGCGAGATCGAGGACGTGATCATGGGCTGCGCTATGCAGGAAGGCACCACCGGGCTGAACGTCGCACGGCGCGCCCTCCTCGTCGCCGGGCTGCCGGTAACGGCGGCGGGAACCACCATCGACCGTCAATGCTCGTCCGGCCTGCAGTCGATGGCGCTGCTTGCAAACGCGATCCGTAATGACGGCGTCGTAGCCGGCATTGCCGGCGGACTGGAATCGATCAGCCTCGTGCAGAACGACCATCGCAACACGTTCCGGCTTGTCGACAAGACGCTGACCGGCCCAGCCGCCGACGTCTACATGCCGATGATCGACACGGCCGAGGTGGTCGCCAAGCGCTACGGCATCTCGCGCGAGAGGCAGGACGAATACGGGCTGGAGAGCCAGCGGCGCGTGGCGGCCGCCCGCGAGGCGGACAAGTTCACCGACGAGATCGCTCCGATCAAGACGCGCATGGCCGTCATCGACAAGGAGACGAAAGAAGTCAGCCATCGCGACGTGGAGATCGCGCATGACGAGGGCCCACGTCCCGAAACCACCGCCGAGGGCCTGGCCGGCCTGAAGCCGGTGCGCGAGGGCGGCACGATCACCGCCGGCAATGCCAGCCAGCTCTCAGACGGCGCTTCGGCCAACGTCATGATGAGTTCCAACGAAGCCGAAAAGCGCGGCCTGGCCCCGCTGGGCATTTTCCGCGGCTTCGCGGTCGCAGGGTGCGAGCCCGACGAGATGGGTATCGGTCCGGTCTTCGCCGTGCCGCGCCTGCTGGAGCGCCACGGCCTGAAGGTTGACGACATCGGTCTCTGGGAGCTCAACGAGGCCTTCGCAGTGCAGGTCCTCTACTGCCGCGACCGGCTCGGCATCGACCCGGAGAAGCTCAACGTTAACGGCGGCGCGATCGCACTCGGCCACCCCTACGGCATGAGCGGCTCACGACTGGCCGGCCACGCACTGATCGAGGGCAAGCGGCGCGGCGCGAAATACGCCGTGGTGACGATGTGCGTCGGCGGCGGCATGGGCGCTGCCGGGCTGTTCGAGATCGCCTGACTTATACCGCCCCTTTACCGCCTTCGATGACGGTCCTTCCCCCAAACGGGGGAGGACTTCGCAGCGAAGATAATAACAACGTCGGCAGCTCTGCCCCGAGGCAGGTCCGGCGAGGCGGCGGGGGCAAATCAACGTTGGAGGAATACAGATGGACCTTCGATACACGCCCGAGGAACTGGCCTTCCGCGACGAGGTGCGCGCGTTCCTGAAAGAGAACCTGCCCGAAGATGTCCGCCAGCGCCTGGACAATGGCGAATACGGCAACAAGGAAGATCTCGTAAGCTGGTCGCGCATTCTCAACCAGAAGGGTTGGGCCGTGCCGCACTGGCCGGAAAAATACGGCGGCACCGGCTGGGATCCAATGCGGCAGTACATCTTCCTCGAAGAGACGCAGAAATGGCCTGCGCCGCAGCCGCTCGCTTTCGGCGTCAACATGGTCGGACCGGTGATCTACACCTTCGGCAGCGAGGCACAGAAGGCGCGATACCTGCCGCGCATCGCCAATCTCGACGACTGGTGGTGCCAGGGCTTCTCCGAGCCCGGCGCGGGTTCGGACCTCGCCTCGCTGAAGACGCGGGCGGTGCGCGACGGCGACCACTACATCGTCAACGGCCAGAAGACCTGGACGACTCTGGCGCAATATGCCGACTGGATCTTCTGCCTGGTGCGCACGGACACGCAGGTGAAGAAGCAGGAAGGCATTTCCTTCCTGCTGATCGACATGAAGACGCCCGGCATCGAGGTCCGGCCGATCGTCACCATCGACGGCGGGCGCGAGGTCAACGAGGTGTTCCTCACCGACGTGCGGGTGCCGGTCGAGAACCTCGTCGGCGAGGAAAACAAGGGCTGGGACTACGCAAAGTTCCTGCTCGGCAACGAGCGTACCAACATCGCCCGTGTCGGCATGTCGAAGCAGCGCATCGCCCGCATTCGCGAGCTTGCCGGCAAGGAAATGTCACGCGGCAGGCCGCTGATCGAGGATCCGCGTTTCCTCGAAAAGCTGACGGCGGTCGAGATCGAACTGAAGGCGCTGGAGCTGACCCAGCTTCGCGTGGTGGCAGCCGATGCCAAGCGCGGCAACACCGGGCGGCCCGACCCGGCATCTTCCATCCTCAAGATCAAGGGGTCGGAGATACAGCAGGCGACAACGCATCTGCTTATGCAGGTGATGGGGCCGCACGCGCTGCCCTACCACGATCATGACATCGAGGGTTCCAACATGCCGCCGATCGAGCCCGACTACGCAGCGACCGCCGCGCCGTCCTACTTCAACTATCGCAAGGTCTCGATCTATGGCGGCTCGAACGAGATTCAGAAGAACATCATCGCCAAGGCCGTTCTGGGACTCTAGGGAGCGAATACAGACATGGATTTCGACCTCACAGAAGAACAATCGATCCTCAAGGATTCGCTCGACCGGCTGCTGACGGACAAATACGGCTTCGAAGACCGCAAGCGCCACATGGCCGCACCCGAAGGCTGGAGCGCGCAGATGTGGGCAAGCTATGCCGAGATGGGCCTGATGGCGCTCCCATTCGCAGAGGCGGATGGGGGGCTTGGCGGCACCCCTGTTGAGACGATGATCGTGATGAAATCGCTCGGCCGCGCGCTGGCGCTCGAACCCTACTTCCCGACCGTCGTACTCGGCGGGTCGTTCCTGCGTTTTGGCGGCAATGACGACCAGCGTGCCGAGTATATCCCGGCGGTGGCTGACGGTTCGCTGAAACTGGCCTTTGCGCAGGTCGAACGCAATTCGCGCTACGACCTTCATCATGTCGAGACGACGGCCGCCAGGGACGGCGAGGGCTACCTGTTGAACGGCCAGAAGAGCGTCGTGCTGCACGGCGACAGCGCGGACAAGTTCTTCGTCACCGCGCGCACGGCCGGCGGGCCGCGCGACGAAGGCGGCATCGGCGTCTTCCTGGTCGATGCCCGGGCGAACGGCGTTTCGGTGCGCGGCTACCCGACGCAGGATGGCGCGCGCGCGGCCGAAGTCACGTTCGACAACGTCAAGGTAGGGGCGAACGGCGTCTTCGGCGATCCCGAAAACGGGCTCCCGCTCGTTCGCCGCGTTGTCGATGCCGGCATCGCGGCGCTGGCGGCCGAATCGGTCGGTGTGATGGCGGCAATGCACGCTCTGACCGTGGATTACCTCAAAGTGCGCAAGCAGTTCGGCGTTGCGATCGGTCAGTTCCAGGTGCTGCAGCACAAGGCGGTGGACATGTTCGTCGCCATCGAGCAGGCCCGCTCCATCGCGCTCTACGCCACGATGATGGCGGATAGCGAGGACGAGGACGAGCGCGGCAGGGCCATGCACGCCGCAAAGGCCGAGATAGGGCGCGGCGGGCGGCTGTGCGGCGAGAATGCGATCCAGCTTCACGGCGGCGTCGGCATGACCATGGAATACGCGGTTGGCCACTACTTCAAGCGCATGACGATGATCGACACGACGTTCGGTGACGGCGACCATCATCTATATCTGCTGTCGGCCGGCGGCGGGCTGTTCGCGGCTGCCTGAAGCGGCAAAACAGCATTGGCGGGCGCCGTGTGCTTGGCAAGCGCGGGGCGGCATGCCTACATGCCATCCGACACCGCTTCACAGACACAGGACAGATCCATGGAAATCCGCCAGATCACCGAGAACTATTCCGTCGCCCCGCAAATCAGCATCGACGACATCGCGCAGATCAAGGACGCCGGCTTCAAGAGCGTGATCTCCAACCGACCCGATGCCGAGGATGGCGCGGTGCCACACGATGCGATCGAGGCGGCCGTCCGTGAGGCCGGGCTGGAGTTCCGCTACATTCCGGTCATAAGCGGCCAGATCACGCAGGAGAATGTGGACGACCAGGCGGCGGCGCTGAATACTCTGCCCGGCCCGGTGCTGGCCTACTGCCGCTCCGGCGCCCGCTGCACGAACCTTTACGGACTGGTCACGCAGCAGCGGGGCTGAGTGCTACGACAGACCTGAAAGACGGCCGGCATCTGCCGGCCGTTTTCTTTTGCGCTCAATAGAGCAATCGCACCATGAACAGCGAGATCACCGGGAAAAGCACCAGCAAAGTGGTGCGAAAGACGTCGCTGATGACGAAGGGCGTGACGCCGCGATAGGTGTGCAGGATCGGAATGTCCTTCGCCATCGAGTTGATGACGAAAAGGTTCATGCCCACCGGCGGCGTGATCAGGCCGACCTCGACCACGATCAGCACAAGTATGCCGAACCAGAGTGCGAACTCTTCGGCGCCGAGGCCGAAGTCCAGCACGCTGACGATCGGGAAGAAAATCGGCACGGTGAGCAGGATCATGGAGAGCGAATCCATGAAGCAGCCCAGCACGAGATAGAATAGCAGGATGCAGGCCAACACCAGCCATGGATTGAAGCCCTGCTCGGTGATGAAGGCGGCGGCTTCCACGGGAAGCTGCGAGAGCGCCAGGAAGCTGTTGTAGATCGCCGCGCCGAACACGATGAAGAATATCAGCGCCGTTGCCGAAGCGGTGGTGAGGATGGAAGCGACCAGCGTCTCGCGGGTCAGCCCGCCATTGATCAGCGCGATCAGGCCGGTGCCGGCGGCGCCAACTGCCGCCGCTTCCGTGGGTGTGAACCAGCCTGTGTAGATGCCGCCGACGACGGCGATGAAGACCAGCAGCACCGGCCAGACATCGGCCAGCGCCCTGAAACGCTCGCGATAGGTCTGCCTCGGGTGAGAACCGGCCGCGCCAGGGAAAAGCCTGACATAGATCGAGATGGCGATCATGTAGCCTATGGCGGCCAGGATACCGGGAATGAACGCAGCCACGAAAAGCTTGGCGATGTTCTGCTCGGCAAGGATCGCGTAGATGACGAGCACGACAGACGGCGGAATGAGCACACCCAGCGTGCCGCCCGCGGCAAGCGTGCCGGTCGCCAACGCCCCGGAATAGCCGTAGCGGCGCAGCTCGGGCAGCGCCACCTGCGCCATCGTGGCGGCCGTGGCGAGGGACGACCCGCAGATCGCGCCGAAGCCGGCGCAGGCCCCGATGGCCGCCATGGCTACGCCGCCACGGCGATGGCCGAGCCACGCATTCGCGGCCTTGAACAGCGACTGCGACATGCCGCCAAGCGTGGCGAACTGCCCCATCAGCAGAAAGAGCGGGATGATCGACAGCGAATAGCTTGAGAACGTCGAATAGGTCTCGAACTTCAGCCGCGCGAGGATCGGCGCAGTCGAGCCCATGATAAGCCATGTGCCGGCCAGCCCGCATGTCAGCATCGCCAGACCGATGGGGATACGCAGGAAGATCAGCAGCAGAAGGACGGGAAAGGAGTAGATACCCAGCTCGAGATTGCTCAAGACGCATCTCCCCCCTTCGTCGGCGCGAACTGGCTTTCGCCGGCGAACGCTTCCTTAGCCCGGACAATCGTCATGTATACGGACACGATCACGCCCACGACGATGGCGCACATGGCGGCTGCAAAACCCCACCACACCGGGAACTGCAGGATGAAAGTCGTCTCCTGATAGCGGATCTTGTCCATCATGCCGTACCAGAGCCGCCAGGCGAGCAGGATCATGACCAGCGTCATCAACAACTCGGCGAGCAGGTCGATGACCCTGTTGATCCTGTCGGGAAAGAAGCTGGTGAATACATCCACCGTCGCATGCGCACGCTGGAGCTGGCACCAGGGGAGGAACGAGAAGACCGCGAAGGCGGTCATAGCCTCTACAAGCTCGAAGTCGCCGGGTATCGGTCCCAGCCCCTGACGCACAAGCCCACGGCCCGTGATGCTGACCACGATCAGCAATGTAATGACCACCAGCACGAGCCCGCCGAGAATGGCGAGCGCCCGCGCCAGCCACTCGATGGCCGCCGATCGCCTCATCCAGTTCCTCCACCCACCAGACTTCCGGATCGGAACGCTACTCGCTGCCGAATGCAGCGACAACCGTCCGGTTGTTCATTTTTGTTATGTTTCATAACAGATTGCCCCATCCGCATTCAAGCCGGAACCGATGCGTCACGTGGCGGAAGCAGCGAGGGTCGCGCGTTCAGCGTCTCCACGTCGAAACCGGCAAGCTTCTTGTAAGCGGCTGCCGTCTGCTCCAGCTCTGCGCGGGAGAGCACATCGGCGACGTCTTCGAACTCACCACCGCAGCGTTCCTCGACTAGCTGCATAACCTGATCCGGCCCGTTCCCGCGATTGGCAACGACGATCCGCGTCGTTGCAGGGCGACGCTCGGCCTCATAGGCCTCCAGTGCTTCCTCACCTATGCCATGGTCAATGAACGCCCGCGCGAGTACACGCGCGTCCATGATCGCTTGCGAGGCTCCGTTGGAACCGATCGGATACATAGGGTGGGCGGCGTCGCCCATCAGCGTTACGCGCCCATGCGTCCAGCGCTCCAGCGGGTCTCGGTCGACCATGGGATATTCGAAGCATACGCCGCCGGCGCGCATCAGCGACCGGCAATCCAGCCAATCGAAACGCCAGTCCTCGAAAGCGGGCAGGAAATCGGCAAAGTCGCCCTGACGGTTCCAGTCCTCGCGGTTCCAGCCGGCACCGGCGTCATATTTCAGCTCCCCGATCCAGTTGATTAATGCCTCACCCGTTTCGGGGTCCGGCCGGGAGATCGGATAGGTGACGAACTTCTGCCATTCGTGCCCAGCCATTGCCATGGTCGCGCCGGTCAGGAACGGCCGGGCGCGGGTCGTTCCGCGCCACAGTACAGCCCCGCCCCATTTCGGCGGGCCCTCATGCGGGAAGAGCTGCCTGCGCACGGCAGAATGAATGCCATCGGCGGCAACCAGTATGTCGGCCTCCGCCCGGTAGGCGGCACCGCCTGCATCGCGGAACGTCACCTCGACCTTGCCGCCCGACTCGTGGAAGCCTTCGGCCGCCATGCCGGTGACAACCGCCCCCTCCCCGAGGCGCTTGCGTACTGCGTCGAACAGCATGGTCTGCAGCATGCCGCGATGGACCGAAAATTGCGGCCAATCGTAGCCGGCGAACCGACCGCGGGGCTCCGACCAGATCAGGCGTCCGCGCTTGGAGAAATAGGCGACTTCCTGCGTCCGCACGCCGATGGCCTCGAGTTCAGCCTCCAGCCCCATTTCGAAAAGCTCGCGTACCGCATGCGGCTGCACGTTGATGCCGACGCCGAGCGGACGGATCGCCGACACCTGCTCGAACACGCGGGCTGCGATACCGGCCTGATGCAGAGACAGCGCAAGCGACAGTCCCGCGATGCCGCCGCCGACGATGATGACGCTCATTGGCTTCCCCGGATGCGAAGCGGGGCGGACTCGTCATCCGCCCCGCTTCATTCTGTCGGACGATGTTACTGCGCGGCCGTGTATTTCTCAATCAGCGCGCGGGCTTCTTCCAGAAGGCCCTTGCCGTCCAGTCCCTTGCCATCCATCTCGGCGACCCAGTTGTCGATCACCGGCTGGGCGGCTTCCTGCCACCGGGCAACCTCGGCCTCGTCGAGCGTGATGATGTTGTTGCCGCGATCGACGGCGATCTGGCGGCTCGGACCGTCGGCGCCAGCCTGGGTACGACCGGCGAAGGCAGCAAATTCCTGACCGGAATTATCGTCGAGCACCTTCTTCAGATCGTCAGGCAGGCTGTCATACTTCGCCTTGTTCATCGCGAGCACGAAGGTCGTCGTGTAAAGCGCGTGGTCGCCACCGAACTCCGTGTGGTTTTCCACCAGCTCCGGCACCTTCAGTGCCGGCGTTACCTCCCACGGGATGACGCAGGCGTCGATCACACCCTTCGACAGCGCCTCGGTAATCTGCGGCACCGGCATGCCAACCGGGGTGGCGCCCAGCGTGCCCAGAAGCGTGTTGATGATGCGTGTCGGCGCGCGCACCTTCATGCCCGTCAGGTCTTCCAGCCTCTCGATCGGCGTCTTGGAATGCAGCATGCCGGGTCCATGGACCCAGACGCCGATGACGTGGACATCCTTGAACTCGGTGTCCTTCATGCGCGACTCAAAGAGGTCCCAATAGGCCCGCGACGTCGCCTCGGCGTTGGTCATCATGAAGGGCAGTTCGAACACCTCTGTCGAGGGGAAACGGCCCGGGGTGGAGCCCGGAAGCGTCCACACGATGTCGACCGTGCCGTCCTGTGCCTGGTCGATGAGCTGCGGCGGCGTGCCGCCGAGCTGCATGGCCGGGTAGCGTTCGATCTTGATGCGGTCGCCGGACTCCGCCTCGACCTTGTCGGCCCACGGGTCCAGCACCAGCTTCGGCACGTTTGCCTGCGGCGGCAGGAACTGGTGCAAGCGCAGCGTCACTTCCTGCGCGAGCGTGGTGGTTGTGGTTGCCAGCCATCCCGCCGATGCAATCGATGCGGCGACGACGAGCGATTTGAAGAATGCAGGCTTCATTCTGTTCCTCCCTGAACGATCCGATTTCCGGGTGGCTCCTCGATGCCCCTTTTACCCGGTCCGGGCTCGCGATCCTACAGAACTTTATGTAACAATAAAGTATGCCTTCGGCATTTTTTTGTAACATTCAGATAGGCAGCGCGTTGGTCTCCTTGAGCGTTTCCAGCACGATCGCCGTCTTAACGTGCTGCACGGAATCGTGTGGCAGCAGCACGTCGTTGACGAAATCGGCCAATGATTTCAGGTCCGGAGTCACGACCTTCAGGATATAGTCCATCTCGCCGGTCAGCGCGTGGGCTTCCTGCACCTCGGGCAAACGGGTCAGAAGTTCGCCAAAGCGGCGGGCATTGTCGCGATTGTGTGTCGCGAGCGTCACTGAGATGACATTGACGAGCGGGAAACCGAGGCGGTCGCGGTCGAGGACGGCGCGATAGCCGCGGATCAGCCCTTCGTCCTCAAGGCGCTGGCGCCGGCGCGAACATTGCGAGGGCGAGAGGTTCACGCGCTCCGAAAGATCGTTGTTCGTCAGCCGCGCATCCTCCTGCAAATGCGCCAGTATCTTGCGGTCAAACTTATCAAGGCGCTCCACAGGCACGATATTCCTCCTCATCATGCACTTTCCTCGCACGCATAGTGACCTTACGCACGCCGAATGCAAGCCCCTTGCGGAGGGCAGGTGCTAGGATTCCTCCAAGCTTCAATCAGCTCCCAAAGGAGGAACATCATGGGTCCGTTCCCGCACGACGCACCGCCCGCTAAAATCACTGCGGAAAATCCCGCCGGCACCGACGGATTCGAGTTTGTCGAGTTCGCGCATGAGGACCCGGCGAAGCTGGAAGAGCTGTTTTCGCGCATGGGCTACACGCCGGTAGCCAAGCATCGCAGCAAGAACATCACCGTCTGGCGCCAGGGTGACGTCAACTATGTGGTGAATGCCGAACCGGGTTCGCACGCCATGCGCTTCGTCGGCGAGCATGGCCCTTGCGCGCCGTCCATGGCGTGGCGTGTGGTCGACGCCCAACATGCTTTCGAGCACGCCGTTTCCAAGGGCGCCACTCCTTATGAAGGCGACAACAAGACGCTGGACGTGCCGGCGATCGTCGGCATCGGAGGGTCGCTGCTCTATTTCATCGAGCGATATGGCGACAAGGGCTCGGCCTATGACACCGAGTTCGAATGGCTGGGCGAGCGCAATCCGCGGCCCGAAGGCGTGGGCTTCTATTACCTCGACCACCTGACGCACAACGTCTATCGCGGCAACATGGACAAGTGGTGGGACTTCTACCGCGAGCTGTTCGGCTTCACGCAGATCCATTTCTTCGACATCGACGGCCGTATTACCGGGCTGGTCTCCCGCGCGATCACGAGTCCCTGCGGCAAGATCCGCATTCCGCTGAATGAGTCCAAGGACGACACCAGCCAGATCGCGGAATATCTCCGCAAATACAATGGCGAAGGTATCCAGCATATCGCGGTCGGCACCGACGGCATCTACGACGCCACCGACAGACTGGCCGGCAATGGGCTGAAGTTCATGCCCGGACCGCCGGAGACCTATTACGAGATGTCGTACGACCGCGTGAACGGGCATGACGAACCTCTGGAGCGGATGAAGAAGCACGGCATCCTGATCGACGGCGAGGGCGTGGTGAACGGTGGCATGACCAAGATCCTGCTGCAGATCTTCTCCAAGACCGTGATCGGGCCAATCTTCTTCGAGTTCATCCAGCGCAAGGGCGACGAAGGCTTCGGCGAAGGCAACTTCCGCGCACTGTTCGAGTCGATCGAGGAAGACCAGATCCGGCGCGGTGTCATCAAGACGGAAGCCGCGGAGTAGGTCGACGGCCCCGTTATAGGTGCGTCCTTCGAGGCTCGCTGCGCTCGCACCTCAGGATGAGGGAGGTGGTTTGATCGACGCCACTCTCCGGGGGGCTCGAAACACTACGGTCCTAATCCTGAGGTGGGAGTTCCGCCAGCCTCGGAGAATAAGGGAGGCGAGTATATCGAACCCAGCTTCTGCGGGCTCGATGCACTACGGTCCTCATCCTGAGGTGCGAGCGCAGCGAGCCTCGAAGGACGCACCTATAATGGGGCCTGGCAGCTACTTCCTGGCCGCCGCCAGCAGCTTTTCCAGTCGGTCGAGGTCACCGACCTCGTTGGCCAGCAGCAACACGAGCCGGGCGTTGAGCCGGGCGCTTTCTTCAAGGCTCAAGCCCTCATGCGCCGCAATCAACGCCGCGTAGAAATCGTCGCCGGCGGCGGCAAGTCGGTCGGCACCGATGTCTTCGTCGCCGCTCATGCTCCCCTCCCCGTCGCGCGCCGCAGGGCTGCGGAGACAGCCTCACCACTGGCTGCGTCAAATCGTGCCGCGATGTGCTGATCCGGACGGACCAGATAGGACCGGCCAGCGCCGTAGCGGGCAATGGCGTGGCCTTCCTCGTCGAACAGTGTGGTTGCACCGTTGGCGCGGCGCGAGCGGTCTGCGGTGATCAGAACGCGGTCGAGGCCGGCCGGCAGATCATCAGGGATCGCAGCTTCCACCGCAAGGAAGGTGAAGCGGCCGCCGACATGACCGAGCAACCAGCCGGCATCGCCGTTGGCGACCGGCGCGTCGGGCATAGCGGTACCGGGCGCAACGCCTGCCCCCTCGCCAACGGGCGTCTGCAACGACAGATCACCGAGCCCGCAGGGTTTCGACAACCGGCCGGAATTGACAAGCTTGCGCGCAAATTCGTGTTGGTGCGCCAGATCAAGGACGCTGTCGCGGAAGAAGCGCTCCATCTCCGTTTTCGGCGTCATGAAGGCTGTGGAGCGCGATGAATTCAGGATGTTCTCATCTGCGCCGTGGATGCGCTCTTCGTCGTAGGTGCCGACGAGGCTTTCGGGCGCTTCGCCGCGCACCACCATCGCCAGCTTCCAGATCAGGTTGTCGACATCCTGTATGCCGCCATTGCCACCCCGCGCGCCAAACGGCGAGACGATGTGAGCCGAGTCTCCCGCAAAGACGACGCGGCCGTGAATGAACCGCTCAAGCCGGCGACACTGGAATGTGTAAACCGACACCCAGTCGAGCTCGAAATCGCGATGACCGATCACCTTCTCGATGCGCGGGATGACGTTTTCCGGCTTCTTCTCCTCGTCCGGGTCGGCGTCCCAGCCGAGCTGAAGATCGATGCGGTATATGCCGTCGGGCTGTTTGTGCAGAAGAGCCGATTGCCCGATGTGGAAGGGCGGTTCGAACCAGAACCAGCGCTCGGACGGGAACTCCGCCTTCATCTCGACATCGGCGATCAGGAAGCGTTCCTCGAAGACGCGGCCGGCAAAGTCGAGGCCCAGCATACCACGCACAGGCGAGCGCGCGCCGTCGCATGCGATCAGCCAGTCGGCATTCAGCGTATATGCGCCGTCCGGCGTCTCGATGGAGACTTGCACGCCGTCGGCGCGCGGCGCGACACCCGTCACGCGGTTCTTCCACCGCAGGTCGATCAAATCGGGAAACTCGGCGGCGCGCTCGACCAGATATTGCTCGACGTAATATTGCTGGAGATTGATGAAGGCGGGCATCTTGTGGCCCGCTTCCGGCAGCAGGTCGAAGCTCCAGACCTCGCGGTCGCGGTGGAACAGGCGGCCGACCTTCCAGGTCACGCCCTTTTCCACCATGCGCTCGCCGATGCCGAGCCGGTCGAATATCTCCAGCGTGCGCTTCGACCAACAGATGGCGCGGCTGCCCAGCGAGACGACGTCGTTGTCGTCGAGAACGACGCAGGGCACGCCATGCAGCGCGCAGTCGATCGCAGCCGCCAACCCGACCGGACCTGCACCGACGATGACGACCGGCGCGCGCCGCAGCTCGCCGCCGGAGAGTTCAGGCGGGGTGCGGTATGGAAACGGCTTGTAATCGTAGCGCGGCATCACAGCAGTCCCATGCGCGCAATCTCAGGATCGCGGTCGTAGTCGAGGAAGAACTCGTCAAGTTGCGGCGGCTTTACCGACGTGCCGGCGAGCATGGCGTGAACCTGGCCGCGATGATGAATCTGGTGCTGGAAGAGATGCGCTAGCAGATTGTCGATGCGTTCGGAAATCTGGCCATTGCGCCCTCGATCCGTGATGACGCTTCGGTCCAGATCAGTTTCCCCCAGCCGATCGCAGAATGCCATCAACGCCTCGTCCTGCGCACGCTGGGCGTCGGTCAGTGCCTGCGGTTCGCGATAGGGCTCGAAGGCATGGAATGCGGCTGGCCCAACGCCGCCCTCCGCGAGCGCGTCGAGATAATAGCGGTCAATCGCGAGATTATGGTTCAGCGTCTCGGCGATGGACGGGAAGAAGCTGGTGCGCTCGGCCTCGAACTCGCCCGGCTGAAGCGCGCAGACCGCGCGCAACAGTACATGGTTCGACCAGCGATTATTACGGGCCATGGCCGAAAAATGCGCCGTCAGCGACGCCATGCCTGCTCCTCCCTTCGCCCTCAGCCCTGCAGGGCCTCCCACATCTGCCGGTCTCGCTCGGCGGTCCAGATGCGCGGCGTGTCGATGCCCAGCGCCTCGTCATAGGCGCGCGCGACGTTGAAGGGCAGGCAGTGCTCGTAGATGGCATAGTCGGCGAACTTCGGGTCGCAGGCTTCACGGCAAGCGTCCCATGCCTCCTTGAGCGAACCGCCGCCCTGCGCGACGCGGGCGACCGGCCGGTAGGTGGACATGACGAAGTCGGCGGTGTTGTCGAGCGCCTCATCGACCATGTCGGAGCCCACCAGCGCGTCGCCCCGGCCGGGCGCGATGGCGTCGAGATCGAAGGCGCGGATCGATTCCAGCGTGGCGGGCCAGTCGCCGAAATGGCCGTCGCCGCAATAGCAGGCCGAGTGATATTCGACGATGTCGCCGGTGAACATGACGTTGGCGTCAGGCACGTAGGCAACGATGTCGCCCGCCGTGTGCGCGCGGCCGAGGAACTCGAGGTCTATCCGGCGCTTGCCGAGGTAGAACGTCGCGCGGTCGGTGAAGGTCAGGGTCGGCCAGGTGAGGCCGGGGATCGACTCGTGCCCCTGAAACAGCCGCGGGAACCTGCCGAACTCGCTTTCCCAGTCCTCCTGGCCGCGCTCGACGACCATTGCGCGTGCCTTCTCGGACATGATGGTCTCGGAGGCGCCATAAGCCGATGCGCCAAGCACGCGCACGGCGTGGTAGTGGGTCAACACCACATATTTGATCGGCTTGTCGGTAACGGTCCTGATCTTCTCGATGACCTTGTTGGCGAGCCTGGGCGTGGCTTGCGCGTCAACGATCATCACGCAATCATCGCCAATGATGACGCCGGTGTTGGGATCGCCCTCGGCGGTGAATGCCCACAGGTCGCGGCCGATCTCCGTGAAGGAAATCTTCTTTTCGGCAAGATCGCCCTGCGATGCGAATTGCTTGGTCAATGCAAACTCCACTTCAAGTCTTTACGCGGTTCCACATCCGTCTGGCGACGGGCCGTCAGACGGCGAGAACGTTCGGGAAGGCCTATTCGGCCGCCTGTTTTTCCACGACCTGCTCGATGGCGCCGAAGATCGAGTGGCCGTCCTTGTCCTTCATCTCGATACGAACCGTATCGCCGAAGCGCATGAAGTCGCTGGTGGCCTTGCCGTTTTCCAGCGTTTCAACGATGCGCAGCTCGGCAAGGCAGGAATATCCGACACCGCCCTCGGCGATCGTCTTGCCAGGTCCGCCGTCAAGCTTGTTGGAAACCGTGCCGGACCCGACGATGGTGCCGGCGGCGAGCGGACGCGTCTTTGCCGCGTGGGCAATGAGGGTCGGGAAGTCGAAGGTCATGTCGATGCCGGCATTGGCGCGGCCGAAGGGCTTGCCGTTAAGATCCACGCACAAGGGCAGGTGCAGCCGGCCGCCATCCCATGCCTCGCCAAGTTCTTCGGGGGTGACCGCCACGGGCGAGAATGCCGAGGACGGCTTGCCGTGGAAGAAGCCGAAGCCCTTGGCAAGCTCGTCCGGGATCAGGCGGCGCAGCGAGACATCGTTGACCAGCATGACGAGACGGATCGCTTCCCGCGCCACGTCAACACTGGCACCCGCCGGCACGTCGTCCACGATGACGGCGATCTCGCCCTCCATGTCGATGCCCCAGGCATCGTCGGCCATCACGATGGGATCGCGCGGGCCGAGGAAGGAATCGGAGCCCCCCTGATACATCAGCGGGTCGGTCCAGAAGCTTTCCGGCAGCTCCGCCCCGCGTGCCTTGCGCACCAGTTCGACGTGATTGACATAGGCCGAACCGTCCGCCCACTGATAGGCGCGCGGCAGCGGCGAATGGGCGTCATGCTCATGGAAGCGCTCGGAGGGCACGGAGCCGTGATCGAGGCTTTCGGCTAAGGCTTCGAGATGCGGCGCGATGCGCCGCCAGTCATCAAGCGCGGCCTGAAGGTTCGGGACGAGGAAGGACGCGTCCGTATAGCGCGTCAGGTCTTTCGAGACGAGGACGAGTCTTCCGTCACGCGTCCCGTTCTTCAGGCTGGCAAGTTTCATTCTTCCTCCGTCAGGCTTCCACGAACACCTGGAAGCCACCATAGATCATTCGTTTCATGTAGGCGGGCATGTTTTCCATGCTCGCCGCCAGGCGCGGGTCGGCCATCACCTTCTTCATCACCTCGTCGCGATGTTCTCGCGACTTGTAGGTGGCGTAGGAAAAGACGATCGTCTCGCCTTCCCCCTGCTTTACTGCCATGGGGAAGGAGGTCACCTCCCCGTCCGGCACATCGTCGGCCTTGGCCTCAACATAGGACAGGGCGCCGTGCTCCATCCAGACCGTCCGGCCCAATTCGGCGTTCTTTCGATAGTCCTCGAATTCGGCGTTCGGCACCGCCAGAACGAAACCATCCACATAGGTCATGACAGACTCCTCTCTTGGTGTTGACTGTCAAAGGACGAATGGACGGCGCCGGTTCCGACAGGCCCCAAACAAATCAGCTCCAGTCACCCTCCGGCGTACCGTTGAAACGCTTCTTCAGATCGGACCAGCAGTCGACGTAATCCGCCTGCAAGGTTTCGAGCCCTGCGGCATAGCCGGTCAGAAGCTGCGGGAACCGCGTCTCGAACATGAACGCCATGGTGTGGTCGAGCTTGACCGGCTTCAGGTCGGCGCGCGACGCCTTCTCGAACCCCGTCGCGTCGGGGCCGTGCGCGAGCATCATGTTGTGAAGGCTCATGCCGCCGGGCACGAAGCCTTCTTCCTTGGCGTCGTACTGGCCGTGGATGAGGCCCATGAACTCGCTCATGATGTTGCGGTGATACCAAGGCGGGCGGAACGTGTCCTCCGCCACCATCCAGCGCGGCGGGAAGATGACGAAATCGATATTGGCCGTGCCTTCCTCACCCGACGGCGCCGTCAATACCGTGAAGATCGAAGGGTCCGGATGATCGAACAGGATCGCACCGACAGGAGAGAAGGTAGCGAGGTTATACTTGTAGGGTGCGTAATTGCCGTGCCAGGCAACGACATCGAGGGGCGAATGTCCGATCTTGGTGACGTGGAAGCGGCCACACCACTTCACCACGATGCGGCACGGCGTTTCCTTGTCCTCGTACCAGGCGGTCGGCGTCTTGAAGTCGCGCGGATTGGCTAGGCAGTTGGCGCCGATCGGCCCGCGGTCGGGCAGCGTGAACTTGGCGCCATAGTTCTCGCAGACATAGCCGCGCGCCGTTCCATCCATCAACTCCACCTTGAAGGTGAGGCCACGAGGCAGCACGCAGATTTCGCCCGGCTGCACCTCGATCACGCCCATCTCGGTGACGAAGCGCACGCCGCCGACCTGCGGCACCACCATCAGCTCGCCATCGGCGTTGAAGAAATGGTCGTCCACCATGTCAGCGTTGGCGACATAGACGTGCGAGGCCATGCCCGCCTGCCCGAACACGTCGCCGGCGGTGGTCATGGTGCGCATGCCATGGATGAAATCGGTCGGCTCCGACGGCATCGGCGTCGGGTTCCAGCGCAACTGGCCAAGCGGAAGCTCATGGTCGCCGACGTTCGGCGCCGATTTCCAAAGCGGCAGGTCGAAAGCCTTGAAGCGGCCGTGATGCTTGACGCTGGGCCGGATGCGGTAAAGCCAGGAGCGCTCGTTGGTGCCGCGTGGCGCGGTGAAGGGAGAGCCGGAAAGCTGCTCCGCGTAGAGGCCATAGGCCGGGCGCTGCGGCGAATTGCGACCTTGCGGCAGCGAACCGGGCAAGGTCTCAGTCTCGAAGTCGTTGCCGAAGCCGGGCATGTAGGTGTAAGCGGACGCTACCTTGCCGGCTCGCGCCTGCGCGGCGGGGGTGCTCATCTCGTTCATCTTCGGCCTCCCGATCGGATCGCGGCGACATCTCGCCGTGGCGCATGTCCTTTGACAGGCGCCCGAATTTGTTACATCGGTAACAATTGAATATGTAACTATCAACCCGGCCTGACTGTGAACGACGACCTGCTTTCGCTCGAAGAATTCCTGCCCTATCGGCTCAACCGGCTGGCCGACGCCGTCAGCCGCGACTTCTCGCGTCTCTACCGCGACCGCTTCGGCCTGACCCGGCCCGAATGGCGGCTGCTGGCGACGCTTGGCCAATATGGCACGATGACAGCGACCGCGATCGGCCAGCACTCCGCCATGCACAAGACCAAGGTGAGTCGCGCGGTGACCACGCTGGAGGAACGCCGCTGGCTGCGGCGGGCACCCGACGCGACGGATCGGCGGGTGGAGCACCTGACGCTGACGAAAGCCGGCGAGAACGCCTACCGGGAACTTGTGCCGCTGGCGCGGGAATTCGAGCAGCGCATCCTCGAGCAGATGAGCCCAGCGGAGAAAAGCGCCATTATAGGCGGGCTGGCAGCGCTGGAACGCGCCATGCTGCAGCAAAGGGATCAGGATTGAAGCGCATGCGGCGAAACACTTTCGCCGCATGCATCAACGACTACTCCGCCGCTTCCTTGAATGGCTGGCTCGCAGCTTCAAGCTGCTTCTTCTTGCTGATGCTGAAATCCGGCTTGATCTTGGCTGCGAAGTGTTTCTTGGCGCCGGAGAGCTTCCAGGCAGCCGCGAAACCAGCCTTCATCCAGAAGACCGGACCGCTGATCGCGCGCGAGCGGGGTTTCCAGCCGACGAAATGCCGTCCCACGCCGTTGGCGAGATTGACGAGATAGTGACGACGGATTTCGTCGGTCCAGTATTCGACCGTGAAGGAAACGTTGAGGCTGTCGCCGTTGACGACCCGGTGCGGATAGTTGAGCGGCCACAGCGCGCCCATGCCCGGCTTGAGGTGCAGGACAGTCGCCTTTTCCTCGAAGGACGGGTCGTAGTCGATCTCCTCGTATGAAAGACCGGTGACGACACGCTCCAGCGCTTCCTGCGGCAGGAAGGGGTCGCCGTCGGGATAGATCCAGATGGTTTTCTCGCCACGGACGTGCATCAACCCCTGCCCCGGAATGTCGCAATGGTAGAATACCCGCGCATTGGGCGAGGAAATCAGCAGGCCGATGCGGTGCTGGAACGTCTTGAGGCCCGGAACCTGCGCGGCCAGATCGCCCAGGAGCTTGTCGATGATCGCCTGATAGCGTGGATCGAAGCTGCCGGCTTCGGCAACGTTGATCCACAGCAGGCCTTCACGGACGGCCTGGAGAATTTCCATGCCGCTCATGTCCTCGAACGAGGCACGCTTCCAGCTGGCGCGGTCCTCGCGACCGGGATCCATGGTCGAGACTTCGCGGATCGCTTGCGGATTGCCCTCGATCAGCTTGGCGAGCGCCTCGTCGGCAAAGAGGGGATTGGTCGCCAGATCATGGCGTACCGGAACGATTTTCTTGTTCCACTCGGTGGAAAGATTGTCGGCTTCGAATTGAAAAGTGCCCCGCATGGTCGGTCTCCATGGCCCTGTTGATGCGTTCATCACTGCCACGGAAGTGCAAATCGGCACTTAACCCAACGTCAAACCTGCAGATGCGGTAAACGAGCCGCCTACCGGATCGTTCAATTTCTATCTATCCGCTCTTCCGGTCGGGCTCCTCCGGCATCGGATAAGGCCGGCGCGGCGGCAGGTTGTGCACTACTAGCGCAAACGCGATCAGCACGACGCTCGCCATGAAGACGATGAGAAAGAGCTGCACGCCGTGAACCGGCTCGCCGAACCCGAGGATCGGCAGTGCCGCCGCCGGCGGATGCGTGACCCGCAACGCGCGCATCACGACGATGGTGAGGCCGACGGCCACGGCAGCCGCCAGCCAGGCGCCCGGAAAGATGAAGAACGCCGCTTCGCAGACGATCGTGCCGACGAGATAGCCGCCCATGACGTTGATCGGCTGGGAAAGCGCGCTCGACGGCTGGCCGAAAAGAAGACCCGAGGTGGCGCCCAGCGGCGCGATCAGAAGCGGCAGGTCGATCCAGGTGGCAAGCCCCCCAACGAGCGCGATGCCCGCGATTGCCGCAAGCCCGGCGCGCAGATTGGCCCGCAAGGCCACGGGCGGTTCGTGTCGAACAAAAAGGGCTTTGAGAAAGGACTTCATGGGAAAGACGATATCGGTGGCCTGCAGCTTTCTGACCTAACAGGCCCGGCCCGCATTCTCAAATGCCGGAACGGACAAACCAGACTTGCGACCGCTCACCAGTCCATCACCACCTTGCCGGAACTGCCGCTGCGCATCGCGTCGAAACCGGCCTGATAGTCTTCGATGCCGATGCGATGGGTGATGAGCCCTGTCACGTCCAGCGGACCCTGCACCAGCGCGATCATCTTGTACCAGGTCTCGAACATTTCGCGGCCGTAGATGCCTTTCAGGTGCAGCATCTTGAAGATGACCTTGTTCCAGTCGATCTCGAAGCCGGTCGGCGCGATGCCGAGGATGGCGATCTTACCGCCATTGTTCATCGTGTCGATCATGTCGCGGAAGGCCACGGCAGAACCCGACATTTCGAGGCCGACGTCGAAACCTTCCGTCATGCCCTCTTCGTTCATCACGTCGCGCAGGCTCTCTTTCGATGCGTCGACGACGTGATGCACACCCATCCTGCGCGCCAGGTCGAGGCGGACGCGGTTGATATCGGTAATGACCACCTTGCGCGCGCCGACGCACTGGGCGACCAGCGCACCCATGATGCCGATCGGCCCGGCGCCGGTGACGAGCACGTCCTCACCCACCAGATCGAAAGACAGCGCCGTATGCACGGCATTACCGAGCGGATCGAAGATCGCGGCGATCTCGTCCGGGATGTCGTCCGGGATGGGCACGACGTTGTGCTGTGGCAAGACGAGGTATTCGGCGAATGCGCCGGGCCGG
This sequence comes from Mesorhizobium sp. DxT, assembly GCF_058448885.1. Lineage (NCBI taxonomy): Bacteria > Pseudomonadati > Pseudomonadota > Alphaproteobacteria > Hyphomicrobiales > Phyllobacteriaceae > Mesorhizobium > Mesorhizobium sp. DxT. The sequence goes on along the minus strand of NZ_JBZFLJ010000004.1, from coordinate 261,101 downwards.
TTGACGCCGACACCAAGCGTATTGCGGCAGAGATGCCCCCTGCCCGCGCGGCAGTTGCGGCAATGGCCGCAGACGATATGGCCCTCGCCGGCGACCCGCTGGCCGACCCTGTATTCGGTGACGGCGGAACCGAAGTCGGCGACCTCGCCGACGAATTCGTGGCCGGTCACCATCGGCACCGGCACGGCCTTCTGCGCCCACTGGTCCCAGTTGTAGATATGCACGTCGGTGCCGCAGATCGCGGTCTTCTTCACCTTGATGAGCACGTCGTTGGGCCCGATCTCGGGAACCGGCACCTGCTCCATCCAGATGCCCGGCTCGGCCCTGGCCTTCACGAGTGCGCGCATCATATTCGACATCGTCGCCTTCCTCCAAAATCGCCTGCGCCAGATAGCACAGCTTTGTGCCATTTACGTCACCGGAAGCCGCAACGAAGCATGGCCATGACGGTTTTGGCAGCCTAGCCTCGACGTGACGCAAGGGCACCATGGCATGCACGCTTCCGAAAGCGCTACCTCGAACCCGACCGCTCAACGCCGCGAACGCGGCGGCAGGCAGGCACGCCGCGAGCAGCGCAGCCATGGCCAGGACGGGCCCGGCCGGCCCTACATCGTCCGCAACATTCCGACCTACGATGTGTTGTCGGACGAAAACCTGCTGCGCATAGAACGGACGGCGGACCGGATTCTCGCCGAGATCGGCATCGAGTTCCGCGACGATCCGATAGCGCTCGACCATTGGCGCCGAGCCGGGGCGCGCATAGACGGCGAACTGGTCAGGTTCGAGCCCGGCATGTTGCGGGAAATTCTTTCCACCGCGCCAGCCGATTTCGTTCAACATGCACGCAACCCGGCCAAGTCGGTTGTCATCGGCGGCAGGAATGTCGTGTTCTCGCCTGCCTACGGCTCCCCCTTCGTGATGGACCTCGACCGGGGCCGGCGCTACGGCACGATCGAGGAGTTTCGCAATTTCGTGAAGCTGGCGCAGGCCTCGCCCTGGCTGCACCATTCCGGCGGCACGATCTGCGAGCCGGTCGACGTGCCGGTCAACAAGCGGCATCTAGACATGGTCTATGCCCACATCCGCTATTCCGACCGGCCCTTCATGGGCTCCGTGACGGCGGAGAGCCGCGCCGAGGATTCAATCGAGATGGCGCGGCTCGTTTTCGGACACGACTTCGTCGACCGGAACTGCGTCATCCTCGGCAACGTCAACGTCAACTCGCCGCTGGTCTGGGACGCCACGATGACCACCGCGTTGCGCGCCTATGCGCGGGCCAACCAGGCGGCGGTCGTGGTACCGTTCATCCTCGGCGGCGCTATGGGCCCGGTGACCAATGCAGGCGCGATCGCGCAATCGCTGGCCGAAACCATGGCCGGCTGCGCGCTGACGCAACTCGAGCGACCCGGCGCTCCCGTGATCTTCGGCAATTTCCTCTCGTCGATGTCGCTGCGCTCCGGCTCGCCGACTTTCGGCACGCCTGAGCCGGCCATCGGCTCGATGATCGTCGGCCAGCTCGCCCGGCGCCTGAACCTGCCGCTGCGCTGCTCGGGCAACTTCACCACCTCGAAGCTTCCCGATGCGCAGGCGATGAACGAAGGCACCATGTCGATGCTTGCCGCCGTCCATTGCGGCGCAAACTTCATCCTGCATTCGGCAGGCTTCCTCGACGGGCTGCTGTCGATGTCTTACGAAAAGTTCGTCATGGACGCCGACTTCTGCGGCGCGCTCCACACCTATCTCGACGGCGTTACCGTCGACGACAACCAGCTCGCGCTCGACGCCTTCCGCGAGGTTGGGCCGGGCAGCCATTTCTTCGGCTGCGCCCATACCATGGCGAACTACGAACACGCCTTCTGGGATTCCGGCATCGCCGACAACGAGCCGTTCGAGAAATGGGAAGCGGCCGGAAGCGAAGACGCCGCGACTCATGCAAACCGCAAATGGAAAGCGATGCTGGCCGAATACGAAGCGCCGCCGCTGGACGAAGGCGTGGACGAGGCGCTGAAGGATTTCATCGACCGGAAGAAGGCCGCAGCCGACGATGCGTGGTATTGATTGCCACCGACCCCGATCCGCATGGAGCTCGCACGTGAAGACACTTTCAGGTCCTTTCCTGGCAATCGCGGCCGTGTGGTCGCATCCGGCATGGGCCGGACCCGCAGCCGATGCAGTCGGCTATTTTTATTCCGAGGGGATCGGCATGGAAGCGGACGACGCGAGCCGGGACCGCTTCACGGGACCAGCGAAGGCCTATCTCGACGCCAGCGATCGCGCCTTCGACGAACGGGAGGAGATCTGTCTCGATTTCGGGCTTGCCGTCGACGGGCAGGATTTCGACCCTACGGAAATTGCAAGCACGCTGGAGCTTGACGAGGCCGCCAATGACGGCGCGGGAATCGTGGTCGCACGCTTCACGAATTTCGGCCAACCACGCGAGATCGAGTGGACACTGGTCGAAGAGAACGGCACCTGGAAAGTCGCCGACATCGCCAACGAGGCGGCGGGCTGGCGCGTGAGCCAGTTCGTGTGTGAATAGGCGCTCCACATCAGCATGACGACCGACCCCCTTCTCCAGCCCTATCGCCTGAAGCATCTGACCTTCAAGAACCGTCTCATGTCGACGGCCCACGAGCCGGCCTATTCGGAAGACGGTCTGCCGAAGGAGCGCTATCGGCTCTACCATGCCGAAAAAGCAAAGGGCGGCATCGCCCTGACGATGACGGCGGGCTCGGCAATCGTGTCGCGCGACAGCCCGGCTGCATTCGGGAACCTGCAGGCCTATCGCGACGAGATCGTGCCTTGGATGGCGGAGCTTGCCGACGCCTGCCACGAGCACGACTGCAAGGTGATGATCCAGCTTACCCATCTCGGTCGGCGTACCGGGTGGAACAAGGCGGACTGGCTGCCGGTACTCTCCGCCTCGCCGGTGCGCGAGCCCGCGCACCGCGCCTTTCCGAAAGAGGCCGAGGACTGGGACATAGAGCGCATCATCGCCGACTACGCAGCGGCCGCCCAGCGAATGCAGGCGGCCGGGCTCGACGGCATCGAGTTCGAGGCCTACGGCCACCTGATGGACGGGTTCTGGTCGCCGGCCACCAACCATCGCGATGACGACTACGGCGGTGCGCTCGAGAACCGGATGCGCTTTTCCAACCGGGTTATCGACGCGGTGCGGGAGGCCGTCGGACCGGATTTCGTGGTCGGCGTGCGCATGGTGGCGGACGAGGACCTCGCAACCGGAATTTCGCGAGATGAAGGCATCGAAATCGCACGACGGCTCGCCGGTTCCGGCAAGATCGATTTCCTCAACATCATCCGCGGGCATATCGAAACCGATGCGGCGCTGGCCGATGTCATACCGATCACCGGCATGCGCTCGGCACCGCATCTGGACTTCGCTGGCGAAGTGCGTGCGGCAACCGGCTTCCCGATATTCCATGCGGCGCGCATCTCCGACGTCGCAACGGCGCGGCACGCCGTGGAGGCCGGCAAGCTTGACATGGTCGGCATGACCCGGCCGCACATCGCCGACCCGCATATCGCCCGCAAGGTCGCGGCGGGGCAGGAACATCGCATACGGCCCTGTGTGGGCGCGACCTACTGCCTCGACCGCATCTATGAGGGCGGCGAGGCGCTGTGCATCCATAATGCCGCGACGGGACGCGAGGCGACGATACCGCACGTGATCACGCGCACCGACGACGCACCTAAGCGCGTCGTCGTGGTCGGCGCCGGTCCTGGGGGACTGGAAGCTGCACGCGTGACTGCGGAGAGAGGCCACGCGGTGACGGTGCTGGAAGCGTCCGGCAAGGCGGGCGGCCAGATCAATCTGGCAATCCAGAACCCGCGCCGGCGCGAGCTGGTCGGCATCGTCGACTGGCGGCTTTTCGAGCTGGAGCATCTCGGCGTCACCATCCGCTACGACTGCTGGGCGGAGGTAGAGGACGTGCTGGCGCTGGAGCCGGACGTGGTGGTCGTGGCGACAGGCGGGCTGCCGCAGTCTCCTCCGCTGGAAACGGGCGAGGAACTGGTGACATCAAGCTGGGATCTTCTGTCGGGCGCGGTCAAGCCGGCGGAAAGCGTGCTGGTCTACGACGACAATGGCGGCCATCCCGGCATGAGCGTCGCGGAAGTTGCCGCGAATGCCGGCGCGCGGGTTGAACTTGTCTCGCCCGAGCGCTTCTTCGCGCCCGAGATGGGCGGGCTCAACCACGTGCCCTACATGCGCGCCTTCCACGAGAAGGACGTCACGATCACCATCAATACGCGGCTCGTCGCCGTGCGCCGTGACGGCAACAAGCTGGTGGCGACCCTCGGCTCCGACTTCGCCCAGGGATGGCGCGGCGAACGACTGGTCGACCAAATTGTGGTCGAGCACGGCACCGTTGCGAATGACGAGCTCTACCATGCGCTGAAGCCACTGGCGAAGAACGGCGGCGCGGTCGACTACGAGCGGCTGGTGGGCAACGGTGCGATTTTCCCCATCGCGAATCCAGATGCAGCCTTCATGTTGCTGCGCATCGGCGACGCCGTTGCCTCACGCAACATCCACGCGGCGATCTATGACGGCATCCGGTTCGCTATGCGGGTCTGAGAAACCCGGCAGCACGCCTTGCTCTGAACCTTCTATCGCATGAATTGAATCCAGCTCCGCATCGCTGCGGAGACATCGGGGCTTTCACTCGTGTGTGTTTCCGCCTTAGTCTGGAGGGTGTGATAGCCGGTACGACAAAAAACGGGAACGCGACCGGCAGAGATACGAAACAGCAATGGGAGACGACCGATGACGATGACCAGACTGCCGCTCGTGGCGGCCGCGATCGCATTCCTGGTTTCTCCGGCTATGGCCGGTGAAACCCTGGACCGGGTGACGAGCAGCGGCACGCTGACGATGTCGTCAGACCCGGAATATCCGCCGCAGTCCTTCCTGAACGATGCAAACGAGATGGACGGCTTCGATGTCGATGTCGGCAAGGAGATAGCCAAGCGGCTTGGTGTCGAGCTCAAGATCGTCACGCCGGCCTGGGAGGTCATCACCGCCGGCGGCTGGGCGGGGCGCTGGGACATGTCGGTCGGTTCGATGACGCCGACGGCCTCGCGCGCGGAGGTGCTGAGCTTCCCCGCCGTCTATTATTACACGCCGGCGTCGTTCGCCGTGCACACGGATTCGTCCGCGGCAACGCTTGCGGACCTCGACGGCAAGGTGATCGGAACCTGCGGCGGCTGCACATATGACGCTTATCTCAACAAGGATCTGGTGATCGACGCAGAGGGCGCACCGCCTTTCGAATATCAGGTGACCGCGGGCGAAATCCGCACCTACGAAACCGACACCAACGCCTTCGACGACCTGCGGTTGGGCGACGGTGTGCGCGTGGACGCCGTGTTCTCAGCACTGCCAACCATCCAGGAAGCGATCAAGAACGGCTACCCGATGAAAGTGGTCGGCGAACCTGCGTTCTATGAACCGCTGTCGGTGGCAACGGACAAAGGTGACGCCGAATTCGATGCGAAGATCGCCGAGGTGGTCGGCGCTATGCATGAGGATGGTACGCTCACGGCGCTCTCGGAGAAGTGGTATGGCGTCGACCTGAGCACGGCAGAGTGAGGTGACGGCAGCAGCAAGCCGGACGGGATCGCGCGAAGATCAGCCCGCGCGATCCTGGCTCGACGCGGCAAGGCCGTCGCGCGGTGAGGCGATCGCAATCGCGTGCTTGGCTATATTACTCATCTGGCTGCAGCTCGGCGGAACGCGTATCGGCGGCCTCATTGCGCCGCTGACCGGCGGTGCGACCGGCGAAAACACGGTGCCGGGCTGGGGTCTTCACGTGCTGACGGGACTTCTTGTCGCCGGTGCGGTCTGGGCGAACATAATCGCGCTGCGGCTGCTGCCATTCCGGCTGCAAGTGATGATCGTGTGGGCGGAGCTGCTGTTGCTGTTCGTCGCCTTCGTCAACAGCTTCAACCGCGATTTCGGCATCTGGTTCGAGCAGAGCCAGGACGGCGTTTCCAACATCGCCTACATGATCACCACTGGCGCGGTCACCACGCTCTACGTCTCGGCGATCTCCATCGTCGTGGCCTGCATTTTTGCCATGACCGCCGCCCTTGCCCGGCTCTCCAGCTTCGGCCCAGCCTATGCGGTCTCGACCTTCTACACCTCGTTCTTCCGCGGAACGCCGCTGCTGCTGCAGGTCTACCTGATCTATCTGGGCCTGCCGCAACTCGGCCCGCAATTCGCGCTCGACGCCGTACCTTCGGGCATCCTCGCACTGTCGCTATGCTACGGCGCCTATCTCGCGGAGATCTTCCGGGCGGGCATACTGGGTGTACCGCACGGTCAGCACGACGCGGCCAAGGCGCTGGGCCTGCCGCCCCGGCTGACCTTTCGCAAGATCGTCTTTCCGCAAGCGATGCGCCTGATCGTGCCGCCCACAGGCAACCAGTTTATCGCGATGCTAAAGGATTCGTCGCTGGTGTCGGTGATGGGGGTGTGGGAACTGACGCGCACTGCGCAGATCATCGGGCGGCGGGATTTCCGTGTCTTCGAGATGCTGATCGCCGCCGCGATCATCTACTGGGCGCTGTCGATCTGCTTCGAGCTGATCCAGGCACGCATCGAACGCCACTACGGCAAAGGCTATGAGAGGCGTTAGCAGCGTTGTCAGGCGACGTTGCGGTTGCCTTCCACGTCGCCGCCGATGCAAACCCGGTTACGGCCCTCCGACTTTGCGCGATAGACGGCCACGTCGGCCTGCTCCATCAGCGCCGCCAGCGATCTGGTCTCGTCCGCGCCGCGGACTGCGAGCCCGATGCTGACCGTAACATCCCGTTTTATCCGCGCCCTGCGGGCCGACTTGAGCGCCTCGATGTTGACGCGCATCCGTTCGGCGATGGTCGACGCCTCTTCCGCGCTCACGCCATTCAGAACGACTGCGAACTCCTCCCCGCCGAGGCGGGCGAGAAGATCCACATCAGGGCGAATGCTGCGCTCCAGCGCGGCGGCAACCGCGACGAGGCAGGTGTCGCCTTCGACGTGACCGAAGCTGTCGTTGTAGGATTTGAAGTGATCTATATCGACCACGAGGAGCGCGCAGCGACCGCGTACGGCCCGCGCGAAACTCATCAGTCGGCGCCGATTGGCAACGCCGGTAAGCGGATCGGTATGGCTTTCGATCTCGAGCTGCCGGTTGGCGGCCTCCAGTTCCGCACCACGATCCTTGAGCCGCTCGGCCAGCCGCTTGTTTTCCATCGACAGATGCAGCGCATTGGAAAGCTGGTCGCCGAGAGCCCGGCCGATGATGATCGCGAAGGCGCCCATCAGGAAGAAGCCGGAAGCGATGAGCCACTTGAACTGCAACGTGCTGAGCGAGAGGCCGAGCGCATAGGTCCAGAAGATCGGCAGGTGGAAAAGGTTGTAGGCCCTGAGATAGACGACAGACGGGATCGACACCGTGACCGCCGCCATTCCTATCGACAGCGTAAGTACAGCCTGGTTCTCATTGGCGAATGTCAGCATCCAGGCGCCACCGACGCCCCAGGCCAGCCCCGACACCAAATGCATGACACAGACGAAGCGGGCCCAGGACCTCGCACCCCAACGTTGCGGACGATTGCGGGCGTAAAGCAGGGTCGACACGAGATTGGTAACCGCAACCGCGGTGATGACGAGCTGCCAGGCGATCAACGGGATGGCCGTGGAGGGCGACCAATAGACATAGACGGCGAAGAGCGCGCCAACGAGACTCAAAAACGACGCGGGCGACGAATTGAGCATCGCGTCCATGCGCATCTTGAGGATGGCGTCGTGTTCTTCGTTGTCTGCCTGTGTTTCCGCCACCGCGACCCGCCTCTACTTCCGCTATGTAAGCTTAGGCAGCCAATCCTAATATTTGCTTGCCCCGCGTCTCCGCGCATCGGCTGCGCCACGGCTTACAGTCCGCTGGTCGGATTGCTGGTGGATTTCGAACCGCGTCGGCGCAAGACTCAGCCGATACCGATCGGAGACGAATCATGACGAAGGATTTTATCGCACATCTTTCCCGGGAACTCGCGGGCCTCAAGGAAACCGGGCTCTACAAGTCGGAACGCGTGATCTCGTCCATGCAGTCCGCCGAGATCGAGGTGGGCGGCCGAAAGGTTCTCAATTTCTGCGCCAACAACTATCTTGGGCTTGCCGACAGCGAGGAGCTGCGCGACGCAGCCAAGGATGCACTCGACCGTTATGGCTACGGCATGGCGTCAGTGCGCTTCATCTGCGGCACGCAGGAGGAGCACAAGCAGCTCGAAGAGCGCATCTCCGCCTTTCTCGGCATGGAGGACACGATCCTCTATTCCTCCTGCTTCGACGCCAACGCCGGCCTGTTCGAGACGCTGCTTTCGGAAGAGGACGCGATCATCTCGGATGCGCTCAATCATGCCTCGATCATCGATGGCGTGCGGCTCTCCAAGGCGCGACGCTACCGCTATGCCAACAACGACATGGCCGAACTGCGCGCCCGCCTCGAGGACGCGAAGGATGCGCGGTTCCGGCTGATCGCTACCGACGGCGTCTTCTCCATGGACGGCATCATCGCCAACCTGCGCGGGGTCTGCGACCTCGCCGAGGAGTACGGCGCCATGGTCATGGTCGACGACAGCCACGCCGTCGGCTTCGTCGGCGCCCACGGCCGCGGTTCGGTCGAGCATTGCGGCGTCGAGGGGCGCGTCGACATCATTACCGGCACGCTGGGCAAGGCGCTGGGCGGTGCATCGGGCGGCTATACGAGTGGACGGCGCGAGGTCGTGGACTGGCTGCGCCAGCGCTCGCGTCCGTATCTCTTTTCCAACACGTTGATGCCGGCGATCGCGGGCGCTTCCCTCAAGGTCTTCGACATGATCGACAACGGCGACGCGCTGCGCGAAAAGCTCTACGCCAACGCCGACCGGTTCCGCAATGCAATGACCAAGGCGGGCTTTACGCTGGCCGGCGCCGACCACCCGATCATCCCGGTGATGATCGGCGACGCCGCGCTCGCGGGAGACATGGCCGCGAAGATGCTGGAGCGCGGCATCTACGTGATCGGCTTCTCGTTCCCGGTCGTGCCGCGTGGGCAGGCCCGCATCCGCACGCAGATGTCCGCGGCCCACTCGTTCGACGACATCGACCGGGCGGTTGAGGCGTTCGCGGAAGTGGGCCGGGAGTTGGGCATAGTATAGCGGGGACGCCGACCTCCGCGCTGTCCCACACCCTTACCTTGAGCTGGCGAATCCCGCTAGAATGGCGCCATGAACATCCGCCAGCTTTCAGAGACCGTCATCAACCAGATCGCCGCCGGCGAGGTGATCGAGCGCCCGGCCAGCGTGGTCAAGGAACTGGTCGAGAACGCGCTGGATGCAGGCGCCTCGCGCGTCGAGATCGCGACAGCCGGCGGCGGGCTTTCGCTCATCCGGGTCACCGACGACGGCGGGGGCATGGATGCAAGCGACCTTGCCCTTTCCATCGCACGGCACTGCACGTCGAAGCTTTCCGACGACATCCACGACATCCGCTCGCTCGGCTTTCGCGGCGAGGCGCTGCCTTCCATCGGCTCGGTCGGCAAACTCTCGATCCGCTCCCGTCCTGCCGCCGCAGACACCGCGCACGAGATCGCCGTCGAGGGCGGACGCATCATTCCGGTGCGGCCGGTAGCGGGCAATCGCGGCACGCTGGTCGAGGTGCGCGACCTTTTTTTCGCCACCCCGGCGCGGCTCAAATTCATGAAAGGCGAGCGTGCCGAGGCGACGGCCGTCGCCGACATCGTCAAGCGCATTTCCATCGCGTTCCCCCATGTACGGTTCACGCTGTCGGGCACCGATCGTTCGACGCTGGACCTTGCCGCGTGCGGCCAATCTCGCGAAGGCTTGCAGCAGCGTATCGCACAGGTCATCGGCCGGGAGTTCGCCGCCAACGCGCTTGCCGTCGAGGCGATGCGGGACGACGTGCGGCTGTTGGGGTACGCGTCGATCCCCTCCTATACCCGCGCCAACTCGCTACACCAGTATCTCTACGTCAATGGGCGCCCGGTGCGCGACAAGATGCTGGCGGGCGCGATCCGCGGCGCTTATGCCGACGTTCTGCCCCGTGATCGCCACGCGGTGACGGCGCTGTTCATTGAGCTCGATCCGGCGCTGGTGGATGTCAACGTGCATCCGGCCAAGGCGGACGTGCGGTTTCGCGATCCGGGCATGGTGCGCGGGCTGATCGTCGGCTCGATCCGGCAGGCTCTCGCCCAGGCAGGCATCCGTCCGGCCACCACCGCCGCAGGCGCGATGGTGGACGCGTTCCGGCCAGGCGGCACGGGCGGCGGAAGCCAGCCAGCCTATGCTCATGCAGGAGCGCAGGCCTATGCCGCAGCCGGCTTCGATATGGCAGCCTCACCGCACCGGCCGCTGAACGGCGGTTTCGCCGAGGCCGCACAGGCGATGTTCGATACGACGGCCCCGAGCGCGGATGCGCGTGCCGGCGTTGTCGAGCCGATGCCCGAAATGACGGCGAGGCCGCTCGGGGCCGCCCGCGCGCAGGTGCACGAGAACTACATCGTGGCGCAGACGAACGATTCACTCGTTATCGTGGATCAGCATGCCGCGCATGAACGGCTGGTTTACGAGGCCTTGAAGCAGGCGCTCGCCGCGCGCGACGTGCCTGCGCAGATGCTGCTCCTGCCGGAAATCGTCGACCTCGCGGAAGAAGATGCCGAACGGCTCGCTTCGCATGGCGGCCTGCTGCGCCGCTTCGGTCTTGGGGTGGAACGCTTCGGTCCCGGCGCCGTAGCGGTGCGCGAGACGCCGGCCATGCTGGGCGAGGTCGACGTTCAGCGTCTGGTACGCGACCTTGCCGACGAGATCGCCGACACCGATACGGTCGAGACCCTCAAGGAACGCCTGGATGCCATCGCCGCCACCATGGCCTGCCACGGCTCAGTCCGGTCGGGCCGCAGGCTTCGGCCTGAGGAGATGAACGCGCTGCTGCGCCAGATGGAAGCCACACCCGGTTCCGGCACGTGCAACCACGGTCGGCCGACCTATGTGGAGTTGAAGCTCTCCGACATCGAACGGCTGTTCGGCCGACGCTGAGCTGCCGGCTTGACCTGACAACGGTTTTATGGCGGTACAGGCGCGTTGCGAAAGGCGAATGAGATGAACCGTTTCGAAGGGCCAGGCGGCAAGGAGGCTCGCATCCGCTATCTGGATGGCGATTTCCAGGTTCTTACGCCGGGCGCGTTCGTCCGCTGTGCCGTCAGCGGCGAGCCGATCCCGCTGGATGAGTTGAAATACTGGAGCGTCGCGCGGCAGGAGCCTTACGCAAACGCGGCCGCCTCTCTTTCCCGCGAGATCGAGGTCAATCCCGAGCTTCGCAAGCGCGGCTAGGACCTACCGTGCCTCGATGCGGCGTTGCCGCCACGCTTCAAGCGTCGCCTCGATGATGGCGCGCGGCGCGCGGGCAACCTCGAACACAGTTTCGATCTCGATGATTTTGACACGTTTGCGCAGCGCGGAGAGCGCCTCGCTGGCGTGGTCGAGCCGCACGGCATCCTTGGCGGTGGTAACGATCTCAAGGCCCTGCGCGTCGGCTGTCGCGAGAAGGTCCTGCGCGTCGAACTCCGAATAGAAATGATGATCGCCGAAACTTTTCGCGATCTCGATCCGGCCGCCGACCGCCGTGACAGTGTCGAAGAATTTCTGCGGCTCGCCGATGCCCGCAAAAGCCAGGCAGCGCGCGCCTGCGATGCCTTCGGGCGCGGCCGGCTTTATCGATGCTTCGTGGAACGGTCTCGCGGCGCGGGCTGCCTGACGAAGCACCACATCTGCGCCCGGTCCGTCGCCGACCTTGAGCACGCTGTCGGCATAACGCATTTGGTCGACGAGTGCCGCCCGCATCGGACCTGCGGGAATCGTGTAGCCGTTGCCGATGCCGCGGCGCGCATCGACCACGATCAACGCATGATCGATATGAATGCGGGCGCTCTGGAAGCCGTCATCCATGATCAGAAAATTGCAGCCAAGATCGATCAGGAGGCGTGCGGCGGCGGACCTGTCGGTGCTGACGGCGACCCGTGCCGCGCGCGCCAGAAGCAGCGGTTCGTCGCCGACATGGCGCGCGCTGTCGTGAAGGGCATCGACAAGGTGCGGTTCACCGGCAACCGATCCGCCGTGGCCCCGAGACAGGATGCCTGGCTTAAGGCCCATCGTGGCGGCTTCGCGCGCCAGGGCGATCGCCACCGGCGTCTTGCCGGAACCGCCGACCGTCAGGTTGCCGACGCACAGCACCGGCGCATCGACCTTTTCGCGTGGCGCGTTGAGAAGCCGCTTGCGGGCAACCGCACCGTAGATCGCGGCGAACGGCCATAGCCCCCAGGCACGCCAGTCAGGCGTACCCCACCAGAAAGGCGGCGCTTCGCTGACCATGGCCGGCCCTAGCGCCCGCTGCCGTTGACGGCGGTGCCCAACCGCGCCTGAACGATGAGGGGATGGATGTAGGGCTCAAGCGCCTGCAGCGTCTTGGCGAGGGAGCCACGCATCTCCTCGACCGTGCGCATGCCCGCGTCCATCATCTTGCGCCGCTCCGGCTCATTGTTGAGCAGGAAATTGACAGCACCCGCCAGCACGTCCTTGTCGCGCACGAAACGGGCGCCTCCCGCGGTTGCAAGCTTCTGATAGGATTCGCGGAAATTCTGCACGTTTCGGCCAGCCAGCACCGCCGTCTCGAGCATGGCCGGCTCCAGCGGGTTCTGGCCGCCCTGTCCAGTCAGCGAGCGCCCGACAAAGGCTATCTCCGTCAGGCGCAAATAGAGTCCCATCTCGCCGATTGTGTCGCCGAGGAAGATGTCCGTGCCCGATGAAATCTTGTCGCCGAGGCTGCGGCGAGCCACGGTCAGTCCCTTTTCGGCGCAGGCAGCGGCGATAGCATCGGCGCGCTCGGGATGGCGAGGAACAATCACGGTGAGCAGATCCGAATGGCGGCCGCGCAGCAGGGTATGGACATGAACCGCTGCGTCCTCCTCGCCGTCGTGCGTGGAGACCGCGGCCCAGACCTTGCGGTTGCCTATCTCACCCTTGATCCGCGCCAGAACCTCAGTATCGACGGGCGGCGGCACCGTGTCGACCTTGAGATTGCCGGACACGGTAACGGGCCGCGCGCCGAGCTTGTGGAAGCGCTCGGCGTCCACCTCCGACTGGGCAATCACATGGGCGAGGTTTTCGAGCAATGCTTCCGCGATGAACCCGCGCTTGCTCCAGCTCGCGAACGACCGGTCGGACAGCCGACCATTGACCAGCACCTGCGGCACCCGCCGCGCGCCCAGTTCCAGAATGGTCATCGGCCATATCTCGGATTCGGCGATGATCGCCAGATCGGGCTGCCAATGGTCGAGAAACCGGCTCACGGCGGGTTTCAGGTCGAGCGGCACATACTGGTGGATGATGCGGTCGCCGAGGCGTTCCTTAGCGACCTGTGCCGACGTGACGGTGCCCGTGGTGAGCACGACATTGATGCCGAAATCGACGATACGCTCGATCAGCGGTGCAACCGCGATCGTTTCACCGACACTCGCCGCATGCAGCCACACCAGCGGCCCTTCCGGGCGGGGCAGGCCAGCGCGGCCGTAGCGTTCGCGCCGGCGGTTGTGTTCTTCCTTGCCCTTGGTCGCGCGCCAGGCCACATAGCCGCCGATGACGGGATAGGCGGCTGCGCCCGCCCATCTGTATGCTGTCAGCAGCGTGCGGGCCCAGCGTTCGCTCATCGCGTACCGTCGACCAGTTTATACGCCCGCTCGGTCGCCGCGTTGAGCGATGCGGTCACCTCGCGCCGCTTGGCCTCCATCATTTCAGCGTCGGCATCGGAGGGCACGTAGATTTCCTCCCCGACCGCCAGCGCGTGGCGCCCGAAGGGCAGGTTGATGGTGGTCTTGTCCCAGCTTCGCTCAAGTACCTTGCGGCGGCTGGTGGCAATCGCCACCGGGACGATCGGCCGGCCGGAAACCTTCGCCAGCGTCACGATGCCGAGGCCCGCCTGGCGCGGCGTGCCGTGCGGAATATCGGCGATCATCGCCACGTTCATGCCGCTGTCGAGCGTCTTCTTGAGCGTGATGAGCGCCTTGGCGCCGCCCTTGTCGGCCTTGGTGCCTTCACGGCCGCCCGAGCCGCGCACGATGCCGAAGCCGAGCTTCTGTGCAACGAGCGCGTTGAGCTCGGCATCGGCACTGCGCGAGAACATGGCGACCAGCTTGTGACGGCGCGGATTGACCGCCGGACCCAGCAGGTGCTGGCCGTGCCACAGGGCCCCGATTGCTGGAGACAGTGCGGCAATGCGCGGTGCCGGATCGTCGGACCCGGCAGCAGCCGGATTGGTCCAGTAGATGAACTTGACCAGGCCCGCGATGAGCGTCGCCAGCAGATGCTTCACGAATGTCGAGCGGACGAGCGGCTGCCTAATCTTCTTCCAGGTGGCCTTGAAGACGCCCGGCTTGGACTTGCGCGCCTGCGCGCGCGTCTCCGGCAGGGGTGAAACGGCGTTGTCGTCCATGCGTATCGTTATTCTTGTTGTTGTCGTTCTGGCTTATTTGGCCTGCGGGTCGAGCAGGCGATGCAGGTGGACGATGAAATAGCGCATATGGGCATTATCCACGGTCGCCTGCGCCTTTGCTTTCCACGCAATTTCGGCGGATTTGTAGTCGGGAAAGATTCCGACGATGTCCAGCTCGTCGAGATTGCGGAAATCAACGTTGGACAGCGACGTCAGCTCGCCGCCGAATACGAGGTGTAGGAGTTGCTTGCTTCCGGTGTCTTCGGCCATATCGGTCACACATGTCTTGGGTGGAGCAGCACCCCGGCGCGGGGGCGGCGCCGAGGCGATGGCAATTCCTCTAGAGGAATTCGTTACGTTTTGAAACCGTCGCGTGAAGGCGCGACGTCATTCCGCGGTCGCGATAACCTTCGCCATATCATGCAGCAGCTTGCCGCTGCCGGCCGCCAGCGCACCGTGGCGCGGATCGGCACCGGCATAAAAGGGTGCTTCCCCTCGGACATTGACCACGGCACCGCCAGCACGGCGCAGGATCAGGTCTGCTGCCGCAAGGTCCCAGTCATGCGAATTCGGCTTGACGAAGGTGCCGTCAAGACGCCCGCTCGCCACCATGGCCAGCCGATAGGCAAGCGATGGAATGTATGCGATCTCCGGGCCGGCACGCATATAAGCGGGCGCGCGCACGAGAAGCTGCTTGGGGCCAGCGACACGCGGACGTTCGCCATGGCCGGCGACGGCGATCACCTTGCCGTTGCACATCGCGGGACCGCCAGCGGTCGCCTCGTAGACTTCCTGCTTGGCCGGGCAGTCGAGTACGCCCGCCATGGCGACGCCGTCTTCGACCACGGCAACGGAAACACACCACGTCCGCCTGCCTGCAATGAAGGCGCGCGTGCCGTCGATCGGATCGACCACGAATGTGCGTCGTGCGGCAAGCCGATCAGGATTGTCGACCGTCTCTTCCGAAAGCCAGCCATAGGAAGGTCGCGCGGCGCGCAGCGTTTCGAACAGGAACCGGTCGACGGCAATGTCGGCGGCGGTTACCGGCGACGAGCCGTCCTTGAGCCAAGCCTCCGGCTCCTTGCCGAAATAGCGCATCGCGATCTCGCCGCCCTCTCGCGCCGCGTCGCGCAGCAGCGCAAGGTCAGCATTCAGATCGTCAACGACCATTTCATTCGCCTGCAAGCGTCATCCCTTCGATAAGAAGCGTCGGCGCGGCCGTGCCGAAATTGCGGTCGAGGTCGCTGGCCGGAACCATGTTGAGGAACATGTCCCTGAGATTCGCGGCTATAGTGACCTCGGACACGGGCCAGGCGAGTTCGCCGTTCTCGATCCAGAAGCCCGACGCCCCGCGTGAATATTCGCCCGTCACCATGTTGACGCCCTGTCCGAACACCTCGGTGACGTAGAATCCGGACTTGAGCGAACGAATCATCTCTTCCGGCGACTGGTCACCGGGCTCGATCGCCAGGTTGGTCGACGATGGGGACACCGATGACGATGCACGCACGCCGCGCCCGTTGGTCTGCAGCCCGAGCTCGCTAGCAGCAGAGGTCGAGAGAAACCAGTGACCAAGCACGCCGCGGTCAACCATGGTCATGCTCTCGCCTTGCACGCCTTCACCATCGAACGGCCTGGAGGACTGGCCGCGCAGCTTGAGCGGATCGTCGGTTACCGTGATGCCGGCTGACGCCACCTTCTTGCCCATCATATCGCGCAGGAAGCTGGTCTTGCGTGCCACCGACGCGCCATTGATGGCGCCCGCCAGGTGCCCGGCGATGCCACGCGCAACACGCGGGTCGTAGATGACAGTCACAGGGCCTGTGCGTGCCTTGCGGGCACCGAGCCTTCTGGTTGCGCGCTCGCCCGCCTTGCGGCCAATCTCCGCGACCTGGTCGAGGTCTGCGAAATGGAGCCGGGACGAGTATTCGTAGTCGCGCTCCATGCCCGTGCCTTCGCCAGCGATCACACTGACGGAACGCGAGAAGCGCGTCGCCATGTACTCGCCAAGAAAGCCATGCGAGGTGGCGAGCACCAGCCCGCCCATGCCCACCGATGCGCCGGAACCGCTTGAATTGGTGACGCCTGATACGGCCATGGCCGCCTCTTCCATCGCAAGCGCGTCTTCGCGCAGCCTTTCCGCCGACAGTTCCGTCGGGTCGAACAAGTCGAGGTTGCGGATCGAACGTGCAAGCAGTGCCTGATCGGCAAGCCGTTGATGCGGATCTTCGGGCGAGGCCTTCGCCATCGCTACCGCACGCTCGGCGAGCGACGCCGGATCGGACGCGGCATTGGCCGACACACTGGCGGTTCGATTGCCGAGGAAGACGCGAAGCGAGACGTCGTCGCTTTCGGCTGCCTCGGTGTTCTCCACCTTGCCCAGCCGCACCGAAACGCTGGTCGACCTGGAACGGACAGCAACGGCATCGGAAGCATCGGCCCCGGCACGCTTCGCAGCGTCCACAAGCCGCGCAACGAGATCGGCGAGGCTGCTGGAATCGATCTTCTGGTTCATCAAAAAGCTCTGGTCCTGCGGATATGGGAGGTGTCTGGCAGTACGTAGCCTCCATCTATGGCCATGGGTTGCGCGTTGCAATGGCTGGCGGAGACGCCAATTCGTGGTAGGAGCGATAAACACCGCGCCCGAGTCCGATGCCAGCACCCGCATCCGCCACCTCCACACAGGCCAAATTCGTCACAGGATCGACGATGCGCCATGTCGCCGTGATGACAGCGACGGGTTCGGTGGGTCTGGTCGCCATCTTCATCGTGGATGCCCTCAATCTCTTCTACATTTCGATGCTCGGCGTGCAGGAGCTCGCAGCGGCAATCGGCTTTGCCAGCACGCTGATGTTCTTTACCCTGTCGGTCTCCATCGGCCTGACAATTGCGGCCTCGGCGCTGGTTTCACGCGCACTCGGACGCGGCGACCGGGCAGAAGCCGCGCGCATGGGCGGCGCGGCGATGATGTTCATGGGCCTGACGACGGGCGTCATCGTGCTGGCCATCTGGCCGTTCCTCGATCCGCTCGTCGGTCTCCTGGGCGCAACGGGCGAGACCCGCCAGCTCGCAACGCGGTTTCTCCAGATCGTAATCCCGTCGTCGCCGCTCGTCTCCATGGGCATGTGCGCAACCGGCATCCTGCGTGGCGTCGGCGATGCACGGCGCGCCATGTATGTGACGCTGGCTGGCGGCGCGGCGGCTGCGGTGCTCGACCCCATCCTTATCTTCGGGTTCGACTTAGGGCTTGATGGCGCGGCTATCTCGACCGTGCTGTCGCGACTGGTCCTGCTCGCTATCGGAATCCATGGCGCGCATGTCGTGCACCGACTGATGGCGCTGCCCGGCCCGCGCAAGATGGTGGCGGCAGCGCGGCCATTCTTTGCGATCGGGATACCCGCGGTCCTGACCCAGATCGCAACGCCCGTGGGCAACGCCTATGTGACGATCGAGATGGCGCGCTTCGGCGATGAGGCGGTCGCAGGGTGGGCGATCGTCGGTCGGCTCATCCCGGTGGCCTTCGGAGTGATTTTCGCGCTTTCCGGCGCTGTCGGACCAATCCTTGGCCAGAACTACGGCGCGCGGCGCTACGATCGCCTCAACACTGCCCTGCGCGATGCGCTGGTCTTCGTCACGCTCTATTGCCTGGGCGTCTGGATGCTACTCGCCCTGCTGTCGACGCCGGTCGCCGATCTTTTCGGCGCGGTGGGCGAAGCGCGCGAGCTCGTTATCTTCTTCTGCCTCTTTGTTGCGGGCAGCTTTCTTTTCAACGGCATGCTGTTCGTGGCGAACGCTGCCTTCAACAATCTGGGCTTTGCAACCTATTCTACGGTTTTCAACTGGGGACGGTCGACGCTGGGCGTGATCCCGTTCGTCTGGGCGGGCGCGCAGCTTTACGGAGCCAAAGGGGTCATCGCTGGCTGGGGTCTCGGCGCGATCGTGTTCGGTATCGTCGCCGCCGTCGTGGCCTTTCGCGTCGTTCGCGGCATCGGCGACAAGCCACCGGCTGAAGATGACGTGCCGTCGCCGCCGCCTGCCGCCAATTCGCCCTTCTCCACCGGTAAGGCGGCGACACTTCAATAGCGACGGGGAGCGATGCTCAGACCTCGTCCTTCTCGAAGCGCTCCACCGCGGCACCGACGGCCTGTTTCAGCTCGTCCTTAATGGAGGCTGTCTCCGCCATGACGCGGTCGACCTTGAGGAAATCCAACGCGCGGAAGTGCGACACGGGCGGACGTAGCATTATCTGCGGACGGCCCTGCTGCAGCTTAAGTGCGATAATCGACTGCATCATGATCTGGCTGGCGCCGAATACGAGATCGAGCGAGTTGGGCTTGGCACGGCGGTCATGCACCGGCGAACCCACCACGTCGATGGCGATCAATATGTCCGCCTTGCCTTCGAGCAGGTCGAACGGGACTGGATTGGCTATGCCGCCGTCGACGAGGATGCGGCCCTCATGCCTGACCGGGCGAAACACGGCTGGGATGGCCGCGGACGCCGCGACCGCCTTGTAAAGATCACCGCTATCGAAGATCGTTTCCCTGTGCGCGAAGAAGTCGGTCGCCGTCACCTGCAGCGGAATCTGCAGTTCCTCGAAGGTCTCCGGAATGACAGTTGGCAGAAACGCGTGGATGATGCGCTCTACATTGAACTGCGTGAGACCCACCCCGCCGGAAACAATCTCCGAAAAGCTTCCCGGACGTGCGCGCCACATGCGCGCTGCCACCTCGGACCGTCGCCCGAGTATCGAGTGCGCATAATCGTGGATCTCCTTGCCCGACATTCCGGCGGCCATGCCGGCGCCCATGATCGCCCCGATCGACGAGCCGGAAATCGCCACCGGCCTGATGCCGAGTTCGTCGAGCGCCTCGATGACGTGGATATGGGCGAGGCCCCGCGCGCCGCCGCCGCCGAAGGCGACGGCAAAGGTCGGGTCACGACCTTTCTCGAGCTGCGGCGCGCCGCTTTCCGTGGCGCGCTCGGGGATCGAGGCTTCCATAGCCTTCCTTTCAGCCGCCGTCTGCCGCCTCCGGACCTATCACCAGTATCGCAGGTTCGGCAACAAGCAGGCGATGGGCAGCCGCCTTGACCTGATCGAGCGTCACGGCGTTGATGTAGCCGACCCGGCGGTCTATGTAGTCGATGCCGCGATCGTCGAGCTGCAATTCGACGAGCGTCCGCGCGATAGCCGCCGACGAATCGAGATTGTTGATCGGATATGCCCCAATCAGATAGGTCTTGGCGCGCTCCAGCTCTGCCTGCGTAGGCCCCTCCTGCGCCATCCCGCGCACCACTTCGCGAATGAGTTCGAGGGTTTCCTTTGCCCGATCGGCGCGCGTGGACGTGCCGATCGTCAGCATGTCGGCGTATTCGCCGGTATGAAGGCCGGAACCAACGCCATAGGCAAGACCACGCTTTTCCCGCACTTCGTCGAACAGTCGCGAAGAGAAGGTGCCGCCACCAAGGATGTGGTTCATGAGAAAGGCCGGGAAGAACTCGGGGTCGTCGCGGGCAATGCCCGGATAGACAAGCTGGATCGTCGCCTGCGGCAGGGGATAGGCGTAGGAAATTTCCTGGTCCAGCTGCGGCGAAACATGTTCCACCGGCAGCAACTCGGATTCCTGCGGCAGGTCGCCGAACACATTGTCGAGCATCGTCTTGAGGGTTTCGGCATCGATCGCACCGACAACGCCGATACTGACGTTCGAACGCGCGAAGGTGCGCGCATGCAGCGCCTTCAGGTCCTCTGGCGTTACCGAGCCGAGCGTTTCGTCGGTCCCGTCCGAGCGGCGTGCGTAGGGATGATCGCCGTATAGCGCGCGGGCGAATTCTTCCTGCCCCAGCGATTCCGGATCGCGCATGTCGCGCTGGATGCGCGTCATGATCTGGGCGCGGATGCGGTCGACCGGCTCCTGGTCGAAACGCGGGTTGTTGACGGCAAGCCGCAGAAGGTCGAACGCGTCGTCGCGCCCCTCCTCGAGCATACGCATCTGCCCATAGACGGCATCGCGCGTAGCGTTGAAGCTCATTTCCGCGCCAACCTCGTCCAGCCGTTCCTGGAAGGCGTCGGCATCGAGATCGCCTGCACCCTCGTCGAACAGGCCAGTCATCAGCGTGGAGACACCCTCCTTGCCCTCCGGGTCCTGGGTGCTGCCGCCCTTGAAGGCAAACCGCACGGAGATGATCGGCACGGTGTAATCTTCCACCAGCCAGGCCTTGACGCCACTGTCGGAGGTAACCTCCTGGATGTCGACGGCGGCGCGCGCCGGAAGGACGGCTGGCAGGGTGAGAAACATCAACGCCAGAAGCAGCGTCGTCAGCGTCAGCGTGAAGCGATTGGCCTGCATTGAGGGGGTTGCCTCCGTCGCGTTCATGAGCGGTCATCCTTTTCGGGCCGCAGATAGCCGGTCACAGACCGGCGCTGATCGAGGTAGCGCGCGGCGACCCGCTTTACGTCGTCGGCGGAGACGGCGTCGATGCGCTCTGGCCACTCCAGAACATCCTCGACTGTCCCACCGGTCGTCAGTGTCGAGCCGTAGATACGCGCCATGCCGGACTGGTCATCGCGGGCGAAGATCATGGAACGGGTCGCCCGTTTCTTGGCTTTCGCAAGCTCGTCCTCGGAAATGCCTTCCTCTGCGACCTTTGCGATCTCCGCATCGATCGCGCGCTCGACGTCCTCGATCGTGGAGTCGCCGCGCGGCGATCCATAGACGACAAACGCCGTGTCATCGAGCGACGTGCCCTGATAGTAGGCGCCGGCCGACGAGGCTATGCCCTGCCGCACGATCAGTTCCTGATAGATACGGCTGCGCATTCCGCCGCCAAGTATTTCGGACAACAGGTCGAGCGCCTCGGCCTCGCCGTCCTCGGCGGTCGTGTAGGAAGGCACGACCCAACGCTTGGAGTAGCTGGCCACGCCGACGCGCGGGTCCGACATCTCGACGATACGGCTCGTGTTCTGCTCCGGCTCCACCGGGCGTATGCGCGGCGGCAGGTCCGGGCCGCGCTCGACAAGCCCGTATGTCTCCTCGGCAAGGCTGCGCACGGTCGCGGCATCCACGTCGCCTGCTACGACCAGCACAGCATTGTTCGGCGCGTAAAACCGGTCGTAAAACTCGGTCGCGTCCTCCCGGTTGAGCTGCTCGATCTCCTGCATCCACCCAATCACGGGAAAGCGATAGGGATGGTTCTGGTAGAGCGTGGCGTTGACTTCCTCGCCATGCAGGGATTCCGGGCTGTTCTCGACCCGCGAATTGCGCTCCTCAATGATGACGTCGCGCTCGGGCCCGATCACGTCATCCGTGAGGATGAGGTTGCGCATCCGGTCCGCCTCGAACTCCATCATGGTCTTCAGCTCACCAGGCGCAACCTGCTGGAAGTAGGCGGTGTAATCATAGGAGGTGAAGGCGTTCTCGCGGCCCCCGATCTCGGCGATACGCGCGGAGAATTCACCGGGGCCATGATTGCTGGTGCCCTTGAACATGAGGTGTTCAAAGAAGTGGGCAATGCCCGATTTTCCCGGTTCCTCGTCGGCGCTGCCGACCTTGTACCAGACCATCTGGGTGACGACCGGCGCGCGCCGGTCGGGGATCACCACGACCTCGAGCCCGTTGTCGAGGGTGAAATGCTCGACCTGCGGCGCTTCTTCTGCGGTGGCAAAGGCAAGCGGGACGGCCATGAACGCGGCGGTGAGCACTGCCCTGAAAGGCGCGCTGGCACCGCGGCCGGGAATCAGCATCATGAAAGCTTCCTTCTCCAGAGACCCTGCGAGACTTAGCGCCTGCGGCCATGCATGCAATCGCGGCGGCACTAACAACTGCGTCATCGGGCGCAACCGTGACGAAAGTCAGGCGCGCTCGCAGAAAGTCACGGTGGTGTCGCCATAGTCGCGGCGCTGAACCAGTTTCAGCCCCGCGGGCGGCTGGAAGGGGGATCCGCTCGCCTCCTCCACCATCACGAAGGCTTGTTGCCTGAGCCAGCCGCTGGCAAGTGCCGAGGCAAGCGCGCGTTCACCCAGTCCCTTGCCGTAGGGCGGGTCGGCAAAGACGATATCGAAAGGCTGGATCGTGCCCGTTTCGCCGAGCGCGGTTGCGTCGCGGCGGAATATCTTGGTGCGGCCCTGAAGCCCCATCGCTTCGACATTGGTGCGGATCAGGCCGCGACCTTCGGCTGATTCCTCGATGAAGAGGCAATGCGCCGCGCCGCGCGAAAGCGCCTCGATGCCAAGAGCCCCGGTGCCGGCGAAAAGGTCGAGCACGCGCGCGCCTTCAAGCCGCACCGATTGGCTGTGGGCTATGATGTTGAAGACCGCCTCGCGCGTGCGGTCTGTCGTCGGCCGGATCGCATCCGAACGCGGCGCGGCCAACGGGCGCCCGCGCAATTCGCCCCCCACGACGCGCAAGCTCAGCCCTCGCCTCGCGGCTTGCGCGGGCCGCTGCCGCGCGGTCCGGGCTTTCCACCGCCTTTGCCACCCTTGGCACCGTCAGGCCGCGGTTTTCCCGCGTACCGTCGCCCCTCGTTGCGCTCGGCAAGTGCTGCCGCCTTTTTCTCGCCCATGGGCCGGGCGCCGGGCGCCATCCACACATTGGCCGTACGCGAACGCTGCTTCTCGGGCTGACGCTCCTCGCGCGGACCGTCCTTGGCTCGCGGGAACTTTCCGCCTGCCGGTCCGGCCCTGTCGTTGGGATTTCCCCGTTTCGGGCCCGCGCCACGCATCGGCTTGGTCTGCAGCCGCCCCAGCGCGTCCTCGCGCTTCTGCTCGCGCTCGCGCTTGCGATTGGGCCTTTCAGCGGGCTCCTCGCGCTTCTTCTCCGAGGTGGCCGAGACCGGCTTGTTGGAGAATTCGTTGAGCACCGGCGCATCGAAATTCGCGCCCGATTCCTCGATCAGGCGTTCGCCGAGCTGGTCGCGCAGGAGCTTGCCCTTGAGTTCTCGCACCTCGCCCTCGGCAAGTTCGCCAAGCTGGAAGGGGCCATAGGACAGCCGGATCAGCCGCGTCACGTCGAGCCCGAGCGCGCCGAGGATGTTCTTGACCTCGCGGTTCTTGCCCTCGCGCAGGCCGACCGTCAGCCAGGCATTGGAGCCCTGCTCGCGGTCGAGCGTCGCTTCCACGCCGCCGTAGAAAACGCCGTCGACGGCGATGCCATCCTTGAGGGTGGCAAGCGCCTCCGGCTCGACCTTCCCGTGCACGCGCACGCGATAGCGGCGCAGCCAGCCCGTGGCCGGCAGTTCGAGCACACGCGACAGGCCGCCATCATTGGTCAGCAGCAACAACCCCTCGGTGTTGATGTCCAACCGCCCGACGGTCATGAGCCGCGGCAGCTTCTTCGGCAGGATGTCGAAGACGGTCGTACGGCCCTCCGGATCGCGGTTCGTGGTAACCACACCGGCCGGCTTGTGGAACAGGAACAGCCGCGTCCGCTCGATGGCCGGAATTTCATTGCCGTCGAGCTCGATCCGGTCACGCGGGCCGACATTGACCGCCGGCGTGTCGAGAACCTTGCCGTTGAGCCTGACACGGCCGGCCGCGATCATTTCCTCGGCGTCGCGACGCGAGGCCACGCCAGCCCGTGCGAGACGCCGCGCGATGCGCTCGCTCGTAGCAGCGGCCTCACCCGCATCCACTGCCACCTCGCGTTCCCGCTTGCCTGGACGCGATGCGGCGGTGTCGTCGCGTTTATGGAACGGCTTGCGCTCGCCGTCCTCGCGCTTGCGGAATGGTCGCTTGTCGCCACCCTCTCCCCTTGGACGATCCTCGCGCTTTTGGAACGGCTTGCGCTCGCCATCGGCCTTCGCGTAGGGCCTGCGCTCGCCGTCCTCACGCTTGCGGAACGGACGCTTTTCGCCCTCTCCGGCTGGGCGGTCCTCGCGTTTACGGAACGGCTTGCGCTCGCCTTCGGCCTTCGCATAGGGTCGGCGTTCACCATCTTCGCGCTTGCGGAACGGACGTTTATCACCGCCTTCGCCAGCGGGACGATCCTCGCGCTTTCGGAAGGGTTTGCGTTCGCCATCAGCCTTCGCGTTGGGCCGGCGCTCGCTGTCCTCGCGCTTGCGGAACTGGCGCTTTTCGCCACCTTCACCGCGCGGGCCGCGTCCTGCGTCGCCGCGCGGCGGTCTTTTCTTGTCATCGTTCATGTGGCGCTCGCCTTTCAGCGCGGGTAACTATCAGACCGCATAGGGCCTTGCGAGTGAAATGTCAGTGGCGGAGAACGCATGAGATCGTCCCCCTTCATGGAAGCGGCGTTTGCCGAGGCGGAAGCCGCGCGTAACCGCGGCGAAGTGCCGATCGGCGCCGTTCTCGTTCGCGAAGGGGTGCTACTGGCGAAGGCCGGCAACCGCACCCGTGAACTGAACGATCCCACGGCCCATGCCGAAATCCTGGCGATCCGCGAAGCCTGCCGCCTTATGGCCAGCGAAAGGCTTCCCGACGCCGATCTATACGTGACGCTGGAGCCGTGTCCGATGTGCGCGGCGGCAATTTCCTTCGCGCGCATCCGGCGGCTCTATTTCGGCGCGGTCGACGAAAAGGGCGGCGCCGTCGTCAGTGGCGGACGCTATTTCGCGCAACCCACCTGCCATCACGCGCCGGATGTCTACGCCGGCATCGGCGAACAACGCGCTTCTGAAATGCTGAAAAACTTCTTCAGGGACCGGCGCTGAAGACCGGTCCTCAAAGCCAGGGTACGTAGTCGCGCCAGGAAGACTTGCTCGACGCGCGCTTGACGCGACGTTCCTTCTTCCACTCTTCCTCGCCGAGATCGCCAACGGGCGCCGTCGCGTTCGGCTGGCGGTAGTCGAGCGGCGGCTCGCTGAGGTAACGGCGGTTGGTCGCTTCGCCCTGATTGCGCTCGCGCAGGCGACGCTGCACTTCCGCCCGCTGGGCAGCACCGCTGACGATGGGCTGGGCGCCCCAGCGCTCCGGATCGTAGTTGGGATCGGATTTGGCAAGGCCACCGGGCGAAACCTGCGGCCGGTAAGCGGAATTATCCTGGTTGGCGGTCGCCTCGGCGCGGATGCGCGCGCGGCGCTCCTCGGGCGACTCGGGCCATGCCGGGTTGCCCGCGCTGGCCAGATCCTGCTGGGGCTCAGGCAGAACCTCCAGCGAAGCCGGCTGGACCAGCTTCGGGCGCGGGTTGTATGCGATCTCCGGACCTTTGTCGGCAGGGCCGACCGAGAGAATGCCGGTGAGATCCTCGACGAGCTGCTGGTTGGCGGTCTTGCCGGTGCCGTAAGTGGGCGAACCCATGCAGCCCGAAAGCAGCGTCGCTGCGCATGCCATGGAAGCGCCGAGAACGAGCGGCGTGCGGCCACGCTTATGAATGCGGTCGATCTTCACTGAAACTTGCCTCTCACATCGGGCGAAAAACGCCGGATCAACGTCCAGTCTCGCCAGAAAATCCGGCGAGAACAAGGCGTTCAGTCAGCGCGCCTTGTACCCTAATCGGCTCCGGCGGGCAATGTCGGAGGACATTTGCCCGCCAGGCCCTGTTTACAAGCGGCCCAAAGCACGCAGTTCGTGCAGTGCGGCCGCATCGCGCGCCGAAACATCGGGAAACTCCGGATCGGAACCGACATCGGACGTGTAGCGCCAGGAGCGCGCGCACTTGGCCCCGCCGGCCATTGCGGGAACCACCCCAACGCCCTTCACCTCGTCCAGCGTGAAGGCGATGTCGGGTGCCGGCGTATCCACAATCGAGATGCCGCTGGTGATGCATGTCTCGGCCATGTCGACGTCGGCGATGGCAGCGCGCAGCTCCGGATCGGTGACGTGAACGATCGGCGCGGCCTCCAGCGAGGAGCCGATGCGCTTCTCGCGCCGCTCGATCTCCAGTGCGCCGGTGACGACGCGGCGAACCTGGCGCACCTTTCGCCACTTGGCGGCAAGCTTCTCGTCCTTCCATTCGGCGGGAATGGTGGGGAACTGCTCCAGGTGCACGGATTCAGCCCGCGGATGACGGTCGAGCCAGGCTTCCTCCATGGTGAACGGCAGCATCGGCGCAAGCCAGGTCACGAGGCTGTCGAACAGCCGGCGCACGACGACGATGGCCGCCTTGCGCCGCGTGCTCGATGGAGCGTCGCAGTAGAGCGTGTCCTTGCGCACGTCGAAATAGAACGCTGACAGCTCGACGACCATGAAGTCGATGAGCGTGCGGGTGATGCGCTTGAAATCGAAGGCGTCGTAGCCCTTGCGCACAAGCTCGTCGAGCTCGGCCAGCCGATGCAGCATCAGCCGCTCCAGCTCGGGCATTTCGGCGACGGCAACGTCCTCGCCCTCGTCATGGGCCAGCGTGCCGAGCATCCAGCGAATGGTGTTGCGGAGCTTACGATAGGCGTCGATATTGGTCTGCAGCACGTTCTTGCCGAGGCGCTGGTCTTCCCAGTAGTCGGTGGTCATGACCCACAGGCGCAGGATGTCGGCGCCCGACTGCTTCATGACGTCCTGCGGGACGACAGTGTTACCGAGCGACTTCGACATCTTGCGGCCGTCCTCGTCCATGGTGAAGCCATGGGTGATGACGGTGTCGTAGGGCGCCCTGCCCCGCGTGCCGCAGCTTTCCAGCAGCGAGGAATGGAACCAGCCGCGATGCTGGTCGGAGCCTTCGAGATAGACGTCGGCCGGCCACTTCAGGTCCGGCCGGTCCTCGAGCGTGAATGTATGGGTCGAGCCCGAATCGAACCAGACGTCGAGGATGTCCATCACCATCGACCAGTTCTCGTTGGCGCGGGAGCCCAGGAAGCGCTCGCGAGCGCCCTCGGCAAACCAAGCGTCCGCGCCCTCGGCCTCGAAGGCCTCGAGGATGCGGGCGTTGACGGCCTCGTCCTTCAGCACCTCGCCATTCTCGTCGGCAAAGACACAGATCGGCACGCCCCATGCCCTTTGACGGGAAAGAACCCAGTCGGGCCGGTCCTCGATCATCGCGCGCAGGCGGGTCTGGCCGGCGGCCGGCACGAAGCGGGTGTCGTCGATGGCCTTGAGCGCGCGGCTACGCAGCGTGTCGGGTGTGTTATCGCTCACGGCCGAGCGCTCGCTCCGCTCGCTGGCCTCCGCGGGGGCGGGCGAAACGTCGCCCGGCGTCCGGTCGGACGCTCGGCCTTCCCGAGGAAGGCCGTAGCCGCCCAGGTCCTTGTCCATATAGACGAACCACTGCGGCGTGTTGCGGAAGATCACCGGCTTCTTGGAACGCCAGGAATGCGGGTAGGAGTGCTTCAACCGCCCACGCGCAAACAGCATGTTCGCCGCGATCAGCGCCTCGATGACGGCCTTGTTGGCGTCGCCCTTCTTGCCGTTGTCGTCGATGACGCGCGCGGCCCCACCCTCGCGATCCGGCCCGAAGCCCGGCGCATCCTTGGTGAAGTAGCCGGCATCGTCCACGGTGAAGGGTATGCGTGTTTCGATGCCGCGCGCGGCAAGCTCCTTGCCTGCGTCCATCCACGCGTCGAAGTCCTCGCGACCATGGCCCGGCGCGGTGTGGACGAAACCAGTACCGGCATCGTCGGTGACGTGGTCGCCGGGGAGCATGGGGACGAAGAACTTGTAGCCGTCTCCGAGACCATTGAGAGGATGGGCACATTCAATCGCACCTAGCTCATCCGAAGTGACGGTACGAATGCGCCTGAACCCGACCTTCGCCTTGGCAAACGACTCTTCAGCAAGCGCGTCGGCGAAGATCAGCTTCTCGCCCGGACGCGGGCCGAAATCGTTCTCGGCAGAAGTCACCTCGTAGAAGCCATAGGATATACGAGGCGAATAGGAGACAGCCCGATTGCCGGGGATCGTCCACGGCGTGGTCGTCCAGATGACGATATACCATCCGCCGAGGTCCTCCGAGGGCGTCACCTGAATCGGAAACTTCACCCAGATCGTATCCGACTCGTAGTCCTGATACTCCACCTCGGCCTCCGCCAGCGCGGTGCGTTCCACCACCGACCACATCACCGGCTTGGAGCCGCGATAGAGCTGGTCGGACATGGCGAATTTCATCAGCTCGCCGGCGATGCGCGCTTCGGCGTGGAAGTTCATCGTCGTGTAGGGATTGTCGAAATCGCCCTCGATGCCGAGGCGCTTGAACTCGCCGGTCTGCACCTCGATCCAGTGCTGCGCGAACTCACGGCATTCCTTGCGGAACTCGTTGACCGGCACCTGGTCCTTGTCGAGGCCCTTGGCGCGGTATTGCTCTTCGATCTTCCACTCGATCGGCAGGCCGTGACAGTCCCAGCCCGGCACGTAATTGGAATCATAACCGCGCATCTGGAACGAGCGGGTGATGACGTCCTTGAGGATCTTGTTGAGCGCGTGGCCGATATGGATGTTGCCGTTGGCGTAGGGCGGGCCGTCGTGCAGCACATAGAGCGGCCGGCCGGCAGCGCTTTCGCGCAGGCGGTTGTAGAGCTTCATCTCCTGCCAGCGCTTGACCAGCAGCGGCTCCTTGTCCGGCAGGCCCGCACGCATCGGAAACTCCGTCTGCGGCAGATAGAGGGTCTTGGAATAGTCGATCTTCTCAGCGGTCGTCATGATCTCGTCGCATCGTCGGCCCGGGCGGCGCGGCTCCGGGCGGGTGTCTTGTCAAACAGGCGAAAGGCGCGCGGGCGGGCGGCGCGCGAAATACCCGGACCTTCCGGCAGCCGCTCAGGCCGCCCGGAAAGCCGGGCCAATAATTCGTATCGTGATCGCGATGGGAAGCGCGCGCTGTCTCATGGTCCGCGCTTTTAGCCGAGCGCGAACGCGGAATAAAGAGGCGAATGCAAGCCCCGGCCTAGCGGATCGAAAAGTCGAAGCGCCACGTCGCGCTGGCGCCGAGCGTGAACTGGTCGCGGGAGCCGCCCTCGCGAACCAGGCTCGAATCCGCAGCCGGACCCGTCAGCCGCGCATATTCGGCGAAGAGGCTGGTGTCGAGCCTGTCCGTCGCCTTCCAGTTGACCGCGCCGCCGATGCCCGCAGAGGCGAAGCCGCTGCCCGGTGCATATTGGGAAAGGCCGGTTGCCGCCGATTCGGCTGCATCGACGCCGTAGTAGGCATCGAAATAGTCCGCCGATGCCCAGCGGGCACGCGGACCGGCCGAAATCTGGATCGTATCGGTAACGTTTATGAAGAAGTCGGCCGACAGGTCGGCCACGACTCCGTCATGCGAGCGGATGCCATGGCGCAGCTCGGCACGCATGCGCATGTTGTCAGTAGGATAGATCTCGGCAAAACCGCCCAGCTCGCCACCGAACCGCACCGGCGACAGGCCGATCAGGCGCGCATCGGTGTCTCCATCGCGGCGGAAAACCAGCTTGCCGGCAGCGCCCGCGCGGATCAGACCGGTATCGACCAGCGCCAGCGAGATGTTGTCATTGCGCGAGGAGAAGCGCGACGAGCGGCCGTGCTTGCCCAGCGAAACGATCGGCTGGAAGGCAAGCGAACGACCGGAAGCACCGTCGAATTTCGGTGCATAGAGCGCGGTGCCGCCAAGCTTCAGATACCAATCTCCTGAGAACCATCCCTCGGCGGCTGCAGGCGCAGCCAGGCCAAGTGTAGCGAGCGCTGTCAGCGCGATACCCAGATATTTTTGGCGGTTCATACCACTCACCTACGCGATACTCTTGCATTCAGCACTGCAAGCGTTGGGTTAATTTTGCATTAAGGGCGCGGATTCGTCCACCCGCCAGACGATTAAAACGCAATCGTGCGGTCCAGTTCGGACAAAGGCTGCACAGCAGAGAGCAGCGCGCGCGCTTCGTCCTCGTCGCGCTTCATCTGCGCGATGAGCGGTTCCAACCCGTCGAACTTCTCCTCACCGCGCAGGAAACCGAAGAACGAGACGCTGCAGACCTCGCCGTAGAGATCGCCGGAAAAGTCGAACACGAATGTCTCAAGCAGCGGCGCGCCGTCGTCGGTGACGGTCGGCCGGCGGCCGAAGCTTGCTACGCCGTCATGAAGCGAACCATCGGCGCGGCGCAAGCGCACCGCATAGATGCCATGCCTGAGGCCAGTGGAAACGGGCAACTGCATGTTCGCGGTCGGAAAGCCGAGCTGGCGGCCCAGCTTTTTCCCGTGCGATATTTCTGTCTCCACGGTGTAGCGATAACCGAGCAGCCCCGCTGCTTCCGCAACCTCGCCGGCCGAAAGCAGTTCGCGGATGCGGCTCGACGAGACAACTTGAGCGCCCTCATCCCGGAAGGCGTCGATGAGGCTGACGCCGAAGCCGAGCCGCTCGCCAGCTTCCATCAGGAAGGCAGGCCCGCCCTGCCTGTTCTTGCCGAAATGGAAATCGAAGCCTGTAACGACATGACTGATCCCCAGCCCATCGACCAGCACGTCGCTCACGAACGCTTCGGCGCTGAGCGACGAGAACTGCCGGTCAAACGGCTGCTCCACCACCGCCCTGAAACCCAGCACCTGAAGCAGCCGGGCGCGAACGGGCGCGGGTGTGATACGATAGAGCGGCACGTCCGGCCGGAATACGGCGCGCGGATGCGGCTCGAAGGTCAGCGCCAGCGCGGGCACGCCACGCCCCTCAGCCTCGGCGAGTGCGCGGGCGAGTACGGTCTGGTGGCCGCGATGCACACCGTCGAAATTGCCGATGGCGACCACGCCTCCCCGGCACGAAGCGGGAAGGGTTGAAGAGCCGGCAATGCGCTCGATCGGCTGGCGGCTCATGGATGACTACCGGAGACGCGGGATGACGGCGACAGGGCGGTAGCCGTGCTTGTCGAGAAAGGCAGTCAGGCGCTCGCGATCCGGTGCAAGCTCGCTACCATACTCGGCGGCATGGATGCCGCCGGAGACGTAGAGCACGTCAAAACCGTTGCTCGCCGCGCCTTTCACATCCGTGAGCATGCCATCTCCGATCGCAAGGACCTCGCTACGTTCCACGTCACGGCCAAGAACTTCGGCGGCAGAAGCCAGTGCGGCTTCGTAGATCGGCCTGTGCGGCTTGCCGGCAATCTCGGTGCGCCCCCCAAGCTGGGCATAGTCGCGGGCGAGCGCGCCGGCGCACCAGATAAGCCTGTCGCCGCGTTCGACCACGATATCTGGATTGGCGCAGATGAAGGGCAGGTTGCGTGCGCGCAGGCGCTGCAGCAATTCGGCGTAGTCCTCCGGTCCCTCCGTTTCATCGTCGAGAAAGCCCGTGCAGACAACCGTCTGCGCCTCGAATTCCTCGACGAGCTCGACGTCGAGCCCGTCATAGATCGCAAGCTGTCGCTCGTCGCCGATGTGGAAGACGCGCCGCGGGCCATCGCTGATCAGGTCGCGGGTCACGTCGCCCGAGGTGACGATACTGTCCCAGCAATCCTCGGCAACGCCGATCGCACCCAGCTGCTCGACCACGCCCTTGCTCGGGCGCGGCGAATTGGTCAGCAGCACGACCGCTTTGCCCTTCTGCCGCGCGCGCCTGAGCGCATCCACTGCATTCTGGAACGGACGAATGCCGTTGTGAACGACACCCCAGACGTCGCAGAAGATCGCCGCGTAGCCTTCCGCGAGCTCATCCAGTGTCTCTATCAGTTCGGCCATTTCACTCCGTCCGCTGTCATTGTTGCCGGCCGCTGCCGGGCGCCCGGAATTAGCCGAAGCGGCCTGACCTGTCACTAGTGCCAAACTGCCGCCCATCGATGACCAGCGTAATACGGGTAAGCCGCATTGCGGGCGGATCGGCCCCGTGGCAGCCTAGCGAGGGCGCTGCAATCTCGACCGCGCCAGCTCGACTTCCACACGGCAGATGCAGCCTTCTATATGATCGTTGACCATGCCCATGGCCTGCATGAAGGCGTAGACCGTAGTCGGGCCGACGAAGGACCAGCCGCGCTTTTTCAACTCCTTCGAAATGCGAGCCGACGTTTCGGTCTTCGGCATGGCGCGTACTGCGGCAATGTCTATCACTGCCGGCCGCTGGTCCGGGCCGGGCTCGAACGACCAGAAGAAGCCGGCCAGCGAGCCACGCTCCCTGGCCAGATCAACGGCGCGGCGCGCATTGTTGTAGACCGAGGCGATCTTGCCGCGGTGGCGCACGATGCCGGGGTCCTGCAAATGCCGTTCGATCGCCTCAGCCTCGTCGGCGACGGCCAGCTTGCCGAAGTCGAAGCCGTCGAATGCGGCACGGAAATTCTCGCGCTTACGCAGGATCGTCAGCCACGACAGGCCTGACTGGAACCCTTCGAGGCAGAGCTTTTCGAACAGCCGTGTGTCATCGACGACCGGTCGCCCCCACTCTTCGTCATGGTAGCGCTGGTAGTCCGGCAGGTTGCCATGCCACGCGCAGCGCGCCGCGCCATCTTCGCCCGTCACCAGGCCATTCGATCCATCCATCGTCAGAAAACGTCCTTAAGTTCACTTTTACCATACGGCTCAACGACCCGGTAACCACACCGGAAGGTTTACGCAAAAGGCGGCATTTTACGGAAGTCCGTTCACACTTTTTGCGTTGCCTCTCCTGACAATCGGCCATGAAACAGCCGCCTGCCACCCGGTTTGCGGCTTTTCTCACGACGAGATGTTGCGAGTAGGTTCGATGAGACATTTTCTTTCGCTGGCGGTCGCCGCCGCCCTGACTGGACTGACGTCGCACGCCATTGCGCAGGAGCGCTACCGCGAACGACCGCCGGTCGTCGTCAGCCCCGATCTTTCTGCGCCCTGGGTGTTGCAGTTGCAGCGCGCACCCGCCGGCTACCAGCGGCGCGAGACGGTTCGCCATGGTCTGCCGGGCGTGCAGGTCCGCGTTGCGCCGCAACCGATCGTTCGTGAACGGGCGCGTGTTGCGGTCGCGCCGGGCCGCGATCAGGTGCAGACGGCCGCGCTTCCCAGCGCGACGCGCGATGCCGGCGCACAGATCGATCCGAAATTCCTGCCGCAGACCGTCGCCTATGACGGCCCGCACGCACCCGGCACCATCGTCATCGACACGACACAGCATCTGCTCTACCTCGTCGAATCGGGCGGCCAGGCGCGCCGCTACGGCGTCGGCACCGGCAAGCCGGGCTTCGAATGGGCGGGATCGCACAAGGTGACACGCAAGGCGGAATGGCCCGACTGGCGTCCGCCGGCGGAGATGATCGCCCGTGAGAAGAAGAAGGGGCGCATACTGCCTGCGCACATGAAGGGCGGTCCGGCCAATCCGCTCGGCGCGCGTGCTCTCTATCTCGGCTCGACGCTTTACCGCATCCACGGGACGAACCAGCCCTCGACCATCGGCCGGGCGGTGTCATCAGGCTGCATCCGCATGCGCAACGAGGACGTCATCGACCTCTATGACCGCGTGCCTCTCGGAGCCAAGGTGGTCGTGATCTAGTTTCTGCGCGTCAATTCCGGAGCAGGGGATGGCGGTACGCCCAGGGGACGGGCGCCGCCGACAAGCGGCAGTCAGCTCCGCTGTCGCCAAAAAAGGGCGGTCCGGCATCGGTCGGGCCGCCCTTTGTTTAGGTTCGCCGCATTTGTCTGACGTAGCGGCTTTCGCTAAGGATTGGCGAGGCTGCGGGAGGGCAGCCGTTCGGGGGACCAATAAACATGCTTCTGACAGTATTCCTGCCGCTTGCGCTGGCAATCATCATGTTCTCGCTGGGTCTCGGCCTGACCCTGGCCGACTTTCGGCGCGTTTTGCTGCGGCCAAAGGCCTTTGCCATCGGTGCGGCCTCGCAACTGATCCTCATCCCGATCGTCGCTTATGCGCTGGCGGTAATCTTCAACCTGCCGCCGGAGCTAGCGGTCGGCATCATGATCCTGTCGCTGTGCCCCGGCGGCGTAACCTCCAACGTCCTGACAAAATACGGCAAGGGCGACCTCGCACTTTCGATCTCGCTGACAGGCATCATCAGCCTGGTGGCGGTGGCGACGGTGCCGTTGCTGGTGGCATTTTTCGCGGACCGATTCATGGGCCTCGACGCGCCGCCTGTCGACGTGACGGCACTCGGGCTTTCGATGTTCCTCATCACCGCGGTGCCGGTGATCCTCGGCATGCTCGTGCGCGGCCTCGCCAGCGGCTTCGCGCAGAGAATTGAAGGGGTTGTGGAGAAGATCGCGCTGGCGCTGTTCATCATCGTCGTGGTTGGCGCCGTCGCGGCCAATTGGCGGCTCCTCGTCGAGAACCTGCAGGTGCTCGGCCCGGTCGTGGTGATCCTCAACGTCGTGCTGCTGGCTCTCGGGCTCGGGCTTGCCCGGCTGTTCTCCCTCAGCCGAGACGAAGCGACGGCGATCTCCATCGAAACCGGCATCCAGAACGCGACGCTGGGCATCACCGTCGGCTCGCTGATCGTCGAGCAGGCCTCGGCGCTGCCGCCGTTCAGCCTGCCGTCGGGCGTCTACGGCATCACCATGTATGTGGTATCGATCCCGTTCGTGCTGTGGCGGAGGCGCCTGGCGGGCTGAAGGTCAGGCAGCCACCTCGGATGAGGACGACACCACGTCCGGCAGCATCGCCGGCTTCGGCCCGCCCCAGGCCCAGTCGAGAAGCTGGACGGTGTGGATCACCGGCAGGTTGGAGCCTGAGGCGATCTGGGTGATGCAGCCGATATTGCCAGTGGCGACCGCGACCGCGCCGGTCGCCTCGATGTTCCTGACCTTGCGATCGCGCAGCGTGCGCGAGATTTCAGGTTGCAGGATATTGTAGGTTCCGGCAGAGCCGCAGCACAGATGCCCTTCCGCCGGCTCCCTGACGAGGAAGCCCGCGCGCGCCAGCAGGTCCTTCGGCTGGCGCAGGATTTTCTGGCCGTGCTGCATCGAGCAGGCGGAGTGATAGGCGACGGTCAGGCCCGGACGTGTGTCGGGTTCCGGCAGCTCGAGGGTCGCGAGATACTCCGTGATGTCCTTCGCCAACGCCGACACACGGGCGGCCTTTTCAGCGTAGGCCGAATCGAGGCGGAGCATGAAACCGTAATCCTTGATCGTGGTGCCGCAGCCCGAGGCGGTGATGATGATGGCGTCCAGCCCGCCGGCTTCGATCTCGCGCGTCCAGGCGTCGACATTGCGCCGCGCCGCAGCCAGTGCGTCATCCTCGCGGCCCATATGATGGACCAGAGCACCGCAGCAACCCTCCCCCGCTGGCACAACGACCTCGACGCCGAAACGCACGAGCAGCCGCGCGGTCGACGCGTTGATGCCGGGGTCCAGCACCGACTGCGCGCAGCCGGCCAGAATGGCGACGCGGCCGCGCCGCTGGACGCCCTCGACCGGGGCGGCGGAAACTGCTTCCTGCTTTGCCGGCACCGACGAAGGCGCCAGCCTCAGCATGGCCGCAAGCGGCTTCAGCGGCCGCATCTTGTCGAACAGCCCCGCGAACGGCCGGCCGAAGCGCGCGAGCCCGAGCGCGAAGCGGAAACGCGCGGGATAGGGCAGGACCGCCGCCAGCACCGCGCGGATCGTGCGGTCGAGGAACGGCCTGCGGTAGGTCTGCTCGATATGCGCGCGGGCGTGGTCAACGAGGTGCATGTAGTGCACGCCCGACGGGCAGGTCGTCATGCAGGAGAGGCACGAGAGGCAGCGGTCGATGTGGGTGACGATCTCCTCGTCCGCGGCCCTGCCGTTCTCCAGCATATCCTTGATGAGGTAGATGCGCCCGCGCGGGCTATCCAGCTCATTGCCGAGCGTCACATAGGTGGGGCATGTCGCCGTACAGAACCCGCAATGTACGCATTTGCGTAGAATCTGCTCCGATTCGGCGACATGCGCGTCGGCAAGCTGGGCGAGGGAAAAGTTGGTCTGCATTCCAGTATTAGGCCTCAGCGTAGAGTATCGGATTCGAACGCATTCACGACGTAGCCGACCGCCGCGTTATCGGGCGGCATCCTACGTATCAACGCTCGACCGCGGTCGGTCATAACAAGCACGTTTAGGCCAATACCAAGTTGATGGCGCCTAGTAAGACGCAGCATGCCCCACCGTACCAGTTCCCGCATGTCGCGCGTATATGGGGGGCAACCTTTGCTACCCACTACGAGTTCGCCGCCTTTGCAGTCTATAGCCCATAGCAGCGCATGCTGGCGTCTATTTGCACTCGGTACTGCAAGCATTGGTGTTGGTGGCTCGTCGGCTCGGCGACGGCGCTCAAACGCAACGGTTCGCTTCCATGCACGTACCTCGGCTGATTTGGATGGCGGTCCTGCAACTCGACCCAAGATGCAACTCCCCCGCTAGATCAGCCAGCTTTGCGGGTTCTTGATCGGCTCGCTGCGGCCGATGGCCTGCAGCCCGATCACCACGCGCACGACGACCCAGATCGCGGTTGCCAGTGCCGTCAGGAAGCCGATGGCGACGAAAAGCAAAAGCAGCGAAATGAAGCCGAACAGAAGAGCGATCCAGAAGGTGCGGATCGCCCAGGTATAATGGGTTTCCACCCACGCTGGCGACTTGCCGCGGTTGAGGTACGCGAGAACGATGCCCACCAGCGTGGTGACGCCGATCACGAAACCGACGAGGTAGCAGATGTAGATCACCTGCACGTTTTTCGGCCCCGGATCGAGCCAGCCATCCGTGCTGCGGGGCACCGGGTTCATGTTCGGATCGGACATTGCGTGATCTCCCTGTGAGAACGGAGCGAAGCTGTCATGGACCGGTCAGGCATTCAACCGTCCGGGATTGAGGATGCCTTTCGGATCGAACTGATCCTTCAGGCGCTGCGAAAGCGCTGCAAGCGCCGGCGGCTGCGGCTGGAAGACCGGCACGGCGGCGCGGACCGACGGCGCGGCACGGACCAGCGTCGCGTGGCCGCCGCCATGGCGGGCGATAAGATGCCGCAGCGCATCGGCCTCGGGATCGCCTTCCATGCGTAACCAGACGAGGCCGCCCTGCCAGTCATAAAAGGCATCGACCGCGGCACCCATGCGCAGCGCCATGACCATGCGGTGGCCATCCGACGGCGCCATCGAAACGCGCCAGACCGGACGCTGGGTGCCGTCGGCGAAGGGCTGGCAGTCGCGGATCTCGCGCCAGACGCGCCGCGATTGTTCCTCCTCCAGCCGCTCATGCGTGCCGTAACCGGAGAGAAGGGTTGCAAGCCGCTCGAAACGGTAGGCGACGGACGGGCCGAAGCCTTCGAGGCGCAGCAGCGTCGAGCCCCTGCCCTTCAAGGCGCCGTCGAGCACGCGGCCAGTGACGCTTTCGGGCAGGTGGGCCGCGCCAGCAACCTCGCCGCTCGATCCCATGGCGATCGCCATCGCATCGGCGGCCTTTTCCTCTGTCAACCCGCGCAGCACAAGCGTCGCTTCGGTCTCGGCTGCCGGCAGCACCTTGAAGGTCACGTCGGTCACCACCGCGAGCGTGCCCCACGAGCCGGCCATCGCCTTGGAAAGGTCGTAGCCGGTGACGTTCTTGACCACCCGCCCGCCCGACTTGAACGCCTCCCCGCGCCCCGAAACGGCATGGACGCCGAGGATATGATCACGCGCCGCGCCCGCCTTGAGGCGGCGCGGGCCGGCAAGATTGGCCGCGAGCACGCCGCCAATGGTGCCCCGGCCGGGCTCGACGCCCAGCAGCGGCCCGTAATCCATCGGCTCGAATGCAAATTCCTGGCGGTGCTGCGCCAGAAGCGCCTGCAACTCGGCCAGCGGTGTGCCCGCGCGCGCCGACAGCACCAGCTCCTCGGGTTCGTAGAGCGTCACGCCGGTGAGACGCGACAAGTCCACCGCATGTTCCGTCTGCGCCGGGCGGCCGATCCCGCGCTTGGAGCCCTGCCCCAGCACTTCAAGCGGCGTCTCCTCGGAGACGGCCCAGCGAATGGCCTCGAGCGTTTCGTCGGCTGTATCGGGGGTGAATGTCGTCATGCGAGTCTGTCAATCTGGCCGGGCCGTGCGCCTATCTCAAAACCTCGGAATATCTGGGAACGCCACCTGTCCGCGGTGGACGTGCATGCGGCCGAGTTCGGCGCATCGGTGGAGTTGCGGGAACACCTTGCCGGGGTTGAGCAGGTGGTTCGGGTCGAAGGCGCATTTGACCCTGATCTGCTGGTTGAGGTCGTCCTCGGAGAACATTTCCGGCATCAGGTCGCGCTTTTCGACCCCGACGCCGTGCTCGCCGGTCAGCACACCGCCGACCTTGACGCACAGGCGCAATATGTCGGCGCCGAACGCCTCGGCGCGCTCGAGCTCGTCGTCCTTGTTGGCGTCGTAGAGGATGAGCGGATGCAGGTTTCCATCGCCGGCATGGAAGACGTTGGCGACGCGCAGCCGGTATTTTTCCGAAAGCTCGCGCATGCCCGCCAGCACCTTCGGCAGCTCCTTGCGCGGGATCGTGCCGTCCATGCACAGATAATCGGGGGAGATGCGGCCGACCGCAGGAAAGGCTGCCTTGCGGCCGGCCCAGAATGCCATGCGCTCCTCTTCGGAGGTGGATATACGGCAGGTGGTCGAACCGTTGCGGCCGGCGATCGCCTCGACTTCGGCAATCAGGTGGTCGACCTCGGCGCCGGGGCCGTCGAGCTCGACGATCAGCAGCGCTTCCACGTCGAGCGGATAACCGACCTGGACGAAGTCCTCCGCCGCCTTGATCGCCGGGCGGTCCATCATCTCCATGCCGCCCGGAATGATGCCGGCGCCGATGATGTCGGCGACGCACTGGCCCGCCTGCTCACTGGACGGGAAGCCGAGCAGCACGGCGCGGGCCGTCTCCGGCTTCTTCAGGATGCGTACGGTAACCTCTGTCACCACGCCCAGCAGGCCCTCCGAACCGGTCATGATGCCGAGCAGGTCGTAGCCCTCCGCGTCGAGATGCTTGCCGCCCAGGCGCACCACCTCGCCATTCATCAGCACCATCTCGACGCCGATCACGTTGTTGGCCGTCAGCCCGTATTTGAGGCAGTGCACGCCGCCCGAATTTTCCGCGACGTTGCCGCCGATCGAGCAGGCGATCTGCGAGGACGGGTCCGGCGCGTAATAGAAACCTTCGTGCTGGACGGCGTTGGTGATGCCGAGATTGGTGACGCCCGGCTGCGCCGTGACGGTGCGGTTGGCGTAGTCGATATCGAGGATGCGGTTGAAGCGGCTCATCACCAGCAGCACCGCATCGCCGAGCGGCAAGGCACCGCCCGACAGCGAGGTGCCCGAGCCGCGCGGCACGACACGGATATTGCGGTCGGAGCAATATTTGAGGATGCGCGCCACCTGCGCCGTCGTCTGCGGCAGCACCACCACCAGCGGAAGCTGCCGGTAGGCCGTCAGCGCATCCGTCTCGAACGGACGCATCGCGTTTTCGGTGTCGACCACGCCCTCGCCGGGCACGATGATGCGCATATCGGCAACGATCTCGTCGCGCCGCGCAAGCGTGGCCGTATCGAGGGCTGGCATGGCAAGGCCGGACATGACTTCCTCCTTCATCGCGGCGGGGCCTTCCGCCAGCGAAGCACAGTCCTTATAACCAGCTCGCGCGCCGCGGGTAGTGGAAAATCCGCAATCGCGGCAGGCAAATAGTGTGCGGACGGGACCAATTTTGCGGCAAACCAGTTCAAAACCGCCGCGCGTCGGCCTGTTCGTCACGTGTCTTGTCGATCTGTTTCGACCGAGCGTGGGTTTCGCGGCGGTCAAGTTGCTCGAGGATGCCGGCTGCATCGTCGAGGTACCTGCGGCGCAGAGCTGCTGCGGACGGCCATCGCGCGGCGTTGCCGATGCGGCCGACGCCCGTGCGGCTGCCGAAGCAACCATCCGCGCCTTCGAGGATTTCGACTATGTGGTGGCGCCGTCCGGGAGCTGCGCCGAGACGCTGATGGCCTATCATGCGGATTACTTTGCTGGCGATGAGGCGTGGACGAAACGCGCGCAAGCGTTCTGTGCTAAGGTGCACGAGCTGGTCGCCTTTCTGGTCGACGTCAGGGGCGTTTCGCGCGTGGATGCGCGGCTTCATGGCAGCGTGACCTATCAGGATGCGTGCGGAGGCGGGCTCGCGCCGCAGCCGCGCCGGCTGATCGCCTCGGTAGACGGGCTCTCGCTCCGGGAGATGGAGGGTGCTGCCACCTGCTGCGGACTTGGTGCCGAAGGCTGTGCCAGCTTGGCGGGCAAGGCTGCGGCGCAAAAGGCTGCCAGCATCCGTGCGGCCGGCGCGGGCATGCTGCTCGCCGGCGATCTCGGTTGCCTGATGGGGCTGGCAGGGCGCCTCAAGCGCGACGGATCGGCGGTGGAAGTTCGACACGTGGCCGAGGTACTGGCAGGGATGAACGACACGCCGCCGATCGGCGCGGGAGGCGCATCATGAACGAAGGCGTACATTTCCTGGATGCGGCTGCGCCGGACGGCATGAGGCTCTACGCCATCGGCGACGTGCATGGCCGCTTCGACCTGCTGACGCGCATGCACGCGCTGATTGCCGACGAGCTCGAGCGGGACAGACCGTCGGATTGGCGCATCATCCACCTCGGCGATTATGTCGACCGCGGGCCGCAATCCGCGCAGGTGCTGGACTTTCTGGTGGACGCCACCGCGCGCGACGAACGCGTCCTCGCACTGATGGGCAACCACGACGAAGGCATGCTGGACTTTCTCGCCTCCCCCGCCGACTCCGAGCTTTTCGTGCGCTATGGCGGCTTCGACACCGCCGCCTCATACGGCGTGGTGCTGGACGTGCAGACCCCGCAGGCTCGCGCCGACAGCCACCGGCGACTGCTTGCTGCGATGCCCGACGCTCATCCGCTTTTTATCCGCGATCTGCCGCGCTCGATCTCGTTCGGCGATTTCTTCTTCTGTCACGCCGGCGTGCGGCCCGGCGTGGCGCTCGACGCGCAGAGCCCGCACGACCTGATCTGGATTCGGGGCGAGTTCCTGAACCATCCCGGCCTGTTCGAGAAGGTCGTGGTGCACGGCCACACACCGCATCACGATCCGCAGGTGATGGGAAACCGTGTCAACGTCGACACGGCCGCGTTCGACAGCGGGCGGCTGACCGCGCTCGTGGTCGACGGAATGCAAAAACGGTTTCTGGTGGCTGAAGCCTAGAGCCGCGCGCGTTCTAAAGCGCGTATCTCCAACCAAGTTCTCTAAAGCCCGATTAGCGCGTCGCCATCGTGACGCCGTAGCCGTCGACGGCGATGTGATCGCCTGCCGCGTCGGCGGCATAGATGCCCGCGCCCCACATCAGGATGCCGGAGAGCATGAATACGGACAGGATAACGGCTTTCACGGGCGACATCTCGGTTGGTTTTCCGATGTTATAGCTTCGACAAAGTTACGATCCGGTTTCGGGCCGGCTTCGTTCGGAACGCGCTGATAGGGCCGGCGTTCCACAAACGCCATATCCATTTGGTATGTCCTCCGGGGGATTCGGCTGAGCGTTGCTGAAATGCAACGCACCTGCCGCCCTTGCCGCTCCGGACCTTATCGGCTAGGAAACCGGCGCTCCCCGCCGGGGATGCATTCTCCAAGACAGACGGACGGAAAACCATGGCTGACAAGGCGGACAGGATGAAGGCGCGGCTCCCGCGAGGCTTCGTCGATCGCCATGCGGCCGACATACGCGCCGTCGACGCGATGACCGCGCGCATCAGAGAAGTCTACGAGCTCTACGGTTTCGAGCCGGTCGAGCAGCCGATGGTGGAATACACCGACGCGCTCGGAAAATTCCTGCCAGACCAGGACCGCCCGAACGAAGGCGTCTTTTCCTTCCAGGACGACGACGAACAGTGGCTGTCGCTGCGCTACGACCTGACTGCGCCGCTGGCGCGCTTCGTGGCGGAAAACTTCGACCAGGTGCCGAAGCCGTACCGGTCCTACCGGCAGGGCTGGGTGTTCCGCAACGAGAAGCCCGGCCCTGGCCGCTTCCGCCAGTTCATGCAGTTCGACGCCGACATCGTCGGCACGCCCGGCGTGGCGGCGGACGCCGAAATGGCCATGATGATGGCCGACACGCTGGAAGCCGTCGGCATCAAGCGCGGCGACTACGTGATCCGCGTCAACAACCGCAAGGTGCTCGACGGTGTGCTGGAGGCGATCGGCCTCGGCGGCGACGAGAATGCCGGTCGCCGGCTCACCGTCCTGCGCGCCATCGACAAGCTCGACAAGTTCGGGCCGGAAGGGGTCAGGCTCCTGCTTGGCAAGGGCAGGCTAGACGAGAGCGGTGATTTTACCAAGGGTGCGGGGCTGGATGATACAGCCATCGATGCGGTGCTCGACTATATCGAGACAGGCAAGGTAGCGGGCAACGAAGGCGTCGACGAACTGGAGCAGATCCGCGCGCTCTGCGCTGCCGCTGGCTACGACGATGGGCGCGTGAAAATCGACCCTTCCGTAGTGCGCGGGCTCGAATACTACACCGGCCCGGTTTACGAGGCCGAGTTGCTGTTCGAGGTGCCCAACGAGAAGGGCGAGATCGTGCGCTTCGGTTCCGTGGCCGGCGGCGGGCGTTATGACGGGCTGGTCTCGCGCTTTCGCGGCGAGCCGGTGCCGGCGACGGGTTTTTCCATCGGCGTCTCGCGTCTGACCGCGGCACTCAAGAATCTCGGCAAGCTCGACGCTTCCGACGTCGTCGCCCCCGTGGTCGTCCTCGTCATGGACAAGGACACCGAAGCGCTCGGCCGCTACCAGAAGATGGTCGCCTCGCTGCGCCAGGCCGGCATCCGCGCGGAGATGTATCTCGGCGGCTCGGGCATGAAGGCGCAGATGAAATATGCCGACCGGCGCGGCAGCCCTTGCGTCGTCATTCAGGGTGGCGACGAGCTGGAAAAAGGCGAGGTGCAGATCAAGGACCTCGTCGCCGGCGCGAAAGCCGCCGAGGCGATCACCGACAACACCGAATGGCGCGAAAGCCGCCCGGCGCAGTTTTCCGTGCCCGTGAGCGAGCTGGTCGAGGCGGTGCGCAAGGTGCTGGCGGATCAGGCGGCGGAGCGAAAAGCGTGATGCGGCGCGCACAGCAATGACCGCCCTGCCCTCATTCGCGCCCGACATCCTCGCGCTGTTTTCCGAACGCGGGGCCGGGCTGATCGACGTGCCGACCATCCAGCCCGCCGATCCGTTCCTCGACATGGCGGGCGAAGACCTGCGCCGCCGCATATTCCTGACCGAGAGCGAGACCGGCGAGGCGCTGTGCCTGCGGCCCGAATTCACGATTCCCGTCTGCCTCGACCATATCGCCAGCCGCGCCGGCACGCCGCGCCGCTACGGCTATCTGGGTGAGGTGTTTCGCCAGCGCCGCGAGGGCGAGGCGGAATTCTTCCAGGCCGGCATCGAGGACCTCGGCGAGACCGACATCGCCACCGCCGACGCCCGCTCGATTGCCGACGCCCATGCCCTGCTGGCACGCACCCTGCCCGGCAAGACGCTGGCCGTCACGCTGGGCGACCAGCGCGTGTTCGAGGCGGTGCTGGCGGCGCTCGGCCTGCCGCGCGGCTGGCAGAAGCGGCTGGCGCGCGCCTTCGGGTCGCGCGAGCAGCTTGTGGCCGCGCTCGACGATCTGGCCAACCCGTCCCAGCGCGCGGCGCCCGCCGAGGCGGTGGCTGGTTTCG
Source organism: Mesorhizobium sp. DxT (assembly GCF_058448885.1). NCBI lineage: Bacteria > Pseudomonadati > Pseudomonadota > Alphaproteobacteria > Hyphomicrobiales > Phyllobacteriaceae > Mesorhizobium > Mesorhizobium sp. DxT. Next base: position 217,163 of record NZ_JBZFLJ010000004.1, on the reverse strand, counting down.
TATCCGAGGGCGACATCGACGGCCTTGCCGGCCATGTCGGCGTGCTGATGGGACAGTCCGGCCTTTCGGCGAGCGCCGGGCGCACGCCCCGGGAAATCGCGCGGCGATTGATCGAAAAGGCCGAACTGCGCAGCGTGCGGCTTTCGAAGGACGCAGTCGACGCGCTGAAGCGGTTCCTCGCCATTCGCGTGCCGCTGGAAGAAGCGGCCGCCGCGCTTGGCGGTTTCGCCGGCGATGCAGGCGTATCGCTGGGTGCCGCGCTCGACCTGTTCGGCGCGCGGGTCGAAGCGCTTCGGGCGCATGGACTGGCAACGGGCGGCGTCGACTACGATGCAAGCTTCGGCCGACCGCTCGACTACTATACCGGCCTCGTCTTCGAGATTTCGACGACCGGCGGCGCCAAGCCACTCGTTGGTGGCGGGCGCTACGATCGGCTGCTCACGCTTCTCGGCGCCGCGAACCCCATTCCCGGCGTCGGCTTCTCCGTCTGGCTCGACCGTATCGCGGCGCTGCGGGGAGATACGGCATGACCCGTCGGCGTATGGCTTCTTACGTTCCTACCCCCACCCCTTACCCCTCCCCACAAGGAGGAGGGGGGCATCAGCGCCTCAGAATCTCCCTCCCCCTTGTGGGGAGGGGTGAGGGGTGGGGTTATGCAATCCGCCAACCCGCGAGGATAGAGTCGAAGGAAAGGGGGGCGGCATGACCATCACGCTTGCACTGCCTTCCAAGGGCCGCCTCAAGGATGAGGCAATGGAGGCGCTGACGCGCGCGGGGCTGGTGGTCGTCCAGCCGGAAGACGAGCGCCGCTATCGCGCGCGGGTCGAAGGGCGCGACGACATCGAAGTCGCTTTCCTCTCCGCGTCCGAAATCGCCCGCGAGCTGGGTGCCGGAACGGTCGATCTCGGCGTGACCGGCGAGGACCTCGTGCGCGAGACCATACCGGAATGGGAAAAGCGCGTGTCGGTCGGCGCGCGGCTCGGCTTCGGCCGCGCAGACGTGGTCGTCGCCGTGCCCGACGCCTGGCTCGACGTGGACACCATGGCGGACCTCGACGACGTCGCTGCCGATTTCCGACAGCGGCATGGCCGCCGTTTGCGCATCGCCACCAAATACTGGCGGCTGACCCAGCAGTTCTTTTCGAGCCAGCACGGCATTCAGGTCTATCGCATCGTGGAGAGCCTCGGCGCGACCGAGGGTGCACCGGCGGCCGGTTCGGCGGACGTGATCGTCGACATCACGACGACGGGCTCGACGTTGCGCGCCAACCACCTGAAGATACTGGAAGACGGCGTGATCCTGCGCTCGGAAGCGTGCCTCGTGCAATCGCTGAAGGAGCGGAGCAACGCGGATGCTGCGGCGCTGGATGGTGTGCTGAAAGCGGTGAACGGCGGATAGTTTCTCTCTAGGCCAGTGTATGCACGGCCTGCTTCAGCCTACCCAAAAGAAAAGGCCCGGATTGTTCCGGGCCTCTTCGTATCCGCCTTGGGAGGGCTTGGGATCAGCGGCGGCCGGAAACCGACAGCGCGCCCGAGCCCGCAACCGACAGGGCAAGGAAGCCGCCGGCGATCGCGAAATTCTTGAAGAAGTTGTTGAACTCATTCATGTCGGCCCAGTTGGTGTGGCCGAGCAGTGCCGAGCCGATCGAGAAGGCGGCAAGAGCATAAGCTGCATAGCGCGTCTGGAAGCCGACGAGAACGGCCAGTCCACCAAGCACCTTTACGGCGATGACGATCCACGTGACGAGCATGGGTGCGGGCAAGCCGATTGAGCCCATGAAGCCGGCGAAGCCGCCAGGAGCGAAAATCAGCGGGATGCCGGAAGCGAGGAACAGCGCGACGAGAAAGATGCGCGCGACGAGTAGTACGAGGTCGTTTGACATTGGCAGGTAACTCTCCGGGTTTCGTCCCGCCCAAATAAACTATCTGTGCGCTGCAACAATCCGCAGAGCTGCAAACTCAGTGTTCATTGATTGCGAACGGCACCGAAAATTCCGTTCACAATCTCTGGGTGCCTCACCCCGGCTGCGTCATCGCCTCGGGCCGCACGATGGAATCGTATTCCTGCTCGGTCACCAGCCCGGTGGCGAGCGCCTCCTCGCGCAGTGTCGTGCCGTTCTTGTGCGCCGTCTTGGCGATCTTTGCCGCATTGTCGTAGCCGATCTTCGGCGCCAGTGCCGTCACCAGCATCAGCGACCGCTCCACGCCGGCCTTGATGTTGTCGACACGCGGCTCGATGCCGACCACGCAATTGTCGGTGAAGGAGACCGCCGCATCCGCCATCAGCCGCACCGACTGCAGGAAGTTGTAGGCCATGACCGGGTTGAACACGTTCAGCTCGAAATGGCCCTGGCTGCCCGCAAAGGTGAGCGCCGCTTGGTTGCCGAAAACCTGCACGCAGACCTGCGTCAGCGCCTCGCACTGGGTCGGGTTGACCTTGCCTGGCATGATCGACGAGCCGGGCTCGTTTTCCGGCAGCGCCAGTTCGCCAAGGCCCGAACGCGGGCCGGAACCGAGGAAGCGGATGTCGTTGGCTATCTTGAACAGAGACGCCGCGACCGTGTTGATCGCGCCGTGGGAGAATACCATCGCGTCATGCGCTGCCAGCGCTTCGAACTTGTTGGGCGCGCTGGTGAAGGCGAGCCCGGTAATCGCGGCAAGGCGCGCGGCGACCTTCTCGGCAAAGCCGACAGGTGCATTGAGGCCGGTGCCGACAGCCGTGCCGCCCTGCGCGAGCTGCATCAGGCCCGACAAGGTCTGTTCGATGCGGGCGATGCCGTTTTCGACCTGCTGCGCATAGCCGGAAAACTCTTGGCCGAGTGTCAGCGGCGTCGCATCCTGCGTGTGGGTGCGGCCGATCTTGATGATGTCGCCCCACATCTTTGCCTTCGCGTCCAGCGCGCCGTGCAGATTCTTCAAAGCCGGCAGCAGCCGGTGCACGATCTCCTCCGCGCAGGCGATGTGCATCGCCGTCGGGTAGGTGTCGTTGGACGACTGGCTCATATTGACGTGGTCGTTGGGGTGAACCGGCTTCTTGGAGCCCATCTCGCCGCCGAGCATCTCGATTGCCCGGTTGGAGATCACCTCGTTGGCATTCATGTTAGACTGGGTGCCCGATCCCGTCTGCCAGACGACCAGCGGAAAGTGATCGTCCAGCTTGCCATCGATCACCTCTTGCGCCGCATCGACGATTGCCTTGCCGAGCGCAGGGTCGAGGCGACCGAGGTCCATGTTGGCCTCCGCAGCGGCCTGCTTGACGATGCCGAGCGCGCGCACGATCGGCTGCGGCTGCTTCTCCCAGCCGATCCTGAAATTGCCGAGCGAGCGCTGCGCCTGCGCGCCCCAATATTTTCCGGCATCGACCTCGATGGGGCCGAAAGTGTCGGTTTCGGTGCGGGTTTTCGTCATTGTCGGTCTCCTTTTTCAGAGCCGTCCGTAGCTTGCTCATCCATACGGGGCTGGCGTGGCCGGCATTAAATCTCGTGCTCAGATCAGGTCGATCAACCAGAGCAAGGCTGCATAGCGCGCCGTCTTGGCAAAGGCCACAACGATCAGGAACAGCCATAGCGGTGTGCGCAGGATGCCGGCCACGACCGTCAGCGGATCGCCAATGACCGGGACCCAGGAAAGCAGAAGTGTCGGCCAACCGAACCGACGATACCACGCGGACGCGCGGTCAAGCTGCGCCAGCGTAGCCGGAAACCAACGCCGCCCGACATAAAGGGCCGCAAACCGGCCTAGCATCCAGTTGACACATGAGCCGGCCACGTTGGCCGGCGACGCAACTGCCAGCAACAGCCACCCCGGCGCGACCTGAGACAGGTGCAATCCAAGCAGCGTTGCCTCCGAGGATCCGGGCAGCAGCGTGGCGGAGCTGAAGGCGGACAGCGCCAGCACAAGGAGCCAGGAACTATCCGCCACGTGTCACGCTCGCCCCTTCCTTCGCCCTACCCGGGCCGGTTCACGATCTAGCAGCCCGCAACACGCCCCAGCGATAGCCGGTTGCGGCCTGAGTATAGGCCAGCAGGCCCAGCGCAAGCAGGAGCATAAGCCCTTCCGAGGTCGGTCCGGCGTACCAGATACCCCACTCTCCGATCGCAAATGGCAGGGCGATAGTCAGCGGGATCGTGAAACAGTAGGTTCGCGTCACGCTCAGCAACAGCGCCCGTCGCGCATCGCCAATCGCCTGGAAATACCCGGAAAGCATCATCATCGGTCCGGCAACGACATAGAGCATGATCGTCACCGGCAGAATGCGCCCGACCTCCGCGATGGTGGCCGGATCGTCGACGAAGATACCGCCGATCACCGGGGCGGAAAGCAGCATCGCGACCTCGAAGGCGAGGCAGTAGCCAAGCGCCGCCGCAAGGCCGAGCCGGAGCCCCGCATCGGAGCGCGACCAGAGCTGCGCCCCGAAATTGTTGCCGACGATCGTCTGCATGGCCATGTTGAGGCCCAGCAGCAGCATGAAGGCAAAGGTCATGATGCGCGTGATGATGCCGTAAGCGGCGACGGTGGCCGCATAGTCTTCGCCCGACCAGCGCTGGACGGAAAGGATCACGGCCGCAGCCGTCAGCGAGATGCCGATGAAGCTCAGGCTCTGCGGTGCGCCAAGCGCCAGGAACGATCCCCAATGCGCGCGCCATTGTCGGACGGAAAACACGCCGTAGCGAAGCGGCGTCCTGCCCCTCGTCCGATAGACCACCACGATCGCCAGCGCGATAATTTGCGCAAGCACGGTGCCGATTGCGGAGCCGGCAACGCCATAGCCGAACTCGACAATAAGCAGATAGTTCATGACGATGTTGGCGAGGGAAGTGACGAGGCTAGCCACGGTCATCAAGCCAAGCCGTCCTTCGCTGCGCAACGCATCGCCATTGATGGACAGGACGAACATCAACGGAGAGCTCCAGATGACGATCGCGATATAGGTGTAGCCCATGGCTGCAAGCGACGGCGAACCATCTGCAAGGCGGTTGACCAGAGCCTCTCCGCCCAGCCAGAAACAGGCATTCAGCACCGCGCAGACCAACAGCGCAAGGCCGTGCGCGCCGGCAAAGACCACGCGCGCGGCGCCGATATCGCCGGCGCCGAAGGTGCGGGCCAGCACGCTTGCCATGCCGCTCGCGACGAGTGTCGAAAGCGCGGCCAGCAGCATGAATGCCGGAAACATCAGCGTTACGGCAGCCAGTGCATCCGCGCCGACGAATTCGCCGAGGAACCAGGCATCGATCACGGTCTGCAGACCGTTCGTGCTCATGATGAGAATAATTGGAAGTGCGGTCTTGATGAAAAGCGGGCCTAACGGGCCGTGCAGGAACGCGTTTTGACGCGACGGTTCAGGCGTCGTCATATGGTCGTCTCCAGATCGCATCGAAGGAGAGCGAATGGGGCTCGCATTGCCATTGTTGCCGATGCGTCGGTTACGACGGGCGTGTCGGAGAGGCTTCACCTTGGCTTTCGCCGCGAGCGGCTGGCGCCTCTTGCCGCGGCGGTGGGTAGCGGGCAGCGTCAAAGCTGTCAATGGCGCATCGCGCTCATCGCCCTTGCAGCGCCTTCGCTAATTCCTGGTCTCTCCCTCGCCTAAAACAAAAAAGGGAGCGATTGGCTCGCCCCCTTGTATTGCTCAGAAGCAATGCTTCACAGCGCCTTCTTGACCTTTTCCTTGGCATCGCCAAAGCCCTTCTGGACCTTGCCGGCAGCCTTTTCGGCCTTTCCCTTGGCTTCGGTTTTCTTCGAGCCAGTGGCTTTGCCAACAGCTTCCTTGACCGAACCCGTGGCTTGCTTTGCGACACCCTTGACCTGATCCTTGTTGACCATCTGCCTGGTTCCTTTCGAGCAACCGCGCCTTTGCGGCCTCAAACAACGGCAGGACAGGATTTTGGTTGCCTGAGCACAAAGAAAAAGGGGCGACATTGCTGCCGCCCCTTCATATTCTGAAGCTTTATGGACTTCCTAGAAATCCATGCCGCCACTCAAGCCCGCTTGACGGGCTTGAGATTCTTAAGCGATGGGCGAGCTTTATGGACTTCCTAGAAGTCCATGCCGCCCATGCCGCCCATGCCGCCGCCGGGCATCGCCGGAGCCGCCGATTCCTTCTTCGGAGCTTCGGCGATCATGGCCTCGGTGGTGACCAGAAGGCCGGCAACCGAAGCCGCGTCCTGCAGTGCGGTGCGCACGACCTTGGTCGGGTCGACGATACCGTTGGAGATCATGTCGCCGAACTCGCCCGTCTGGGCGTTGTAGCCATAGGTCTGCGACTTGTTCTCGAGGATCTTGCCGACGATCACGGAAGCTTCGTCACCGGCGTTGGTCGCGATCTGGCGGGCCGGAGCCTGCAGAGCGCGACGAACGATGTTGACGCCAGCGTCCTGATCGGCGTTCTCGCCCTTGGCCTTGAGGTTGTGGGAAGCGCGCAGCAGCGCGGTGCCGCCGCCAGGAACGATGCCTTCCTCAACGGCCGCGCGGGTCGCGTTCAGGGCGTCATCGACGCGGTCCTTCTTTTCCTTGACCTCGACCTCGGTCGCACCGCCGACGCGGATGACGGCCACGCCGCCAGCCAGCTTCGCCAGACGCTCCTGGAGCTTCTCACGGTCGTAGTCGGAAGAGGTCTCCTCGATCTGCTGCTTGATCTGGGCAACGCGGCCCTGGATCTCGCCCTTCTTGCCGGCGCCGTCGACGATCGTGGTGTTTTCCTTGGAGATCGACACCTTCTTGGCGCGGCCGAGCATGTTGAGGCCGACATTCTCAAGCTTGATGCCGAGGTCTTCCGAGATCACCTGGCCGCCGGTGAGGATCGCAATGTCCTCCAGCATGGCCTTGCGGCGATCGCCGAAGCCCGGAGCCTTGACGGCAGCGATCTTGAGGCCGCCGCGCAGCTTGTTGACGACCAGCGTGGCCAGAGCCTCGCCCTCGACGTCTTCCGAGATGATGAGGAGCGGCTTGGATGTCTGCACGACAGCTTCCAACACCGGCAGCATTGCCTGCAGGTTGGAGAGCTTCTTCTCGTGCAGAAGGATGTAGGCGTCTTCCAGCTCGGCAACCATCTTGTCCGGGTTGGTGACGAAGTACGGCGACAGGTAGCCGCGGTCGAACTGCATGCCCTCGACGACCTCGAGCTCGGTCTCGGCGGTCTTGGCTTCCTCGACGGTGATGACGCCCTCGTTGCCGACCTTCTGCATGGCGGCGGCGATCATCTCGCCGATTTCCTTCTCGCCGTTCGCCGAGATGGTGCCGACCTGCGCAACCTCTTCCGAGGTCTTGATCTTCTTGGTGGCCTTGGCGAGCTGGGCGACGACGTCGCTGACAGCGAGGTCGATGCCGCGCTTCAGGTCCATCGGGTTCATGCCGGCAGCGACGGCCTTGTGGCCTTCCTGCACGATGGCCTGGGCCAGAACGGTCGCGGTGGTGGTGCCGTCACCGGCGATGTCGTTGGTCTTCGAGGCCACTTCACGCACCATCTGGGCGCCCATGTTCTCGAACTTGTCTTCCAGCTCGATCTCCTTGGCGACGGTGACGCCGTCCTTGGTGATGCGCGGGGCGCCGAACGACTTGTCGATGACGACGTTGCGGCCCTTGGGGCCGAGCGTGACCTTCACGGCGTCGGCGAGGATGTTGACACCGCGCAGCATGCGCTCGCGGGCGTCACGGGAGAATTTTACGTCTTTGGCAGCCATGTTGAGCTCCTGTTTTCACGGCTGGTCGCCTGGCGAACCGGCCATTATGAACCTGAAATCGGGTTTGGTCGGATTAGCCGATGATGCCCATGATGTCGGATTCCTTCATGATCAGAAGGTCTTCGCCATTGAGCTTCACTTCGGTGCCGGACCACTTGCCAAACAGGACGCGGTCGCCGGCCTTGACGTCGAGCGGCACGAGCTTGCCGGCCTCGTCACGAGCGCCGGAACCGACGGCGACAACTTCGCCTTCCTGCGGCTTTTCCTTGGCGGTGTCCGGGATGATAATCCCGCCGGCGGTCTTTTCCTCGGATTCGACCCGACGAACGACCACGCGGTCATGGAGCGGGCGGAATTTCGACTTTGCCATGTCTCTGGTGTCCTCGATAAGGATAGGTTAAGGGTTCCCTCCGTCCGGCTGGGGCCGGATCGCGGTTAGCACTCACCTGAAGAGAGTGCTAACATGAGCGGTGAGATAGTCACTGCGCCCGGGCGAGTCAAGAAGATCGACGCGCGTCTTGGTTAAGGGCCGTGTGGTTTTACTTAATGCGCCGTACCGCGTTCGGCGATAGCCGTCCCGGTCGCCCAGCCCGACGACCACGCCCACTGAAAATTGTACCCGCCCAGCCAGCCGGTCACGTCGACCACCTCGCCAATGAAATAGAGGCCATCGACCCCCTTCGCTTCCATCGTCCGCGAGTTCAGGCAAGCCGTATCCACGCCGCCCAAAGTCACCTCGGCGGTGCGGTAGCCTTCTGATCCGACGGGATACAGCTCCCATCCATGAAGCGCCTGCGCGATCGACAAGAGCTTCCGGTCGCTTGCCTCACCGAGGGTTCCCGACCAGCCATGCGTCTGCGCCAGATACGACGCCAGCCGCCTCGGCAGGATTTCACCCAGCGCGTTGGCGATGCTGCGTCGCCCGTTTTCCCGTTTGGCGGCAAGCAGGGCGGACGAGAGGTCGACATCCGGCAGCAGGGCGATGCGGATAGGCTGCTTCTCGCGCCAATAGGAGGAAATCTGCAGGATGGACGGGCCGGAAAGGCCGCGGTGGGTGAACAGCAAAGCCTCTTCGAAGGCGGCCTTGCCGCAGGAAACGCGCGCATCGACCGCCACGCCGGCGATCTCGCGGAAACCTTCCAGCATGTCCTCGCCGAATGTCAGCGGGACGAGCGCGGGTCGCGTTTCGGTGACGGCAAGCCCGAACCGCTCCGCGATCTGATAGCCCAACCCCGTCGCGCCCATCTTGGGAATGGACTTCCCCCCGCAAGCGACCACGAAGTGGCGGCATCGCACCTTGCCCGCGCCATCACCCGCCAGCACAAGCGAAAACCCCGCATCCGTTCGTTCGACCGTACCGAGGCTTGTCTTGAGCCTGATCTCGCAACCGACCTGCGCCATCTCATCCAGCAGCATCGCTATGATGTCCTTGGCGGAGTTGTCGCAAAAGAGCTGCCCGAGCGTCTTTTCGTGGTAGGCGATGCCGTGTTTTTCCACCATCGCGATGAAATCGTGCTGCGTGTAGCGGCCCAAAGCCGACTTGGCGAAATGCGGATTTTGCGAGAGGAAGTTGCGGGGGCTCGACCCGAGATTGGTAAAGTTACACCTGCCGCCGCCTGAGATGCGGATTTTTTCGCCTGGCGATTTCCCATGGTCCAGCACGAGCACACGACCGCCGCGCGCAGCGGCATGAATGGCGCACATCATGCCCGCCGCGCCCGCGCCGAGGATGACGGTATCGAAAGTCTCGGTGCGCATCACGGGTTAAGGCGCTGCGATGGTGCGCACCCAGTTGCGGGCGATGGTCATGCCGGCAGCGTCGGCCTGCGGTCCGTGCAGGGCGGCCTCAGCAGGGTGCCGCTCGGCCCAACCAGGCTGGAGATCGGCCAACAGCGTCGCGAATGCATCGCTCCATCGCTCGACCATCGGCCGGTCGGCCTCGAAATGAAACTGCATGCCATAGGCCGCGCGGCCAACCCTGAAAGCCTGATTTTGAACGTCGAGATTGCCGGCAAGCCGAACGGCACCGCTGGGCAACATGAAAGTATCATCGTGCCACTCGAAGGTGCGAAAGCGTTCACCCACGCCTTCAAAGATCGGGTCGGCAACGCCGTCGCCCGTCAACTCGACCTCGCGCCAGCCGAACTCGGTCGCCCCGCCTACGATGTTCTGCGCACCATAGGCGCGAGCGAGAAGCTGACTGCCAAGGCAAATGCCGAGCACGGACCGATCGGCTTCGGAGAAATCGCGCATCAGATCGCACAGTGCGGGAAGCCACGGGCATATATCGTCGGCCAGCGCATTTTGCGCGCCACCCAGCACGACCAGTGCGTCGTAGCCATTCGCGCCGTCCGGCAGCGGCTCACCCTTGTCGGCGCGGATCGTCTCGACGGTTGCATTGGCTTCGTCGAGCGCAATCGCCACCTGTCCGAGGCTCGCACCCTCGAAATTCTGGACAACAAGAACGTGCATGGCGGCTTCCGGCTTTTTTTTCGGGTGGTGTCGAAGACTGCGCGGAGCGATAGCATGGCGCGCGCGACGCAGGAAAGGGAGGCTGCTTGTGCCACTGCAAAACCGGGTCGACCCCGCCGGGGATATCGTCGCGACGACGGCGCGGGGTCTCTTCACAGGCAATCGCGGCGTCATTCACGATCCAGCGTCGAAGGCGCTTCTGGCGCGACGTTGGACGACGAAGGCTTGGATCGTCTGCACACTGGAACACCCGCACGGAACGCGGCGGGAGCCGATGGGGCGCAACAGCCCGTCGGGCGGCGCCGGCTGGACCGAACTCTTCTTTCTCGACGAGGTTACGGCGCTCTCTGCAGGCCACCGGCCCTGCTTCTATTGCCGGCGAGAGGTGGCGCAGGATTTTCAACGGTGCTTCGCCAAGGGCGCCTGGCTTACCACTGCACCGGCGCCTCGGATCGACAGCCTGCTGCACGCCGAAAGGCACGCCGTCACCGGCGAGAAGCCGCCGCTGCAGCAAGACCAGATCCGCCAGCTTCCCGACGGCGCGGCAATCGCGGCCAATGCAGGAATATTTGCACTCCGAGCCGGACTGGCACTGCCATGGAGCTTCAGCGGGTATGGGGAGCCCCGGGCCTTGCCTGCGCATGCCCGGCTCCTCACGCCACGATCCACAATCGCGGCGTTGCGAGCAGGCTATGCGCCGGCGTGGCATCCCAGTGCGAGGGCCTGAAGATCAGTCGGCGATCTTGATGGCGACTGTCGTCACCAAGTCTTTCGGGTCTTCGACTTCGGCTGGGTTGTTTTCATAGATCTCGATGCGGGCAGCGAAGCGGTCGCCTTCAGGCGTTTCCTGCGCGTCCCAGCGGACACCCTTTTCCTTCGCCCAGCCGACCAGCACGGCGTTGACATCCACGAGCGCGTCATAGGGGCCGGTCCATTTGACCTGAGCATAGTGGCCTGCCGGCAGCATGGCTGCGGTGATTTCTCCGCCTGCATCGACCTCTTTTGCTACCGGTACAGCGAACTCGACTTCCAACATTCCACCCATGTCGATGACATTGTACTTGAAGAACGCAGCGCCGACCGGCTCCACTCCGTTCGCGCCAAGCCATCCGAACAGCTTCTGGAACGCCCGGTCCACCGTCGGCTTCATCGCGCCGAGCGAAACACGTTCTCGCACGGCGACATAGGGCTGCGGACCACGCTCGACGATTTCCGGCAAAGTGAGCATTGCATTCTTCTCCTTCGCGTTGCTTAACTCCGAACGCAGGACGCTTGCGGCGGGACCGACCCGACAGAAGGGCGGGAAAAATTCAGCGCCCCGCGAACTTGACGAATGCCGGGCAGCCATCGCAACACAGCATCATGCGCGCCAACTACAAGCTTCAGCGGCTCTACGTGCCGCACGACCTCGCCCAGAACACGACCTTCGAGGCCGACAAGGCACAGAGCCACTATCTGGCCCACGTGCTGCGCATGGCCGAAGGGGCCGAACTACTCGTCTTCAACGGGCGCGACGGCGAGTGGAGCGCGCGAATAGAAGCGGTTGGAAAGAAGGCGGTTAGCGTTGTGGTGGAAAGCCAGACACGGCCGCAACCGCCCAGGCCGGACCTCATCTACGCCTTTGCCCCCCTGAAAGTCGGCCGGCTCGATTATCTGGTGCAAAAGGCCGTGGAAATGGGCGCTGGCGTGCTGCAGCCCGTCATCACCCAGCACACACAAAACACCAGGACATCGCTTGAGAAGTTCGAGGCGAACGCGATCGAGGCGGCCGAGCAGTGCGGCGTGCTGGCAGTGCCGCCGGTGCGCCCGCCCCTGAAACTGGAGCGGCTGCTCGGCGACTGGGAACCCGACAGGCGGCTGATTTTATGCGACGAGGACGCCGCAACAAACAACCCGGTGCCGGCGCTGCGTTCGATCGCTGAAACCAGAATTGGCCTGCTCGTCGGTCCCGAAGGGGGATTTTCAGAAAACGAACGCCGAATGCTGAGAGCCTTGCCGTTCGTGACCGCCATACCGCTTGGCCCGCGTATCCTGCGCGCCGACACGGCGGCGGTTGCTGCTCTCGCCGTTATCCAGGCGACAATCGGCGACTGGAGCTGATGCATGGTAAGGCCACGAGAAGCTTTCAACGCGCGACAATCAACTTAGCGTCAACGTGCTGTCAGGATTTTTCGCTTGATCGCACGGCGGTCTTTCGTTCAACACTCGCGCGCCGTCGCAAGAACGGCCGGCCGGACATTTAGTTGAGGAAACGACATGGCGCGCGACACGACCGATTTCCGGCCGATCGAAGGCATCGACGAACTGGTCTCCTATTTGAGCGCCGGCAACAAGCCGCGCGACCAATGGAGAATCGGCACCGAGCACGAGAAGTTTCCCTTCTATATCGACGGCAACGCACCGGTACCCTATGGCGGCGAGCGCGGCATCAAGGCACTACTGGAAGGCATGCAGCGTGTGCTCGGCTGGGAACCGATCGTCGATGCCGGCCACATCATCGGACTGGTGGAGCCGACCGGACAGGGCGCGATCTCGCTTGAGCCGGGCGGTCAGTTCGAGCTCTCCGGAGCGCCGCTCGAGACGATCCACCAGACATGCCGAGAAGGCAACGCCCATCTCGCCCAGCTTCGCGAGATCGCCGAGCCCCTGGGAATCCGCTTCCTCGGCCTTGGCGGCAGCCCGAAATGGACGCTCGCCGAAACGCCACGCATGCCGAAATCGCGCTACGACATCATGACGGCCTACATGCCGAAGGTTGGGACGCAGGGCCTCGATATGATGTACCGGACCTGCACGATCCAGGTGAACCTGGACTTCGAGAGCGAGGCGGACATGCGCCGCAAGATGCAGGTCTCGTTGAAGCTGCAGCCGCTTTCGACCGCGCTTTTCGCGAACTCGCCATTCACCGAGGGACGGCCAAACGGCCTGCAGAGCTGGCGTGGCGAGATATGGCGCGACACCGACAACCAGCGGGCGGGCCTGCTGGAATTGTGTTTCTCGCCCGATTTCGGCTTCGCAGATTACGTCGAATGGGCGCTCGACGTGCCGATGTATTTCCTGATCCGCGAGGGGCGCTACTTCGACGTGACCCATGTCACCTTCCGCCAGTTCATGGACGGGGCGCTCCGCGACAGCGTGCCGGACGGGTTGCCGACGATGGGCGACTGGGCCAACCATCTGTCCACGCTGTTTCCCGATGTACGGCTCAAGCGCTTTCTCGAAATGCGCGGCGCCGACGGCGGGCCGTGGCGGCGTATCTGCGCCCTGCCCGCCTTCTGGGTCGGTCTTCTTTATGACGAGGCCGCGCTGGACGCCGCTGAGGCACTGACGAAAGAGTGGACCTTTACCGACGTCGAGGCGATGCGGAATGCCGTGCCGGCGCAGGGACTGGCGACGCCCTATGGGAACAGGACGCTGCGCGAGGTTGCGCGCGACGTGCTCGACATCTCGCGCGGCGGCCTCGCCCGCCGTGACCGCAAGAACCGCGAAGGCTACGACGAGACCGGCTTTCTTGCCCCGCTGGAGGAAGTGGTCGCGCGGGGCAGCACGAGCGCGGAGGAGATGCTCAAGGCTTACAACACGCGCTGGGGCGGCTCCATCGAACCCGTCTTCCTCGAATACGCCTACTGAGGCAGAGGGCTTCCGGCACCGCACTCCACGATGCCCGCCTATGGCAAACTTGCGATGACGCTTGCGAACGCCTGCCCATAGGGTAGGCTTTCGGCCCAAAGCGATACCGGAGGAGACCGCCATGCTGCCGTTGTTCGACATGCTCGCCCAGGCCCAAAACGGCAACGCCGTCGACCAGATGGCGCGGCAATTCGGCCTTTCCCAACAGCAGACACAGCAGGCCATGGAAGCGCTGCTGCCTGCCTTCAGCCAGGGGCTGAAGCGCAATGCCTCGAACCCCTACGATCTCGGCTCGTTCCTCACTGCGTTGTCTTCCGGCCAGCACGCGAAATATTTCGAGGATGCGACGAGATCCTTCTCGCCTCAGGGCATGGAAGAAGGCAACGGCATCCTAGGCCATCTTTTTGGCTCCAAGGAGCTTTCGCGCGCAGTGGCGGCACAGGCCTCGCAGGCGACAGGCATCGGCCAGGACGTCCTCAAGCAGATGCTGCCCGCGCTGGCGACGATGATCATGGGCGGGCTTTTCAAGCAGTCGACCGGCCAGGTGCAGGCAGCCGGCTTCGGCGGCCAGGGCAATCCGCTTCAGGAAATCATCGAGCAGATGATGAAGCAGGGCGGCATGCCCCAGCAGCCGGCACCACGCCCGGAAGCGCCGCAGCCCGACCTCAACCAGTTCGACAACCCATTCGGCAAGATCCTGGAAGGCATGTTCGGCGGCGGACAGGCCCAGCGGCAGGCGCCCAGCGCACCGCAGGGGCCTTTCGACAACCCGCTCGGCAAGATTTTCGAGGAGATGATGCGGGGCGGGCAACAACAGCCTCGGCCGCAGACCCAGCGCGAATCCCAACCCCAGCCGCGCACCAATCCAAGCGGACGCGCGCGAACGCCCTATGACGATCTCTTCGGCGACATGTTCGAAAGCGGTCGCAAGACGCGGGACGATTACCAGAAGAATATGGAATCGGTCTTCGACCAGTTCCTGCAGGGCATGAAGAACCCGCGGCGCTAATAAAAAAGCCCGGCCATCCTGGGAGGATGACCGGGCAGCATGCAGGCTACCGGAGGGGAACCGGCGGGATGTGGGAGTCAGCCTGCGGAAACTGTGGCATCAGCAAACCCGGCGCGCGCCGTCCTCGGTGAGGTAGCGTTCGCGGGCGATGTCGCTGAGACGCGCCGTCGGATCTATGCTTATCGGCGAGCGCATGGCGACCACGAGGTCGGTGCGCATCAGGCCGATGTCGGCGAGTTCGTGGTCCGACAGATCGCCGAGGCGGTTTACTTCGCGTCGATTGATGAGCGCGCGCAGGAATGCGCGGAAACCGTTGGCCACGCGCGACACGGCGGCAACCGTGCGCCGTTCGGCAGCGATCGCATGCGTGTGGTGGTCAAGGGCGGTCATCTCATCTCTCCTTCAAAATCGACGCGGCGCATCACGAATCCACCGCCAGCGCACGAATGCGCCGCGACAGTCGCTGTTGAATCGCGTCTGCTGGTTAGCATCGAGACAGTCCCACGAGGCGATTGATTAGTCTAACGAATGTTTTTAATGTGTTGGATCAGAAAACATGATGGATCACGCGCATGGCCGCTCCGCTCGATCTCGACCAGCTTCACACGTTCATCACCATAGCCGACACCGGCAGCTTCACGAGGGCCGCGGATGAAGTGCATCGCACGCAATCGGCGGTCTCCATGCAGATGCGGCGGCTGGAGGAACGCCTGGGCAAGGCGCTCTTCGAAAAGGAAGGCCGCACAAACCGGCTGACCGAGGAAGGCGAACGCCTGCTGACCTATGCACGAAGACTTCTGCGCCTGAACAGGGAGACGCTGGCGGCCTTCGACGACGCTAGCCTGGAAGGCCATATTCGCATCGGCACGCCGGACGATTATGCTGACCGATTCCTGCCCGAGATCATGGCCCGCTTCGCGCGGTCCAACCCGCGCGTGGAACTGTCCGTCATCTGTGAGCCAACGGTGAACCTGATCGACCACATCAAGCGCGGCCATCTCGACATCGCCCTGATCACCCACGACAGTGACAAGGGCGCGGCCGAGGTGGTGCGGCGCGAGCCGCTTCTGTGGGTCACCTCAGCGAACCACTCGATCCACATGGAGGACGTGCTGCCGATCGCTGTCGGCCGCGCCACCTGTATGTGGCGCAGAACGGCCTGCGACATGCTCGACCAGATGGGCCGCGACTACCGCATCCTGTTCACGAGTTGGTCGGCTACCGTCATCATCGCGGCAGTGCTGTCGGGCCAGGCCGTTTCGATTCTGCCGGAGTGTGCGCTGCGGCCTGGCATGCGCATACTCGGGGAGACGGACGGGTTCGGCGCCCTGCCCGACGTGCGCATCGGCATCGTGCGGGGCCATTCGAGCCAGCCGGAGCTGGTCGATGCGCTGGCGCGTCACATCTGCGACAGCCTCGACAACATCTCCGTGCCTGTTCCCGAGGAGTCCGGCCAGTTCGACTTCGACGGAATGGCGTTTGCCCGCGTGAAGCGACAGAAGCAACGGCCGGCGATGGCTGGCTGGTAACGGTCAACGCCTGCAGCGATGAGCCAGCAGGCGTTTGTCCGCAGTTTGCTGCCAATCGCTTGCGCCACGATCCTTGACGTGCATCACCGCTTTCATGCCATGCTTTGACGATGAGCGAATCCTTGCCTTTGTCCGACCTCCCTTCCAGTGCTGCAACCAATGCGGCCGAATTCACCGTTTCCGAGATTTCGGGCGCGCTGAAGCGTGCGGTGGAGGACCAGTTCGGCAATGTGCGCGTGCGCGGCGAGATTTCCGGCTACCGGGGGCCTCACTCGTCTGGCCATGCCTATTTCGCACTGAAGGACGAGCGCGCGCGGTTAGAAGCAGTCATCTGGAAAGGCACCTTCTCGCGCCTGAAATTCAGGCCCGAGGAAGGCATGGAGGTGATCGCCTCCGGCAAGCTGACCACCTATCCCGGTTCGTCGAAATACCAGATCGTCATCGACAATCTGGAGCCGGCCGGCGTCGGCGCGCTTATGGCGCTGCTGGAGGAGCGCCGGCGCAAGCTCGCGGCCGAAGGGTTGTTCGACGACCAACGCAAGCGCGCCCTGCCGTATATGCCGCGCGTGGTGGGCGTCGTCACGTCGCCCACCGGCTCGGTCATTCGCGACATCATCCACCGCATCACCGATCGCTTCCCGCTGCACGTGCTGGTGTGGCCGGTGCGGGTTCAGGGCGAAACGACGGGGGCGGAAGTCTCAGCGGCGATCGAAGGCTTCAATCGGCTTGATCCGGCAGGTCCGATACCGCGGCCGGACGTTCTGATCGTCGCGCGCGGGGGCGGCAGCCTTGAGGACCTGTGGGGCTTCAACGATGAAGCAGTGGTCCGCGCGGCCGCCGCATCAAGCATTCCGCTGATCTCGGCCGTGGGCCACGAGACGGACTGGACGCTGATCGACCATGCAGCCGATGTGCGCGCGCCCACGCCGACCGGCGCGGCAGAGCTCGCGGTGCCGGTAAAGGCCGATCTGGAAGCGGCGCTTTCGCGGCTCTCGGCTCGTGTCAAAGGTGCCGTCTCGCGCAGCACTGAACGCAAACGCCAGGGTCTGCGCGCTGCGGCGCGCGCGCTGCCCTCGGCCGACCAGTTGCTGGCGCTGCCGCGCCGGCGCTTCGACGAGGCCGCCAGCCGGCTGGGCCGCGCGTTGTTCGCCAACACAGAGGCGAAGCGCCTGCGCTTCCGCGGCCTGCGCCTGTCGCCCGCGATGCTTCAGCGTCGCGTCAACGAGGCGCGGACACGCTTTGCCCGCGACGCCGCGCGGGTCGCACCGTCCACGCTGCTTCGGCGGGTCGAAACGCACCGCCAGGCCCTGCAATTGCTTGGCCGGCGCGCGGATCAAACTATTGCCGCGACATTGGAACGGCGCTCGACACTTCTTGCGCAGGCCGGGCGGTTGGCGGAAACGCTGTCTCACAAGTCGGTGCTGCAGCGCGGTTTCGCCCTGATCCGCGACGCCGATGACCAGCCGGTGAAAAGTGCGTCGCGCATCAGCCCAGGCGATGTACTGAGCATCGAGTTTGCCGACGGCCGCGCCGGAGCGGTCGCATCCGGCACCGAATCGCCGAAGCCTGCCACCAGGAAGCCGGCGGCGAAGCCGAAGCCGGGCGGCGGCGAGCAGGGCTCGCTTTTCTGAGGGCGCAGCTAGATCAGATGGTGCCCGCCGTCGATGCGGATAGTCTCGCCTGTCGTGAATTCGCTTTCCATGAGATAGATGTATGCGGGCGCAACATCCGCCGGCGTCGCGATCTTTCGGGCCGGCAATCGGGGCGCCATTTCTGCAAAGAACGCCGATTTGGCTTCCCCGACCAGTTCGTCCCACATCGGCGTGTCGACCCATCCGGGCGAGACTATGTTCACCCGGGTCGGCGCCAGCTCCAACGCCAGTGCCCGCGCAAAATAGCTGAATGACCCGGCGACCGCGGACACGACCGCCCCTCCGGGCACCGGCGGCCGGTCCTTGTTGATTCCCGACGTGAACGTCATCGATCCACCCACTTTTAACGTCCGAACCGCATGCTTCGCTAGCAGCACGGCGCCGACCAGCTTGTTGTCAACAAAGCCGCGCACCACCTCCATATCGGTATCGCCAATCGGGTCACCGGGCGGCGGCGTGCCGGCTGTCGATACAAGATGGTCGAAAAAGCCCACGTCGCTGAACGTACGGGCAACGTCCTGCTCGTTCGTCATATCGGCGGCGAAGGCGCGCTCAAGATCGGCAATGACGATCTTCTTCATTTTGTACATGGCCTGCAGCGCTCGGGCGGCTTTCTGACGATCCGGATCCGCGATCATGCGGAGCAGGATGGTTGGCGTTACCTGCCAGTAGACGCCGAATTTGTCGGTCAGCCATCCGCAGGGCTGCTCCTTGCCGCCGCCCGCCGTCAGCGCGTTCCAGTAATAGTCGGTCTCTTCCTGATCACCCGTCTCGACCAGGAAAGAAAAGGCCTCGTTGTAGGGCACGCGCGAATGGGCATTGAGAGCCGCCACGGGCATTCCCGGGAGCTCGAAGCGCACGACGGAGAGTTCCGGATCGGGCAGGTCGACACGTTCCAGCACCTTCGATCCCTTGAAGATGGAGGTATAGAACTCCATCGCCTCCTCGGCCTCGGATGCAAACCAGAGATGGGGGTAGATTTTCATCGTCATATCCTTTGCCATTGGCCGATCTGCAGCATCACCGCCGCAAACACCGACTTCTTCCATTGCCGAAACGGCTTCCGGCGAGCCCCTGACCGCACCGGCCTGGGCGTAGAATTGGTGCTGACACGCTGGACGACAAACGATTAATCGTGCAGCATTTGTGAGTATCGCTCGCAGGTCACCCATGCCCCGCAAGCTGCCTCCGTTGATGAGCCTTCCCGCCTTCGAAGCCGCTGCACGACACCTGAGCTTCTCCAAGGCCGCCGCCGAACTGAACGTCACGCACGGCGCGGTCAGCCGCGCAGTGCGCAATCTGGAAGACAAGCTTGGCATACGGCTTTTCGATCGGGGGACCAGGTCTGTGCGCCTGACTGACGCCGGCACCGCCTATGCGGCGGCGGTCGGGGAGAGCCTCGACCGCATCGCGGCGGCCACCATGTCAGCCACCGCCGCCCGTCCACGACGAACCCTCAACGTCAGCACATCCGACGGCTTCGCCGGCCGATGGCTCGTGCCGCGCCTTCACCGCTTTCACCGCGCGCATCGCGATATTGACGTGCGCCTTTCCACGTCTGGCGCGCTGGTGGACTTCCTGCGGGGCGGCATCGACATCGCGATACGCTACGGAGCGGGCGGGTATGAGGGCGTTGTATCAGAGCTTTTGTCCGACGAAAGGGTGTCTCCTGTCTGCAGCCCACAACTGCTGCAAGGAGACCATCCGCTGCGGCAGCCCAGCGACCTGAGGCATCACCGGCTCATTCATGACAATTTTCGCATCGGTTGGGCGGCATGGCTGGAGCATGCGGGTCTCGATGGAATCGATCCGGAAGGTGGCGTGACTTTCGAAGCCGCCGCTTACGCGGTTGAGGCGGCCGTGCAGGGAGAAGGTGTGCTGTTGGGCCGCAGCGTTCTCGTCTCCGCCGACCTGGCGGCCGGGCGGCTGGTTCGGCCCTTTGAGCTGACGCTTGAATCGAGGTGGAAATACTACGTCGTCTATCCGGAAGGCGCGCTCAGGCAGAAAAGCGTCCGCGCCTTCCGGGACTGGATTTTTGACGAAATGGCGAGCGACCGCGGGAAGATCTGACGGGGCGCGTTGCCGCGCCCCGTCATCATCACGCCGCGACTGCAAACTCGGTCATCATGCCGGTTTCAAGATGCGGCATATGATGACAATGCAGCATCCAGCGCGCGGCCTCGCCCGCATCCAGCGCGACAGTCACCATCGCCATCGGAGGCACAAAGACCGTGTCGCGCCTAGCCCCGTCAATGCGCTTTCCATTTATCTCCACCACCTGGAAAACGTGGCCGTGCAAGTGCATCGGATGGCCCATCATCGACATATTGTGGAACATGATCTCAACACGCTCGCCGGTGCGTGCCGTGACCGGAACATGCTCACCCCAGGTTCTGCCGTTGATCGTCCAGCGGTAAGGCTGCATCCCACCGCCAAGCATCACCATGTGACTGCGCTGCAGCGCGCGTGGCGGCAGCGGATCGCGGGCTACGAGCTGCAATTCCTGGGAAAGATCGGTGTCGAAAGCCGCGGCGTCCTCGTCGGCTGTCGATCCGACCCTGGCTATGTCTGCGCCTGCCGTTGCGAGTATCAGCCCCGTGCGCTCACGCGCGCCTTCCCGCAAAGCGAGCATCGGCCAGGCTCCGGAACCGGACAGGTCGATCTCCATGTCCAGCCTTTGGCCCATCGCGATACCAAAGCGGCTGCCCTTCACCGGTTGCACCGCGTGACCATCGACAGCGACGAGCCGCGCCTCGACGGCCCCGGTATCGACCCAGAACACCGTGGCGGCAGAAGCGTTGATGACGCGCAGAAGTACGCGCCCGCCACGCTCGACGCGAACCACTTCCGGGTCCGAAAGCGTCCGATCATTGGCCAGGTAGGCGTCCCAATTGTAGTCATTGAGGTCCATCTCCATACCAGCCATCGGCATGCTTCCATGATCCATTTCGGGCATGGCGGACTGGTCCGTCTGCGGCATGCGGTTCCCGGACATTTCGCCATGTCCCATGGCTGCATCCCCGACTGAGGAATGCCCACCGGTAATTTCCTCCATTACCTCTTCAGGGGACTTGAAGGCGAAATCGTGCAGAAACATCGTCACTTCCTGACGGTCGCCGGTGATGTCTTGCGGGCTGCGGACGATCAGCGGCGCCGCGAGAAGCCGCATCTCCTGAAGCGGAATATGCGCGTGCATCCAATGCGTTCCCGGAGCAGCCACAAAGTCGTAGCCACGCATCTGGCCGGGCGCGAGCATGGGCATAGGCATATCGGGCACCCCGTCCTGTTCATTGGGCGGAATCTGGCCATGCCAGTGAATCAGCGTCGGCGTCGGCAACTCATTCGTCAGGTTCACCATAAAGCGCTGCCCGGAATCGAGCACCAGGCCCTGACCGGACGGGCCGGCCAGGCCCCATACCGTTGCAGCCTTTCCGTCGATATCCAACGTCCGGCTTGTGGCACGCAGGTCCAGTGCCTGCTGTTGTGCCGAACCCGTTCGCGGAAACTGTGAGATTGCCAAAGCGGCAGCACTGGCGGCGAGAAAGCCGCGTCTTGAAAAAGTAGTCATATCCGTCTCCTTGGGACGCATTGGTCCCAATGCAAATCCTACGATTCACACCCCGAAGGGTGCGGGCTCACAGGAGACGGATTTTGGGAGGGCGCTCTGTCGTGGGAAGAAACACGCCTTCGCGCACCTGCGTCAGGAGCAGCGCATAAAGCTCACGAGGAACATGCGCCAAGCCTACACCAGGGTGAGCCAGGTCAACCACGGCGTTGCCGGTGCAGGCCCATGCGCAGACCGATGCAGCGCCTATGCAGCTACCCCGGCGCGGACAGTCGACCATAGCCGAAATGTCATGGTCGCCGCCGGCCGACATCTGCATTCCGTACGACGCGCCGCCGGTCATGCCTGTCTCGCCCGCGCTCGCCATGTATGGGGAGAGGCACAGGGAAAGAGCGATGCAGATCAGCAAGATCAGACGTGACATGGCATGACGCTAACCAGCCGTCTGTGTCTTGTCCATATTCGCAGACGTGTCTTGATGACGCGTGCAGGCACCCCAAATGTGTTGCGGCGGCGCAAGGAGCAAAGACGCAATGACGATCCCCGACAACGACAATCCACGCCTGTTCTACCATGGCACACGCGCAGACCTGAAACGGGGAGACCTGATCCGGGCCGGCTACAACTCCAATTTCGGCGCCCGAAAGCTCGCGTCGTGGGTGTATCTGACAGGGACTCTCGACGCGGCGATATGGGGTGCGGAACTGGCCGCAGGCGACGGCCGGCAAAGAATCTATATCGTAGAGCCGACGGGTCCCGTCGAGGATGACCCCAACCTGACCGACAAGAAATTCCCGGGCAACCCCACACAATCCTACCGCTCGCGTGAACCGCTTCGCATCACGGGCGAAGTGGCTGAATGGCAGGGCCATTCTCCGGAGCGGCTGAAGGAAATGAAGGACAATCTCGAACGGCTGAAAGCCCAAGGGATTGAGGCAATCGACTGACGGCGGAATGTCGGAAGAAGATGGTACGGTTGGCTGGGCTCGAACCAGCGACCCCCAGATCCACAATCTGGTGCTCTAACCAACTGAGCTACAACCGCACGCGCCAAGCTCTGGCTGGCGAGGCTCTTACGGACTATCGGCGGCGATTTCAAGCCCGATGCGCCGCAAGCCACGCTTAAAAAAAGGAAAAAGGCCGGGGGGAGGAGATCCCGGCCTTTTCCTGTTAGGAGACCGGCGGGAGGAGGAGCCGGTCTTCTGAGCCGCGATCGGGAAGGGAGGAGGTTTCCTTCACGCGGTGTACTTGCAACCTGAACGCGTCAGGCGATCTTGAGTTCCTTGACGGTCGACTCGAAGGCTTCCTTCATGGGCTTGGAAACCTCTTCGGCAGCTTTGGTCGACGCAGCCTGGAAATCCTTGCCCTGCTCGACGGCGGTCTCAACGGCCTTGCGCAGGAACGCTGTCTGCAGCTCGATCACCTCGGAGAGGGACTTGGCCGCGACGAGCGCCTCGAGGTGAGCGAAGCCGGCTTCCGTGTTGGCACGGGCGGCTGCAATCGACTTCATCGAGAATTCGCTGCCGGCGGCGCGGGCGGTTTCGAGGGTCGACTCCATGGCCTTCTGCGCGTTCTCGGCGCCGGTCTTCATCTTGGCATAGGCTTCCTTCGACTGCTCGACGCCCTTCTCGGCGAAGGCTCGGAACTGGTCTGCCGTCTTGTCGGCGTCGAAGGTCGGGAATTCGATGGTTTCGGCGGTTTCGGCGGTCTTTGCGGCGGCTTTGGTCATCGCTCGATCCTTTACACTTGGTCCGGCAACGTCTTATCGTGCCGGCTCGTTTGACTTGACGCCAATATAGGCGCTCTTTTTGTGCATTGCAACAATTTTGTTGCGATGCAGCAAATTTGCGCCCCGGGGATTAACCAAGGAACAAGATTCGCGCGCTGTGGGGTCCCGACTTTCTGGACGCGGCGCCACCGAACTTTTACTAACAAAGAGTTAACAACGGCTCGTCCGCCCACTCAACGGCTTCAGGTTTTCGCATGGCTTCAGGCCCCTATTCCTTCATCGACATTGCCGTGATGGAAGAGGTGCGTACGCGTTTTGCCGCAGGCGATGCGCTGGCAATCCTGACGATCGACCTCGATGAAGTGATCTGGGCGAATGGGCCTGGCGCGGCATTGCTCGGCTATCCGGACATCGAGGCGGTGATGGGCGGCTCGCCCGGCCTGGGTTTTGCGGCGCGCAGGCAGATTGCAGCGACGCCGGGCTTTCCACGTATGGACCGCGACCGGCAGGTGATGGTGCGACTGGCAAGCGGCATGACGAGCCGCGCCGTGCAGTTTCTCGTGTCCGGCGTCACGCTACCCGATGGCGAGCCTGCGGTACTGCTGGCCGTTCCGACACAAACGCCCAGATCCCTTGGCGGTGACGAAGCCGCTGCGCGCGTCATCGAAGGGTTCGGCGAAGCAGGTTATTTCGCCGCCCTCATCGACGATGCGGCGCATGCGAACGCGACGTCGCCCGGCTTCGACGGCCTTGGAATTTCGCAGGAGACATTGTCGCGGCTGGTGGAAGAGGTTGCCCGCGAAAGCGACCGGCTGGTGAAGCGGCTGATTCCGGCTGGAGACGGACTGATTCCAGCGGGCATCGCACGGCTCGTGGACGAGCCTGCCCTTCACCTGCTTGTCGCGGTGGATGAGCCCGTGGAGGAGATAGGGCCAGACAGCGAAGGCGGCCGCGACGAGATCCCGACACAGACAACCGTCGACGCGCGGCAGGAGCCGGTGGAAGACGAAGTCGCACCGCTTCCGTCCGATGCCGATCTTCCGGAGCGCGTCATCGAGGATGAAGCCGCGGAGGTCGCGCACTCTTCGGAGGCCGAGACTGAGCCCACCCCTG
Organism: Mesorhizobium sp. DxT; assembly: GCF_058448885.1. Taxonomy (NCBI): domain Bacteria; kingdom Pseudomonadati; phylum Pseudomonadota; class Alphaproteobacteria; order Hyphomicrobiales; family Phyllobacteriaceae; genus Mesorhizobium; species Mesorhizobium sp. DxT. The sequence continues at coordinate 192,789 of NZ_JBZFLJ010000004.1, read as the reverse complement.
CGGCCGATCCCATTTCCGCCACGCCCGAAGACCAGGAAACACCGGCGCCGGATGCGTCGGATGACTGGTACTTTGACGATCGGCAGCAGCAGCAGAGGCCGGATCTGCCCAAAGGTCCCGTGCGCTTTGTCTGGAAAACCGATGCCGATGGCGCATTCAGCGCCGTCTCCGACGATTTCACCCGCGCCGTCGGCAAGGAGGCTGCCGACGTGCTCGGCCGGCGGTTCAACGATGTTGCCGCCGCGTTCAAACTCGACCCGCAGGGCGAGATCGCCGGCCTGCTCCAGCGTCGAGACACCTGGTCAGGCCGTTCGGTTCTGTGGCCCGTCGCCGGCACGGACCTGCGGGCACCCGTCGATCTCGCAGCCCTGCCCGTCTACAACCGCGACCGCGAATTCGAAGGTTTTCGCGGCTTCGGCGTGGTGCGCATGGGCGACGTGACTGCCGACCCGGATGCCCTCGGCATGAAGCTGGCGGGCGGCGGCGGCGTGCCTCCCACAGAGGGAAAGCCGGCGGAGGAATCCGGCGACGCGGATACGACGCCAGCCGACAACGATCCATTCAACGGAGAAGTACCGGCGCTGTCACTCACCGAGGGACATGAGCGGCGGTCGAGCGACAAGGTCGTGCGCCTCGCGGAGCACCGCCCGGTCCGCACACCGGGCAGGCAGCTTTCCCCGGGCGAGCGCAACGCGTTCGAGGAGATCCGGACACGGCTGCGTCGCGACTATAACGAGGCGCGTCAGGCGGAACAGGACCAGGCCAGAGAGAAGGCAACCGAGCTCTCGGATGATTTGAAGCCTGAAGCGACGAATGACCGGACGGCGGATGAGGCCCCTGCCGACGTTGTGAGCGCAGAAACCGCGCTGGTGCGGTCCAACGACTTGGCGGACGATGATGCCGTTGCGCTGGAACCGGAAGACCACCACGAAGTTCCGGACGAATTCTACGACGAGCCGCGCCTTGCCGAGCTAGACGGCGCCGATGATGCAGGCTCGGACTTCGATGAGGACATAGCAGGCCCCTACAACAACGCCGACGAGCGAGACGCCGACGCGGCCGGCGATGCGGCCCACGATGAAGCGGTTGCGGAAGATGGCGTCGGCGACGTTGAGCAGAAAGTGCCGGACGCGCCAGAAGCCTCTGGCGACACAGCGGGTGATGAAGAGTCAGAGTTCGCCACCGTCAGACAGGACGAAGGTTCGGCCGAATATGACGAAGAAACCGAAGGCTATCACGACGAACCCGCCGAAGAGAACATATCTGCCCTCCAGGCCGATGATGAGGCGCCGATAGCAGGCACGCAGGATGCCGAATCCGACGAGACCATCGATGCGGTGCCGGCTGGATCGATGGGCGCCGACGTCGCGCCTCCCCCTGCCCCGCCGATCGCCGTGGACGGGTTCACCCCTTCGGCTTTCGTCTCCAGCGAGCGCAGCCACGAAACCGGGCTGGATACCGAACTGGTAGCCGGGTTGCCGCTGCCGCTTCTGGTGCACGCCGGCGACGACCTCTATTTCGCCAATCGCGAATTCCTGAACCTGACCGGTTACGCCAGTCTCGATCAAATCCGTCGAGAGGGCGGCCTCGACAGGTTGTTCGTCGACAAGAGCCCGGATGCCGCATCGGAGCCCGACGGGAGCAAGCTGCGGCTGCGCACGCTGGGCGGCAAGGAATTTCCGGTCGACGCACATTTGCAGTCCATACGCTGGCGCGACGGATCGGCGTTGTTGCTGGCGCTGCAGCGCGCCGATGGCGCACAGCCAATGGCGGCTGCGGAGCCTCTTGCCCAGCCGACGATCACGGCCGATCCCACCGAGGTCGAGGATATGGCGCTGCACGTCGCCGAGATGCGCACGATCATAGACACGGCGACCGATGGCGTGGTGCTGATCGCGGCGGACGGAACCATCCGCAACATCAGCCGGCCGGCCGAAGCGCTGTTCGGTTTCGACAGCGTGGACGTCGAAGGCAAGCCGTTTGCGTCGCTGTTCGCCATAGAAAGCCAGCGCGCAGCGCGGGACTACCTCGCCGGCCTTGCCGAAAACGGTGTGGCAAGCGTGTTGAATGACGGGCGCGAGGTTATCGGCCGCGAGGCGGAAGGCCGTTTCATTCCGCTTTTCATGACCATCGGTCGGCTGCCCGGCGACAGCGGTTATTGCGCCGTTGTGCGCGACATCACGCAGTGGAAGCGCGCTGAGGAGGAACTGACCCAGGCGCGCACCCAGGCCGAGCGCGCGTCATCGCAAAAGACCGAGTTCCTTGCCCGTGTCAGCCATGAAATCCGCACGCCCCTCAACGCGATCATCGGCTTTTCGGAATTGATGATCGACGAGAAGTTCGGGCCGATCGGGTCGGACCGCTATCGCGACTACCTGCGCGACATCAACCGTTCCGGCAACCATGTGCTCGACCTCGTCAATGACCTGCTCGACATCTCGAAGATCGAGGCCGGCGAGCAGGAGATGAATTACGAGGCGGTGTCGCTCAACGACACGCTGGGCGAGTCCGTCGCGGTCATGCAGCCGCAGGCCAACCGCGACCGTGTCATCATCCGCTCGAGCTTCGCATCCCGCCTGCCGGAAGTGGTGGCCGACCTGCGCAGCGTGCGCCAGATCGCGCTGAACCTGCTTTCCAACGCGGTCCGCTATACCCAGGCCGGCGGGCAGGTCATCGTGTCGACCTCCTACGAGCCTTCGGGCGACGTCGTCATGCGGGTGCGCGATACCGGCATCGGCATGAGCCTGTCGGAAATCGACCAGGCGTTGAAGCCGTTCAAGCAGATCAACGCTTTAAAGCGCGGCCGCCACGACGGCACTGGCCTTGGTCTGCCGCTGACCAAGGCGATGGTCGAAGCCAACAGAGCCCGCTTCTCGATTTCGTCGAATCCGGGCGAAGGCACCATGGTGGAGATCACATTTCCGTCAACGCGCGTGCTGGCGGATTGAGGCGCCGGAAGCCAAATCTCGAAATTCGCTGATTAAAACCTGACATCAGCAGTTTAGAATAATTCTAAACTGCTGATTTTGTTGCGCTTTCTATTGACGGCATATTCGGTTTCGATCATGAACCGCCTGTTCCCGCTGGAACACCCGATCCGTTCAAACACGGGGCTTTGAACCCCCTGCCTGGAGGAAGTCATGATTTTCGGAGCATCTCGCTCGACCAGCACCCGCCTCGCGGCGGCAGCGCTTGCAGCCGGCATCGCCTATGTCCCCTTTGCCGCAGCGGCCGATGAGGTGGTCAACATCTATTCGTATCGCCAGCCCGACCTCATCAAGCCGCTGCTGGACGCCTTCACCGCCGAAACCGGAATTCAGACCGAGGTGCTGTTTCTCGACTCAGGCATCGACGAGCGCATCGCTGCCGAAGGAAGCAACTCGCCGGCCGACCTGATCTTCACCGTCGACATCGGCCGCCTGTCGGGCGCCAAGGATGCCGGCGTGACGCAGCCGGTGGAGAACGAGACCATCAACGGCAATATCCCGGCGCAGTATCGCGATACCGAAGGTCACTGGTTCGGCCTCACCACGCGCGGCCGCGTGGTCTACGCCTCCAAGGACCGTGTCGAGCAGGACACGATCACCTATGAGGAACTTGCCGATCCCAAGTGGAAAGGTCGCATCTGCATCCGCAGCGGCCAGCACGTCTACAACGTCGCGCTGTTTGCCTCGATGATCGCCCACATGGGCGCGGACGAAGCCGAGAACTGGCTTGAAGGTTTCAAGGAAAACCTGGCTCGTAAGCCCGACGGCAATGACCGCGCGCAGGCAAAGGCGATCCACGCCGGCGAGTGCGATATCGGCCTTGGCAACACCTACTATGTCGGTCTGATGAAGACCAACGAGAAGGAGCCGGAGCAGAAGGAGTGGGCAGAGTCGATCAAGGTATTGTTCCCCAACGGGGAGGATCGCGGCACTCATGTGAACATCTCCGGCATGGCTCTGGCCAAGCATGCGCCGAACAAGGATAACGCCATCAAGCTGATGGAATTCCTGTCGAGCCCCGAGGGTCAGGAAATCTACGCCGAGCAGGTATTCGAATATCCGATCGGGCCGGGAACCAAGGCTTCCGAAATCGTCCAGAGCTTTGGCGAGATCAAGCCGGACACGCTGCCGCTGGAAGAGATCGCAAAGCACCGGAAGGCTGCATCTGAGATGGTCGATAAGGTTGGCTTCGACGCTGGACCGTCGAGCTGACGGCCGGCTTCGCAAATAGAGAGCTTGGGGCCGGGTCAATGACCCGGCCTTTTGCCTATGTCGCCGGGGCCGCTACCCCGCGACCGGGAGACGGAAATTGAGCGCCCCCGCCACCTACGGCTTCGAGGCTACGGAACCAGCCAGACCGGTGCGCCGCATGCGCTATCACAGCGCGCTCATACCGGCATTGATCGCGTCGGCCCTGGCGCTGATGCCGCTCATGGTGGTTATCTTCATCGCGCTCGCCGGCAACGGCGCAGATCTAAGTCACCTGGCGCAGCATGTGCTGCCTCATTCCACGGCGACGACGCTGTGGCTGCTCGCGCTTGTTGCCGTGGGCACGGCGATCGTCGGCGTCGCCAGCGCATGGACGGTCGTGGCATACGATTTTCCGCTGCGACGGCCTTTGGCCTGGATGCTGGTGCTGCCGCTTGCGGTACCACCCTATTTAGCGGCCTACGCATTCGCCGAGTTTCTGCTGTTCACGGGACCCGTCCAAACCGCGATCCGCGATCTGTTCGGTTATGCGACACCGCGCGATTACTGGTTCCCCGACATCCGTTCGACGCCCGGCGCAGCGTTTGTCCTCACGATGGTGCTCTATCCTTATGTCTATCTGACCAGCCGGGTCGTGTTCATCATGCAGGGCCGCAACATTGCCGACGTGGCACGGACGCTCGGCGCGCCGCCCTTCAAGGTGCTGCGCAAGGTGCTGCTGCCGGTTGCAAGACCCGCGATCGTTGCAGGCGTCGCTCTGGTTATGATGGAAACGCTGAACGACATCGGCGCTTCGACATATCTTGGCGTTTCGACGCTTACCTATTCAGTCTATTCGACATGGCTCAATCGCGGCAGCCTGGAAGGTGCGGCACAGATCGCCAGCATGATGCTCATCATCGTGATCGCGGTGCTTATGCTCGAGCAGTGGGCGCGCCGCAAGCAGCGCTTCCACGTCGGGCGCGGCTCACAAATGAACAGCCGCCCATCGCGCGTGCAGTTGACGGGTATGCGTGCAGCGCTGGCAACATTGCTGACCGCACTCCCTGTCGGTTTCGGCTTCGGCATTCCGCTCTATGTCTTCGGCCAATATGCCTCGCGGCGGCTATATCAGTTCGCGGAACGTGATCTAGCAGAAACGCTGCTCAACACGGTTGTTGTCGGCTCCAGTGCCGCCGTCATCACGGTTTGCGTGGCGATGCTGCTGATCCAGGCCGCGCGGCTCGACAGATCACGTGCCGTTGCATTTGCAACCCGACTCGCCATGGTCGGTTATGCATTGCCGGGGACAGTGCTTGGCCTAGGCCTGCTCTTTGCGCTGGCGCGGTTCGACAATGCCTTGGATGCCTGGGCGCGAGACCTTTTCGGTGTCTCGACCGGCCTGCTTCTGACCGGTTCGGCAGCGGCCGTCGTGCTGGTATGTTCGATCCGATTTCTCGCTTTGGCAGAAGGCGCGTTGCGTAGCGGACTTGAAAAACTGCCGCCGCATCTTGACGAAGCCGCGCGAAATCTCGGCTATGGCCCCTATCGCAGCGCCGGCAAGGTGTTGCTGCCCCTGTTGTGGCCGGCAATAGCAACTGCGGCGGTACTTGTCTTCGTCGACACGGTCAAGGAACTGTCGGCAACCATGCTGCTACGCCCCTTTGGCTTCAATACACTCGCAACCTCGGTCTTCGAGGACGCATCGCGTGGAGCGGTGGAGGACGGCGCAGTGGCGGCATTGCTGATCATTGTCACCGCCACAGTGCCGATCGTGCTTCTGTCGCGGGCGCTGATGCGCGACCGCGAAGCGATGATGTAAAGCGCGCTGCGGCGCCAAAGAAAAAGGCGCTTCAGAGAAGCGCCTGAGTATGAATTTGGCTGTCACACAAGAAGCTTGAGCGTACCGAGCTCCAAGGCAGCGGAGCGGGATTTCTCCCTCAAGTTGAGTAGGACTATCGGGCCCGAACCTTAACAAAACCTTACCTGACTATACGGCAGTTTACGATTCTGTATCATCCGTGAAATCGAGGTAAATTTCGCGGCAACCGTTTGCTAACCATAACGCCGGCTACGATTGCAGCGCGGTGATGTCGCGGTAGAGCTCAAGTGCCTCGGGATTGGCAAGCGCCTCCTTGTTCTTGACCGGACGGCCATGCACCACGTCGCGCACGGCAAGCTCGGTAATCTTGCCCGACTTGGTGCGGGGTATGTCGGCAACCGGTACGATGCGCGCGGGCACGTGACGAGGGCTGGCGCCGGTGCGGATCTTGGTGCGGATTTTCTTTTCCAGCGCCTCATCCAGGACAACGCCTTCCGCAAGCCGCACGAAGAGCACGACGCGAACGTCGTCGTCCCAGGTCTGACCGATGCAGAGCGCCTCGAGAATTTCCTCCATCTGCTCCACCTGATTGTAGATTTCCGCCGTTCCGATACGCACACCGCCAGGATTCAGGGTCGCATCGGAGCGGCCATGGATGATGAGCCCGCCATGCTCCGTCCATTCGGCGAAATCGCCGTGGCACCACACATTGTCGAAGCGGTCGAAATAGGCGGCCTTGTATTTGGAGCCGTCGGGGTCCGCCCAGAACTTCACCGGCATACAGGGAAACGCCCGGGTGCAGACGAGTTCACCCTTTTCGCCCCGAACGGACTTGCCGGCATCGTCCCAGACGTCGACAGCCATGCCCAGGCCAGGCCCCTGGATTTCGCCCACCCAGACGGGCTTGATCGGCACGCCGAGCACGAAACAGGAAACGATGTCGGTTCCGCCCGAGATTGATGCCAGGTGAACGTCCTTCTTGATGCCGTCATAAACGAAGCGGAAGCACTCCGGCGCCAGCGGCGAGCCGGTCGACGAGATGACGCGCACGGAGGAAAGGTCGTGGGTCTCGATCGGCCGCAGCCCTTCTTTGCGCACGGAATCGATGAACTTCGCGGAGGTGCCGAAATAGGTCATCTTCTCGGCCTGGGCGAAGTCGAAGATGGCATTGCCGTTCGGATAAAAGGGCGAGCCGTCATAGAGAAGAAGCGTCGCGCCGGATGCCAGGCCGGACACCAGCCAGTTCCACATCATCCAGCCGCATGTGGTGAAATAGAAGAAGCGGTCGCCGTCGCCGATGCCGGCATGCAGTCGCTGTTCCTTGACGTGCTGCAGCAGCGCGCCGCCTGCCGAATGAACGATGCATTTGGGAATGCCCGTCGTGCCCGACGAGAACAGGATATAGAGCGGATGGTCGAAAGGCTGTCGCTCGAACTCGAGCGGCGCAGGTGCGAAAGGCGAAAGCGCGATCTCCAGCGCTTCGGCCTTGCCGATACCGGCCGCCACCTCCCTGGCCGCTCCGAGATAATCGACAATCAGGGCCGCTTTAACCGAAGGCATCCTGTCAAGCACGGTCGCGATCTTCGCCCCGACCTCGATGCGCTTGCCCGCGTACCAGTAGCCGTCGGGCGCGATGAACAGCACGGGTTCGATCTGTCCGAAGCGGTCAAGCACACCCTGCTCGCCGAAATCCGGTGAACAGGATGACCAGATCGCCCCGATGGAAGCCGCCGCCAGCATGCAGGCGATCGTCTCGGGCATGTTGGGCATCATGGCGGCGACGCGCTCGCCGGCTTTGACGCCATGAGCGCGAAAGAGCTGCTGAAGCTGCGAGACCAGTGCGCGCAGCTCGTCCCAGGACAACCTGCGCTCAACCTTGTCCTCGCCGCGGAACACCAGCGCGTCGGAACTTCCCGTCTTGCGAAGCAGGTTCTCGGCGAAATTCAGCTTCGCATCAGGAAAGAACCGGGCTCCCGGCATCCTGTCTCCGTCGATCAGCGTCCGCTCGCCGCGCTCGCCGATCACATCGCAATAGTCCCACATCAGCGACCAGAACGCTTCGCGATCGTCGATCGACCACGCATGCAGCGCTTCGTAATCCGCAATCGGCTTGCCGCTCGCCTTCGCAGCCAGCGCCATGAAGGCTGTCATGGGCGACGCCGCGATTTCTTCGGCCGACGGGCTCCAAAGCGGGGCGGTGTGGTTCATGCGGGTTCCTCCTGAGGGGCCGGGCGGCGCGGAATATGCCGACGACAATTCGCAGACGGTTAAGCATATCGTCCGCCAGCAAGGCAAGGTGGCGAAAATACCCTTATCTGGCTGGTGGAAAACGCCATCGGCAGGCCACAAAAGGTTGAAAAACAGCTATCCTGCGGGTCGAGTAGTGTAGGGAGCGTCGCCGGCGACATCCCGCAGCGGCGAGGCGAGATGCGGCTTTCCATGTTGAAACGAGGCGTTATCGCGCTGGCGACAGTGCTTGCGCTCGCGGTGTTGTTCATAGCCGCGCTGCCCTGGGTGGCATCCACGCAGATCGTACGGGACCGCATCGCTCATGAGCTCAGTCTCTGGAGCGGCTACCGGGTAGTACTGGGCGAAGCGCCGGTGCTCGACGTCTGGCCGACCTTCAGGGCAACGCTTCACGACGTTGCATTCCTCGAATGGGCGGACAACGGAAATCCGCCGGTGCTGAAGGCCGACAGGCTGGAGGTGGGCCTTTCGGCGCTGTCGGCGCTGCGCGGCAATGTGGTGCTTTCGGCCGTGGCGATGTACCGGCCGGTGCTTCGGCTCACCATCGAAGGTTCGGTCATCGATCTCCCCGCTTCGCCAGGCGGCGGGCGCATGACCCGCGCGGTGACCGCGGCGCGGGGGATCGTGGCCAGCAACCCGGCCAATCCGGACCGCAGCGCATTGCCGGACGATGCGTTCGGCACGGTCGAGTTCTTCGATGGCCGTATCGCGGTCGTCGATGGAGACGATGATGATGGCATCAGCAGCCTCAACGGCAAGATCGTCTGGCCATCGCTTAACCGCACCGCTTGGCTGAACGCCACCGGCATCTGGCGTGGCGAGAACATCAGCGTCGAAGGGTCGAGCGCGCAGCCGCTGCTGCTTCTTGCCGGCGGCAATGCGCCGGCGACCGCAAGCCTGAAATCGGCACTACTGGAAGCAAGCTTCGAAGGAACGGCAAATCTGTCGACGAATACGTACTTCGACGGCAAGGTCAGTCTTTCGTCGCCGTCTCTGCGGCGCATGCTTGAATGGTCGAAGACAGACATCGCGCCGGGCGCCGCGATCGGCGCGATGTCTATTGCGGGAACGGTTCAAGGCACAGCGCAGCGGCTGCGGCTTGACTCGGTCGCGCTGAACCTGGGCGGCAATTCAGGTCGCGGCGTACTTGAGGTCTCCTTCGCCGATCCACTTCCAGCCATTTCTGGGACGCTCGCATTCGATACGCTCGACGTGCGATCTTTTCTTGCAGCGTTCACGCCGATCGCTTCCACGAGCGGTAACATCTACGACCAGATCGATACGGGCTTCGCCGAGCAATTGTCGCTGGACCTGCGCCTGTCGGCCGGCAATGCGACACTCGGATCAGTCGCCATGACCGAGCTGGCCGCTGCGGCCCAGGTGAAGGGCACGCTCGCCGCCTTCGACATCTCGGACGCGACCGTCTTCGACGGCAAGCTGCAGGCAGGCGTGCGTGTCGACCTGCAGGGGGAGAGCAAGGCCGTAGAGATGCGCATGATGGCAGACAATGTCGATGCGCGGGCAATCGCCAGTGCGACCGGCGCCACTCAGTTGGTGCCGCAAGGGCGCGCCAATCTTTCGCTGATGCTGAAGGGCACCGGCCGCGACTGGAACACGGTGATGGGCAATGCAGAAGGGACCGTTAGCGGAACCCTGGGCGAAGGCGCGCTGCAGGGCTTCGATCTCGCCAAGTTCAGGGAGCGCGCATCCGCAGGCGGGTTCTTCGCTCTATCGGAAATCGTCGGCGGCACGCTGCCGATGCGCGGCGCAGAGTTCAAAGCCAGGGTCAATGGCGGCGTCGCACGGATCGAAAAGGCTGAATTCCGCCTCAACGGGCAGGTGCTGACGCTCGGCGGCATCATTCCCTATTTCGGCCGCGCGCTGGCGCTTTCAGGCTATCTGGCGCCACTCGGAGAAGATGGCCAACCAGGCGACGCCGATCTCTCCTTCTTCATCGGTGGCGCGTGGGATTCGCCGTTTGCCGCACAGGTCGGATCCACAATCGACTTCGAATAGCCTGCGCTATCCGCGCTGGGCGGCCTGCTCATCGCGCCGGCGCTGCACGTCACGCCGCTTGTTGAGAACGGCGGCGGTCAGTACGCCTGCGGTGACGACCACGATAAGGATCGTGCAGACCGCGTTGATCTCCGGCGTCACGCCCAGCCGCACCTGGCTGTAGATGCGCATCGGCAGCGTGGTGGCCCCGGGCCCCGAGGTGAAGCTGGCTATCACGAGATCGTCCAGCGACAGTGTGAAGGCCAGCATCCAGCCGGACACGATGGCGGGCATGATGACCGGCAGCGTCACCTGAAAGAAGGTGCGTACCGGCGTTGCACCGAGGTCCATTGCCGCCTCTTCAAGCGACCGGTCGAAGCTCAGCAGGCGCGACTGCACAACCACCGCCACGAAGCACATGGTGAAGGTGATGTGGGCGAGCGTGACGGTTAGGAACCCACGATCGAGCCCGACAGCAACGAACAGCAGAAGCAACGACAGACCGGTGATGACCTCTGGCATGACCAGCGGCGCGAAGACCATGCCGGAAAACAGGAACCGCCCGCGAAAGCGCGTGTAACGCGTGAGCGCGAGTGCCGCCAACGTGCCCAGCACCGTGGCCACGGTTGCCGAAACGAAAGCGATCCGAGCCGTCACCCAGGCGGCGTCGAGAAGCTGCTGGTTGGACAGCAGCGACACATACCAGCGCGTCGAGAAACCGCCCCATACCGTGACCAGGCGCGAGTCGTTGAAGGAGTAGATGACCAGCAGCACGATCGGCAGGTAGAGAAACGAGAACCCCAGCACCAGCGAGGCGATGTTGAAGCGGCTGAGTTGCCCCTGCATGGCCTACCTCCCCTGTTCCTGCGCGCGCGCCTGAGCACGCTGGAAGAACATCATCGGCACCACGAGGATAAGCAGCAGCACGATGGCCACGGCCGAGGCGACCGGCCAGTCGCGGTTGGAGAAGAACTCGTTCCACAGCGTCTTGCCGATCATCAGCGTCTGCGAGCCGCCAAGCAGGTCGGGAATGACGAATTCGCCGATTGCCGGGATGAAGACCAGCAGGCAACCGGCCACGACGCCCGGCAAGGACAATGGGAAGGTGATCTTCCAGAATGCGGTCGTCGGCGGACAGCCAAGGTCCTGCGCCGCTTCGATCAGCGAAAAGTCCATCTTTTCCAGCGTCGCGTAGAGCGGCAGCACCATGAAAGGCAGGTAGGAATAGACGATGCCGATATAGATCGCCGTGTTGGTATTCATGATCTGCAGCGGCGTGTCGATAACGCCCACCCACATCAGGAACTGGTTCAGCAGACCTTCGGGCTTCAGGATGCCGATCCAGGCGTAGACGCGGATCAAGAACGACGTCCAGAACGGCAGAATCACAAGCATCAACAGCAGTGGCCGCATGGATTCAGGCGCGCGCGCCATGCCGTAGGCCATCGGGTAGCCGATCAACAGCGCAAAGAATGTCGAAACGCCCGCGATGACGACGCTCGAGACGTAGGCGTTGAAATAGAGCGCATCATCCAGGAGCCAGAGATAATTCTCGAAGGACAGTTCGCGAAAATTGGAGATGAAGCCCGAGACGCCGTCGCCGAGGCCGAATACCGGCAGATAGGGCGGCATCGCGATGGTCGTCTGCGACAATGATATCTTGAGCACGATGCCGAACGGCACCAGGAAGAAAACCAGAAGCCAGAGATAGGGGACCAGGATCACCGCGCGATTGGCCACCGCAGCCAGAAACCGGCCGCCGATCCCTTCATTCCGGTCTGCCGTTGCGGCGACATCTCGTGCAATCGTTTGGGCCATGGCCGCCTCCCGATCCTAGCGGGTCAGCACGACGCCGGCATCCGGCGCGAAGGAAATCCAGGCCCGGTCATGCCAGCTCAGAGGGTCGTCCATCGTACGTGCGCTGTTAAGCGCGCTGGCCTTTACCACCTGCCCGTCGGACAGCTTGACGTGGTAGACCGTCATGTCGCCGAGATAGGCGAGATCCCAAATCTCGCCTTCCATCACATTGGTGGCGCCTTCGGCCGGCGGCTTCGACGATACCCTGATCTTCTCAGGCCTGATCGCGAAGGCGACGCTGCTGCCCTCGGTTGCCTCGCCGGCATTCTCGACACGAATGCGCGCGCCGCTGGCGCCCGTAATTGTCGCCGCGTTGTCGCTTCGCTCTGCGACCGTGCCCTCGAGCATGTTCACGTTGCCGACGAAATCGGCCACGAACCGGGAAGAAGGCGCTTCGTAGACCTCGGCAGGGGTTGCCACCTGCATCACCTGGCCCTTGTCCATGATGGCGATGCGGTCAGCCATCGTCATGGCCTCCTCCTGATCGTGGGTGACGACGACGAAGGTGAGGCCGAGCTCCTGCTGGAGGTCCATCAGTTCGAACTGGGTTTCCTCGCGCAGCTTCTTGTCGAGCGCGCCGAGCGGCTCGTCCAGCAGCAGCACCTTCGGTCGTTTCGCCACGGAACGTGCCAGCGCGACGCGCTGGCGCTGACCGCCGGAAAGCTGGTGCGGCTTGCGCTTGGCGAACTGCTCCAGCTTGACCAGCTTGAGCATCTCGGCAACGCGCGACGCGATGTCCCCCTTGCTCATGCCGTCCTGCTTGAGACCGAAGGCGATGTTTGCTTCCACCGTCATGTGCGGAAACAGCGCGTATGACTGGAACATCATGTTCACGGGCCGGCGATAGGGCGGAATGCCGCGCAGATCCTGGCCTTCCAGCAATATGCGGCCGGAGGTCGGCTCCTCGAAACCGGCCAGCATGCGCAACAGCGTGGACTTTCCGCAGCCGGAAGCGCCGAGCAGCGCGAAGAACTCGCGTTCGTAGATGTCGAGCGAGAGGTCGTTGACGGCCGTGAAGTCGCCGAACCGCTTGGTTACACGTTCAAACGAAATGTAGGGTTTCGCCTCGGGATCGTTCCAGGGCGCAAAGCTCCTGCGAATGCTGCCAAGCGATTTCATCTCGGGTTCCCCAGTCCAGATGCCACGCTCAAAAGGAAAACGCCGGCGCGATGCACCGGCGTTTTCGTCGTCCTATTGGCCGGTCACCACCTTGGTCCAGCTCCGGGTGACGACGCGCTGCGTTCTGGAATCGTAGGGAATGTGGGTGAACAGCGTCTCCAGCGCATCCTTGTCCGGGTAGATCGCGGGGTCGTTGATAACCTCGTCGTCGATGAAGTCCTGCGAGGCAAGGTTGCCGTTGGCGAAGTAGACGTAGTTCGTCGCCTTGGCGATCACTTCCGGCTCCATGATGAAGTTGAGGAACTCGTGGGCCTCATCGACATTGGGCGCATCGGCCGGAATGGCCATCTGGTCGAACCACATCTGCGTGCCTTCCTTTGGCGCCACATAGGCCACCGTCACGCCCTGGTCTGCCTCTGCCGCGCGGTCACGCGACTGAAGAACGTCACCCGACCAGCCGACGGCCAGGCAGATGTCACCATTGGCCAGCGCATTGATATATTCCGAGGAGTGGAACTTGCGAATGGATGGACGGATCGAAAGCAGAAGCTCTTCGGCCTTGGCGATCTCATCGGGTTCGTGGCTGTTGGGATCGAAGCCGAGATAGTTGAGCACGATCGGGATGATGTCGCTTGGCGAATCCAGCATGTAGATGCCACAGCTTGCGAACTTCTCGGCGTTTTCCGGCTTGAACAGCACATCCCAGCTATCGATTTTCTCGGTCCCCAGGATCTCGGCAACCTTCTGGACGTTGTAGCCGATGCCGACGGTACCCCACATGTAGTTGATCGAGTATTCGCCACCCGGATCGTACTTGTCGGTGCGGGTGGTCACCACGTCCCACATGTTGGAGAGATTGGGCAGCTTGTCCTTCTGGAGCTTCTGGAAGACGCCCGCCTGGATCTGGCGCGACAGGAACGACCCGGTCGGCACGACGACGTCATAGCCCGATCCGCCTGCAAGCAGCCTGGTTTCGAGAATTTCGTTGGAATCGAACACGTCGTAGACGACGCGGATGCCGGTCTTTTCTGTGAACTCCGCAATGAGTGAATCGTCGATATAGTCGGACCAGTTCAGCACGTTGACGACGCGCTCCTGCGCCTGCGCGGCGAACGCGAAGGTCGCCGCTGCGAGCGAGACGGTCGAATAGACAATTGCCCTGCGGATCATGATGTTCTCCTCTGTAAGCCCCGTCCCGGCTCGTTGTCTGCGTTCACGGCCGGGTTCTTTGTTGAAAGCCTATTGGCGTTTTCGCAGTGCGACAAGCACGAAAACGCTGCGTTGCATCAAAGATAGGTCGTTCGCTCCAGAGGCGTGATCTCGCCCCAGAACGCCAGTATCTCCGCCCGTTTCAAATCCTTGTAGACCTTGGCGAGAAGCGGTCCGAGCGCCCTGTCGACGAACCTGCTCTTCTCCATGAGCTGAAGCGCGTCGTCCATGTCGTCGGGCAGGAAGAGCCCTTCGTCGTCATAGGCGTTGCCCTCGACGGGCGGCGGCGGAACCGCCTTCTGCTCCACGCCCTCCACCATGCCCTGGATGATTGCGGACATGACGAGGTATGGATTTGCGTCGGCACCCGCGATGCGATGCTCGACACGGCGATTTTCGTCGTTGGATACCGGTATGCGCAATGCGACGGATCGGTTGTTCTCGGCCCATACGGCACGTGTCGGCGCATAGGAGCCGGGCGTGATGCGGCGGAAGCCGTTCCAGGTGTTGATGAACAGAAGCAGCGATTCCGGCATCGTCTTGAGCAACCCGGCGACTGCCGACTCCAGCCGCTTCCTTCCCTTGGCTCCACCAAAGATGTTGACGCCATCCGCATCGAGCATCGAGGCATGAACGTGCATGCCGTTGCCGGCATATTCGAGGAACGGCTTGGCCATGAAGGTGGCGGTCAGCCCGTGGGCACGCGCGCAGCCGATGACGATGCGGCGCAGCATGATGACGTCGTCGGCCGCACGCAGCGGATCGGCCCGGTGCTTGAGGTTGACCTCGAACTGCCCGGGCGCGGCTTCCTTGATGATGGTGTCGATCGGCAGGCTCTGCGCGGCGGCCGCGTCGCGGATCATGTCGAACAGCTCCGCATGCTCGGCCAGATCGTCGAGCCCATACATGCGCAGCCGGTCAGGCCCGGCTGTCGCTCCCACGGGGGCGGGCATGCCGTCGTCCCAGTCCGTGTTCGGATCGAGCAGATAGAACTCGAGTTCGAACGCGACGACCGGGAAGAACCCCTTGGCGTTGGCTTCGGCGACCTTCTTCTTCAGCACCTGTCGCGGATCGGCCATGAAGGGCTCGCCTTCGGGCGAGAAGGTCTGGAGCAGCACCTGCGCGGTCTTGCGCTTGGCCCAAGGTACGATCGAAAGAGAGCCCCGGGTAGCGCGGCAATAGCCGTCCTTGTCGCCCGTTTCGATGTGAAGGCCGGTCTCCTCGACCTCCCTGCCCCACACATCGAGGCCATGGAGCGACATCGGGAAATTGACGCCTTCTTCGAAGGCCTTCTTCAACGCATCGCCCGGCGCCCACTTGCCACGCATCACCCCGTTGGGATCGACCATGAGGAACTCGACGGCCTCGATGTCCGGATGTTCCTCCACGAAAGCCAGATATTCGCGCTCGTGATCAGGCGAGATGAAGCCAGTCGCCTTGGGTTTCGCGCGTGACTTACTGCCGGTCTTGCCGGCGCTGTCGGTTTTTTTGGATTTGACGGTGCGCTTGCTCGCCGGTGCGATGACGCCGGGTGACGTTGGACGCAAAATAGACCTGTATGGTTGTTGCCGATCCGCCAGCCTGCCCCTGCCCCAGCGCGCTTGTCAATGGGGACAGGGGCGGTCGGCGCGCACGTCAATGCGGCGCGGCGATGCCGGTGACGCCCGGCCGGGCCGGCCGCGACATGCGTCGAAACTCGATCGCGATGTAGATGATCAGCGCCGCAAAGACGATCGCGCCCCCGACAAGCGTGCGCGACGACGGCACCTCGCCATGCACCAGCCAGACCCAGACCGGACCGAACAGCGTCTCGAATGTTGCCAGCAAGGCGGCATAGGCTGCGGGGATGACACGCGCACCGGTGGCGAAGAAGGCTAGGCCGAGGCCCAGATTGACAGCACCGAAGACGAACAGAAACGCCATGTCTGAACCGGAGGCCGTCAGCGTCGAGGCTTGGCTCGCGGCAAAGACGGCGGCGAAGACGGTGCCGAGGCACATGGCGGGCGTCATGCGCACATGCGCGAAACGACGGGTCAGGATGGTCGCAACCGAAAAGGCGAAAACGATCAGGATCGCAAGCCCGTCGCCAACGATCGACATGTTGCCGGTCAACGAATCCGACACCATGACGGCAACGCCTGCGATGACCACCGCGATGGCGAGCCACGTAATCGATGAAATCCGCTCTCCGAACAGCAGGAACGACAAAAGCGCCGCGATCAACGGCGCGCCTGCCTGCATCAGCAGGATGTTGGCGACGGTGGTGTAGGACAGCGCTATCAC
This sequence comes from Mesorhizobium sp. DxT, assembly GCF_058448885.1. NCBI lineage: Bacteria > Pseudomonadati > Pseudomonadota > Alphaproteobacteria > Hyphomicrobiales > Phyllobacteriaceae > Mesorhizobium > Mesorhizobium sp. DxT. The sequence continues at coordinate 176,082 of NZ_JBZFLJ010000004.1, read as the reverse complement.
GAAGGTCGATGTCGCGATGGCGAAACAGCAGGCAACCGCCAGTCCCGGCAGGCCCATGGCGCCGAAGAGCTGCAGCGTGCCGCGTAAGCCGTCACGCCACAGCATGTACATAAGAAGGAACGTGGCAGCCCAGATCGAACGCCAGAAGATCGACGTGAACGGATCGTCCGCCTCGATGAAACGGGCGATGACCCCGCCCAGGCTCCAGCAGAGCGCAGCCAGGAAAACGAGGAGAAAGCCGGTGAGCTCCTCGCGCGCGGCCGGCGTTGCGGACGGCATCTCGTGCTGTGGCGCTGCGTGGGCCATGGCCGCTGTTCCAGACGTGACGAAGGGAATTATCGCTAGCGCGAATGGTCGGGGCTGGCGTGGTCCAGCCACCTCGTCTAGTTGTGGCACCCACGCAAAGCTGGAGGGATGGCATGAAGGCGGCCTGGTACGACCGGAATGGCGAAGCACGTGAAGTTCTGGAAGTCGGCGAGATGGAAACGCCCAAACCGGGGCCGAGCGAGGTTTTGGTGCGGCTGCACGCATCCGGCGTGAACCCCTCCGACGTGAAGAGCCGCAAGGGCCGCCCCATGATCGCGCCGCGCATCATCCCGCACTCGGACGGCGCAGGAATCATCGAGGCGGTGGGCAAAGGCGTCGAGAACAGCCGCGTCGGGCAGCGGGTCTGGGTCTGGAACGGCCAGTGGAAGCGGCCGATGGGCACGGCTGCCGAATATATTGCCGTGCCGCAGGAACAGGCTGTCCCCCTGCCCTCGAACATCGACTTTGCGACCGGCGCGTGCCTTGGCATTCCGGCCCTGACGGCGCTGCACGCGGTGAGCCTGCATGGCGACATTGCCGGAAAGACCCTGCTGATAACCGGAGCAGCAGCAGCCGTAGGCCACTACGCCGTTCAAATAGCCAAGTTGCGAGGCGCGCGGGTGATTGGCACCGTTTCCCCGGTCCGGCAGGCCCATGCCCGGGCGGCAGGCGTTGACGAACTGATCGACTACCGCCACGAGGACGTCGCCGAGCGCGTCAAGGCGCTGACCGGCGGAAAGGGCGTCGACGGCATCATCGACATGGACCTGTCAAGCACCGCTGCACTGTTGCCCAAGGGCGTACTCGCGCCTCATGGCACCATGGTCTGCTATGGCTCGAATGTCGCAGGCGACATCCCGATCTCCTTTCCCGCGATGTTGTGGGGCAGCCTCAAGCTTTCGGTCTTCGTCGTTTACGACCTGCTGCCTGACGAGAGGACGGCGGCGGTTGACGAACTTACCCGTTTGCTCGAGGCGGACGCACTCAAGCACTCCGTCGGCGCGACTTTCCCGCTCGACGAGATCGCTGCCGCGCACGAGGCCGTGGAAGGCGGCCGGCTGACTGGAAACGTGGTTCTCACCGTCGGATGATCGGGCTCGGGCGTGTCGAGCGTCCAATCCCGCCGCTGTTGTCGCGACTTTCGCGTCAGTTCGTGCTGGAGGAGCACAAGAGCTGTCATGAAATCCATAGCGCATCTCCTGAATTCTTTCGTAACTGAAAGATAGGAGTGGCCATTCGGCGCTTGAACGCCGGAAATCCGGATGTCATGTTTCACTGATGAAAAACATCAACTGGGACGACCTGCAACTCTTCATCGCAGTCGCCCGCGGCGGCGGGCTGTCGGCAGCGGCAAAGGCGTATGGATCGAGCCCCGCCACGATCGGCAGGCGGATGCTGGCGCTCGAGCAGGCGGTGGGCCGGCCACTCTTCATCCGCCGTCAGACCGGCTACGAACTCACCGCCGACGGGCAATCGCTCCTCATCTAGGCGCGCACGATGGAAGACGGCGCGCGGACGATCGACGACTGGCTCGATATGGGCGGCAGGCGGCCGCTGGTCCGCATCTCGTCCGGAACCTGGACGACCAACTTCCTCGCCGACAATTTCGCCCGGCTGTGGACCCCTGACGACCCGTTCCGCATCGCCTTCAAGGCCACCGAGGCGAAGCTGGACATCGCCCATCGGGAAGTCGAAATCGGCCTGCGCAACGCACCGCCGGAAAGCCCGAACCTAGCCAGCAGGCGCACAGTGATGGTCGCTCAGGCACCCTTCCGGGCCCGTGGCCACTCGCATCCGGGACGCGAGGAAGGATGGGTCGCGATCGCACCGGAGGATATGGCGACCCGCTCGGCCCGCTGGCTTGCCGAACATGCCGAGGGCGATGTCGTCGCCTGGGCGAACTCACCGCGTACGTTGCACGATCTGGTTCGTGTCGGTGTCGGCAAGGGCCTCCTGCCCTGCTTTGCCGGCGACCGGGACCCGCTGCTGGAGCGCGCAGGCGAAGAGATCGAAGAGCTGCGCGGCGCGCAATGGCTGGTCATGCACAATGACGACCGACACCGCGCCGAAGTGCGAACCGTCATCGATCGCATCGTGGAACTGGTCAGCGCTCACGCGCCGCTGTTCCAGGGCGAGCGGCCGGTCGGCGGGGCGTAGAAGCCAGGCTGCTGCTACTGGAAATCGAACGCGCTGAGGCCTGTTGACATCTCGTCGAGGCCGAGCGGTCGCGTTACCGGCGGTTCGGCGCGCGCGAGACAACCGACCCGCTCGCACAGCCGGCAGGCAGCCCCGACCGGCGTGGACGGCACAGGCCCCTTGCCGGACGCAGCCGGGAGAGCCGCGCCGTAGACGACCTCATCCCGGAAAGCGATATCGCAACCGATCAGGATCGCGGTGCGCCGAGGGCGCTCGTTGAAGCCGCCCTGCGGCCCTTCCAGCGTACGCGCGATCGTCAGGAACTCGGCGCCGTCCGGCATCTCGACCGCCTCAACCAGCACCTGCCCCGGCTGGGCGAAAGCCGCGTGAACCGCGAGCTTGGGGCATCCCCCGCCGAAACGCGCCTGCGGAAAGCCCTGCGCGCCAGCGCGACGGAAGCGGTTGCCGGCATTATCCACCTCAATCATGAAGAAGGGCACGCCCGCTGCGCCCTGCCTTTGCAGCATGGCAAGCCGGTTCGCAGCCTGCTCGAAGGACACACCGAAACGCGAGCGCAAGACGTCGATGTCGTAGCGGGCGCGCTGCGCCGCAGCCAGAAACGCCGCATACGGCATCATCAGCGCATGGGCCGCGTAGCGCCCGAGCTCGAAGCGGGCAAGCCGGCGCGCCTCGTCGCTGCCGAGCTTCAGCGCCCTCAGCTCGGCGGCCACCGCCACCTGCATGCGGATGAGGCAGGCCTCCATCGCCACCTCGCGCAACTGGTCGAAGGGCGACAGCCGCTCCGAGATGAACAGGCGCTGCGAATGGCGGTCGTAGCGCCGCCGCCAGTTCGGCATGGTGGCAGCCGGCAGCACCTTGACGACGATGCCGTAATCGCGGCGCAACCATTCCTTCAGCGCGGCATAGAGATCGTCTCCGGGCTGCAGCAACTGGGTGAAGGCTTCGGCCTCCTCCTCCAGTGTCGGAAAGTGGTTCGGGCGGCGCTCGAACGTCTCGCGCACCTCGTCGATCGGAAGCCGGGTCGATGACAGAGTGGTCGCGCGTCCCTCCCGCGCGAGCAGTTCCGAAAGATCGGACAGCCGCTCCGCCTGCTCCTTGTAGGCGCGGAACAGCTTGACGACCGCGGCCGACGCATTGGGCGCGGCTTCGGCCACCTCGAGCAGTTCCTGGTCGCTCGGCAGTTCGCCCGCAAGCAACGGATCCGCGAACACCTCGCGCAGCGCGGCGACGGAACCGCCAGCCTCGCCTTGCAGGGCTTCCGGCTCGACATCGTAGACAGAGGCTAGCTTGAGGATGAGCTGGACCGTGAGCGGCCGCTGGTTGCGCTCGATCAGGTTGAGATAGGAGGGTGAGATACCGAGCCCCTCCGCCATCGCGGTCTGGGTCAGGCCTATCGCGTTGCGGATCCTGCGAATGCGCGGCCCGGCGAATATTTTCTGCTCAGCCATCTCGCTGCCTTTGACCGGATTTTACAATCTTGCCCATCTGGCAGTATTTACATTATTTACAAATTTACAGACCGTCGATGTCAAACGCAATACAGCTTCACCCGAATTTTTGCCGCCTTTTCCTGATTTTCCTCGTTGTCTTCGGCAGCGCAATGTAAATCTCGTCACATACGGGGTCGACGAAATTGGCTCCTGACGAATAGCAAAGATTGCCACGGAGTTTGCAATGACCGATTTTTACAACCTCGTCCCTTCCGCTCCCGAGGGTCGCTATGACGGCATCGAGCGCCCTTACTCCGCTGCGGACGTGAAGCGACTGCGGGGCTCCGTCCAAATCCGGCATACGCTGGCCGAGAACGGCGCCAACCGGCTGTGGCAGCTCATCCACGAAGAGGATTTCGTCAACGCGCTGGGCGCGCTTTCCGGCAATCAGGCGATGCAGATGGTTCGCGCCGGCCTCAAGGCGATCTACCTTTCGGGCTGGCAGGTTGCCGCCGACGCAAACACGGCGTCCGCGATGTATCCGGATCAGTCGCTGTATCCGGCCAATGCAGCCCCCGAGCTTGCCAAGCGCATCAACCGCACGCTGCAGCGTGCCGACCAGATCGAGACCTCCGAAGGCAAGGGCCTGTCGGTCGATACCTGGTTCGCGCCGATCGTCGCCGACGCCGAAGCTGGTTTTGGCGGCCCGCTCAATGCCTTCGAGATCATGAAGGCCTTCATTGAAGCCGGCGCTGCGGGCGTGCACTACGAGGACCAGCTCGCATCCGAAAAGAAGTGCGGCCACCTCGGTGGCAAGGTGCTGATCCCGACTGCCGCCCACATCCGCAACCTCAACGCCGCGCGACTCGCCGCCGACGTCATGGGCACGCCGACGCTGGTGATCGCTCGCACCGACGCGGAAGCCGCCAAGCTGCTGACGTCCGATATTGACGACCGAGACAAGCCGTTCGTCGACTACGACGCCGGCCGCACGGTGGAAGGCTTCTACAACGTCAAGAACGGCATCGAGCCCTGCATCGCCCGCGCGGTGGCCTATGCGCCGCATTGCGACCTGATCTGGTGCGAGACCTCGAAGCCCGATCTCGAGCAGGCGCGCAAGTTCGCCGAAGGCGTGCACAAGGCGCATCCGGGCAAGCTGCTGGCCTATAACTGCTCGCCGTCTTTCAACTGGAAGAAGAACCTCGACGACGCGACGATCGCCAAGTTCCAGCGCGAGCTGGGTGCGATGGGCTACAAGTTCCAGTTCATCACGCTGGCCGGCTTCCACCAGCTCAACTTCGGCATGTTCGAGCTGGCGCGCGGCTACAAGGACCGGCAGATGGCCGCCTATTCGGAACTTCAGGAAGCAGAGTTCGCGGCCGAGGCAAACGGCTACACCGCGACGAAGCATCAGCGCGAGGTCGGCACCGGCTATTTCGACGCCGTCTCCATGGCGATCACCGGCGGGCAGTCTTCGACCACCGCCATGAAGGAATCGACTGAACACGACCAGTTCCGCCCAGCGGCGGAATAACCGGATCAACCGCCCAAGGGCATACCGAAGGAGAAGACCAATGGCGCCCAGAACCCGTGTCAAGGAAAGGGCCGAGGAGCAGTCCTCGAGCATGAACATCGACCAGCAGGCCGTCATCCGCATGGTGGCGAACGACCTGCACCGGCTCAACCAGTCCGTCATGAAGGCGGTGGAGGCGGGCGTGTCGGTCGAGCTCGTTCGCTCGGCGCGCCACCATGGCGGCGACGGAAACTGGGGCGACCTGCTGGTGCCGGTGATCGTGACCCAGGCGCGAAACGCCGCCTGACCCGACCGACATTACGAAACCGATGAAGGGCGGCGTGTCGACACGCCGCCCTTCGCATTGATCGACCGCGTCGGCGCCTGAGCCCCCCTTTCCTTCGCTCACCGGGCCCGGCTATACTGGCATATCTCAAACGACCAACCGGTGATTGATGCCCGTCCAGAAGAAGGAAGCCCGGCCTGCCAGCCGCAATGGCAGGACACGCATACCTGCATTCGTGCAAAGCCAAAGGGGCGTGAAGAACTGGAAGGAAGCGTCCGGCTGGCTGGACTGGCGCGGCATCGAGGACATCGAGTGCATCACGCCCGATCAGGCAGGCGTGGCGCGCGGCAAGATGATGCCGTCGAAGAAGTTCACCTCGAACACATCGCTCGCTCTGCCCTCGGCCGTCTTCATGACGACGATCTCGGGCGATTATCCGGAAGACGGCAACGGTTTTACCTACCCGGAAGATGACGGCGACCTGAAGCTGCTGCCTGACCTGTCGACACTGTCCGTGGTGCCCTGGGAAAGCGATCCGACGGCACAGGTCATCTGCGATCTCGTGCACCAGGACGGACGCTCAGTCGAGTTCACTCCCCGCAATGTGCTCAAGCGTGTGGTCGCTGCGTACGCCGATCGCGGCCTCCGCCCGGTGGTTGCCCCGGAGATCGAGTTCTACCTCGTACGCAAGAATCCCGATCCCGATTACCCGCTCGAACCGCCGGTCGGCCGATCCGGTCGCGCCATCGGCGGCGGACAGGGCTATTCCATCGCCGGCGTCAACGAATTCGACGAGCTGATCGACGATATCTACCACTTCTCCGAAGGCCAGGGTCTGGAGATCGACACGCTCATCCACGAGGAAGGCGCAGGGCAGCTCGAGATCAACCTGCGCCACGGCGATCCGGTGGAACTCGCCGATCAGGTGTTCATGTTCAAGCGCACAATCCGCGAGGCCGCGCTGAAGCACGAGACCTACGCTACCTTCATGGCAAAGCCGATCCAGCGACAGCCCGGCTCGGCCATGCACATTCACCAGTCGATCGTCGACAGGAAGACGGGAAAGAGCGTCTTTGCCGCGGAAGACGGCAGCGAAACCGAAGCCTTCGGGCATTTCATCGGCGGTATGCAGCGCCACATTCCCAACGCGCTGGTGATGCTGGCGCCTTACGTGAATTCGTATCGCCGGCTCACTCAGGCAGCCTCCGCGCCGGTCAACACGAAGTGGGGTTATGACAACCGCACCACGGCCTTTCGCGTGCCGCGCTCGGATCCCCAGGCGCGCCGCGTGGAAAACCGGATTCCATCTTCAGACGCCAACCCCTACCTCGCACTCGCTGCCTCGCTGGCCTGCGGGCTTATCGGCATGATCAACAAGGTGCCGTGCGATGCGCCCGTGGGGACGTCGGTGAACGAGGACGAGATCGAGCTGCCGCGCGGTCTTCTGGAAGCGGTTGACCTTTTCGAGAGCGACGACGCGTTGCGCGACATGCTGGGCGAACCCTTCGTTTCAACCTACGCTGCGATCAAGAAGGCCGAGTTCGAGACCTTCATGGAAGTTATAAGCCCTTGGGAACGCGAATATCTGCTGTTGAACGTCTGAATGCCTTACCAATCCCCCATCTCTCCCGGCTTCTCATGGTATGAAGATACCGCTGGCGAGCGACCTGAATATGGGGCGCTCGACGGCGACGTTTCGGCCGACGTCGTCATCATCGGCGGCGGCTTCACCGGCCTGTCAGCAGCAGCGCATCTGGCCAAGGCAGGTACGAATGTCGTGCTGATCGAAGCGCACCGCTTCGGCGACGGCGCTTCCGGTCGCAACGGCGGCCAGTTGGGAACAGGCCAGCGCGCCTGGGGGGAAGAGCTCGAAGCGGAGCTGGGCTTGACGCGTGCGCGTGCCCTCTTCGAGCTGGCAGAAGAGGCCAAGGCACATCTGCTGGGTTTCGCCGAGGCGAACGGCATCGAGATCGACTACGCGCCGGGCCAGATGTCGGTCGTGCACAAGAAGCGCTATCTGGCCGATTACCGGGCCCATCCGGACATTATGGCCAAGCGTTTCGGCTATCCGCACCTGAACTTCATGGACGCCGCAGAGACGGCCGAACGGCTCGGCTCCAACCGTTACTTCGGTGGCGTCCGCGATACCGGCACGGGCCATATCCACCCGCTGAAGCTGGTCATCGGCACAGCGCGTGTGGCCGCGGATGCTGGTGCGCAACTCCACGAGAAGACCAGGGCCACAGGCATCACCAATCACGGCGGTAAAGTGCGCGTCACGACGCCTTCGGGAACGATTACCGCCGACAAGGCGCTTATCGCCGTCAACGCCTATGGCGAGAACCTCCAGCCCGAGAGCGCGTCGCACGTGATGCCGATCGGCTCATTCATCGGCGCCACAGTGCCGCTGGGCAGCGACAGTCCGGTCATTCCCGGCGGCGAGGCGGTGGACGATTCACGCTTCGTGGTGCGTTACTTCCGCAAGTCCAAGGATGGGCGGCTGCTCTTCGGTGGGCGCGAGATCTATGCGCCGGGCAATCCGCAGGACATCGCCGTGCACACCCGCCGGCAGATCGCAGAAATCTACCCCGCGTTGAAGGACGTGGAGATCACCCATTCGTGGGGCGGCTATGTGGGCATCACCATGCCGCGCAAGCCATTTGTGCGCGAGGTGATGCCGAACGTCATTTCCGCCGGCGGCTATTCCGGCCACGGTGTCATGCTGTCCAACTTCGTGGGCAAGCTCTACGCCGAGACGGTAGCGGGAAACCGAGACAGGCTGAAGCTGTTCGAAGACCTAAAGATACCGCCCTTTCCAGGTGGGCGACGCCTGCGCGCGCCGCTGCTCTTCCTCGCCCTTAACTGGTATGCGCTGCGCGACAGGATCTAGAGCGGCCAGAAAAAGAGCAGTGCCGGCACCGAGACCGCCACTATGATGATTTCCAGAGGCAGGCCCATCCGCCAATAATCGCCGAAACGGTAGCCGCCCGGTCCCATGATGATCGTGTTGTTCTTGTGCCCGATCGGCGTCAGGAAGGCACAGGACGCGGCAACCGCGACTGCCATCAGAAACGGGTCAGGCGACACATCCAGCCCCTGGGCGATCGACAAACCGACCGGCGCAGCGATCAGCGCGGTCGCAACGTTGTTGAGAAAATCAGACAGGGTCATGGTTACGATCATGAGAATCGTGAGGATCGCCCAGGCCGGCAGGGCACCTGTCAGCGACAGGATCGAATCCGCGATCAGCTTGGTTCCTCCCGACGTCTCAAGCGCCAGGCCGAGCGGAATGAGCGAAGCCAGCAGCACGATCACGGGCCATTCGACCGATTCATAGACTTCGCGCGCCGCGACGACGTTGAATAGGCAGTATATCGCCACCGCCGCTGCCAGCGCGACGACAAGCGGCACGAAGCCCATAACCGACGACGCGACAGCAGCCGCAAAGACCGCCACGGCAAAAAACGCCTTGCCGCGCTGAATGACCGTGTGGCGCTTATCAGCCAGAGGCAATACGCCAAGCCAGTCCGTCGCGTCCATCACCCGGCTTTCCGGGCCAAGCAGCAACACGACGTCGCCGGGCTTGATCGTCAGCTTGCGGACGCGCTCGCGAAACCGCTTGCCCTGTCGGGAAACGCCAAGCAGCGTAACGCCGCGCCGATACAGAAGCCTCAAATCGAGTGCAGTGCGTCCCACCATGCGTGCATTGTCCGGCACGATCGCCTCGACCAGAACAAGCGACTGACCGCGAATTCCGCCGTGCTTTTCCGACGCCGACGTATCGAGTTCGGCAGCGCCGATGAAGGCCTCGATCGCCTTCGGCTCGCCTTCCAGAACGAGATGGTCACTCTTGCGGATTTCCTCGCTCGCGGCAAAGCCAGGCAGGCGCTTGCCACGCCGCACCAGCCCGAGAATGGCAACGTCGTGCTCTTCGGCCAGGGGGTAAAGTTCGTCGACTGGCTTGCCTATCGCCTTGGAATTTTCCTTCACCCCCGCCTCTGCCACGAACAGGCCCGGCTCATCGGCTCCACCCGCGGCGGCGGCCTGTCCCGTTGTCGGTATCAGGCGCCAGCCGACCAGCGTCACGAAGGCAATGCCAACGATCGAGCAGATGAGACCAACGGGAGAAAAATCGAACATCGAAAAGGGTTCGCCAAGGGCGCGCCCGCGAAACTCGGCCACGACGATGTTTGGGGGCGTTCCGATCAGGGTGATCATGCCGCCGAGGATGGTCGCGAACGACAACGGCATGAGCGATTGGGAAACAGGTCGCTTGGCCTTTTCGGCAGCCTCGATGTCGAGCGTCATCAACATGACCAGCGCGGCCACATTGTTGATAACGGCCGAAAGGCCTGCACCGATGACCGACATGAAGCCGATATGAGACGAAAGCGAGCGTCCCGAGGACAGCACGACCCGCGCGATCAACTCGACGGCCCCGGCATTCATCATCGCGCGCGACACGATCAGCACCAGCGCGATGATGACGACCGCTTCATGCCCGAAGCCGACAAAGGCGTCGTGCGGTTCGACGACGCCGCCAACCACGGCAACGATAAGTGCTGCAAAGGCGACGAGGTCATAGCGAATGCGACCCCACACCAGAAAGCCAAACACCACCCCCAGCAGGCAGAAGAGGAAAATCTGCTCGTAAGTCATGCGGTGCCTCGGCGTCTATCGGGAGCGGGGTCGAGAGAGTTGCTCAGATGCAGCGGCCGCCATCGACCTCGAGCGCGACGCCGGTGATGAATGCCGCTTCGTCGGAGGCGAGCCACAGCGCGGCATTGGCAATGTCGAGCGGCGTCGAAAGCCGGCCGAGCGGGATCGAGGCGCGGAACTGCGCCCGCTTCTCGGGCGTATCCTCGCCCATGAACTGCGCCAGCATGCCGGTCTCGCCGGCCACCGGGCACAGGCAGTTGACGCGGATGTTCTTCGGTGCGAGCTCGACTGCCATCGACTTGGTGGCGGTGATCGCCCAACCCTTGGAGGCGTTGTACCAGGTCAAGCCTGGGCGCGGCCGCAGGCCCGCCGTGGAAGCGGTGGTTATGATCGATCCCCCGCCCTGCTTTTCCATGACCGGTGCAACGGCCAGGGTGGAATAGTAGATCGCCTTCATGTTTACGGCGGCGATCAGGTCGAAGGTTTCTTCTTCGATCGAGAGCATGTCGCCATTGCGGTGCGTATAGCCCGCATTGTTGACCATGATGTCGACGCGGCCGAAGCCATCCATGGCGGCGGCGACCATCTCATCGATCTCGGACCTCAACGATACGTCGGTCTGCACATGCACGGCCGCCTCGCCGATCTCCCTGGCAACCCGCTCGGCGCCCTTCACGTTGAGGTCGGCAACAACAACCTTCGCACCTTCTTCGGCAAAGCGCTTTGCCATGCCCTCGCCGAAACCCGACGCGGCGCCGGTGATGATCGCGACCTTGTCCTGCAGACGTGCCATATGCGTTGCTTTCCTTCTTGCTTGTTGCCCGCCTCTCGCTTCAGCGGCGGGCACAGTCACACAATACAAACCGACGGATTTCGATCCGCTCAGCCGTGATTAAAGACGACCGTCTTGGTCGCCGACATGTCGTAAAGCGCCTCGAACCCCTTTTCGCGGCCATGGCCGGACTTCTTGAAGCCGCCGAATGGCAGCTCGATGCCGCCGCCCGCGCCATAGCCGTTGACGAACACCTGGCCGGCACGCACGCGCTTGGCGATGCGGTGCTGGCGCGCGCCATCCTTCGTCCATATGCCGGCGACAAGACCGAACTCGGTGCCGTTGGCCAGACGTATCGCCTCTTCCTCGCCCTCGAACGGGAAGAGTGTCAGCACCGGGCCGAAGACCTCTTCCTGCGCGACCGCAGCGCGCGGATCGACGGCGCCGAACAGCACAGGCGCCTGATAGTAGCCGCCTGCCGGTGCATCAGCATGAATAGAACCCTCGGCAAGCACCGATACGCCCGCTTCCCTGGCCGCGGCGATCATCGCCGCGACACGGGTCTGCTGCGACTTGTTGATGAGTGGCCCGAGGTCGAGGTCGGCGTCATGCGGACCGGCGACAAGTGCGAAGAACCGCTCTGCGAGAGCCGAGGCTATCTGCTCATAAAGCGGCTTCTCGATCAGCACGCGGCTGCCCGCAGAACAGGTCTGGCCGCCATTCTGGATGATCGCGTTGACCAGCACCGGCAGTGCTGCCTCGACATCGGCGTCGGCGAACACGATCTGCGGCGACTTGCCGCCAAGTTCCATGGTCACGCCGCGATTGTTGACGGCAGCGGCCTGCTGGATCGCAGTACCGGTCATCGGCGAACCGGTGAAAGTGACGTAGTCGACCAGCGGGTGGGAGGAGAGTGCGGCGCCTGCGTCGCGGCCATAGCCGGTGATGACATTGAAGACACCTTCGGGCACGCCGGCCTCCAGCGCGAGCTGGGCGATGCGGATCGTGGTGAGCGATGCGTCTTCCGCCGGCTTGACCACCAGCGTGTTGCCCATGGCAAGAGCGGCGCCGGCCACACGAGCGAGAATTTGCATCGGATAGTTCCAGGGAATGATGCCGGCAACGACGCCGTGCGGCTCGCGCAGCGTCAGCGCGGTATATCCGTCCAGAAACGGAATCGTGTCGCCGTGGATCTTGTCGCCCGCGCCGCCATAGAACTCATAGTAGCGCATGGTGGCGGTCACATCGGCCCTGCCCTGCCGCACCGGCTTGCCGGTGTCACGCGATTCGAGCGCGGCCAGTTCGTCGCCATTCTTCTCGACGAGCTGGAACAGGCGGGTGAGGCAGCGCCCGCGTTCCACCGCCGGCATGCGGCTCCACGGCCCTTCATGAAAAGCCTCGTGAGCCGATCTGACCGCGCGGTCGACGTCGGCTGCATTGGATGCGGGAATGGATGAGAACACCTTCCCATCGGACGGCGACGTGACGTCGATACGCATCCCGGAAAGCGAATCGGACGGCTTGCCGTCGATGAGGTTCATGAAGGCTGCGCCTTCGGCGACGGTGCGGGAAAAGGGGGTGCCCATGGTCGACAGTCTCCAGCGTTCGCGATCGTGCCGGTCCTATCGGCTTGAAAGCGCGGGCGCGATGGACCAGTCTTGCCGCGTGACAAACCCAGCGCGGCAAAAGGTGTCAAGGGCTACACAGCCGAATATCGGCACTGGCCATTTTAAATCGATTAGATTATACGCCTTTTTGCAGATGCGAAGTGCAGGATTCCCGCGACCGACATGACCAGCCAGATCATCCCCGTCGACCCGTTCGACTTCATCATCTTCGGCGGCACCGGCGATCTCGCCGAACGCAAGCTGCTGCCGGCGCTCTATCAGCGTCAGATGGCCGGCCAGTTTTCGGAGCCGACCCGCATCATCGGCGCGTCGCGCTCTTCGCTGTCCGATGACGAGTACCGGGAATTCGCCCGCAAGGCGATCACCGAACATGTGAAGCCCGATGAAATCGTCAATGGCGAGCTCGACAGCTTCCTGGCGCGGCTTTCCTACGTGCCGGTGGATGCGAAATCAGGCGAAGGTTTCGATCGGCTGAAGGAGGCCATCGGCGACAGCGCAGCCGTGCGCGCCTTCTACCTCGCCGTGGCCCCGGGCCTTTTCGGCGACATTGCCGGGCATCTCGCCAAACACGGCCTCAATGAAGGCGATCCGCGCATCGTCGTGGAAAAGCCGATCGGCCGCGACCTTGCCTCGGCGCGGGCACTGAACGACGCCATCGGCTGCGTGTTCAACGAACAGCAGATTTTCCGCATCGATCACTATCTCGGTAAAGAGACAGTGCAGAACCTGATGGCGCTGCGCTTCGCCAACACGCTCTACGAACCGCTGTGGAACTCGGCGCATATCGACCATGTGCAGATCACCGTCGCGGAAACGGTGGGGCTGGAAGACCGCGTCAGCTATTACGACAAGGCCGGCGCGCTGCGCGACATGGTGCAGAACCACATGCTGCAGCTTCTGTGCCTGATGGCGATGGAACCGCCTTCCTCCATGGATGCCGACGCGGTGCGCGACGAGAAGCTGAAGATCCTGCGCTCGCTGAAGCGGATCAACGGCAACGAGGCCCCGAAGCTGACGGTGCGCGGCCAGTACAAGGCGGGTGCATCGGCGGGCGGTGCGGTAAAGGGATACGCCGAGGAACTCGGCAACGACAGCGACACGGAAACCTTTGTCGCCATCAAGGCAGAGATTGCCAACTGGCGCTGGGCCGGCGTGCCCTTCTACCTGCGCACGGGCAAGCGCCTCGCCGAACGCGTCTCGGAAATCTGCATCCAGTTCAAGCCGGTGCCGCACTCGATCTTCGACGACAGCGCCGGCGTCGTCACCGCCAACCAGCTCGTCATCCGGCTTCAGCCAGACGAAGGCGTCAAGCAGTGGATCATGATCAAGGACCCGGGTCCCGGCGGCATGCGGTTGCGCCACGTGCCGCTCGACATGAGCTTCGCGGACGCCTTCGAGGTGCGCAACCCGGATGCCTACGAGCGCCTCATCATGGATGTGGTGCGCGGCAACCAGACGCTGTTCATGCGCCGCGACGAGGTCGAGGCGGCATGGCAGTGGATCGATCCGATCCAGGCCTCGTGGGAAGAAAACCGCCACACTGTGCAAGGTTACACGGCCGGCACATGGGGCCCATCTGCGTCCATCGCGCTGATCGAGCGCGACGGGCGGACCTGGCACGAGAGCATGTGAGTCTGGAGATGGCTGCATCTCCAGACTGGCGGATCTATTCCTCGTCGCAACAGCTCGCGACCGCGCTGGCGACAGAGGTAGCGCGTGTTCTTTCGGCCGCCATCAAGGATCGCGGGACGGCACTGCTGGCAGTATCGGGCGGCACGACCCCCGGGCTCTTCTTCGACGCGCTCTCGCAAGAGCCGCTGGACTGGAAACGCGTAATCGTCACGCTCGTGGACGAACGGCTGGTTCCGGAAAGCTCGCCGCGCTCCAACGCAGCGCTGGTGCGGAGCAGGCTTCTGCGAGGCAAGGCAAATGCCGCCCGGCTCGTTGGTCTCTACCATAAGGATGCAAACGCCGAAGAAGCCGCGACTGCGGCTTCTGCAGAACTGCGCGATCTCCCGATGCCCCTCGATGCCGCCATTCTGGGAATGGGAACGGACGGCCACACCGCATCGTTTTTCCCCGACGCCGGAAATCTCGACGCATTGTTGGATCCGGACAACGAGGCTCTCGTATTGCCGGTTCACGCTCACAGCGCCGGAGAGCCGCGGCTGACCCTCTCGCTGGGGCGTCTTCTGGAAGCGCGCTTCCTCGCGCTGCATATAGAAGGGGCGGAGAAACGCGCGGTGCTGGAAAACGCACTTGCCCCAGGCGGCGACCTGCCGGTCAGCGCGGTTTTTGCCCATGCGGAAAGGCCGGTCCCCGTCTATTGGGCCGGCTGAAAGGACGGACAGCGATGACAGCCAGACCTGAGATCGAAGCCATCACAGCACGTATCCGGGAGCGGTCGAAGCCGACACGGGAGGCCTATCTCGCGCGTGTCGACGCCGCCATCTCCAGCGGCCCACACCGTAGTGTGCTGTCGTGCGGCAACCTCGCTCATGGCTTCGCGGCCTGCGGCCCCATCGACAAGGCAGCACTTGCCGGAGACCGTGTCGCCAATCTCGGCATCGTGACATCGTACAACGACATGCTTTCGGCGCATCAGCCCTTCGAAACCTTCCCGCAGCTCATCAAGCAGGCGGCGGCTGACGCGGGCGGCGTGGCGCAGGTGGCCGGCGGAGTTCCGGCCATGTGCGACGGCGTCACCCAGGGCCAGCCGGGCATGGAGCTCTCGCTCTTCTCGCGCGACGTCATCGCGATGTCGGCGGCGATAGGCCTGTCGCACAACATGTTCGATGCCGCCGTCTATCTGGGGGTCTGCGACAAGATCGTCCCCGGCCTGCTGATCGCCGCGCTGACCTTCGGCCATCTGCCGGCGGTGTTCATCCCGGCCGGGCCGATGACGTCTGGCCTGCCCAATGATGAGAAGGCTCGCGTCCGCCAGCTCTATGCCGAAGGCAAGGTGGGTCGCGCCGAATTGCTGGAGGCAGAGTCCAAGTCCTATCACGGGCCGGGCACCTGCACCTTCTATGGCACGGCCAATTCCAACCAGATGCTGATGGAGATCATGGGCCTGCACACGCCGGGCGCATCCTTCATCAATCCCAACACGCCGCTGCGCGACGCGCTGACCCGGGAAGCCGCCAAGCGCGCGCTGGCTATCACCGCGCTCGGCAACGAGTTCACGCCGGTGGGGCGGATGATCGACGAGCGTTCCATCGTCAACGGCGTGGTCGGCCTCAACGCCACCGGCGGGTCGACCAACCACACAATCCACCTGATCGCGATGGCGGCAGCCGCCGGCATCAGGCTCACGTGGCAGGACATATCCGACCTCTCGGACGCAACGCCGCTGCTGGCGCGGGTCTATCCCAACGGGCTTGCCGACGTGAACCATTTCCATGCCGCAGGCGGTATGGGCTTCCTCATCCGCGAACTGCTGGATGACGGGTTGCTGCACGAGGACGTGCGCACCGTCTGGGGCGAAGGGCTGCGTAACTACGCCATCGAGCCGCATCTGGCTGACGACGGCTCCGTCTCGCGCGCACCGGCCCCCGAGAAAAGCGGCGACGACAAGGTGCTGACGACGGCGGGCAAGCCGTTCCAGCCGAGCGGCGGCCTGAAGGTGCTGAAAGGCAATCTAGGGGCGGCAATCATCAAGGTTTCGGCCGTAAAGCCGGAGAACCGTGTCATCGAGGCTCCCGCGCTGGTGTTTCACAGCCAGGAGGCGCTGAACGAGGCGTTCAAGGCAGGACAACTCGACCGCGACTTCGTCGCCGTCATCCGCTTTCAGGGACCGAAGGCCAATGGAATGCCAGAACTGCACCGGCTGACGACTGTCCTCGGCATCCTGCAGGATCGCGGGCGCAAGGTCGCGCTGGTGACGGACGGACGCATGTCAGGCGCATCCGGCAAGGTGCCGGCGGCAATCCACGTGACCCCGGAAGCGCTCGACGGCGGCATGATCGGCCGGATCGAGAATGGCGACGTGATCCGCCTCGATGCGGAGGCCGGTACGCTAGGAGTGAAGGTGGGGGACGGCGTTCTAGCGAGCCGCGCGCCCGCCGCACCGGATCTTTCGGACAACGGGTTCGGCATGGGCCGCGAACTTTTCGCCGGCATGCGCGCCCTGGCACTACGCGCCGATGCGGGTGCAGGTGCCTTCGGTTAGATTTTCAGACCGGTAGGCTAGTTGCCTACCGGCGTGAACTCTTATTGAACCGTGATCGGAACCTGGGTCAGAACCCGACGTCCACCGGGTGCTTCGAGAACGTAACGCAGCTCATAAGCTCCAGGTTTTTCAGGCGCCGTCAGCTTCGCGGTGCCGTCCTCCGACTGCGCGACATAAAAGTATGCGAGTTCGCCTGAGGTCTCTGAATGCCCCTGAGGCACCAGATCGATGTAGTCCTGATCGGCCCTGGGGCCCGTCCATTCAACAGCAAACGTCGTCCCGGTCTCCACGGCGTCGGGGGCCTTGAGCGTCGCGGCGGCAGGCGTCACCGTGATCGGCTGGCTGGCCATCACGCGTCGGCCCCCAGGAGCCTCCAGAACGTAGCGCACCTGATACTCACCGGCATCGCCCGGCGCTTGCATGGTCGCCGTCTCGCCGTCTGGCGAACCGTCGATGTAGAAATAAGCCGTCTCGCCGCTCGGCTCCGTGTGTCCTTTGGGCACAAGGTCGAGATAGTCGCCGCTCGAAGCCGGTCCCGTCCAATGGATGTCGATCTTCTCGCCCGCGCCGACAGTCGGCTGAAAAGCAAGGCTCACAGCCGCGTCGGAAACTTCCAGCGGGATCGACGTCAGCATGCGGCGGCCGTCGGGCCCCTCAAGGATGTAGCGGACCTGGTAGTCGCCGGCCTTGCCCGGCGCCTCAATCTTCGCCGGATTGCCGCCCTCGACATAGAAGTAGGAAATTTCGCCTGAAACCTCGGTATAGCCGGCGGGCACGATGTCGATGTAGTCGCCGCCGGAGTCGGGGCCTTTCCATTCGACATTGAACGCTTCTCCCACCGAGACCTTCGGTGGCGCAACAAGCGCAACCTCGCTGTCGATCACGCCAATCGGCTTCGAAGCCAGCACGTGTCGACCGTCCGGCCCCTCCCAGACATAGCGCACGACGTAGTCGCCGACCTTGCCAGGCACGCGGATCGGCAGCGGGCTGCCGCGGTCGACATAGGCGTAGGCAAGCTCGCCGGACACTTCGTCATATCCCGCGGGCACGATGTCGATGTAGTCGTTGCCCGTGCCTGGACCGGTCCAAGATACCTCTATACCAGAGCCGATCGGCGCGGAATCCGGCGCCGTTACAGCCGCCTCGGGCAGGACGACAGGTTCCGGCTTTTCCGGTTGCTCCGCGCGTGCCGAATCCGGCGCGGCGGCGACGGTCTCGCTGAGAGCCTCGTTCAGCCCTTGCCCATCGCTTGCCTGGATATAGCGGCCGCCGGTATTCTCGGCGAGGCACGCGACCTGACGGCCTTCATCGCGCGAGAGGCCGAAACCGACAACGTGGGCGGTGAAGTCGACGCCTGATTGCTCGAGTTCTTTGGCGAGTGCGCAGGGGTCTGCGTTACAGGTCTCTATACCGTCGGTAATCAGAACAACGGTGGCCTTGTCCTCGGTATAGCGCAGCGCCTCCGCGGCCTGGCGCACCGCATCGGAGAGCGGCGTCTTGCCGAGAAACTTCATCTTTGCAGCCGCAGCCGCGATGGCGTCGGCGGTGCCCGCGGCCGGTTCGACAACCAGTTCGATGTCGGTGCAGCTTCCCTTCTGCCGGTGGCCGTAGGCCATCAGACCGAGTTCGCGGTCAGCCGGGATTGTCGGCAATACGGAGCGCAGCGTTTCGCGGGCGATTTCCAGCTTGGGCTTGCCGTCGATCTGGCCCCACATGGAACCCGAAGCATCCAGGACGATGATCGTCCGTTCAGCCGACCATGCAGCGAGGGACGATGCCGCCACCATTCCCGCCGCAGCAAGACCCATCACAATCGCCCGCATCCGCCACCTGTGTCCATGTCGCCTAAATTCCCCAGCGGAAGCTAATGGACGATCACGGGGCCGGCAACGGCAAAGTGGGTGCTAGTACATCTAGTCTAGCCCGGAGCTCTGACGACCTCCGGCTTGGCTCGGCCACGGTGTTCGCACGCCGGTGCTCACGACGCGGCTTGCGCCTCCAGTGCCGGCCCTGCCGGGAAGATGCCGGACATGACGGTGAAGCCGGGGACGCGGCGAACCCGATCGGTCCAGCGGCGCAGGGCGGGGTAATCCTGGCGGGATACCTCCGCCTCGTCGGAAAGCATCACATAAGGAAAACAGGCGATGTCAGCCGTCGTCGGGTGCGCCGGCCTGCAAAGCCAGTCGCGTCCTTCCTTCTCGCCGAACCAGAGATGTTCATCCATGATGCGGAAAATGCGGTGCGCGCCCTTTTGCGCTTTCTCTAGATCGAAGTCGTAGAACATGCCCAGCACGAGCCGCGCGGCGGATACGGTCGACGTCAGGTCGTCGCCGACGGCATGCCAGCGCAGGATTTCCGCCATCGTCGCCGGGTCATCGGGAAACCACTGGCCGGACCTGTCGTATTTGCGCGCCAGATAGACAAGGATCGCACCGCTATCCGAGAGAGTCTCGTCGCCATCCCGCAGAACCGGCAACTGGCCGAACGGGTTCAGCTCCAGAAACCAGTCCGAGCGATGCTCGCGGCCGGGATAGAAATCAACCGGCACCACCTCGTAAGGCACCTTTAGGATGCTCATGAGCAGGCGCAGCTTGTAGCAATTGCCAGACAGCTCGAAATCGTAAAGCTTGATGGGCACGTCAGATATCCAGAACCAGACGAGCGGATTTGGCGCGCGACACGCAGGTCATTATCGCCTTGTTTGCGCGCTTCTCGCTTTCGTTGAGATAGACGTCCTGATGGTCGACCTCGCCTTCGATCACCGTGGTCATGCAGGTTCCACACGCACCCTGCTCGCAGGATGAAAGCACGGTAACGCCAGCCTCGCGCATCACCTCCAGGATGGTCTTGCCGGCGGGCACCTGCAGGGTCATGGCGGATCGTGCAAGCTCGATCTCGAAGGAAGAGCTGTCGTCGATCACCCGGTCGTTCTTGAAATATTCGAAATGGACCGCCTCGTCCGGCCAGTCGAGACCGGCTGCGAGCGCCCGTACCATCTCCAGCATCGAGCCCGGCCCGCAGATGTAGACGTGCTGGGCGAAGCTCCAGCGGCCGAGCGCTTCGCCGATGGTCTGCCTGATCGCGTCGCGGGCGAGCGCATCATGCACCGTTACCTTGCCGCGCAGGGCATTCAGCCTGTCACGGAAAGCTGCGGCGTCGGCATCGCGAACGAAGTAGTGCAGTTCGTAGGGCAGGTCCGACTTGTCGAGGAACCGGGCCATGGAAAGGATCGGCGTGATGCCGATGCCTGCCGCGACAAGTACGGTGCGCGTTGCATCGCGGCGGAGCGGAAAGTTGTTGCGCGGTTCCGAGATCGTCAGCAGGTCGCCTTCGCGGACGCTGTCGGCCAGCGCATGCGACCCGCCCTTGGAAACTTCCTCCCGCTTAACGCCGATCACATAGCTCAGCAGTTCGCCGGGACCGTTGGTAATGGAATACTGGCGGACCAATCCGGTCGGCAGGTGAACGTCGATATGCGCCCCAGGCTGGAAGGTCGGCAAGTGGCTGCCGCTACGGTCGGCAAGCTCGAAACCGGTCACGCCCCGCGCCGTCTGCCATTTACGCTTGACGACGACGATCATTGTGCCGCCGTGCGGCACGGCGATGTCGGGCATCGTGGCAAGTTCGGCCGAGACCTTCTCGTAGGTAGGCTGCAGCGGGGCTGGCGCGGGCTTGCGTGCCGCCGAACGTTCCAGCCGGTCGCGAAGCTTGGCCAACGTGCGATTCCTCTGGCGCAGCAGGGCGAACGTATCGGCCTTCGGATCGGAAACAAGTCCGCGGATCACGCTGCGGCCTGAATCGACCGGCTGCACGAAATAGACTGCGTCGCCAGCGCGCACTGTGAGACCATCCGGGGATTCTGCGTCAAAGGCCTTTGCGAGGCCTGCGGCCACATCTTCAGGGGCTGCATTGACAGGCATCGGCCGCAGAGGCAGCCAGGTCCCCTCTCCCGCTGGCGGGAGGTCAGGAAATACCGCGCCCTCGCTTTGAGCAGACCAGACGAGGCCGAATGCCTCGCGCACGGGATAGGTCCTGTTCTGGATACGGCGGGCGGGCGCGTCGGCGGGATGGGCCGGGATGTAGGTGCAGCCGGCGGAGCGGTTAGCATAACGCCAGCCGTGATACTGGCATTTCAGCTCGCCACCCTCGTTGATGCCGATCGAAAGCCGCACGCCACGATGCAGGCAGCGATTTTCCCAGATGTTCACATTGCCGTCGTCGGCGCGCCACACCGCAAGCTCGCGACCGAGCAACTGGCCGTGGAAGACGTGCCGGAAAGGCAGGTCGTCACTGGAGGCGATGGGATGCCAGCGGGCATCGTCGATGGAAAGGGTCATGGTTTCAACGATATGCGCTATCAGCCAGCTTGAGGAATGACGCCGTAGGCGATGCCCTTTCGGCTGAGCCAGCGGCGGTAAGCGATCGCCGACTTGTCGGCGCGGATCGGTGTTTCGGCGCGCGGATCGAGCGGCAGGCGGCGCGGCATCTGGTTTTCCAGGATGGGCTTGTCCTGGCCGAAGATCGTCTGCTGGAACCGGCGCAGCTCGGTGATCGTCGAGACCGAATCGACCATCGATTGCAGCAGATGGGCGCGGCATCGGTCCTGCGTCATCGGCTGCAGGAAGATGGCGATCACGTCGCGGCGGCTCTCGTCCTCCGGACAGGATTTATAGAGCACCGAACAGAACGGGTGCGGCACGCGGTAGACATATTCCACCTCGATACCCTCAGTCGCCGAGAGCGCGGCACGCGGCTGGAAGAAGCGGCAGCGCGTTGCCAACACCTCGTCGCGCTCCTCCGACACCTCGACGTCGTATTCCTTCACCTCGGTGTGAGGCTCGGCGCCCAGAATGTCGGTGTGGACATATGGGAAATGCCCCATGTCTAGGAAGTTCTCGACCGCGCGCGGTGCGGAGACGTTCACGCCGATCGAACCACAGCTCATGTTCTTGCGGTCGGGCTCGGCATATTCGGGAATCGGGAAGATGTCCGGCGGCGGATTGCCGAGGCTGGTCCAGACATAACCGTAGCGCACCAGAACCGGGAGCCGCTCGACGATTTCGTCCGCGTCGATCTCGTCTCCGGCTTCCTCCACGGTTCTGAGCCACACCACCGGCTGCCCCTCGCCGTCTCGCGTCAGGGCAATCGGCGTATCCAGCAGCAGCGTCGTTTCGACAGCGCCAATAGGCACTTCCTCGGCTGCCGCGATGACCTGCCAGAGGTCGCGGGTGACGGGGTCAATCAACTTGTCGGACTTCATGGCACCTTCATCGCACGGCTGCGTTCGCGCGCTCAAGATTAATTTTTGTGCATCCCCGGTGAGGGCCTTGCAAAGAGGCAATGTTGATGCTTTGTGAGACTAGCACCGCACCGAAACTTGGTGCAACATGGCGCTGGGGAACATAAGAGTTGGGCGCGCGTGAAGCGCCGGGAAACCGAGGCTTGGATTGAACTGCGATACGCCGTTTCGGCTGGAACTTTCCGGCATTACGAAACGATTTCCGGGAGTACTCGCCAACGACAGTGTCAGCTTCGGGGTGAAGCCGGGCGAGATACATGCTCTGCTTGGCGAAAACGGAGCCGGCAAGTCGACGCTCGTCAAGATGATCTACGGGATCATGCAGCCGGACGCGGGCGAGATTCGCTGGAACGGCGAGCCGGTCACCATCACTAACCCCAATGCCGCACGCCGTCTCGGCATCGGCATGGTGTTTCAGCATTTTTCGCTTTTCGAGGCCCTGAGCGTACTGGAGAACATCGCGCTCGGCATCGACTCCAAGGTACCGTCGCGCGAGTTGCGCGCGCGCATCGGCGCGATCATGGACGAGTACGGCCTGACGCTCGATCCCAACCGAATGGTCGAGACACTGTCCGTCGGCGAGCGCCAGCGAATCGAGATCGTGCGCGCGCTGCTGCTCGAACCCAAGCTGCTGATCATGGACGAGCCGACATCTGTGCTCACCCCGCAGGAGGTGGAGCAGCTTTTCGGCGTGCTGCGCCAGCTTGCCGCACAGGGCTGCTCGATACTCTACATTTCCCACAAGCTTCACGAGATACAGGCACTTTGCGACACGGCGACGATCCTGCGCGCGGGAAAGCTGGTGCATACCTGCGATCCCCGTCAGGAAACCTCCCGCTCGATGGCGGAAAAGATGATCGGGGCAGGCCTGCGCGACGTCACCCGCAGCCATGATCGGGCGCTTGGCGAGCCGCGCCTCGTCGTCTCGAAACTTTCGTCCGTTCAGACGGACCATTTTGACGTGCCCGTCCGGGATGTCAGCTTCACGGTGCGGGCCGGCGAGATTTTCGGCATCGCGGGTGTCGCCGGCAATGGCCAGAACGCGCTTCTGGAGGCGCTTTCGGGCGAAGCGCCGGCCAGCGAAGCCGGCGCGGTCGCCGTCGACGGCAAGCCGATGGGCGCGGCCGATGTTTCGGCGCGTCGAAGCAAAGGCCTCTCGGCGGTGCCCGAGGAGCGAAACGGCCATGCGGCGGTCGGCGACTTTACGCTTGCCGACAACGCGGTACTGACGGCACGCGATCGCATCGACATGGTCACGCTAGGGCTGATCGGCCGGGACAAGGCCGAAGCCTTCGCCGGCAAGGTGATCGAGACGTTCGGCGTCAAGGCACAGGGACCCGGCGCGATCGCCGGCTCACTCTCGGGCGGCAATCTGCAGAAGTTCGTCATGGGTCGCGAGATACTCCAGCGACCGTCGGTGCTGGTCGTCAGCCAGCCGACATGGGGTGTCGACGCGGGCGCCGCGGCGGCGATCCATCAGGCGCTGGTCGACCTGGCCCAGGCCGGTTCGGCGATCGTCATCATCTCCCAGGACCTGGACGAGCTGCTCGCGCTCTGCGACACGATGGCGGTCATCAACGGGGGGCGGCTGTCGCGCGCGATGCCGGTTGCGGAGGTGGACGTTGAAGAGGTCGGCCTGCTGATGGGCGGCATCCACGGCGAAACGGAGGCTTCCGATGCCGTTCCGGCTTGAGAAGCGCCCTGCCCCGAGCAGGTTGATGCTCTATGCAACCCCGTTCGGCGCGCTGGCGCTGACGATGATTGCCGGGGCGCTCGTCTTCTCGCTGATCGGCTATGACGGCCTCGCCGCCGTGCAGCAGATTTTCATTACGCCGCTGACCAGCACTTTCCGCTGGCAGGATCTTGCGGTGAAAGCGTCGCCCCTGATCATCATCGGCGTAGGCTTGGCCGTCGCTTATCGCGCGAACGTCTGGAACATCGGCGCCGAGGGGCAATACATCGTCGGCGGTCTGACCGGCACATGGGTCGCGCTTGCCACCCATGGCATGACGGGCAGCTGGATCCTCCCAGCAATGGTACTGGCGGGCATGGCCGGCGGCATGGCTTACGCGGCGATCCCCGCCTTTTTCAAGACGCGGTTCAACGTAAACGAGATCCTGACGTCGCTGATGCTGACCTACGCCTCGGTCCAACTTGTATATTATGTGGTGCGAGGCCCGTGGAAAGATCCGATGGGCATGGGCTTTCCCCAGACGCGCGTCTTCTCCGAGGCCGCGCGCCTGCCCAACATGATCCCCGGGACGATCGTGCACTGGGGCGTGCCGGTAGCGCTTCTCGTCGCGCTCGTCGTCTGGTTCGTGATGTCGCGCTCCGTATTCGGATACCGTATCAAGGTCGTGGGCGCGGCGCCGAAGGCCGCCCGCTATGCGGGGTTTTCGACCAATGCCACGATCTGGCTGGCGCTGCTGGTCAGCGGTGGGCTCGCGGGCCTGGCGGGAGTGCTTGAGGTCGCAGGGCCGTTTCAGCGCATGGTGCCCGGCTTCCCGACCAATTACGGCTTCACCGCCATCATCGTCGCATTCCTCGCCCGGCTGCACCCGATCGGCGTCATCTTCGCGGCAATCGTTCTCGCGGTAACGTTTGTCGGCGGCGACCTGGCCCAGACGACGACCGGACTGCCGAGCGCGGCCAGCGGCATCTTCCAGGCGATGCTGCTGTTCTTCCTGCTCGCAGGGGACATTCTCGTCCGGTACCGGGTCCGGCGCGTTCCCAGCCAGCCGGTCGCCGAGGTACGCGCAGCAGCGGAGGCCCAGCCATGACAATCGGCCTTCTGATCGCCGTCACGATGACCCTGATCGTCGCCTCGACGCCGATCCTGATCGCGGCGTTGGGAGAACTGGTGGTGGAACGCGCCGGGGTGCTCAATCTCGGTGTCGAAGGCATGATGCTGATTGGTGCGGTGACCGGCTTCATCACCATGTTCACGACGGGCAATCCGTGGCTCGCGGTGCTGGTCGCCGCCATCGCCGGGCTGCTATCGTCCCTCATCTTCGGCTTCCTGACGCTCAGCCTGTCGGCAAACCAGACCGCGACCGGCCTAGCGCTGACCATTTTCGGGACCGGTTTTTCGGCACTCGCCGGCCAGAGTTATTCGGCAATGCCCGTGAGCCTTTTCCGCTCGGTCTTCCCGGCCGAATTGACAACGCATCCGTATCTGCGCGTCCTGTTCGGCTATTCGCCGCTGGTGTATTTCTCACTCATCATGGTCGTCGTGGTCTGGTGGTTCCTGAAGCGCACCCGCGGCGGGCTGATCCTGCGCGCGGTGGGCGAGAACGATCTGTCGGCGCATTCGATCGGCTACCCGGTGCGTGCGATCCGCTACGGAGCGGTCGCCTTCGGCGGCGCGATGGCCGGCATCGCCGGCGCGTGTTTCCCGTTGCTGCTGACGCCCCAGTGGGCCGAAGGCATGACCGCCGGGCGCGGCTGGATCGCGGTCGCGCTCGTCGTATTCGCCTCGTGGCGGCCGTTCCGCCTGCTGGCGGGCGCCTACCTCTTCGGCCTCGTGATGACCATGGAACTCTACGCCAAGGCGGGCGGCGGCCCGTTGACCGCCATCCCGTCGGAACTGTGGGCAGCCATGCCCTATCTCGCGACGATCGCCGTGCTGGTGCTCATATCGATTCGCCGCGATGCCTCGACCAATGCGCCGGCCTGCCTCGGCAAGCCGTTCCTGCCAAGCAATTGAAGTGGGCGAGGAGCTCCTTCGATCGACCGAACCACAAGCTCAGGAGAAACCAACATGACACTATCACGTCGTAACGTCCTCAAGATCGGCGGTGCCGCCGCCGCCGCGCTTCCGCTGCTCGGCCAAAAAGCCTTCTCGCAGACCGAACCGCTCAAGGTCGGCTTCATCTATATCGGCACCATCAACGACAATGGCTGGAACTACGCCCATAACCAGGGCCGTCTCTACATGGAGCAGGAGTTGGGCGACGCCGTCGAGAGCGTCTTCGTCGAGAACGTCGCCGAGGGCCCTGACTGCGAACGCGTGATGCGGGAACTCGTGCAGGCCGGCTGCAAGCTCATCTTCGCCACCAGCTTCGGCTACGGCGACTACGTCATCAAGATCGCGCAGCAGTTCCCGGACGTGAAGTTCGAGCACGCGACCGGCTACCAGCGCTCCGAGAACGTCGCGACCTACAATGCGCGGTTCTACGAAGGCCGCGCGGTTTGCGGCACGCTCGCTGGCCACCTGTCGAAGACCGGCAAGGCTGGCTACATCGGTTCGTTCCCGATCCCGGAAGTCGTGATGGGCATCAATGCCTTCGTACTGGCGGCGCGCAAGGTGAACCCGGACTTCACGATCACGCCCGTCTACATCTCGACCTGGAACGACCCTGCGCGCGAGGCCGACGCCGCCCGCGCCATGATCGACCAGGGCATCGACGTCATCGCCCAGCACACCGACGGCCCTGCCGCCCTGCAGGTGGCCGAGGAACGCGGCATCGTCGGCGGGTTCGGCCAGGGCGCAGACATGAGCGCCTTCGCACCGAAGGCGCAGCTCACCTCGATCATCGACAACTGGGGCCCGCACTATGCCGCGACCGCCAAGGCGGTCATCGACGGTACATGGGAGAGCAAGGATAGCTGGCCGGGCCTCAAGGAAGGCGAAGTCGTAATCGGCGACTACAACGAGTCGATCCCCGACGATGTCATTGCCGCAGCCGAGGCCGTCAAGAACGGCCAGATCGACGGCTCGATGCACATCTTCACCGGCCCGATCAACGACCATACCGGCGCCGAGAAGGTCGCCGCCGGCGTGACGCTGACCGACGCGGATCTGCTGTCGATGGACTGGTATGTCGAGGGCGTCATCCCGCCTGCATAAGGCGAAGTAGCATTGATGGATATGGAGACGCCGCCCATCGGGCGGCGTTTCTGTTCTTGGCACTGCTCATCGCGTCAGTAGGTGGTGCGCCGTTCCTCGCTCGGCGGGCGGCCGAACAGCAGCCGGTAGCTCTGCGCGAAATAGGAATGCGAGGTGAAACCGGTGGCGATCGCCACGTCTAGGATCGGCATATTGGTCTGGCGCAGCAGTTCGCGCGCGCGCTCCAGCCGCAGCCGCATGTAGTAGCGCCCCGGCGTCATGTTGAGATGACGCAGGAACAGGCGTTCCACCTGGCGCACGGAGAGACCGGCGGATTTGGCTAGCTGAACGGCCGAATAGGGTTCGTCGAGGTTGTCCGCCATCAGTTCGACGATCCGCCGCAGCTTCTCGGACTTGCCGGTCAGGTCGCGTTCCGGTCCGACACGCTGGCGATCACCCGCCGAGCGAATGCGCTCATGCTGGAACTGGTTGGCGACCTCGTTGGCGAGGTTCTGGCCGAAGTCAGTACGGATGATCTCGAGCATCAGATCGATGGAGGTCGTTCCGCCCGCGCAGGTATAGCGTTTGCGATCAATCTCGAAGACATTCCCGGTACAGTCGATCTCCGGAAACCGCTCCTTGAAGCCCGCCTTGTTCTCCCAGTGGATCGTACACCGGTGACCTTCGAGCTGGCCAGCTTCCGCAAGCAGGTAGGAGCCTACCGAGAGCCCGCCGAGGGCCGCGCCGCGACGCCCCAGCGAGCGAAGCGCGCCGAGCACCTTGGACTTGCCGGGAAATTCGTAGGAGAGCCCGGCGCAGACGAAAAGGATGTCAACAACCGGCAGGTCGGTGATCGCGTAGTCGATCTTGATCGGAAGGCCGTTGGACGCGATGACGGAATCGCCGTCGGCCGAAACGGTCGTCCAGCCATAGAAGTCGCGGCCGAGCAACCTGTTGGCCGAACGCACGGTGTCGATCGCCGCCGCGAGTGAGAACATCGAGAACTTGTCGACGAGCAGGAAGGCGAACTGGCGGCCGGGCGAAGGCGTATCGGTCATAACCGCGTTCTACTCGCTGGTTTGAATGTCGAAAAGCGGCCTCAGAATTTCGGCGGCTCGATGCCCGCGGTCCGACTGGCGGAAACGAGCGTATTCGCCATCAGCATTGCGATGGTCATCGGTCCCACACCGCCCGGCACGGGGGTGATTGCACCTGCACGCTCGGCGGCCTCGACAAAGGCGACATCGCCGACGAGACGTGTCTTGCCCTCGCCCTTCTCGGGCGCTGGAATCCGATTGATGCCGACATCGATGACGGTGGCGCCCTCCTTGACCCAATCGCCGCGCACCATTTCCGGCCGGCCGACCGCGGCGACCAGGATATCGGCGGTGCGACACAGGGCAGGCAGGTCTTTGGTGCGAGAATGGGCAACCGTGACGGTGCAATTGGCCGCCAGCAACAGGTTCGCCATCGGCTTGCCGACTATGTTGGAGCGGCCGACGACGACGGCGCTCAGGCCGGAGAGGTCACGTCCGCGTTCCCGCTCGATGAGCAGCATCGAGCCAGCAGGCGTGCAGGGCACGAAGGCGCTTGCCACCTCGCCAGTGCCCAGTCGACCGACATTGACGAAAGTGAAGCCGTCTACATCCTTATCCGGGGAGATTGCCTGAATGACGGCGCCGGCATCGATATGTTCGGGCAGCGGAAGCTGCACCAAAATGCCGTGGATCGCGGGATCGGCATTGAGGTCGCCGATCAGCGACAGCAGGTCGGCCTGCGGCGTGTCGGCTGCCAGCGTGTGCTGCACCGAGTGGAAGCCGCACGCCTTCGCCTTCTTCGATTTGGAGGCGACATAGACCTGGCTGGCCGGGTCCTCACCGACAATGACGACAGCAAGCCCGGGGGTGACACCCTTTTCGACAAGCGTTGCGGTCGCTTTCGTCACCGTTGCAATGACGTCTTCGGCAACCTGTTTTCCGTCGATGATGTTCGCCATGATTCTCCCCGCGTCGTCCGGTTTCGGCATCGCATTCTGGCGATTTCGACGCAAGGCGATCCCGTCATTGCGCCGTCCGATGCCGTAAACCCGAAAACGCGGCGGAATCGCGACCGCTTATCAGGTGCCGTAGCGTTTGCGCGGCGCACGGCTGTGGGCGAAGTCCTCGATCGCGTCCCGGAACTCGCGCAGGCTCTGCCGGATTTCCTCGATCGCCGCGTCCGTGGTTTCGTCGATATAGGCGTTCTGGTCGAAGGCCTGCTCGGGTGCAGCCTGTCGTGGCTGGTCGAAAGAGCGCGGCGGCGCTTCATGGTTCGGCGGGTAGGCGTAATGCTGTGGCGGCGCATAGGCAGGCGCGCCGAAGTAGGGCTGCTGCGGCGCAGGATAGGCCCCCGTCTGAGGGGAGTAATGCTGCGGCGGGGCCGGATAGTGCGCGGCGGGCCAGCCCGGCATCGGCATCAGCGGGGGCTGTGGCTGATAGACGCCGTGCATCGGCATCTGCGGCCATCCGGGCGGCGCCGGGGGAACAGGCTGCGCGTACATCGCACCTGGGTGATGAGGCTGCTGCGATGGCTGCTGGCTGTGCCCACCGGCCGGCTGGTGCTGCCGGGCTTCCGTCGACGCCGGCTGCCCGCCGGCCTGGGCATCGTTATGCGGATAAGCGTTATAGGGATTGTGGGAATGCATTTCGTCGGTCTCCTCGACGTTTCCGCTTTCTGCGGAACGAATGTCACTATCCAGGTCAGTTTCCGATGCTTCGGTGAATGCCTCGTCGGCCTGAAGCGATGCATACGCATCGTCCTTGAGCCAGGCATCGTCGTCGCGCCGCCTGCGCAGCCCGGCAAAACCCAGCCCCGCGAGCAAACCGGTCAGCGCACCGGCCATCGAAAAGGCCGGCACCGAAGGGCCGCTTGAAAAGAGCGGCGGCGCCGCTCTTGAAATCAGGCTGGCACTGCCGGGCGCCGAAGCACCGGGACCGGCCTGTGCGGCCTGCAAAGACTGCTCGTAGACCGAGCGCTTTGCTGCGGCCTCCCGCTCCAGCTCCCTCAAGGCGACCAGTTCGCCACCGATGTCGCCCTGGCGCGCCTTCATCTCGGCGAGTTGCGAGGCCAGTTCCTGCTCCTCCCGCACAGCCCGCGTCAATTCGGTCTGCAGCGCCGCGGCCACCCGCCGCAATTCGTCGGCAATCTCCTGGCGCGTGCCTTCAAGCTCGGCGCGGGCGGACAGCAATTCGGGGTGACGGGGTCCGAGCTTCACGCCCAGCCGATCCACCTGCTGCCGCGCAGCCGCGTACCGGCTTCTCAGATCGGTCAATGTCGAGGACGCGTATTGCTCCGGCAGCGAGCCGGTGACGATCGAATCGACGTTGGCCTCGCGGGTCGACGCGGTGCGTGCATTGAGCTCCACCGTACGCGCCTGCGCCGCCGAGAGGCGCTCGCTGAGGCGAACGATCTCATCATCGGAGATCAGCCGCCCCTGTGCATCGACAAGATCGTTTTGTGCCTTGAAATCGGCGATCGCCCGTTCAGCCTCCTCCACGCCCGCGCGCAGTTCCGAAAGACGTTCGCTCATGCTGCCGCTGGGCGAGGCAGTGCCGCCGCCGGCATTCGCCAGAAACAGCTCGGAGATCGTGTTGGCGATCAGCGCCGATTTTTCTGGATCGCCGGTTCGCGCCGAAACCTCGATGACGGACGAACCACCCTGCCGGTTCGTCTCGACCGCACGTTCGAGCGTCTGCAAGGAACGGGCCCGGCGGCGCTCCACCGAGCTGGCACCATCGCCTGCCACAAGGTCGCCAAGTCCGGCAAGCGAGCCGCCCAGGCCGAACGGGCCGGCGGCGTCGCCGTTGAACTCGGGGTCGGCGGCAAGGTTCAACCGGTCGGCGGCTGCCTCAAGCATGGTCCCCGAACGCAGCACGCGAAGCTGGTTGTCGACCAGAGCGAAGGCGGTATCGGCCGAGAGTTGCCCCGAGACGACGCCGGCGCGCAGGGCCTGCGGATCGATCAGCAATTCGCTCGTGGCGACATAGGACTTCGGCCACGCAAAGGCGACGGCGGCGCCGATCGCGGCACCTGCAAGCGTCAGCCCGATCACGGGACGCATCGACATTCCGCCGCCGGTCCTCCGTTCAGTCGGCGATACGGCACCGTCGGCATTCAACGGTTCTGATACTGTCTTGCCGGTCACGTCGACCCCCAGCGGCTCGGATTCCATCGGCGATTCGGTGCTGCCACGATCGTCTTCGGCCAGATGACCGGAAATCAGGTCCCTCAGCCGATGCGGTTCCGGCTGCTCGTGCACCAATGGTTCATCGACCGCGTCGACCTCCGGCTCAATCGGCGCGGAAAGAACAGGATTCGCACGGCGTTCGCGCCGTGCGCGTGCCCGGGCATGGCGCGTTACGGCGTCCTCTTCGTCGCTGACCATAGCCAGCAGCGAAGCGCGACCTTGCCTGTAAACGTCTCTTGAACCGGACATTGATGCCTGCAGAAGATGCGCGCACGACGGCGAGCTGGTTACCTCATTCGTTAAGGCAAGCTAAACGGGGATGGAAAACAAAAGGTTAATTTCGGGCGGAACCGACGCGACCATCCGGTTGTGTTGAACATTGGTGGCCGAAGGCCTAAACGGCTTCGCAACGCTGGCGACGTGCCGGCAAACCTCGGGAGAATGACATGGCTGCCAAGATCGTGCTCGTGGGATGTGGGAACATGGGATACGCGATGCTGGCGGGGTGGTTGTCCTCGGGCAAGCTTGCGGCGAATGAAGCAATCGTCGTCGAGCCGACCGATGCTCTGCGCGAGCGGGCGACCGCGCTGGGCGTCACCGCACTTTCGGACGCCGGGGCGATTGCCGCCGATGCAGCCCCACGCCTCGTCGTTTTCGCCGTCAAGCCGCAGGTGATCCTAAACGTCGTTCCGGCCTACGCACGCTTCAAGGCATCAGCCACCTATGTCAGCGTCGCAGCCGGCACGCCGATCTCCGCCTTCGAAGGCGCACTCGGTGCCGATGCGGGCGTAATTCGCTGCATGCCCAATACGCCCGCCGCAATCGGCAAAGGCATGATGGTGGTTGTCGCCAATGACAATGTCGACGCAGACACGAGCGACTTCGTGCGCGATCTTCTGTCGGCCAGCGGCGAAGTCGCGATGATTGACGATGAGGGGCTGATGGACGCCGTAACCGCGGTCTCCGGGTCAGGCCCCGCCTATGTCTTCCATTTCATCGAATGCCTGACGGAAGCAGGCGAGAAAGCCGGCCTGCCGGTCGAGACCGCGAAGCTGCTTGCGATGCAGACGGTCTACGGAGCCGCGGCACTTGCCGCCGAAAGCCGTGAGGAACCGGGAACGCTGCGCCAGCAGGTAACGAGCCCCAATGGCACGACGGCCGCAGCACTTTCGGTGCTTATGGGTGACGACCGCCTGAAGATGCTGGTCACGGAAGCCGTCGAAGCGGCGAGGGCGAGATCGGTCGAACTGGGCCAGTAGCGGCTAAGCGACGCCGACCAGTTCGTCCTGCTTGCGGCGGAGCGCAACGAGGCCCGAACCGGCATCCGGAGCCGCATTGGCGTAGGTGAGCAGCTCACCCTTCGCGATGGGCGCCGTCACGACACCGCCTTCGAGAAGTCCGCACGGGATCGCCTTCGCCGCGCGAGCGTCCTCGACGGTCATGATCCAGGAGCGGTAGGTGTATTCGCCGATCGCGTCGAGCCTGTCGCCGGGCTCCAGGTCGCGCTTGGCGACCGCGCACACCTCCGCCACAGGCCTGTCGAGCGGCACCATGTCGGCCTTGCCGTAAAGCACGGCGCGGGCGCAGGTCAGCGGCACTTCGAGGCTGGTCAGGTGATAGGGACGGAAGAAGGTGTAATACGGCCCCTCGCCCAGTTTCAGGTCGTTCATCCGCTCGCGCAGGCGCGGATGCGCCATTTCGGCGATGACGAAGACGCCAGGCGCGACACCCTTGCCGATGGAAAAATCTACGCAGCCCTTGCGCGACAGCACACCGCCATCCTCAACCGGGCAAAGCACGCGTGAAAGCTGGTCGCGCGTGGCAGCCGGGCCGTGCATGCCGGGCCTGTCCGGCACAAGCCCAGTTGCGTTGGCGATCGCGGCCATTTCCACCATGGTCTTGGAGCCATCCACGAACTCGACCAGCATGCGTGGGTTCATGTTGCGGCGTTCCGCTTCCTCGCGGTATTCGTCCGGTGTCGCATCGTGGTTGAGCGGGTTGTTCTTGCCCTTGCCGGCCGCGACCACGCGATGGCCCATCGCCGAGACGAACTCGATCAGTTCCATGCAGGAAGAAGGCTCGTCGCCCGCGCCGAGCGAGTAAACGACGCCAAGCTTCGCCGCCGCATGCTTGAGGTAGGCACCGATGGTGACGTCAGCCTCGACATTCATCATCACGAGATGCTTGCCGTGCTCCATCGCCTTGAGTCCGATCTCGGCGCCGACGGCCGGCTTGCCGGTGGCGTCGATCACGACATCGACCAGATCATGAGTGACGACCATGGACGAATCCGGCACGATTGCCGTGCGGCCGGCCTCGATCAGCGCCGACATGGCCTGCGCGCTTGCCGCATCGCCTGCGCTTTCGGGCGGCCGCTGGGCGATTGCGACCGCCTGCCGAGCGCGCTCTCCACGCGTATCGGCAATGGCCGCCACCTCGATGCCGCGCATCTGCGCTACCTGCGTAACGATGTCCGTGCCCATCTCTCCGCAGCCGACCAGGCCGATGCGCACCGGCCGGCCTTCGTCGGCGCGCTGCGCCAGATCGCGGGCGAGGCCCGTCAGTGCGACATTGGTCATGGCGTTTCCCATCCTTGGCAGTTTTGCGGGCAGATAGAATGACGGCCGCACGGAATGTCAACCGCGCAGCGGCGCTCCTGCCTGATGCAAGGTTGCGCTTGTACGATGGCAGAATAGATCGAGCATGGGAATTCGCGCCCGCATGCGTACGCGCGCCAGCCAAAGGCGGGACATTTCAATGTCGCCAGCCACACGGATCGCCATCGCAGCCGGTGGCGTGTCGGCTGCTGTCGCGTGCTGCACCGTCATCCTGTGGAGCTTCTCGGCGGAAGCGGGCACGTCGTTTGCGCTCATTGCCCTCCCACTGATCGCGATGCCGATCGTCGTTGCAGCAACTGCGTGGACAAGCGCACATCGCGCCATCGCGGCAAGCCTCGAACCGGCGATCGATAGCCTTGAACGGATCGCGCGGAACGACTTCACGCTGCCAGCCGCGCCCTTTGCGGACAGCGAGACCGCCGGCCTTGGCGCGGCCATCGAGCGCTGCCGTTCGGGACTTGAGGGCAGGCAACGCGCCGGCAAGGTTCACGCTGCCGTCGCCCGATTGATGGGCGCAGCAATAGGCAGCCTCGCCGACGGCGACCTGTCGCGCCGCGTGACGCTCGACCTTCCGGAACCATACCGGGCGTTTCGCGACGATTTCAACGCGACCATGGACAGGCTGGAGGCCGCCTTCGCAACTCTGACGACGAGCAGTAACCACCTTGCGGCGCACCAGCAGGAAATCGACGCGGCTGCCGGTCGGCTCGGACAGCGCGCCCAAAAGCTCGCCGAGCGGATAGACATCGAACTGCTGGCGATCGAGACCTGCGGCGATCGCGAAGAAATGCTGCAAAAGGTGCGGCATTTCATGGGCGGGATCGCCGTTGCCGCAAGGCGCAACATGGAGGCTGCCGAAAGATTCTCCGAGATTGGGCGTCTCGTGCAGAAGGAGGCAACCGCGCTTGCGCAGTTGGGGGGCGAAAACCCCACTTTCGATGAGGCTGGCAACGAGCCGGGCGACACAACCGCCAGCCTTCCGGCGGCAACAGCGCCTGTACGCATCCACTCCGCGGCGTGACCTAAACGAACTTGCGGAACACCCCTAACTGGTACTAAGTTTCATTGGATCGATCCAAGCCAGGAGGAGGCCATGGTCACCCAGCGTGTCCGGGTATGAAACGGGTCACCCTTCTCGACGTGGCGAAGCATGCCGGGGTATCGCGCGCCACCGCATCGCTGGTGGTGCGGGATAGTCCCTTGGTAGGCGCGGCGACGCGCGCCAAAGTCGAGGCCGCCATGGCCGAGCTCGGCTATGTCTACAATCTGGGCGCGGCACGGATGCGCGCGGCGCGCAGCCGAACGGTCGGGGTCATCATCCCGAACCTGACCAACCCATTCTTCGCCGTCCTGCTGGCGGGTATCGAAAGCATTCTGGAAACCGCCGGTCTTGCCGTCATCCTCGCCAATTCCAACGAGAATGCCGCCAAGCAGGACGGTTTCGTCAATCGCATGCGCGAGCATGGCGTGGACGGGCTTATCGTATGCCCGGCAGAGGGCACGGAGCGGCGCTTTGTCGACGATGCCGGCAAATGGGGCGTGCCGCTGGTCCAGACGCTGCGGATGGTGCCGGAAACGGCGAGCGACTATGCAGGCATGGACCCGACGCCGGGCATGCGCGAGGCAGTCGACTGCCTCGTCGGATTCGGGCATCGCCGTATCGGCTATGTCGCGACCGACACCCATCATTCCGCCCGCACGGAACGCCTCGAGAGCTTTCATGCGGCGATGAACGCTGCGAATCTCGCGCCGCTTTTCGTGCGCCCGCTCGAATCCACCCACATGAGCGCTCGAATGGCAGCGCCCGAGCTCATGAGCCGGCCCGCGCGCCCGACGGCGATCATCTGCCACAACGACGTTCTCGGACTGGGGCTTCATCGCGGCCTATGCGATCTCGGGGTCATGCCGGGCCGGGACGTTTCCCTTGTCGGTTTCGACAATGTGGCCGAGGCGGATCTCGTAATGCCGGGCCTCGCATCGGTCGCGACCGAACCTTTCGTGGTCGGCGAAAATGCGGCGAGGCTGCTTCTGAGGCGGATGGATGCGTCCGACGGCCCGATCGCCAGCAGCATCGAGGAAACCTACTTCGTGCAGCGCGGCTCCTGCGGGCCGGTGCGCACGGTAGCGGGAACCGTTCCTGCTTGACCCCGCCGACGTAATCATTTAGATCGATCTAAACGCACGGAGGAGTGAAGTGCGCTGCCGCGCACGCCTTGGCGAAGCGGCCGGGAGGTCAGTTTTGGATTATCAATTCAACTTCGCGCCGGTCTTCCGGAACTTCGACCAGTTGCTGGCCGGCGCGCTGGTGACGATTGAACTTTCCTTCGGCGCGATGATCCTCGGCACAATCGTCGCCATCGCCTGCGCGATCGGGAAGACGGCAGGACCGAAGCCGGTGCGCTGGTTGATCGACGCCTATATCGAATTGATCCGCAACACGCCGTTTCTCGTCCAGATCTTCTTCATCTTCTTCGCACTGCCGGCGCTCGGCGTCCGGCTTTCGCCGAATGTCGCGGCCCTCACCGCGCTGACCGTCAATGTCGGGGCGTACGCCACCGAGATCATCCGGGCCGGTATCGAGTCGATCAATCGCGGGCAGGTGGAGGCCGGCGTCGCACTCGGCCTGAAGCGTTGGCAGATCTTCCGCTACATCATCATCAAGCCTGCGTTGCGGACCATCTATCCGGCGCTAACCAGCCAGTTCATCTATCTGATGCTGACATCGAGCGTCGTCTCGGTCATCTCGGCCACCGATCTTGCGGCGGCCGGCAACAACATCCAGTCGCAGACCTTCGCGGCGTTCGAGGTCTATCTGGTGATCACGGCCATGTATCTGGTGCTGGCGCTCGGTTTCTCCGCGCTTTTCTCGGCGGTCCAGCGCTACGCCTTCAACTACCCGCTGGCGCGATAGGAGGGGACGAACCATGATCCGCCCCTTCGGCATCAACGAATTCTGGTTCATCGTCATGGCCGTCCAGTGGACGCTGGCGCTGTCAGCCGTAGCCTTCGCTGGCGGCGCTCTCGGCGGCCTCGCGGTCGCACTGGCGCGGGTCTCCCCGGCAGCACCGCTGCGTTACGCGGCATTGGGGTTCATCCGCCTGTTCCAGGGTACGCCACTGCTGATGCAGCTATTCCTGGTTTTCTTCGGGCTCAATATCTTCGGGTCGGGCGTCAATCCGTGGGTCGCCGCCGCGATCGCGCTCACGCTGCATGCGAGCGCTTTCCTGGGCGAGATATGGCGAGGCTGCATCGAAGCCGTGCCGAAGGGCCAGTCGGAGGCGGCCTGGGCGCTCGGACTGCGCTACTACGACCGCATGAAATCCATCGTCCTGCCACAGGCCGCCAAGATCGCGGTGGCGCCGACGGTCGGCTTTCTGGTGCAGCTCATAAAGGGCACGTCGCTGGCCTCGATCATCGGTTTCGTGGAGCTGACGCGCGCGGGACAGATCATCAACAACGCCACCTTCGACCCGTTCACCGTATTCGGGCTGGTGGCCGCTCTCTACTTCATCCTCTGCTGGCCGCTGTCGATCCTCGCGCGCCGCATGGAGGCCCGCTTCGCCGTGGCGACACGGCGCTGAGAAGAAACCGGGAAGTCAAACAGGGAAGGAAACGACGATGAACATCTTGAAGAAACTGGCAGGCCTCGCGCTTGGTGCCGTGCTTGCGACGGGCGTGGCAGCGACAGCAGCTTCCGCGCAGACGGTCGACGAGATCAAGGCGCGCGGCACCGTGAACATCGGCATGCTGGTGGACTTCGCGCCCTTCGGCATCATCAACGAGCAGGGCCAGCCCGACGGCTACGACGCCGATGTGGCGAAGCTCCTCGCCGAGGATCTCGGTGTTACGCTCAACCTCGTGCCTGTGACCGGCCCCAACCGCATCCCCTACCTGCTGTCCAATCAGGTTGACATTCTCGTCGCTTCGCTTGGCATCACGCCGGAGCGTGACGAGCAGGTCGATTTCTCGCAGGGTTATGCGGGTATCGAGATCTTCGTCTTCGGAGACGTCAACACGGAAGTGAAGGACGCGGCCGATCTCGCCGGCAAGAACGTTGCCGTTGCCCGCGCGTCGACGCAGGACACCTCCATCACCGAAATCGCGCCCGAGGGCACCAACATCCAGCGTTTCGACGATGATGCATCGGCGGTGCAGGCCTTGCTTTCGGGCCAGGTGCCTCTGATGGGCGCGTCCAACGTCGTCGTCTCACAGGTCCAGTCCGTTGCTCCGGACCGCTACGAGACCAAATTCTCGCTGCGCCAGCAAAGCCAGGGCATTGCCACCCGCCCCGGTCAGGACAATCTGATGGAGCACATCAACGCGTTCCTGGCCAAGGTCAAGGAAAGCGGCAAGCTGAACGAACTGCACGAAAAGTGGGTCAGCGCCCCGCTGCCCGAATTCCTGCAGTAAGACCAAAGGAGCGCGGGCATGTCCCAGACCAAGACGGCCGATAGCGGCATGCCCGCCGTGAAGATGGAGGGCGTGGACAAGTGGTACAACACGTTCCACGCCCTCAAGAATATCGACCTCCAGGTCGCGCGCGGCGAGAAGATCGTCGTGTGCGGCCCGTCGGGGTCGGGCAAGTCGACGCTGATCCGTTGCGTCAATCAGCTCGAGGAGGTGCAGAAGGGGCGCATCTTCGTCGAAGGCATCGAGCTCACGGCCGGGCCGAAGAACGTCGAGCAGATCCGTCGCGATGTCGGCATGGTCTTCCAGCAGTTCAATCTGTTCCCGCACATGACCGTGCTTGAGAATTGCACGCTGGCACCGATGAAGGTGCGCGGCGTCTCGAAGGCCGAAGCGGAGGAAACCGCGCGGAAATATCTCGCCCGCGTGCGCATTCCGGAACAGGCCGACAAATACCCAGCCCAGCTTTCGGGCGGCCAGCAGCAGCGCGTGGCCATCGCCCGCGCGCTGTGCATGAACCCGAAGATAATGCTGTTCGACGAGCCGACCTCCGCGCTCGACCCGGAAATGGTGAAGGAAGTGCTCGACACGATGATCGACCTCGCCACCGAAGGCATGACGATGATGGTCGTGACCCACGAGATGGGTTTCGCGCGCAAGGTCGCCGACCGGGTCATCTTCATGGATCAGGGAGAGATCGTCGAAGTGGCGGAACCGGAAGAGTTCTTCTCGAACCCGAAGCAGGAGCGCACGCGCACCTTCCTCGGGCAGATCGCTCACGGCTGAAGGCCACCGTTCATGATTGTCCGCCAGGCCTTCTTCGAGGGAACGATCCATGCCGGCCGCGAGGCGGAGTTCCGCGTTTTCGTGGAAGAGCGGCTGATGCCGCTCTGGCGGCTCTTCCCCGGCGCGCTCGACGTGCGCGTACTCTTCGCGCAAGCACGTGACGAAGGTGCCCCGCCCTTCGTGCTATCGCTGGCGATGACCTTCGAAAGCGAAGAGGCGCTTGGAGCAGCACT
The DNA here is from genome assembly GCF_058448885.1 of Mesorhizobium sp. DxT. NCBI lineage: Bacteria > Pseudomonadati > Pseudomonadota > Alphaproteobacteria > Hyphomicrobiales > Phyllobacteriaceae > Mesorhizobium > Mesorhizobium sp. DxT. Next base: position 136,764 of record NZ_JBZFLJ010000004.1, on the reverse strand, counting down.
TCAGGCGCCGGTGCGATTCGAAAGCAGGGCCTTGACCGGCGAGCTGATGGCGATGTTCGACGGGCATATTCACCACCACGTCTTCGAGCTTCATTCCGCATTGTGACGGTTCGTCCGGCAAATCGCCGGAAACAGGCTCGCCAACCGACATTCCTCTGCTTTGTCCCGGCGCCCCCCTCCGGCACTTTGGTGCCGAAGCAGAGGGAGTTTCTTGATGAAGCAGATCGTCGTCATCGGAGCCGGCAAGGTCGGGTCCACCATCGCTGACATGCTGGCGTTGACCGGCGATTATGACGTTACCGTCGTCGACATGGGCGAGGCGCAGATCGCTGCGCTGCAGGTCTGTGCGCGGGTCAAGACGGCGGTCGTCGACGTGCGCGACGAGCAAGCGCTCGCTGCCCTGCTCGACGGCAAGTATGCCGTGCTCAGCGCGGCTCCCTACCAGCTTACGGTTTCGATCGCGCGGGCCGCCGCGAGCGCAGGCGTCCACTATTTCGACCTGACCGAAGACGTGGCCAGCACGAAGGCCGTCAAGGCGCTGGCTGCCGGTTCGGCAAACGCCTTCATGCCGCAATGCGGCCTTGCGCCCGGTTTCATCTCCATCGTCGCCCATGACATGGCCAAGGGCTTCGACACGCTCGACGCGATCAACCTGCGGGTGGGCGCTCTGCCGCGCTATCCCAACAACGCTCTCGGCTACAACCTGACCTGGAGCACCGACGGCATGATCAACGAATGCTGCGAGCCCTGCGAGGCGATCGTCAACGGCAGCGCGGCCGAGGTGCCGCCGCTGCAGGAGATCGAGCAGATCATCGTCGACGGCGTCACCTACGAGGCGTTCAACACGTCAGGCGGACTGGGCACGCTGTGCGAGACTTATGGTGGGCGCGTGCACAACCTGAACTACCGCACCATCCGCTATCCGGGCCATGCGGCTGCGATGAAGCTGCTTCTGCAGGATTTGAAGCTGCGCGACCGCCGCGACCTGCTGAAGGAAATTCTCGAGACGGCCATTCCAGCCACGCTGCAGGACGTGATCGTCATCTACGTCACCGTCACCGGCCACAAGGCGGGACGCCTGATACAGGAAACCTACACAAGGCAAATCTTCGGCGGCAGGATCGGTACGTTGCACCGCAGCGCAATCCAGATCACGACGGCAGCCGGCATCTGCGCCGCGCTCGATCTTCAGGCGCAGGGCGTGCTGCCGAAAAGCGGCTTCGTGCGCCAGGAAGATGTCGCCTTGTCGGCCTTCCTCGGAAACCGCTTCGGGCAGGTCTATGCGGACCTGCCGCCGGCACTCGGTCCCTCGGTGACTGCCGCCGCCTGACCGGTCGCCGCAACGCCACGCTGGATATGGCGGCCAAGGATGATCCACGACTTGCAGCGTTCGATCCCCTCGAAGCCGAGAATCTCGTCAAGCACCGCGTCGATGTCCTCGACGCGGGGCGTCTGCACCGTCAGCACGAGATCATAGTCCCCTGCTATCGTGAGGCAGCTTACGACCTCCGGCAGGCCACGCAGACGTTCGAGGATGTCCTTCTGCCGGCGCTGGACGATGCTTACCATCACCAGCGCTTGGGCGGCATCGCCAAAAGGATCGTGAGAAAGGATCGCAGCGTAGCCAGCGATCAGTCCGCTGCGCTCCAGCCGCGCGATGCGCTCCTGAACCGTGCTACGCCCCACACCCAGCTTGCGTGCAAGTTCAGCCACCGACGCGCGACCGTCGGCGAGCAAAAGCCCGACCAGTTGACGGTCGATATTGTCGCGAAGTTCGTTCATGCGGGAATCCCGGGAGCGATGGTCGCGCAACCCCTAGCGCCGTAGCCACTGGCGGGCAAGCGCCGGTGTTGGGGCCACGGATACCTCACGGCTCCACACGAATGTGGATTTCGTCGCCGTAGAGGCTGATCTGCTCCGTTCCCACCTTGGCAGCCGTGAACAAGATGGCCCTGGCGGGAACGCGACCGCCACACTGGCGGCTCAACCGCGTGCCAACGCCCCCATCCGTCAGGGTGCCCGTCACCAGCGTCGGCAGCAGCTCCCTGGCGCTGTCCCAGGATGGGGCCGGACCACATTCGTCGCCTCGCGCCCCATGAATAATGACGGCGTCTCCAACCTGTACGGATACATTGCGCACGTATTCCGCCTGGACCCCTTCGAACGTCGCTGCGGGGTCTGGTGCCGGCGCAAAACCATGCGGCCATAACCACCACGCAGCCAGCAGCGTCACGGCCGAAGCAGCCAAGGCGATCCCGGGCACCCGAAAACGCCTTTTCGACCAATGCGCGTCGTGCGGCGGAGCCTCACTGGAGGCATTGTCGTCGTCGTTCTCGCCACCGGACTTGGCTTCGACATAAAGCCTGTTCCAATGTTCAAGCAGGTCAGGACGCTCGTTGACGTTCAGGACCTTTGCAAGCAGCACGAAGTTGCGACGCCGGGGGATGTGTACGCCCTGCCGCCAGTTGCGGAGATTTTTCACCGCCGTGTCGAAAGCAGCCTGGCTCGTGTTGCCGGCGGCCGAACAAAGCTGGTTGGCAAGCGCCATGTTGTCCAGATGTCCCTTCTCGATGCAAAGCGCATCCAGAAGCTCATGCCATGTTTCACAGGCCGCCCAATCGCCTGATCCGCCCATCGATCCCACCAAAATCAACCCCAGTCGATAATGGATAGCATGCCTTTGATATTAATGTGAAATTTATACGATTTTTCCTGGCACTTCCCCTTCTTCCCCGATTCTGCGCTGACCAGACGGACCAGGCCGCATATGCACCTAGAGGCTCATTCGCCGAATGAGTGGATCCAAACGGTAAGGGGAAAATCCATGAGCCTAGGCAAGCTTGGCGGGGTGCTTGTATCAATCTGCGCAGCATTTGCGGTGTCGGCATGCTCGACCAGCGGCGAAAGCACGGGACAGGCGACTGCGCCTGCGATGCCTTTCGCCCTAGAGAGCGTCAGCATCAGCCCGATGACGACGGCGAACCTGTGTAGCCAGCTTGGCGGACAGGGACAGGCGCCAACGGTGACCATCAAACACACGGCCGCGGCAGGCGTGCCGATCCGTCTCAGCCTCCAGGACAAGCTGAGTGACGGAAGCACGTTCAATCATCGCAGCACACGCGTAACCTCGGATGGCTCGGGAACGACAACGGTCAATCACCGTTTCCTGCCGCCGTGCAACACCACCGGAGGCCGCCTCAATTCGAACTATCAACTGACGGTCGAAGCCGGCGGGAAATCGCGCACGGTAGGCTGGGCCCGGTTCAACTCGGCAACACGCACGATCCAGTAACCAGCAGGGGACGGGAAGCCGCTACCCAGTGCGGCATTCCCGATTTGCGGAGCGTTGCGACATCGTCGCCGCTCCGCCTTTTTACGTTGCTTTCGCCACGGTTAGAGACGCCTAAAGCGTCACCGCGCTCTCCGGCAAACCGAGCGCGGAGGCCAGCCTAGTCAGCCTGGCCTGGTCCACGGCCCCTGCCTCAAGATCGACGAGTTCGGCTTCGGCTAGACCGGACGTTACGGCGAGCTGTTCGATCGTATAGCCCGTCGCTTCACGGATGGCTGTGACCGGGTTCGTCCCGGAAGATAGCGCAACCGTGATGGCTTCGATGAGTTCGGCCATCTGAGTATCCTCTGACAATCTGAATACGCGCCATCCGCAAGAACCTGCAGGGCACCGTCGTATGTGGTATTCTTGACGAGCAGTTTCAAGATTGGCGGAGGATCTGCTCGCTGTCTTTGGAAGCTGAGAGGTGCGCTTCAGAGCTGGAAGGGTCACGAGACTTGCTCGCGTGATGCCAACGAACTGAACCGAAGCGCTTCACGTCGATCCGGCGAATAGACTCCTCGCGATCAGATCAGTGAGCCCTGCTCGCGCAGGCGGGACTGTATCCGCTCGATATTGGTATGGTGGCCAGCATCGACGTGGTCGGCCGCGGCGACCCCGGCCGCCTGGCCGGTGGCAAACGCGGTGCCCATAACACGGATCGAGCCGTAAGCCTGCGGGTCCGCGCCGATGACGCGACCTCCGTACCAGAGATTGTCGAGCCCCTTGGCGCGGATGGAATCGTAGGGCACGTGGCAGTAGCCGGCACCGCCGATCGAAGTGTAGCTCGGCTTGCCGGCTTCACCGTGCAATTCGATCGGCCATGCGGCGCGCGCGATGCCGTCGTCGCGGCATCGCCCCAGGACAACGTCCTCCCCGGTCATTTCGTAGCGCGCGGCCGGGTGCCGGGTCTCGCGCACGCCGATTTGCGGACCCGTTGCGACGAGATATGCGTCTTCGAAGCCCGGCAACTCACGTTTGAGCATCGCGACATAGTCGTTTGCACGCGCCCGCGCTTCCATCTCGGCTGCGGTGAAGCTCTCCGAGGACAGGTTCGAAAGCGGAATGTCGACGGTCATCCACCATATGTCGTGCGACAAGGGCAGCCGGAGGATGATTCCCCCGTCCGTGCGCTGGATCGGGTATGCGCCCTTCCCGTTGTAGCGCGCGATGGCAGCTTGAAGCGCCGCCCGGTCAATCTTGAGATCGCGGTCGATGCCGCCGATGCGGATCGGCATGGTCAAGGCCTGCAGCTTGCCTTCGCCGTCGCCAATCTGGAACGGAACCCCCGCCAGCATGGCCAGATTGGCGTCGCCGCTGGCGTCCACGAAAGCTTCGGCAGCCACCCGCGTGCGTCCACCCATGCCAGCCAACGTGATGGCTTCGAGCCGGTCGGCAGTGCGTGCCACGGAAGCCACGCGCGTGTGCAGCTTCACATCGATGCCATGGCGGCGCACAAGATTGTCGAGAGCGAACTTCAGCACCTCGCCATCGAGTAGCACGATCCAGTTGCCTGTCGTTTCCGAACGATAGGCCTCACCGTCGAGCCCGTGCGTCTTCAATTCGTCGATGACTTCGGCCGCCACGCCGGCAACCGCCCGCTTCGGTTCGACGCCTTGCTGGAACAGGCCGCAATAGGCGTAGACCTGTGACGTGGTGGCCGCGCCGCCGAGAAAACCGTACTTCTCGACCAGACACACTTTCGCGCCAGTCTTCGCCGCCCCGATGGCCGCAGCCACGCCGGCAGCGCCTCCGCCGCAGACCGCGACGTCGTAGTCGGCCTCGAAACGCTTTGTCATGTCTTCCCCGTCAGGTGCGCCAGTTGAGGAAATACTGCTCGGCCTTGCCGATCAGCCAGCCGACGGTGAGCCCGAGCACGGAGAGCATGGCGACGCCGGCGATCAACTGGTCGGTGGCAAACAGCGCGCCCGCCATCAGGATATAGGCGCCGATACCATACTGTGCGCCGATCATCTCGGCGGCCACAAGAAGGACGATCGCAATCGATGCGGAGATGCGGAACCCGGACAGGATCGCCGGCAGAGCGCCGGGAATGATGATCTTGCGCACGATGGAAAACCAGGAGAGCCCGAAGGACTGGCCCATGCGGATCAGGTTGCGGTCAACATTATCGACGCCGCCATACGTCGCGATGACGGTTGGGAAGAAGGTGCCGAACAGGATCGTCGCGACCTTGGAGCCCTCACCGATGCCGAACCAGACGATGAACAGCGGCAGAAGCGCGATCTTGGGGATCGGAAACAGTGCCGAGACGATCGGCAGCATGCCGGCGCGCGCGAGCGAGAAGAGGCCGATCGTCAGGCCCACCGCGACGCCAAGCGCCGAGCCGAATATCCAGCCGACCGACAGGCGATACAGGCTGGCTTCCAGATGCGTCCAGAGCATGCCGGTGCGCACGAGATCCTGAAAGGCGCGAAACGCCTCGGACGGCGCGGGCAAGGCAATCGAACTGATGAAGCCCGTCCGCGAGCCGATTTCCCACAGGCCGATCAGGACGACGAAAACCAGTGGCGAGATCAGCCGGTATTTTCGGGCCTTGAAGCCGCCACCGCGGAAGGGCACCGGGCGGGCATCTGGCGGAGCGACGACGTCCTCCTGGGATGTCGTCGTCGCGTGCAACGTATTCACGGTCTCAAGCGACATCCGACAGCTCCATGTCCGCGGCGCGCGCTTCCTCGCGCATCAGGTTCCACAGATGGCGCTGGGTCGTTTCCAGTTCCGCGATCCGCCCGGCGCGCTCGTCAAGCGGCATGTCGATCCTGACGATCTGGCGTATCCGGCCGGGGCGGCGCGACAGGACGATGATCTTGTGGCCCAACCGCACCGCTTCGGCGAGATTGTGCGTGACATAGCAGGCGGAAAAACGTTCGCGCGTCCACAGTTCGATCAGATCGTCCAGCAGCAGTTCGCGGGTCTGGCTGTCGAGCGCGGACAGCGGTTCGTCCATCAGCATGACCGCGGGATTGACCGACAGCGCGCGGGCGATCGCCACGCGTTGCTTCATGCCGCCTGAGAGCTGACGGGGTAGCGCCTTGCGAAAATCCGAAAGCTTGGTGCGGCGCAGGACGTCGTCGATGATCGCCTCTGCCTTGCCTCCCTTGATGCCGTGGTCCTCCAGAACCAGGCTGACATTGCCTTCGACCGTACGCCACGGCAGCAGCGCGAAGTCCTGGAATATGTAGGTGAGCGGGTTGAGAGACCCCGCCGGCGGCGCTCCGGCGATCAGAACCCGGCCCGCTGTCGGCTGCTCAAGACCGCCGATAAAGCGCAGCAGGGTCGACTTGCCGCAACCCGAAGGCCCGATGATGCAGACGATCTCGCCGCCCTTCAGCTCGAAGGTGATGCCGTCCAGCACATCTGTCTGGCCGTAACGGTGCGAAAGATTTTCGACCACAATATCCATGATCATCACCCTGTCGAGGAAGGCGCCGGCCCTTTGAGTATCGGGGCCGGCGCTCCGTTTCAGAAGGTTTCGACGAAGCTCGTGTCTACAAGCTTGTCCATCGAGGCCTCCGCCGGAACCAGGTTCTCCGACTTGAACCATTCGAGCTGGTCTTCGATGCTCGACACGTTCAGCTTGGCGTCTTCGTTGATGCGCATTGCCCCGGCGCGGATTGCCGGGTCCGCAGCGTCGAGCGGGCGGTCGGAATAGACATATTCGTGGATCATCCCGACGACCTCGGCGCTGTCTTCGTCGGACATGGTCTTGTCGACAAAGGCGGCGTTGTAGTCGGCCACGCCTTTCGAGAGCGCGGCAAGGTACTTCTCGACGAGTTCGCGATTGTTGGCGACATTGTCTGCCGAGGTGAAGACGGTCGTCACCTGGTAGCCGTCGATGTAGTCCGAGACCTTGCCAATCTCAAAGACCTCGCCGCTCTTGGTCAGGCCGGCGGCAATGTTCGGCACGATCGACCAGGCATCGATCTGGCCCGACTTCAGCGAGGCGATGACCGCAGGTACGGCATTCAGTGGAACGAGTTCCAGCGCCGAGCGCTCGAAACCCTCCTTGTCGGCGATCTTGTGCGCCATGTAGTGGAAGGACGATCCCGCGGTGGTGATGCCATAGCGCTTGCCGGCGAGATCGGCCGGCGTCTTCACGCCTGCTTCATGGGCCGCTTTGGAGACGAGGATTTTCTGGCCGTCGATCTCCGGCGTTTCCTGCAGCGCGCCGCCGATGATCTTGACCGCGCCCTTCTCGGCCAGGCTGATCAGGCCGGCGGTCATGGCCGTCATCCCGAAATCGACATCGCCTGAGGCAATCGCAACCGCCATGGGTTGGGCTGCCTGGAACGGCACAAACTCGACTTCGAGGCCTTGTTCGGCAAAGTAGCCCTTGCCTTCTGCGATGATGCTCGGCGAGTGCGACACCAACGACAGAATGCCGACCTTGATCGGCTCTGCACTGGCCGCACCCGTGCCGGCCAACACGGTCGCGGCGGCAAGCACTGCGAAGGCTCTGCGGGTAATCTTAAGCATGTCATTCCTCCCTGTAATCAATACGCTTTTGGTGATGGTTCCGGCGGCTGCCGTATCTCAACGCGTCAAGGCGCCGAGAATCTGGTCTGAAAGCAGGTCGCGCGCTCGATCTGCATCGCGAGAGAGCGTCGCCTCCACGACTTCCCCCAAGCCGCGGGTCTCCGCGGCGAGGTCGATGCTGCCCTCGACGAGCGCGGCATAGCGAAAGCGCCGGCTCTGGGTAAACAGCCTGTCCTGGAACCCGATCAACCGCGGCGAGCGGCAGGCGGCCACCAGCGTCCCGTGGAAGTGGCGGCCCGCCTCGTCCCATTCTATGGCGAAGGCCTGGCGATCGGCATCCGTCTGCACGCACAGCTTCGAATAGGTGTGGAAGGCGGCGAGTACCTCGCCTTCCCAGCGCAGGTCCCCGTGCTTGATCGACCAGCCAAGGCCCAGGCTTTCGATTTCGGCACGCAGGCGCGAGATGTCTTCGAGATCGGATTGGGTCGCCGAGGCCACACGAAAGCCGCGCTGGGCGCTGGCCTCGACGATGCCCTCGCTGGCAAGAAGCGTCAGGGCCTCCCGGAACGAATGCGCCGAGCCCCCATAGCGCTGGCGCAGTTCATCGATCTTGAGCTTGGTATCCGGGGCGAGCACGCCGACGGATATGTCGCGGCGCAATTGCGAGGCAATCAGCCGAACGACCGTGTCGGAATCCTGGGTTTTCCTCCCGAACACGCTATCTCCTCCAACGTGTCAGAAAATCTTCAATATTTCGCCTGCTATTGAACGAACTGTGGTGAGTCAACCCAAGGGAGGGAATTTTGCCTGCAGGTCAACGCCTGGTCACCGGGCAGACGCGTGTGGTTTTCATGATCGGAAGTCCGGTCGCCCAAGCCCGGGCGCCCTACCTTTTCAACGCATATTTCGCGGAACATGACGCGGATCGGATCATGGTCCCAGTGGATGTCAGCGCGCGTGCACTTCCCGACTTCGCTGCGATGATCCGAGACGCCGCGACTTGCGACGGGTTCGTTTCGACCCTTCCGCACAAGCGCAGACTGCTCGATCTGGTTGACGATGCCTCTCCGACTGCAAAGGCGCTGGCCAGCGTCAATGTGGTGAGGCGTAGCGCCGACGGGAGACTATCCGGCGACATGTCGGATGGAGCCGGTTTCTGGAATGGCGTGAGCCGCGCAGGCTTTCAGGTGGAGGGCAGCAGTGTCGTGCTCGCCGGCGCAGGCGCCGCCGGTGTCGCGATAGCCCACGAGTTCGCCGAACGCGGCGGCCGCAGGCTCGCCATATGGTCGCGTGAAGAACAGGAAATCGAAGCTCTTGTATCCATGCTTGCGGGGAAGGAACTCGTGGTCGAGCGAGGCATGCCTGCGTCGCTGGATCGGTTTTCCATGGCCATCAACGCCACACCGATCGGCATGGCCCATGCACCGGGGAGTGTCTTCCCGCGCGCATTGCTGACGACGCTGCCGGCTGGAAGCTTCGCAGCGGACGCCATTACCGACCCGCTCGACACCCAATTCCTGCGCGATGCGATCGCGCTCGAGCTGAGGACCGTGAACGGCCAGGCGATGACGCTTGGCCAGTTCGAGCTGCTGCGCGCGTTCCTTGGGGTTTGAACTGGATTGTCCGTGAGCATACCGACAAACAATAGTGGTGCCCAGAGGCGGATTCGAACCACCGACACGCGGATTTTCAATCCGCTGCTCTACCAACTGAGCTATCTGGGCATCCGGCAAGGTCGCTTGGAAGGCATTCCTTGCAAAGGGCGGTGTTGGTCTTCCGCCCGAAAGCGCGTGGGTTATACCACGAGTTTTGCGCCTGTCCAGCGCGAAGCGGCGCGATTTCGCGACTAAATTCAGTGTGCTTTACTGGACCTGCCGACCCGCAGGCTCGAGCGGTCAATGCTCGTTGTCGTCGAGGTTCTCGTCGGCTTCGGTGACAGGAATCGCATAAGAGCCGGAGAGCCAGCGATTGAGGTCCACATCCTTGCAGCGCGGCGAACAGAACGGATAGTCCGCGCGGGTGGACGGCTTGCCGCATTCCGGGCATGGACGGCGGGGGCGAAGCGGCGTCACCTTGCCGGTTTCCTGACCACTCACGGTTCAGGCCCTCGTGCCCGCCAGCCAGTTGAAATGAACCTTGTAGCCGTCGGCCGTCAATAGTCCCACCGTCTCGTAGAGCGGCAGACCCACCACGTTGGTGTAGGAACCGACCATCTTGACCACGAAGGTGCCGGCCAGGCCCTGTATGCCGTAGCCGCCCGCCTTGCCGCGCCATTCGCCCGAGGCGAGGTAGCTTTCAAGCTCTTCGCGCGACAGGCGCTTGAAGCGCACGCGCGTCTCCACCAGCCGCTGGCGCAGCTTGCCGGACGGCGTGATGAGGCAGACGCCGGTGTAGACCCTATGCGTGCGCCCCGAAAGCAGCCGCAGGCAGTTCGAGGCTTCGTCGACCAGCTCCGCCTTGGGCAGGATGCGCCGGCCGACGGCAACCACCGTGTCGGCGGCGAGGATGAACGCATCGCCCTCGCCATCCTTGGCAAGCCCTTCCTGCGCCTTCTCGGCTTTCGCGCGCGACAGGCGCTTGGCCAGCGAGCGCGGATGCTCCGCGCGCAGCGGCGTCTCGTCCAGGTCGGCAGGAAAGAGGCGGTCGGGCTCTATGCCCGCCTGCTGCAGAAGCTCGATCCGTCTCGGCGAGCCCGAGGCAAGCACAAGCTTCTGGAAAACACTCATCGAAGACCCGTCGGCATGCGGGAGAGAACGTCGACCGCTACTTGAAGCGGTAGGTGATACGACCCTTGGTCAGGTCGTAGGGCGTCATTTCGACAAGGACCTTGTCGCCGGTCAGAACGCGAATCCGGTTCTTGCGCATGCGGCCGGCCGTATGCGCTATGATCTCGTGTTCGTTCTCGAGCTTGACCCTGAACATGGCATTCGGCAGCAGTTCAGTGACGACGCCCGGAAACTCCAGTACTTCTTCCTTCGGCATCCGATTCCTATGGCTTGTTGGATATCGCCGGCCCCGGCCGGAAATTCCGGCGGAACCTATATGATTACTCCGGATTTGTGAACATGCTTATTCTTGGAATGTTCACGGTCCCCCGGCAGCGAAGCGGGCGGCTATTCGTTGCTCGATCCTGTCGCGCACATCGCGGTAGGCGTCGAGTATGCGATCGCGCGTTCCAGCCGCGCCGGATGGATCCGCCGTCGGCCAGTATTCGACATCGACAGCCATCGAGCGGGTCAATTCAAGTGCTGCGTGATGCGCCTCGGGCGCGAGTGTGACGATCAGGTCAAAATAGGCGTCTTCCATCTCATCGAGCCGTTGCGGCTGGCGATTGCCCAGCGTCAGCCCCTTTTCGGCAAGAACGGCATCGACGAAGGGGTCGCGCGCGCCTGCTCGTACGCCGGCCGAGGCAACAAAAGTCGCCTGAGGCAAGACCTTCCTGGCCAGCACTTCCGCCATCGGCGATCGTATGGCGTTCATGCCGCACAGGAACAGGACCGAACGGGGAAGCGGGGCGGCGCCCGTCGCCGACATCGTCAGCCCCGCCAGTGCAGCACGCAGACCAGGGTGAAGATCCGGCGCGCGGTATCGAAATCGACATCGATCTTGCCGGCGAGGCGGTCCATCAGGGTTTGCGACCCTTCGTTGTGAAGGCCGCGGCGGCCCATGTCGATCGCCTCGATCTGCGACGGCGTCGAGGTCCGTATCGCTTCGTAATAGCTCTCGCAGATCAGGAAATAATCCTTCACCACGCGCCGGAACGGCGTCAGTGACAGGATGTGGGTGACGACGGCCTCGCCATCCTCGCGTGAAATCGCGAAGACCAGCTTCGAATCGACAACCGACAGTCTCAGCTTGTAGGGCCCGCCCTTGTCATCGCCGGCAGGCCGAAACGAGTTATCCTCGATCAGGTCGAAAATCGCGACTGCGCGTTCGTGCTCGACGTCCGGCGTCGAGCGCCCGATCGATTCGTCGAGTTCGACATCGATCAGCCGGGCGTTTCGATCGCGCTCGCTCATGACCTAGCTTTCGGGATTGAGCCGGATTGCGACGGAAGCCGCATGGCCGTCCAGATTCTCGGCGCGCGCGAGCGCGATCGCGGCAGGGGCCAGCAGGCGCAACTGCTCGGGTCCGAGCTTCAGGAGAGACGTGCGCTTGACGAAATCGAGCACCGAGAGACCAGACGAGAAACGCGCCGACCGCGCAGTCGGCAAAACGTGATTGGAACCGCCGACATAGTCGCCGATCACCTCGGGCGTGTGGCGGCCGAGAAAAACCGCGCCCGCGTTGCGGATTTTTTCGACGTAGTTTTCGGCGTCGTCCATCGCGAGCTCGAGATGCTCGGCCGCGATGCGGTTTGCGAGCGGCACGGCATCGGCGAGATTCGCCACGAGGATGACAGCGCCGAAATCACGCCAGCTTGCGGCTGCCATCTCGCCGCGCGGAAGGCGGGCAAGCTGACGTTCCACCTCGGCCTCGACCGCGTCGGCGAGCCCTGCATCGTCGGTTATCAGGATCGACTGTGCGGCAGCGTCGTGCTCGGCCTGTGCGAGCAGGTCGGCGGCCAGCCATGACGGGTCGTTGTTGCCATCGGCAATCACCAGCACCTCGGACGGGCCGGCGATCATGTCGATGCCGACCGTGCCGAACACGCGTCGCTTTGCTGCGGCGACATAGGCGTTGCCCGGACCGACGATCTTCGCCACCGGCGCGATGGTCTCGGTGCCATAGGCAAGGGCGGCAACCGCCTGCGCGCCGCCGACACGGTAGATTTCGGACACTCCGGCAAGCCGGGCTGCGGCAAGAACGAACGGGTTTAGCTGTCCGTCCGGCGACGGCACCGTCATGACAATGCGCTCAACGCCCGCGACCCTGGCCGGCACGGCGTTCATCAGCACGGAACTCGGATAGCTCGCGGTCCCGCCGGGCACGTAGAGGCCGACCGCTTCGACTGCCGTCCAGCGCGAACCGAGCTCGACGCCGATCGGATCGACATAGCGGTCGTCCTGCGGCATCTGGCGCGCATGGTGAGCGGTGATGCGCTCATGTGCGAAACGCAGGGCAGCAAGCGTATCGGCATCGACTTCGGCCATTGCCGCTTCGACCTCGGCTTCGCTTACGGCTATGCCCGTTTTGGAGAGATCGAGCCGGTCGAACCGCCTAGTATAGTCGATGAGCGCCGCGTCGCCCTCTTCCCGAACGCGCGCGATGATATCGCGCACCACCGTGTCCACGTCCTCCGACACTTCCCGCTTTGTGGCGAGGAATGCGGCGAAGTCGGCTTCGAAACCGGCAGCGGATCGGTCGAGGCGTAATGGCATGGTCGGTAGAGCTCCCTCAACCCGTATGGACGGGGCGGGACGGTGTTTCCCATGCGGCGCCAAGATCGGCAAGGCGCGCTTCGATGTAGTCCACCTCCAGCCGGATCGCGGCACCGCCGGAGAAGGTGAGTTCGATCGAACCGGCCGGCGCCTCTGCGCCCGGTTCGAAGCGGATCGCAAGCAGCGACAGCACATCGTCGGCCTTGCTGCGATCAATGCCCGTCAGCTTGACGCCGCGAACGCTCTCGAAATGCAGCGCGCTGCGACGTCGTTCGTTGTGGCGTGAGAAGAAGCCCTTCCTCGCCTCCCAGGCGAAGCGGTTGATCGCGGCCACGAAACGCTTCTCCGCGGCAAGATAGGACAGGTCGCCGATCTTCATCACGGCATCCTGCGTATGGGCAGAGATGACCTGTAGATCCTGTTCGTCGAGGGCGACAAGCTTCAGTTGTGACATCGATACGCAATCCGCGAGGGCCGGAACGGTTCAGTTCCGGTGTTAGGCCGTCTTGATGTGCGGCGCAACAGGATGAGAGGGGAATAGGGAATTAGGGGAATAAGGCAGTAGGGAAACAACCACCCGTTTCCCCACGGCCCTAATGCCTTGGGCCCCTAAGAAGAGAGGCGCTCGATCGTCGCTCCGCAACCGGAGAGTTTCTCTTCCAGCCGCTCGAAGCCGCGGTCGAGATGATAGACGCGGTTGACGACGGTCTCGCCATCGGCGGCAAGCCCGGCAATCACGAGCGAAACCGAGGCGCGCAGGTCGGTCGCCATCACCGGAGCGCCCTTGAGCTGCGGCACCCCATCGACGATGGCCGTCTGCCCCGACAGCGTGATCTTTGCGCCGAGACGCGCGAGCTCCTGCACATGCATGAAGCGGTTCTCGAAAATGGTCTCGGTGATGCGCGAGCGGCCTGCCGCGCGCGTCATCAGGCCCATGAACTGGGCCTGCAGGTCGGTCGGGAAGCCGGGGAAAGGTTCGGTCGTGACATCGACCGGCAGGATGCCGGCACCGTTTCGGCGGACGCGGATACCGGAGTTGAGCGGCGTGATTTCGGCCCCGGCGCGCGAAACGGCGTCGAGCGCATCCTCCAGAAGGTCGGCGCGCGCGCCTTCCAGCACAACATCGCCACCCGTCATGGCGACCGCCATGGCGTAGGTGCCGGTCTCGATGCGGTCGGGGATAACCTGATGCGTCGCGCCCGACAGCGAGGTGACGCCGTCGATCACGATAGTCGAAGTGCCGGCGCCGGAGATGCGCGCGCCCATCGCGTTCAGGCATTCGGCAAGATTGACGATCTCCGGCTCGCGGGCAGCGTTTTCCAGCACCGTCTGCCCGCGCGCGAGAGACGCCGCCATCATCAGCACATGGGTCGCGCCGACTGAGACCTTGGGGAATACATAACGGTCGCCGATGAGGCCCTTGGGCGCGCTGGCATGGACGTAACCCTGCTCGATCTCGATCTCCGCACCCAGCGCTCGCAGACCATCGATGAAGAGGTCGACGGGCCTCGTGCCGATGGCACAGCCGCCCGGCAGCGAAACACGCGCCTCGCCCATGCGCGCAAGCAACGGGCCGATAACCCAGAACGAGGCGCGCATCTTCGACACCAGCTCGTAGGGCGCAACGGTGTCGACGATGTTGCGGGCGGTGAAGTTCACCGTGCGGGCATAGGTCGAGTTCTGCGCCTCGCGGCGGCCGTTGACCGAGTAGTCGACACCGTGATTACCGAGGATGCGCGTGAGCTGCTCGACATCGGCCAGATGCGGCACGTTTTCGAGGCTAAGCGTCTCGTCGGTCAGGAGCGATGCGATCATCAGCGGGAGGGCGGCGTTCTTGGCGCCGGAGATCGGGATCGACCCGTTCAGTTCCTTGCCGCCGACTATCCTGATACGATCCATGCGTGGTCCCCTCGCCGGCCTGCCGGCATGATTGCGTCCAATGGTCCGAGGCCGGCCCGTCTAGCGCGGCGGGCGGTCTGATTCAACAGGATCGTGGGGGAAGCAATTGCGAAGCGGCACCCGGCAAGCCGGCTCATTCGCTGTCGTCCCCTTCCCCCTTCAACAATCCTTCGGGGCGCGAATCGGCCCCGCCTTCCCGTCTCGATCGCGCCTGCGCCTTTCGCCTTTGAAGATTGGCTCGCAGCTTCTGGGCCAGCCGCGCGGCCTTCCTGTCCTGCTCTTCGGTCTGTTTAGACCCGGAATTGGTCGGTGAGGGCACGCGTGGCGGGTTCAATCGGGAATACCCCGGCTAAAAGCAAATTGTGTTCATCTGGCGGCGCAGCCTACAGCACAGGCGCGCCCGCGCTCAAGCCGCCCGATTTGCAGGATCGGTCGCCGGTGCGGCACCCAATGGGAAACGCACTCAAGAATGAACCGATCCACGCTTGCGCTTAGCCGACGCTTGTGGCAGAAGTCCGCCGCATTCAAGGCCTGCTGCGGTAGCTCAGTGGTAGAGCACTCCCTTGGTAAGGGAGAGGTCGAGAGTTCAATCCTCTCTCGCAGCACCAGCTTTCTTCCTGCACCTCAATCCCAATTCAACGCGCCGCCGTTCTGGTATTCGATCACGCGCGTTTCAAAGAAGTTCTTTTCCTTCTTCAGATCCATAGCCTCCGACATCCACGGGAACGGGTTTTCGGTCTCCTCGAAAACCGGAGCGAGGCCGAGCTGCGCGCAGCGCCGGTTGGCGATGAAATGCATGTACTGTTCGCACAACGCCGCATTCAGACCGAGGAAGCCGCGCGGCATGGTATCGCGACCGTAGGCAGCCTCCAGCCTGGCTGCATCGGCGATCATGCCGCGCACCTCGTCCTGGAACGCCTTCGACCACAGATGCGAGTTCTCCAGCTTGATCTGGTTGATGACGTCGATGCCGAAATTCAGGTGTATCGATTCGTCGCGCAGGATGTACTGGTACTGCTCGGCGATGCCGACCATCTTGTTGCGCCGGCCAAGCGACAGGATCTGCGCGAAGCCGGTGTAGAACCACATGCCCTCGAAAATGACGTAGAAGGCGACGAGATCGCGCAGGAAGGCGGTATCGCTCTCTGGGGTGCCGGTCCGGAAATCAGGATTGTCGAGGTTCTGTGTGTGCTTCAGCGCCCACGCCGCCTTGTCGGTGATCGACGGCACCTCGCGGTACATATTGAAGAGTTCGCCTTCGTCGAGGGAAAGACTTTCCACGATGTACTGGAAGGTATGCGTATGGATCGCCTCCTCGAACGCCTGGCGCAGCAGGTACTGCCGGCATTCGGGGTTCGTCAGATGCCGGTAGATCGCCAGCACGATGTTGTTGGCAACCAGCGATTCGGATGCGGCGAAGAAGCCGAGATTGCGCTTGATCATGCGCCGCTCGTCATCCGTCAGCCCGTCCTTCGACTTCCACAGCGCGATGTCGGCCTGCATGGACACCTCGGTCGGCATCCAGTGGTTGTTGCAGCCGGACAGATATTTCTCCCACGCCCAGCGATATTTTAGCGGCAATAGCTGGTTCACGTCAGCGCGGGCGTTGATCATGCGCTTGTCATCGACAGATACGCGCGCGCCGCCGCGTTCGATCTCGCCGAGGCCGGTGGCATCGGCAGCGGGTGCGCCGAGCGGCGGGGCGGACGGGGTAGCTTTCGGTTCTGACCAGTCGAGCATTTTTTGCTGTTCTCCTTGAATTCCTTGAGAGGTCGGCGCCGCCCCTCACCTGCCTGCCGGCATCTTCTCCCCGCAAACAGGGAGAGAAGAGCAGTTTCAGCGTTGCGGCCAACCTCCTTCTCCCCGTTTACGGGGAGAAGGTCCCGGCAGGGGGATGAGGGGCGGCGCGAAGCTGCGCGATTGCCTTTCCGCCTACTGGCAAGCCTCGCAGTCGGGATCGTCGATGGCGCAGGCCTTGCCCCATGCGGCGTCAGGGTCGATCGCGATCGGCGCAGCGGCGGGCACCGCCGCAACCGTCGCAGACACCGCGTTCAGCTTGCCGTCGGTTCCTTTCAGCGTCGACTTCTCGACATGGGTGGCCGAGCGCGAGCGCAGGTAGTAGGTGGTCTTGAGGCCCTTCTTCCAAGCGAAACGATAGAGCTCGTCGAGCTTCCGCCCGCTCGGATTGGCGATGTAGAGATTAAGCGATTGGGCCTGATCGATCCATTTCTGGCGACGTGATGCGGCCTCGATCAGCCATGTGGAATCGATCTCGAACGCGGTTGCGTAGATCGCCTTGAGATCGTCCGGTATGCGGTCGATCTGACCAAGCGAACCATCGAAATATTTGAGGTCCGACACCATCACCTCGTCCCACAGGCCACGCTGTTTCAGGTCGTGCACGAGCTGCGCGTTCACCACCGTGAAGTCGCCGCTCATGTTCGATTTCACGAACAGGTTCTGGTAGGCCGGCTCGATCGACTGCGAAACGCCGCAGATGTTGGAAATCGTCGCCGTCGGCGCGATCGCCATCGTGTTGGAGTTGCGCATGCCGGTCTTCCTGACGCGCTTGCGCAATGCGTCCCAATCCAGCGTCGAACCGCTGTCCATCTCGACGCCCGGTCGCGCCTCCTCCAGCAGCCGGATCGAATCGAGCGGCAGGATGCCCTTCGACCACAGCGAGCCTTCGAAGCTTGCATAGCGGCCGCGCTCGGCGGCAAGATCGACCGACGCAGAGATTGCGTGATAGCTGATTGCCTCCATCGAAAGATCAGCAAATTCGATCGCCTCGTCCGAAGCGTAGGCGAGGCGCAGCTTCTGCAACGCATCCTGGAAGCCCATCAGGCCGAGGCCTACCGGGCGATGGCGTAGGTTGGACGCGCGCGCTTCGGGGATGGTGTAGAAATTGATGTCGATGACGTTGTCGAGCATGCGCATGGCAGTGCCGACAGTCATCGCAAGGTGCGCGAGGTCGAGACCCTGCTCGCCGATGTGATTGAGCAGATTAACCGAACCGAGATTGCACACGGCAACCTCGTCCTTCGAGGTGTTCAGGGTGATTTCCGTGCACAGGTTCGACGAATGCACAACGCCGACGTGGCCCTGCGGCGAGCGGATGTTGCACGGGTCCTTGAAGGTGACCCATGGGTGCCCGGTCTCGAAAAGCATGGTCAGCATCTTGCGCCACAGGTCGAGCGCGCGGACCTTGCGGAACACCTTCAGCCCCCCGGAAGCCGCCTTCGCCTCGTAGGCCTCGTAAGCCTTGCGGAACGATTGGCCGTAGAGATCGTGCAGGTCCGGCGTCTCATCGGGCGAGAACAGCGTCCATTCCGTGTCGGCCTCCACGCGCTCCATGAAGAGGTCCGGCACCCAGTTGGCCGTGTTCATGTCATGCGTGCGGCGGCGGTCGTCGCCGGTGTTTTTCCTGAGGTCGAGGAATTCCTCGATGTCGACATGCCAGGTCTCGAGATAGGCGCAGACCGCGCCCTTGCGCTTGCCGCCCTGGTTGACGGCGATGGCGGTGTCGTTGGCGACCTTCAGGAACGGCACGACGCCCTGGCTCTCGCCGTTGGTGCCCTTGATGTGGGCGCCAAGGCCGCGCACCGGCGTCCAGTCGTTGCCAAGCCCGCCCGAATATTTGGCAAGCAGTGCATTGTCCTTCACGCCCTTGAAGATGGCGTCGAGGTCGTCGCCGATGGTGGTCAGGAAGCAGGAGGAAAGCTGCGGCCGCGTCGTCCCCGAATTGAATAGCGTCGGCGTGGAGGCCATGAAATCGAACGACGACAGCAGGTCATAGAACTCGATCGCCCTGCCTTCGCGATCGATCTCGCGGATCGCCAGCCCCATCGCGACGCGCATGAAGAAGGCCTGCGGCAGCTCGAAGCGCTTGCCCTTGGTATGCAGGAAATAGCGGTCGTAGAGGGTCTGGAGCCCGAGATACTGGAAGTTCAGGTCGCGCTCCGGCTTCAAAGCCGCGCCGAGACGAGCCAGATCGAAACGGCCGAGTTCCGGGTCGATCAGCTCAGCCTCGATGCCGGTCTTGATGAAATCGGGGAAATAGCTCGCATAACGGGCCGACATCTCGGCCTGCGTTGCCTGCTCGGCCCGGCCGGAAACGAAGGTCAGCGCCTCGCGCCGCAACCTGTCGAGCAGCAGGCGGGCGGAAACGAAGGCGTAATTCGGCTCCTGCTCGACCAGCGTGCGCGCGGCGAGAATCGGTGCCAGAGACAGTTCGTCGAGCGTGATGCCGTCATAGAGGTTGCGCCGCGCCTCGGCAAGGATTGGCGTGGACGAGACCGCATCAAGGTCGGCACAGGCCTCTTCGACGATCTGCGCAAGGCGCGCTTCGTCGAGCGGGAGGAGCAATCCGTCTTCCGCCTTCACCTGCAGGGACGGCACGGCGCTTTCGGTCGAGGTCGCCTTCCCGGCGGCACGCTCTCGCGCCCTCTCCTCGCGGTAGAGCACATAGGCGCGCGCGACCTTGTGGTTTTCACCGCGCATCAGCGCGAGTTCCACCTGGTCCTGCACGTCCTCGATGTGGAATGTGCGCCCCTCGCCAACGCGACGGGTGAGCGCGGACACAACCTGCTCGGTCAGTTCCTCAACGACGTCGTGGACGCGTCGCGAGCCGGCCGCCGTCGAGCCCTCCACCGCCAGAAACGCCTTGGTCAGCGCTACCGTGATCTTGGTCGGGTCGAAGGGCGTGACAGCGCCGTTGCGGCGAATGACGCGGTAGCCCGGTTCGGCCGCTGGCCGGTCGGCGGTTCCGATGGAAATCGGAACCGGTGCGGTCCCGCTGGTGTGCTGAGTAGAGGTTGCCGGCATCTTGTCCCCGTAGGTTTTGGACGGGGATTTCGCGGAACGCATGCCGGGGCGCACGGCGGACCGCGCATCAGCAACGCGCACCATCGGGACACCCCGCCCGAGGTTCGTGTGTGTTCGTCACGGCAGGTCTCCTGGCTCGCAGGTCGCCGCTTTCGTCGGCCTTCCCGGCGCTCTCGCACCAGTGGCGTAACTCGACGCAAGCTCACTGCTTACAGTTGCGGGGGCAGCGCCGGCCTTGCACTACATGCGCACCGGCTTCCCTCTTAGCTCTTGAGTCCAATCCGACTCGCAAGAACCATGACGACTACATCTAGTATCTGCTACGCGGACAGTGTCAACGCGTAGCGTGAGATTTCCCGCGAGCAATGTTGCGCAGCCGGGTGAGCGGGCGCTAGCCGGCCGCTCCGAGCGCCCGCAGAACCTCATCCGTCGTGGTCACGGCGGCGACATTCTGCAACGCGTAGTCAATCGAGGCGCGATGCCAGTCGGCGTTCATGGTCGAGCAGGCATCCTCCGGCACGATCATGATGTAGCCCTTGTCGGCGCCGGTCCGCGCCGTGTGCTCGATGGACATGTTGGTCCACGCGCCGGTCTCGATGATGGTATCCCGGCCCTCGGCCTTGAGCACGGTTTCCAGGCTAGTGCCTTCCCAGGCGCTCATGCGGTTCTTGGAGACGACATGGTCGCCCGCCTGCGCTTCCAGCCCCGGCACGGGCTGGGCGCCCCAACTGCCTTTCACCAGCGCGTTGGCCTGCATGGTGTTCTCGAACAGCGGCGCATTGAGCGTCATGCCGCGTCCGGCATTGTCCACCTCGAACCAGACATGGATCACCGGCACGCCGACCGCGCGGCAATGTTCGGCGAGGCGGCGCGCATTCTCGATCGCGTTCTGCTCGCGGCAGTGCTGCGGCGAACCGGAATCTGCGAAGGCTCCGCCTTCCATCACCACATCGTTCTGCATGTCCTGGATGATGAGTGCGCAGCGCGACGTGTCGAGCTTGAAGCTGCCATCGCCGGCCGCAGCGACGGGCTGGCTGGCCGATGGGCCTGAGCGCGCAGCAGCACGCGGGCGCATGAAAGGTTCGATACGCGGGCCGATCTTGACGTCCACGGCATAGACCGAGGTCGACGCGCAGACAAACAGCGTGCGCCAGTCTTCCCCGCCCCAGTGCAGGTTGGCCGGGAGTTCGGGTATCGAAACCTTGCCGAGAAGCTGCCCTGCCGGATCGTAGACCCATACACCGCCCGGCGCCGTCACCCAGACATTGCCGTCCGCATCGCACTTCATGCCGTCGGGCACGCCCGGCTTCAACGTATCCTTGATGCCGGACGCGAACAGGCGGCCGCCGCCCAGCGTGCCGTCCGGCTTCACGTCGAAGACGCGAATATTGCATTGCTCGGTGTCGTTCACATAGAGCTGCGTCTCGTCGGGCGAGAAACACAGTCCATTGGGCTGGCTGAAGAGGTAGCGGTCGACCAGCAATTGTGGCTCGCCTCCGACCTGTCCGGGCGGGATGCGGAACACGCCCTGCCAGCCGAGCTGGCGTGGCCGCTCCACGCCGTAATGCGCCATGCGGCCGTACCACGGGTCGGAGAAATAGATCGCGCCGCTGGAGTGTACGCACAGATCGTTCGGACTGTTCAGCTCCCTGCCTTCGAAATGGCTGGCGAGCACATCGCGGCGGCCGTCAGGCCCGAACCGCGCTACGCTCGACGTGGCGTGCTCGCAAACCAGCAGGTTGAGGTCGGCATCATAGGTCATGCCGTTGCCCTTGTTGGCCGGCCGCATCACCTCCCGCACGCCGTCGCGGTCCCAGCGCCGGCGCACGTCGCCGGGCATGTCCGAGAACAGCAGATGGTGCTCGAGCGGATGCCAGATCGGCCCCTCGGTGAAGATGAAGCCGGACCCGATCTGCCGCACCGGCGCGTGTTCGTCGATCAGATCGCGGAAGTGCGGTCTTGCTGCGTCGTGCGCCATTGTCCCCTCCTCGTGCTGCCGAACCTAGGCCGGAAACCAGTTGCGGCGGTGCACCGTCTGGCTCACCGGGCCCGGCACCGCCATGTCGAGCCGGCCGACAATCTGGCCGTTTTCCACCTTGGCCGGCTTGTCGTGCACCGGCAGCAGGAAGCGCGAACCGTTGAGCAGTTTCTTGATCGCGGCCTTTTCCGAGCGTTTCGATCCGGCATGGTTGCCGGTGACCTGCGGCTCGTGCGCCTGGATCTGGTCGAATGGTTCGACGATCTGGTTCTGGATATCGTAGATCACATCGCCGCAGATGGTGGCGCGGCCCTCGGCGGTCTCGACATGGACGTTCATCGAGCCCTCGGTGTGGGCGTTGGCGGCCTCAAGCACGACGCCGGGGATCAGCTCCACCGGCCCAGAAAGCTCCAGGTCCTCGAAGCGCAGCGCGCCGGGCGTGTGCAGCCTTTCGACGAGATGCATGATGTCGGGCTTCGGATATTGCGGATGCATGAGCCCCGAGACCGAGCATTCCATCTCGCGGCGGTTTATCACCACCGTCGTGTTCATCGGGAAATGGTCGTCCTTGCCGGCGTGGTCGATGTGCAGATGCGTATGGCAGATGTAGCGTATGTCGCCGGGCTTCACCCCGTGCCGGGCAAGCTGGTTCTCGATCATTTGCTCATGGAACTGCAGGCCGCGCATGCCAAGCGTTTCCATGATCGCGTTGTCGCGGAATCCGGTGTCGACAACGATCGGATATTGCCCGCCGAGGATCAGAAACCCATAGGTGTAGACACGCGCCCTGATGCCGCAGTTGCGGCCGAGCACGAGGAAGCTCGATTCGAGCTCGATGTCGCCATAGTCGAGAACCTTGATTTCAAGAGCCATGGTCCCTCTCCCTCCCTTGCCTGATGCTCAAAGCCGGTAGACCCGCTTTGCCGTGTCGTAAAAGATTGCTTTCTGCCGTCCCGCGCTGAGGTCGTTCGCGGCCTTCAGGAAGGCGCGCATCAGTTCGCCGTAGCTGGTCCACAGTTTCTCGATGGGGAAATTGGAGCCGTAGAGGCAGCGTTTCGCGCCGAAGATTGCGACGGTGTCGTGCAGGATGCGCTCGATGTGCGCAGCGTCGTTCTGGTGGATGAAGGTGCCGAAGGCCGAAAGCTTCGAGACGACGTTCTCCTGCTTTGCGAGCTTGCGCATCTGCGCCTTCCACGTGGCGCGGCCGTCGTCGGAAAGGTCCTCCAGCATGCCGGCATGCTGGAGGATGAACGTTATCTTGGGGCATGCTTCCGCAAGCTCGGCCGCCCCGTCCATCTGGTCGGCGAAGACCTGCAGGTCGAAGCTCCAGTCGTAATCCTTCAGATAGGCGACGTTGCGCTGCACATTGGCGTCACGACATAGATCGGGCGTCCTGGCGAAACGGTACTGGTCGTTCTCGTGCCAGTGGAACTGCTGGCGGATGCCGCGCATCAGCGGATATTTCGCAAGCTTGTCGAGGGCGGGTCGCGCGTCCTGCACCGTCATGTCGCAATAGCCGACGATTGCATGCGGCCAGCCGGTGCGATCTGCCGTTTCCTGCACCCAAGCGACCTCGTCCTCGGCCCAGTTGGGCGCCCAGTTCGCCTGCACATAAACGGATTTCTCGACGCCGCTTCCGGCTATGTCCTCCAGATATTCCTCGATAGGGTAGTCGCGCTTGATCGCGTCATAGGCGCCGAAGATGCGCGGCTGGGTGGGCCCGAGAAGCCAGGGCAAATCCGCTTGCCGCCAGATATGATGATGCGCGTCGATGATCTTCATGCAGACAGTCTCCGTTCGAAGCCGAGCACCTCCGCGCAGACTCTGCGCGCGCTCGATCCATCGCCGAGCCGGTCGATGAATGGCAGCACCGACCTGAGCGCGCCGGTCTCGGCGGTATAGGCCGCACCGCCGGCAAGCGGGCTCAGCCACAGGATGCGCCATGCAAGCCGCGCCAGGCGTTGCATCGCATCGGTCATGGCGGTGTGGTCGCCGCGCTCCAATCCGTCGGAAAGAACGACGACCAGCGCCCCGCGCGAAAAACCGGAAAAGCGCGGCACGGCGAGGAATGCCTGCAAGGCATCGCCAAGCCGCGTGCCGCCATCCCAGTCCGCCACGAGCGTCGAGGCGAGCCCAAGCGCCTGGTCGCGGCTGCGCCGGCGGAGTGCCCGCGTGATGCGCGTAAGGCGGGTTCCGAGAGTGAAGACCTCGAGCCTGTCCGTCGCCTGCGCCAAGGCATGGGCAAAGCGCAGATAGGTGTCGGTGTTGTCCTTCATCGATCCGGACACGTCGATCAGCAGCAAGATACGCCGGCGGCGCTGCCTGCGATCGAGCGTCGGCAGATGCACGACCTCGCCATCGCGCGCGACCGCTTCGCGCAGTGCGCCGCGCATGTCGAGACGCCCGCGCCCCTTACCCGCGACAAGCCGCCGCGAGCGCCTGCGCGGCAGCTCCGATGGCGCGCGGCGGCGGAAACGGCGCAGCGCCTCAGCCTCTGAGAGCTCGGCAAAGCGGCGATTGAACAAACGCTCCGCCCCCGTCGGCGTGCCGCCCGACTCTTCGGCCTCGTCGGTTTCAGGCGGCTCCATCCCGCCGTCGCGATCGTCATAGGCCTCCAGTTCGTCCTCGTCCGGCTCGCCGGTCGCGGCCGGGAGCGATTGTCCGAGGAAGGCCAGTCGAAACAGCGCATCGAACTCGTCGCGGCGATCCGGCGACGGGCCGATTGTGGCGAGGGCTGCGCGGTGAATCTCCTCCATCGAGCGCGGACCGAGCAGTCCCACCGCAGCGACGAATGTCTGTGTCTGCTCCGGCGCAACCGCGAAACCGTTGGTTCGCAGCAGGGTCGCGAAGTCGACGAAGGGCAGAAGCGGACGGGGAAGCGGATCGTTCACGCCGCAGCCTCCCGCAGCATGTCGTCCAGGCGGGATTCGAGAAAGGTCAGGTCGTCCTGGTCCTTCAACGCCACGCCGATGGCCCGCCGGAACGCTGCCGGCCACGCAGCGCCCTGCTCGTGCAGCAAGGTCGCTGCTTCCGCCCACTCCACGGTCTCCGCAACGCCGGGAGGCTTCGCAAGCGGCTCGGCACGCAGCGCACCGACCGCCGCAACCACGCGATAAGCCGTGTCGTGCGCCACCTGGCTGGCGCGCATCATTACGATCTCGGCCTCGCGCGTCGGATGAGGATAATCGATCCAGTGATAGACGCAGCGCCGCCGCAGGGCTTCGTGAAGCTCGCGGGTGCGGTTGGAGGTCAGCACGACCACCGGATGCTCCTGCGCGCGGATCGTGCCGCGTTCGGGGATCGAGATCGAGAAATCGGACAGGAACTCCAGCAGGAACGCCTCGAACTCGTGGTCTGCACGATCGATCTCGTCGATCAGCAGCACCGTGTCGCGCGGATGGCGCAGCGCTTCCAGCATGGGCCGCGCTATGAGGAAGTCGTCGGCATAGATGTTGACGAATTCCTCCCGCGCTTGGCGGATCGCCAGCATCTGGCGCGGATAGTTCCATTCGTAAAGCGCGTGGGCGGAATCGATGCCTTCGTAACATTGCAGGCGCACGAGCTGGCGTCCAAGCACGGAGGTGATGGCCTTTGCACCCTCGGTCTTGCCGACGCCCGGTGCGCCTTCGAGCAGCAGCGGCTTGCCGAGCGCCAGCGCGAGATATGCAGCCGTCGCCAGGCTGTCATCGGCCAGATACTGCGCATCGCGCAGCGAGGTTGCGAGGCGATCGGGGCTGTCTATGCCGACGATGGAACGTCTTATCGGCATGGAATACCCCGTTGGCGATCGTAGAGCACCTGCATCCTAGAAGCCCTCAGCCCCGCCGGCCCTGCGGCTGCGCACCGCCGTTGGCGCGGATGCCGCGCAGCACCTTTTCCGGCGTGATGGGCAATTCGTCGATGCGGACGCCAACGGCGTTGAAAACGGCATTGACCATCGCCGGCAGCACCGGATTGGCGCACATTTCGCCCGGCCCCTTGCCGCCAAAGGGGCCATCCGGCGCGGGACGCTCGAGGATCGCGATGTTATGCGGGGCGATGTCGCCCGGCCCGGGCATCAGATAGGTGTTGAAGTCGAGCGGACCGTGGCTGCGTTCCGGATAGTAGGGTTCCGTGGTCTCCCACGCGGCATGGCTCATACCCATCCAGGCGCCGCCCACGAGCTGCTGTTCGACAAGGCGCGGGTTCAGCGCTCGCCCAAGCTCATAGGCACTGTTCATCTGGATGACATCGATTTCACCGGTCTCGTCGTCGACATCGACATCGACGATCAGCGCTGCATGGGCGAAACAGGACACCGGCGTCATCTCGCCGGTATCCGCATCGACCTCCGACAGCGGGATCAGGAAGATGCCGCGCCCCGACACGGTGCGGCCCTGCTTGAACTGCGCCGCCCCGCAGGCTTCCGCCGTGGTGATCGATTTCGAGGGCGCGCCCTTGACGTGGATGTTGCCCTTGCCGTCGGTTACGAGGTCGGCGGGGTCGACCTCCAGTTCCTCGGCCGCCGCTTCGAGCATGACCGCGCGCGCTTCCTGCGCAGCCTGAATGACGGCATTGCCGACGCGGTGCGTCCCGCGTGAGGCGAAGGAGCCCATGCAGTGCGGACCGGTGTCGGAGTCGGCCGTATCCACATAGACATCCTCTACCGGCACGCCGAGTGTTTCGGCGGCGATCTGGCGTGTCACCGACTTCATGCCCTGGCCGAGATCGATGGAGGACAGCGCCACCATGAACTTGCCGCCGGGATTGGAGTGGACGAGCGCCTGCGAGGGGTCGCCACCGAGATTCATGCCGATGGGATAGTTGATCGAGGCAAAGCCGCGTCCGCGATGGATCGTCATGTCATCGCCTCCTGAGGCCGGAGATGGAGGAAAACCGCGTGTGCCGCTGCTCGGTTGCGGCCGGTGGCGGGGGCGGGGCAGAGGCGGGCTGCGCAGGCTGCGGCCGGGGCTGTTCGGCACGCGGCGTCACCGGCGCACTTTCGTGTCGCGCGATCTGGGGCGGCGGCGTCGCGGATGGCTGCGTCGCCCTGGACTTCTTGGCGTAACTCTGCGCGGTGAACCCGGTGACGAGACCGTTCTGGTCGGTCGCCGTATGAGCGGGCAAGCGGCCGCGCTCGCCGCCGCCATCGCGCAGAGACGATGCCTGGCTGGCAGCCTGGCTGAGCGGCCACTTGGCCTTTTCGGCGGCCACCTGACAGCACTCGATCAGCGCCGTGTTCTTGGCGAGACGGCGATGCGCCTTCATGTCACCGTCGCGATAGGCGTTGAGGATGCGCAGTTCGATCGGGTCGAGGCCGACCTCGTGCGCCACCTTGTCCATATGTGCCTCGATGGCGAAATCGACACCGGTAATGCCGAAGCCGCGCATGGCGGTGGCCGGCGTCCGGTTGGTGAAGACGCAATAGACGTCGGCATAGACGTTGGGGATCGTGTAAGGCCCCGGCAGGTGCCCCACGCCCTTGATGATGGCGTAGCTGGAAAGCCGCGTATAGGCACCACTGTCGAAATAGCCGACGAACTTGCGGGCGACGATGCGCCCATCGTTCATCACACCGTCCTTGAGGTACCAGCGTTCCGCGCCGCGCGGCGCACCCACCTGCATCTCTTCCTCGCGGTCGAAGATGTATTTGCATGGCCGCCCGGTCAGCATGGTGCCCAGCACCGCCATCGGCTCGTGCAGGGAATCGACCTTGCCGCCGAAGCCGCCGCCCACGGTGCCGCCGATAAAATGCAGCCGGTTGGACGGCGTCTTGAGCAGCTTCGACGTGGTGTCGAGCGAGAAGAACAGCGCCTGCGTGGACGTGTAGACGACGTAGCGGTCGTTGGTCTCGGGGGCAGCGATCGCGCCGCATGTCTCCGTCGGCGCCTGCTCGATCGGCGACATCTGGTATCGCCCTTCGATGATGCGGTCGGCCTGACGGAAACCCGCTTCCACGTCGCCGTAGCGCAGCTTCTGGTGGTCGTAGCGGCCGTGATAGACGAAGAGGTTCTTCGGGTAGACCTCGTTGACCACCGGCGCGCCCGGCTTGACCGCTTCCTCAACGTCGAAGACGGCTGGAAGCTCCTCCCAATCGACCCGCACCCTGGCGACCGCGTCGCGTGCTGCCCGCTCGGTCTCGGCGACCACGGCCGCCACCGGCTCGCCCTTGTAGGCGACCTTCTTGTCGGAAAGCAGCGGCTCGTCATCGAGGCCGAAGTCGAGCAGCGACAGCAGCGTGTTGAGATTATGCGGCACGTCCTTGCCGGTGATGATCCTCACCACACCCGGCATGCGCTCGGCTTCGCTGGTGTCGATGCGCCGGATGCGCGCGTGATGGTGCGGGCTTCTCACGCAGCGGATGTGAAGCAGTCCGTCGAAGAGATGGTCGTCGAAATAGGGCGACCTGCCGGTGACATGGCCAAGCGCATCCTGGCGCTGGGTCGGCTTGCCGACCTCATTCAAATTGTCGTCGCGCTCGTCGGCGAAATATTCCTTGCGGAACTCGATGCTCATTGGCTCACCTACCCGTAGCGCCGTGCGCCGCCGGCCTTCGCCGCGGCAAGGATCGCGTTGATGATCGGCTCGTAGCCGGTGCAGCGGCAGATATTGCCGGAGATGGCTTCCACGATGTCCTCGCGCGAAGGGTCCGGGTTACGCTCCAGCAGCGCGCTCGCGGCCATCAGCATGCCCGGCGTGCAGTAGCCGCATTGGGCGGCGAACCCATCCATGAAGGCGGCCTGCAGCGGATGAAGCTCGCTGCCGCGCGCAAGCCCGGCCGTGGTGGAGACCTGCCGGCCGTCGATGGTTTCCGCGAGCGTCAGGCATGACAGATGCGGCTCGCCATCGATCAGCACCGTGCAGGTGCCGCAGGTTCCCTGCCCGCAGCCATATTTCGGGGTCAGGTCGCCGACGCCGCGACGCAGTAGGTCGAGAAGGTTCTGCCCGTCGTCGACGAACACCGCCTTTTCCGAGCCGTTGAGACGAAACTGGACCGGTTTCTTCGCCATGCCTATCTCCGTTCCCCGGCCAGGAGCCGTTTCAGATGCACACCGGCCACCTCCGCCCGATACCAGGACGAGGCGAGCGCGTCGGTCGGCGGCGCGATGCCCTCGACCGCCAGCGCGGCCGCCCGATCGATGGCAGCGGCATCGAGCGCCTGTCCTTCAAGCGCGCGTTCGACCGCAATGGCGCGCAGGGGCGTCGGCCCCATTGCGCCATAGGCGACGCGCGCGCCCTGCACGCGCCCGCCCGACTGCGGCAGGAGTGCCGCGATCGACATCAGCGACACACCCTTCGGCTTCACGCGACTGACCTTGGTGAAGCGAAATGCGGCGGGGTCGCGCGGCCGTGGCACGGTGACGGACTGGACAAGTGAGGTTGCGTGGCGCTCGCGGTCCCGCAGGAACTCGTCGATCGGCATGCCGCGGCTGCCGCTGCCGGCGAGCTGCACCGTGGCGCCCAGCGCCAGCAGCGCCACGGCGAGATCGCCGTAATTGCCGCTGGCAAACAGGTTGCCGCCAACGGTCGCCATGTTGCGGATGGCCGGACCGCCGATCACCCGCGCCACGGGAGCGAGGAATGCCGCATCGCGATTGGCGACAAGCGCGGCCATGGTGACCCCGGCGCCGATGACGAGACCGTCGCCCTGCATCCTGATCGTCCGAAAATCCGGATCGCGCAGTCGAATGATCGTATCGAATGACTGGTCGCCGGCATTCACAGCCCGCATCACAAGCGTGCCGCCGCCGAGAAAACGCGCCGAACGGCTTGCCGAGAGGGCGCGCGCGGCCTCTTCAACGCGCTCGTAGGTCTCCACTTTCACGGGCATCAGGCCCCTCCCTGCGATGCGGGCGCTAGCCCCATGAAGGCGCGGACGGCGTGAAAGCCGCCCTCGTAGATTTCCTCGCCGACCTGCTTCTGAAGCTCGGCTTCGCGGCCCGGCGGCGTGTCGAAGCGCGACTCCCAGTGCCAGAACGTCATATCGCCGTCGGTTACCGGGATCAGGCGGACATGAGCGACGTAGTTGAGCAGCGGGATCGGCGTATCGAGTAGGCAATAGGAGAACGCCATGTCGATGTCGGACATGGTCAGAAGCTGCTCGCGCAGTTCCGAACCATCGGCCAGATGGAAGCGGCGAACGCATCCAACCTTGTCGGAGGGCTGTCCGCGCTCGATGTGGCTGTCGGCGACCGCCGGGTGCCACTGGTCGTGGCCGTTGAAGTCGCGCAGCACCTCCCACACGGCCTCGACAGGCGCCTCCATGATGGTGGATTTGACGATCTTCACCATGGGGCGATCTCTTTGGTTGATCGCAACTCCCGAATGCTCCGCGTTCCTTCACGCCCCCCTCTGTCCTGCCGTACATCTCCCCCACAAGGGGGGAGATCGGCAGCTTCACGCTCAGCGCTGCCTCTCCAACGCTGGAGATTGGCGAAAGATCGGCCGACGGCTGATCTCCCCCCGTGTGGGGGAGATGGCCGGCAGGCCAGAGGGGGGCAACGTAAAGAGGCAGCGTCGGCAAGCATCCGCCTATCCCCCGAAATGTCGCTTGAGCGAGTCGAAGCCGCCCTGGAAGACGTTGCCGCCGATGCCGTTGACGAGATCGTCGGCCACCTCGTCGGCGCACTCGAACTCGGCCGACCATTCGGCAAAGGTGCGATCGCCATCCGTTATCGGGGTCAGCCGCAACGTCGCGACATAGTCGGTCAGCGGCATCGGTCCTTCGAGGATCGCGTAGGTGCAGAACATGTCGTAGTCCGACAGGCCGAGCAGCTTTTCGCGTAGGCGGTCGCCGTTTTGCAGCGTGAAATCGCGCACGCAGCCGACCTTGTCGGAAGGTTCGCCGTTTTCGATGCGGCTTTCGCGGATGCGGGGATGCCAGCGCGGCAGCGCGTTGAAATCCCTGATCCGCTCCCAAACCCTGGCGGGCGGCGCATCGATGACAGTGGAGACGAATACCCTTGGCATTGCCGGCTCCTATTTCTTCGACCGCGAACCGGACGACGATTTGCCGCCGCCATCGGACCCGCTGCCGCCATCGTTGGAGCCGCCATCACCTCCAGAGCGCTGCTGTTTCTGCACCTCGCCGGCGATGCGCGTCAGGTCGGAGGCCTCGCGGATCAGGCCGCCTTGCTTCGTCAGGTTGCCACCCTCGATGCCGATATCGGCAAGCAGGCTGTCGACCAGCGGCGCCTGGACGCGATAGCGAAGCGCCGAGTTGATGACCTCGTCGGTCATGTTGGCCCGTTCGCCGCCGTGTCCGCCAGCGATGCCGTCGAGCTGCATGATGCGGATGTCCTGGATCTTCTCCAGCGGCTTGACGGAGGCCGAAACGATGCCCTCGACATGTTCCAGCAGCTTGCGGCGGAACAGCGAGTGCCGCGCCGGATCGGACAGCACGTTTTCGGCCTCGTTGAGCAGCTTCTGCGCCTCGGCCTCGACCGCGCGGCGGACCTTCTCGGCCTCGGCGGCGATCTTTTCCTCCTGAGCGCGCTTCTCCGCCATCAGCACATCGACGCTCTTGCGACGGTTGGCCTCCTCGGTCTCGCGTGCGGTCTTGATCTGCTCCTCGGCCTCGGCCGCGCGGGCTCTGGCAATGTCGGCCTCGGCACGGGCAGCCGATTCCTCCAGCGATTTGCGGTAGAGCACGATGGCCTTTTCCATCTGCGCGCTCTCGATATTACGCTCGCGCTCGACCTCCAGCCGGCGCCGCTCCGTCTCGTGACCGATGCGGGCTTCGTCGAGGCCGCGCTCGGATGCGATGCGGGCGCGTTCGATCTCTTCTTTCGAAGCAATCTCGGCCTCGCGCAGCGTCTGCACGCGGGCGATCTCGAGCTGTTCCAGCGCGCGCTGGCGTTCGAGCTTGGCCGCGTCCAGCGCCTGCTGGCGTGCGATGTCGCTGCGCTCCACGTCGCGCTGCGCCAGGATCTCGGCCTGCCGCACCTTGGCGTCCGCTTCGGCACGTTCGCTCTTCCTGGCGGCGAGCTCGACGATGCGCCGTTCGCTGGCCTCCTCGACGATCCGCTCGCGCTCGATCTCGCGTTCCCGCGTCTCCTGCTCGGCGGTGATGCGCTCGAAGTCGAGCATCTTTCTCTGCGCGATGCGGGCGGCTTCGACCGCCTCGTCGGCCGCGACCTGCGCCTCGTCCAGCATCTGCCGGCGTTCGATGTCGCGCTCGCGCGTGCCGCGTTCGCTGTCGATGCGCTCGCGCTCGATCTTGGCTTCCACCTCGATGCGGGCACTTTCGATCAGCTCGCGTGCCGAGATGTCGGCCTGGTCGACGGCCCGGTTGCGGGCGATCTCGCGTTCGCGCGTTTCCTGCTCGTAGGCGATGCGTTCGGCCGCGATCTTCTTTTCGCGTGCGATACGGGCTGCCTCCGTGGCTTGCCCTGCTGCGATCTCGGCTTCCTCCAGCGCCTTCTGCTTGCCGATCTCCAGCTCGCGGATCTTGCGGTCCGTCTCGATGCGCTCTTCGTTGGTATTGGCAGCTTCGAGAATACGCAACTTCTCGGTCGCCTCGCGTGAGGCGATCTCTGCCTCTTCGATGGCGCGGCTACGCTCGATCTCGCGCCGGCGGATGTCCTGCTCGGTCGTTATGCGGCTTTCGGCGACCGCGCGCTCCTGTTCGATGCGGGCCTTCTCGGTCGATTCCTTTGCTGCGATCTCGGCCTGATCGACTTCGCGCTGGCGAGAGATTTCGCGGGTTTGCGTTTCCTTCTCGTTATCGATGCGCGCTTCCTTGATCGCGCGTTCCTGCGCGATGCGGGCCTTCTCGATCTCCTCGCGCGTGGTGATTTCGGCAGAGTCGATCGCGCGCTGGCGCTCGATCTCGCGCTGCCTGATCTCGCGTTCGGAGGCGATGCGGCTTTCTGCAATCGACTGCTCGTTGGCGATGCGCGCGCGCTCGATCGCTTCTCGCGCGGTGATCTGCGCACTCTCGGCCTCGGTATCGCGTTCGGCGCGTTCGCGGGCAAGCTGCGCGCGCTGGTGGGCGCGCCGGAACTCGACGTCGCGTTCCTGTTCAAGCCTTGCCTCTTCGCTGGCGCGCTCGATCTCGAGCGACTGCTTCTCCGCCTCGAGGTTGCGGGTGCGGATCTGGATCATCGCACCCTGCTCGATGTCGTTGCGCAGCGTGCGACGCTCCTCGATGTCCTTGATGAGCGCCGTCAGACCTTCGGCATCGAAGCGGTTCGACGGGTTGAAATATTCGAGCGCGGTCTGGTCGATGTCGACGATAGCGACCGACTCCAGCTCCAGGCCGTTGCGGGATAGATCTTCCTGCGCCGCCTCGCGAACGCGGCTGACATAGACCCCGCGCTGCTCGTGCATTTCGCCCATAGACATTTCGGCCGCGACCGCGCGCATGGCGCTTTCGAACTTGCCGACCAGCAGTTCGTGCAGGTTCTTGGCGTCCAGCGTCCGCCGGCCCAGCGTGGAGGCCGCCACCGACACCGCCTCGCGTGTCGGCCGCACCCGCACATAGAACTCCGCTTCCACATCAATGCGCATCCGGTCGCGAGTAATCAGCGCCTGGTCCTTGTTGCGCACCACCTCCAGCACGAGCGTGTTCATGCTGACCGGTGTTACGTCGTGGACGATGGGCCAGACGAAGGCGCCGCCGTCGATCACCACCTTCTCGCCGAGGAAGCCGGTCCGCACGAAGGCTATCTCCTTCGTCGACCGGCGGTAGAGCCAGTTCATCACCCAGTAGATGATGGCGATGACTATGACGGCTGCGATGAGCCACAGGATGAGCTGGCCGATGATCTGTCCAGTCATTTTCGTCCCTCCCGCGAAGGTGCCGACGTGATGAATTCTATCGGCATGTCATTTTCCCTTGATCCGCTTGAACTGGCGGGTCTGCTCGGTAAGCGCGACTTCGGTCGGCAACCTCTCCATCGAAGAGGCTCCATAGAAGCCATGGCAATTGGCGGTGTTCTTCATGATGAAATCCGCGTCTTCGGGCATCGCGACCGGCCCGCCGTGGGCAAGCACGATCGCATCCGGCTTGACCTTCAGCGCGGCCTCGGCCCAGGCGTCTATCAGCGCCGGGCAGTCTTCCAGCTTCAGCGCAGTCTCGGCGCCGATGGAGCCGCCCGTCGTCAGGCCCATGTGGCAGACGATGATGTCGGCACCCGCGCGCGCCATCGCGGCCGCCTCGTCCTCGTTGAAGACGTAGGGCGTCGTCAGCATGTCGAACGCACGGGCCTTGGCGATCATGTCGACCTCGAGCCCGTAGGACATGCCGGTCTCTTCCAGATTGGCGCGGAAGGTGCCGTCGATGATCCCGACGGTCGGAAAGTTCTGGATGCCGGAAAAGCCGAGGCGCTTCAGCTCCGGCAGGAAGACATCCATCACACGGAATGGATCGGTACCGTTTACGCCGGCCAGCACGGGCGTGTGCTTCACCACCGGCAGCACCTCGCGCGCCATGTCAACGACGATCGCGTTGGAATCGCCATAGGCAAGCAGGCCCGCAAGCGAACCGCGACCGGCCATGCGGTAGCGCCCGGAATTGTAGATGACGATGAGGTCGATGCCGCCTTCTTCCTCGCACTTGGCCGAAAGTCCAGTGCCGGCGCCGCCACCGATGATCGGCTCGCCTCGCGCGATCATCGCGCGGAATTTTTCCAGGATTTGCTGTCGCGGTATCGCCATGCTGCTACCTAACCTTTGCCCGCCGCTGCGGCCGTCCGCCGCCATGCAGCGTCCGGTAGGCCTTCACGATCTCGGCGGAGAATTCAGGGGCGTTGATGTGATGCGGCAGGCGGATGAGCTGCCGTGTCGAGGTCTGGCGCACCGTGCCTTCCAAAGCCGCGAACAGCGCCTCGTCGGCCGCCGGGTCATGGAAAGGCTGGCCGGGCGCATCGAGCGCGGAGACGCCACCTTCCGGCAGGAAGAAACGCACCGGCGCTTCTATTCGGTTCAACCGCTCGCCGATCCAGCGCCCCATGGCCGTGTTTTCCTGAGGCGTGGTGCGCATCAAGGTGATTTCCGGATTGTGCCGGTAGAGGTTGCGGCTGCGGAAGGCCTCCGGCACCGTCTCGAAAGCGCGGAAGTTCGCCATGTCGAGCGCGCCGACCGAGCCGATATAGGGCATGCGCGCGCGGATCATCGCGCCGAAGCGGTCTTCCGTCGCCGGAAAGACGCCCCCCACCAGCATGTCACAAACCTCGGTGGTGGTGACGTCGATCACGCCTTCTAGCTGGCCGGACTCGACCAGCTTCTCCATCGACTGACCACCGGTGCCAGTGGCGTGAAAGACGAGGCAGTCGTGGTCGCTTTCAAGCTCCGCCGCGATCTGGCGCACGCAGGCCGTCGTGACGCCGAACATGGTGAGCGCGACCGCAGGCCGATCGTCGCGCCCGGACTGCTGCTGCGTATCCCGGCGCGCCCGCACCATGCCGGCAAGCGCGTTGGCGCCGTTGGCCAGCACCTGCCGCGTGATCGAATTGAGGCCCTGAACGTCGGCGACCGAATGCATCATCGTGATGTCGGCCGCGCCGACATAACGCGAGACGTCGCCCGACGCGATGGTGGAGATGATGATCTTGGGCACGCCGACGGGCAACGCTCGCATGGCAGGCGCCACCATCGCCGTGCCGCCCGATCCGCCTGCCGCGATGATGCCGGCAATGCCCGACTGGCGGCGGATCCAACGTTCGAAGGCGAGCGTCATGCCGGCGACGGCCTCGCCACGATCGCTGGAGAAGACGCCGCTTGCGCCGCGCGGATGATAGGCCGCGATCTGATGGGCTGGAATCTCCGCGCCGGAATGACGGCCGGCAGTGGAAAGGTCGGCCATGCGCACGGGCAGCCCGGCTTCGCGGATGAGGTCGCGCATGAAGCGCAGTTCCTCGCCTTTCGTATCGAGCGTGCCGGCAACGATCACCACCTGCTCACCGGGCGTGGCGAGCGGCCGCAGTTCAGGGAGCCCGCGCGCTGCCGCCTGCCCGGTGGTGCCGCTGACCGTACGTGCCGACTGAATGATCTGCCGGCGCGGCACCGGCCGGGACCAACGTGTGGGCACGATCGGATTGGAAAGGTAGACTTTCTGCGCAGACGGCTGAACGGCGGCTTGAGGCGCCTCGCCTTCCGTGTCCGTCGGGGCCTGGCGTCGCCCGTCATCCTCCGAATGGCGGCCGACGCCCAGGAGCCGCTGCTGCAGATCGCGGTCTGTGGCGAGCTGGGCAGAATCGATCACGCGGTTGATGCGACCGTTGACCATGATGCCGACACGCTCGGCCACCGCCGTCGCCACGCCGATGTTCTGCTCGATGACGAGAACGTCGATGCCGTCTTCCTCGCCGATATGCAGCAGGATTTCCTCGACCTGATTGACGATGACCGGCGCGAGGCCCTCCGTCGGTTCGTCCATGACCAGGAGCTTCGGATTGACCAGCAGCGCGCGCGCGATGGCCAGCATCTGCTGCTCGCCGCCCGAAAGCTGCCCGCCGCCATTGGTCTTCCGCTCGGCAAGGCGCGGGAAGGTCGAATAGACACGGTCGATGGTCCAGGCGCCGCTCCTGCCCGCGCCCACCATGCGCAGGTGTTCATCGACCGTGAGCGAACGCCAAAGGCGGCGTCCCTGCGGCACATAGCCGATGCCGAGCTGCGCGATACGCGACGGGGTAAGACCGACCAGTTGCTGCCCGGCGAAGGTGATCGATCCGCTGGACACGGGCACCAGACCCATGATCGCGTTGCACAGCGTGGTCTTGCCCATGCCGTTGCGGCCGACAACCGAGACCACGCCGCTGTCGAGTGTCAGTTCGACGCCCTGCAAGGCGTGCGAAGCGCCGTAATAGACATTGAGCCCGCGTATCTCGAGCGTCGGCTGGCCTATGCGCCGTCTCTCCCCCTGGCGTTCAGCCATGGCCGCCTCCGAGGTAAAGTTCCTGCACCTCGGGATCGTTCTCGATCTCGCTCGGCAGGCCTTCCTTGAAGATGCGGCCGTTGTGCATCATCGAAACGCTCTCTGCGACGCGCAGCGCGACGTCCATGTCGTGCTCGATGATGATGAAGCCGATATGCCTCGGCAGGCTGGTGAGGATTGCCACAAGGTCGGCTCGCTCGGTCGGCGAAAGGCCGGCAGCAGGCTCGTCGAACAGGATGAAGCGGGGCGCACCGGCCAGCGCCAGCGCGATTTCGAGCTGCCGCTGCTGGCCGTAGGAAAGCTCGGCCACCAGCGTCTCGGCGACATCGCTCAGGTGCACGGCCTCGATGAGCTCGAAAGCCGACTGCATCAGCGCGTCGTTGCGGCGCGGGCGCACCAGCGAGAAACGGCCGCGCGAGACGCCCCGGCATGCGAGGTAGACATTGTCCAGCACGGTGAGGCCGCCGAACAGCAGCGATATCTGGTAGGTGCGTCGCAACCCGCGGCGGATGCGTTCGTGTGCCGGAAAACGGGTCACGTCCTCGCCGAACAGGCGGATCGTGCCCGATGTGGGCAGGAAATCGCCGGTAACGCAGTTGAACAGCGTCGTCTTGCCGGCACCGTTGGAGCCCAAAACGCCACGCCGTTCGCCGGGCTTGACGGTCAGCGTTACATCGGTCAGCGCCGCGAGTGCACCGAACATGCGGGTGACACCGCGCAGTTCCAGCGCATTGCCGCTGCCGGTCGCGTTCAGGAGATCGCCCACGCTGCGCGGTTCCACGGTGCTGGCGGCCGGGCTCATTGCGCGTCTCCGCCACGTGTCAGCGGATCACCTGCCTTGGCGCGGCGAGCGCGCCAGTGCTCCCACAGCCCGAGCACACCATCCGGCGACCAGTAGACGATGGCCAGGAAGCCGAGGCCGATCAGCAGCTTGAAACGATCGCCCGAAAGACCGAGCGTTAGCAGGATGTCCGGCGCGAAAGTGCGTAGGACGACGTAGATCAGCGCGCCGATAAACGGGCCAATCGGCCGCTTCATGCCACCGACGACGGCGATGACGAGGATGTCGATGACCGCCGGCAAGCCTGCTGTGCCCGGCGATATCTGCGCGTTCTGCCAGGCCATCAGAATGCCGGCGACGGCGGCGATAGCGCCCGCAAACGTGTAGGCGAAGACGCGGTGCGCGAAAACGTTGAAGCCGAGGGCGGCCATGCGGCGGGGATTGTCGCGAACGCCTTGCAGGGCAAGCCCGAAGGGTGAGCGGGACACGTAGACCACGACGCAATAGGCGATGACCGCGCACGCCAGCGACAGGTAGTAGAAAGGCACGGAACGGCGCCAGTTGATGCCGAACAGGTCCGGCGGGACCACGTTGGCAAAGCCGGTATAGCCGTTGAAGATCGTGTAGTTCTGACGCGTGAAATAGAAGAAGGCGGCCGCGATCGCGAGCGTGATCATGATCGTGTAGATGCCCTCGGTGCGTACCGCGAGCGCGCCGATCATGGTGGCGAATGCGGCCGCGATGAAGATCGCCACCGGGATCGCCAGCCACCACGGCCAGTTGAGGCTGATGGTCTGCACGCCGCTGCTGCCAAGTATGGCGATCATGTAGCCGGCAAGGGCTGCGATCGACATCTGCGCGAGGCTGACCATGCCACCATATCCGCCCAAAAACATCAGGCTGAGCGCGATCATGCCGAGGATAAAGCCCCAGCCAAAGATCTGGAACAGGATGAAATCATTGGCGACGACCGGCATGAAAAGAAGGATGACGCCGACGACCCACCAGGAGACGGGCAGACCCTGGAGCCAGGCCGGCACGTCCGAGGCTTGCCCGGTCCTGGCCGCCCTCCTGCCTCTTTCGACGCTGGTCGGGTCCACCGCGGCCATGGCTCAGCGCCCCAGGAGGCCCTGCGGGCGAAATGCCAGCACGAGCGCCATGATGAGGAAGGTGAGAACGACCGAATAGGTCGGCGCGTAGACGGAGCCGAGTTGTTCGGCGAGGCCGATGAGCAACGCGCCGAGCGCTGCCCCGAAGATCGATCCCATCCCGCCGACAATAACGACGACGAGCGAGGCGAGCAGGAAACGCATGTCCTCGCCGGCCGCGACCGACTGGAAGGTTCCGCCGACGATGCCCGCCATGCCCGCAAGCCCCGCCCCGAAGGCAAAGACCAGCACGAAGACATACTGGATACGTACGCCGGAGGCAGCAAGCATGTCGCGGTCGTCGACACCTGCGCGGATCAGCATGCCGATGCGGGTCCGGTTGAGCGCCAGCCACATCAGCGCGCCAAGCACGATGGAAGCGACAAGAATGGCGATGCGTACTGCCGGGAATCTCAGATAGACGATCTCGCCATCGCCGCGCACGCCGGCAATCAGGGGCAGCGTGGTCGGCCCGCTCAGGAAATCGGGCGACAGTATCTGGTAGGAATGGCTCCCCCAGCGCCACAGCATCAAATCGGCCAGCACGATCGAGATGCCGATCGTCACCAGCGTCTGGCGCAGATCCTCGCCCTCCATCCGCCGGAAGACGACATATTGCAGGACGATGCCGAGCAGCGCGACGATAACGAAGGAAACGACGAAGGCTCCGAGCCACGATCCCGTCGCTTCCGCGAATTCGTAGCCGATGTAGCCCCCCAGCAAATAGAGCGAACCATGCGCGAGGTTCACGTTCTTCATCAGGCCGAAGATGAGGGTGAAGCCGCTTGCCACGAGGAAATAGAGCGCGCCCAGCGTGATGCCGTTGAAAAGCGCATTGAGGAAGATCTGCTTGCGCCCGACAATCGCCTCCATGCCGGGCGGCCAGGGTGCCACCACGGCCCAGGCGAAAGCGGCGACGAGCACGGCAATGATTACCGTCCAGATAGGGTTGCGCTGGACAAAGCCGCTCAACCCGACCTCCCGGACCGGTCTTCCGACAACGGTCGCACTCGACTGTCGATCATGCCGATACTCTCCTCCCTAGAGCCGCATCGCATCTGTTCGTCGTCAAGCTAAGCGCAAGATGCGCGATCGCGCATACCCGACAGTCTCTTGCTGTCGCCAATCATCGCCAAAACCGACTGCCGTCGACGGAAATGCTTCCGTCAGGCAACGCCGGCGAAATGAACGACGCGCCGATAGTCGCTCGGCGCGATGCCGGCATTGGCGATGAAGAAGCGCGTAAAGCTCGCCTGAGAGGAGAAGCCGAGATCGAGACCTATATCCGTAACGGCGTCGTGCGATGTCGTCAGACGCTGAAGCGCGCTCTCCATGCGCAGGGTGTTCAGGTAGATATTGGGCGTGATGCCCACCTGCTGGCGGAAGAGCTTGTAGAAGTGCGGCCGCGACAGGCCGGAGTCCTTGGCGATTTCGTCGAGGACGATGCGCTCGCTGACGCGATGCTGCATCAGCTTGACCGAATTGCGCACGCGGAAGTCCCGCACG
The DNA here is from genome assembly GCF_058448885.1 of Mesorhizobium sp. DxT. NCBI lineage: Bacteria > Pseudomonadati > Pseudomonadota > Alphaproteobacteria > Hyphomicrobiales > Phyllobacteriaceae > Mesorhizobium > Mesorhizobium sp. DxT. The sequence goes on along the minus strand of NZ_JBZFLJ010000004.1, from coordinate 96,625 downwards.
GGCGGGGCGCAGCGGGTGAAGGTCGCGCCCTCCGCGACCCACTGCCACGACTGGTCGAAGCAGGCCTGCGTCAGCTCGTAGAGATAGCCGGCGACGAAGCTGTCGTCCGCATCCTCAAGCATGGCGGACGATACCTGCAGCGACAGGCGGCAGATCTGTTCCGTCACATCGATCGGGCTGCGCCCGAAGCGCAGCGCGGCATTGGCCTGGCGACTCGCCTCGAGAAACCAGAACGGCTTTATGTACAGAGTGAGAAAGAGCGACGGTTCGTCGTGATCCAGCGACATGTAGTTGTGCGGCTGCCATGGGCTGATTGCTACAGCCTGGCCGCCGGACAGCGGGTAGATGTCCTCATCGATCCTGATGGACGCGGCGGGGCCCTGGATGTGAAAGATCAGATGGCCTTCCCTGTGCGCATGCAGGGCCAGCGAACGATCAAGATTGTACAGCGCCACGCGACCGAATGGCCCGTGATGCACTGCCAACGCGGTGCTCATGCTCCTCCCTTTCCGCAATTTTTCGGGATGCGGATTTTTCTTTCACTGTAATCCAGCCTGCGGCCGAGTCCAGCCCCCATGACGCAACGTCAGAAAGACGGCTCATAATGCGGCCTGCAGCATGGAAAGATAGTCGTGCGCGCCGGCATGACGCGGATTGGTCCGATTGGCATAATCGGCAGCGGCCAGGGTCGCCGCGCGCGGCAAGTCGCCGCCCGCCACGCCGATGTCGCCAAGCCGTGACGGCAGCGCAATGCTTTCGCGCAGCCGAACGATCGCCTCAGGCAGATTGGCCCTGGCCGGAAGCCGGAATTCGCGCTTGATGTCCTCGTAGCGGTGGGCAACGGCCGGTGCGTTGAACTCGAGCACAAGAGGCAGCAGCACCGCGTTGGTCGCGCCGTGGTCCAGCGCGCCGGAGACCACGCCGCTCAGCGCGTGGCTCATGGCATGAACGCCGCCGAGCCCCTTCTGGTTGGCCAGCGCGCCGTTGAGCGCTGCCGCCATCATCTCGCGGCGGGCGTTGAGATCGCTGCCGTCGGCGACGGCGCGCTCCAGATGGGCCAGAGCCCGGCGTAGTCCGTCCCGTGCGATGCCATCTGCCGGTGGGTTGTACGCGGTGGAAATATAGGTCTCGAGGCAGTGGGTCAGAGCGTCCATGCCGGCAGCGGCCGTATCGCCGGCAGGCAAATCAAGCGTCAGCGTCGGATCGCATATCACTACGCGCGGCGTCAGGAACTGGCTAACAAACGAAACATTGGAACCGTCGCGAAGGGACACAACCGCAATGCCGACGGTTTCGGCGCAGGAGCCCGCGATTGTCGGTATCGCGATCATCGGCGGGATGATGTCGAGGATGCGCGGCCTGCCGCCTTCCGTGCCGGCATAGTTTCGCAAAGCGCCATCATGGCTCACGCGCAGCGCGACGGCCTTCGTCAGGTTGAAAGCGGCCGCCCCGCCGAACGCAATCAGGCCATCCGCCTCGCAATCGAGATAGAGGTTCGCGGCCTCGGCACAGGCCTCTTCCGTTGCCCGGCAGCATCCGCTTTCGTAGACAGTTGGGGAAACCGGCCGTGGCACGGCTGCGAGCAGCCGATCCAGCACATTGCGCCGCGAGGTACCATTGTCTGAAACGATCATCGGCCGACACAGACCGAGCCGCTCCAGTTCGGCCTCGAGCGCGTCCTCCAGGACGTTCTCCGCGAAGTGAATCTTGGTCACGTAGCTGATGAGCGACATGGCAACGCGCTCCGCCGGGCGACGGCGCGGTGAGTGTCGTCCGCCCTGCTGAATGAATCTGTCCGAAGAGAGCCGACGGGCAGGGATCGAACCCTGCCCGCTGGCATTCGCGTTACGGATTCAACGCCGCGCAATCCGGCGTATCGCGGGAAGGAAGGCCGATAGCATCGAACTCTTCCTTGGTCATGCCGAGCTTCTGGTCGACATTGTCGACCTTGGCCTTGAACGTGTTGTAGAGTTCGCCGTCGTCGCCTTCGACCACTTCGGTGATGAACACCGAGCCGATAGCCTGACGGTTTTCGTCGAGCTTGATGTGGCCGTTCGGCGTATCCATCTCCACCGCCGAAAGGGCGGCGTGGAAGTTCGCCTGGTCATCGTCGAGTTCGCCGTCGATCGCCTCAAGCGCCATCAGCGCACCCATGGTCGAGTTGTAGTAGTTGGTGGCAAACAGCGACGGCGTGGGCAGCCCGTCCGGGAACGCTTCCTGATAGGCCTTCACATAAGCCTGCCAGTTCTCGTCCTGCCAGTCGTCCGCCTGAACGCCGGAACTCGGCGTGCCGATCAGTGCTTCCTTAGCGCGCCCGCGCGCCGTCAGAACCGTCTGGTCGACCATGATCGTGCCGCCGATGATGTTGGTATCGCCGCCGGCCTGCTCGTACTGATTCAGGAAGTTGATGGCATCCGTGCCGCCGACACCGAGATAGATGGCATCGACGTCATAGGGCAGAGCCGCGATGATCGACGCGAAGTCGCCACTGCCCAGTGGCAGCCAGAAGCGCTCCACGATCTCGCCGCCGGCCTTACAGAAGTCGACCGCGAAGCCCATGAAGTTGGTGTAGCCGAACGAATAGTCGGCCGCGATGGTGGCGACCTTCTTCCAGCCCTTTTCGTTGACGACATAACTGCCAAGGCCATAGCCCCACTGCGCGCCGTCCGGATGGAAGCGGAAGAAATTCGGCGCCGGATCGACATAGGTCGTTTCAAGCGCGCCCGACGCGGCATTGATGATCGTCTTGCCGGGGATGGTCTTCGCGTAGTCGCGCAGCGCCAGGCCTTCGGAGCCCGACAGCGGCCCGATGATGAAATCGACCTGGTCCTGCTCGATGAGCTTGCGAGCCTCGCGCACCGCGCGATCCGGCGTGGCGTCGGTCGGGCCGAGCACCCATTCGATCTTCTTGCCGTTGATCTCGCCGTTGAACTTCTTCAGCGCGAGCTCGAAACCACGGATACCGTCATTGCCGGGCTCGGTGAAGACGCCTTCCTGCGGCGCCATCAGACCAATCTTGATCGTATCGTCCTGTGCCAATGCCGCGGCGGGCGCGAGGATCGCGAGCGCTGCGACAGTACTGATGAGTTTCAGTTTCATGCTTTCGGTCCTCCCTTGCGGGCCAGCGCGGTATTCCTCCCGGTACGTCTGTTGCGCGGCCGTGCTGTGACAGCACCACGTTAGGCAACATGCGACCGCGCGCTGATCCCCCGGTGTTCCGACTTATATCCGAGCGTCTGATTTTTGGCCGTCGCAAGACCGCGGCGAGACCTCGATCTCTCACAGCGCTGCAACGCAAGCGGTTATTAAGCCTTTTTCTTCATAACGCGAAAATGAATTGTCGCTATATTTGGAAGCGACTATCCTGTTCTCGGCATAAATGGGGCTTAGGGCAGAAATGAAACTGATTGCAGGTATCGCACTCGCGTCAGCTATAGCTATCGGCGCGCCATCAACGGCAGAAGCAGCGACGATCGTCGCCAAGGTCGACATCTCGACCCAGACCATGACGGTGCTGCATGGCGGCAAGGTCAAATATCGCTGGAAGGTTTCGACGGCCCGCGCGGGCAAGGTGACCCCCTCGGGAACCTGGTCCGCCAAGTGGCTTTCCAAGAACCATCGGTCCAGCCGCTACAACAACGCGCCGATGCCGTACTCTATCTTCTACAATGGCAATTACGCCGTGCACGGCACCGACCAGATCAGCCGGCTCGGCCGACCGGCATCTTCAGGCTGCATTCGCCTGCATCCGGAAAATGCCAGGGTTCTGTTCGAGATGACGCGGCGCAAAGGCCTGAAGAACACGCGTATCATCGTGCAGCGCTGACGCCGCCTACTCCGCGCCGGCGATCTTCTCGGGATCGAAGTCGGGCTGGCTGGCCTCTTCGGTCGGCTGGCTCGGAAAGCCTTCCGGCCCTGACACGTCCTTGACATCGCGCGCAATCTCCAGCGGGCTCGACGCGTAGGCAGCCGTCAGCGACGCCACCGATGTCAGCGCGTGTGTGTGAATCCGCTCGTAGCCGTGAGAGGCATCGATGCCGAACGCAATCAGCGCGGTGCGCACGTCATGGCCCGCTTCGATGGCCGAGGCCGAATCCGACCGATAATAGCGGAACACGTCCTTCTGGAACGGGATGTCCTCCTCGCGGCATAGATCGACCAGCTTCTTCGTCAGGTGATAGTCGAAGGGACCGGCCTGATCGGCCATGGCGATCGTGACGCCGAACTCGGATGAATTCTGGCCGGGGGCTGTCGTGCCGTTATCGATCGTCACCATCGATGCGATCTCCGAGGTAACGATAGCCGCAGCGCCCACACCCACCTCTTCAGCGATGGTGAAGAGGAAATGCACGTCAACAGGCGTCGTGACGTTTTCCCGTTCCAGCGACTCCAGTGCCGCCAGCGCGATGGCGACGCCGGCCTTGTCATCCAGATGGCGCGAATTGATGAAGCCGTTGTCGAGGAACTCCGCGCCGGTGTCGAAGGCGACGAAATCGCCAACATCAATGCCCATCGCGCGCGTCTCGGCGCGGGACTGTGTCACCGCATCAATGCGCAGCTCGACATTGGGCCAGCCGATTGGCAGCGTATCGATATCGTCGTTGAATGTGTGACCGGACGCCTTCAGCGGCAAAACGGTTCCACGGAAACTGCCCTGCTCGCTGTAGAGCGTCACGCGACCGCCTTCTGCGAAACGCGCCGACCAGTGTCCGATCGGCACCAGTTCCAGCCGCCCGTTGTCCTTCACAAGCTTGACCTGCGCGCCAAGCGTGTCGAGGTGGGCGACGATGGCGCGGGCGCCCTTGCGCCGGCTTCCCTGACGCACCGCGCGGATCGCGCCGCGCCGGGTCAGTTCCGGTTTAAGACCAAGGCGCTCCAGTTCCTGCGAGCAGTAGTGGACGACCTGATCCGTGTAGCCGGTAGGGCTGTCGATCTCCAGAAGCGCCTTGAGTTGCGCTAGCAGATAAGCTTCGTCGATTGCCATTAGAGCTTGCCGAGTGCCTGTGCAGCAGCCCTGTGCCCCGAGAGCGGGAACAGCAGGTCTAGGAAACGCTCCGCCGTCGGCTGCGGTTCGTGGTTGGCAAGTCCAGGCCGCTCGTTCGCCTCGATGAAGACGTAGTCTGGCTCGCTCGGCGAACGCACCATGAAATCGATGCCCACGACGGGGATGTCGATCGCGCGCGCGGCCGCCACCGCCGCCTCGACCAAGCGTGGATGAACGATGCCGGTGACGTCGTGGATGGAGCCGCCCGTATGCAGATTCGCCGTTTTCCTCACGACGATATCCTCGCCCTTCTTTAGCACGGAGTCCAGTGTAAGGCCCGCAGCGGCGAGGCAGCGTTCCGTTTCAGCGTCGACCGGGATGCGGCTTTCACCGCCGGTGGCGGCGGCGCGGCGGCGCGACTGGCTTTCGATCAGGCTGCGTATCTTTTGCCTTCCATCGCCCACAATGCGTGGCGGACGGCGCACCGCTGCCGCGACCAATTTGAAGTCGATGACGACAAGCCTCAGATCCTCGCCCGCAAAGCAGGCCTCGACGAGAACGCGGTCGCAAATCTCGCGAGCGGCTGCGATGGCACGCTCGATATCTTCCAGCGTTTCGAGCCCGACCGCGACGCCCCTGCCCTGCTCACCGCGCGCCGGTTTCACCACAACGCTGCCGTGCTTCTTCAGAAAGGCCTTCAGCGCCTTGGCGTCGTCTTCGGCCACCATCTGCTCGGGTACCACAAGGCCGGCATTCTCGACCACGCGGCGGGTGACGGCCTTGTCGTCGCAGATGGACATGGCCACGCCGGAGGTTAGTTCCGACAAGCTTTCGCGGCAATGGACCGACCGCCCGCCTTGAGAGAGGCGAAAGAAACCGCCCTCGGCATCGGTGATCTCCACATGAACGCCCCGACGCCGAGCCTCGTCAACGATCAGGCGGGCGTAAGGGTTAAGCGCGTCGTATTCCGCGAGCGGGCTCGAATAGAGCTTCTCATTGATGGGATTCTTGCGCTTGACGGCGAAAACCGGCACGCGCCGAAAGCCGAGCTTCTCGTAAAGCGCGATCGCCTGATCGTTGTCGTGCAGCACGGACAGATCCATAAAGGCCGCGCCGCGCGCCGAGAAATGCTCGGCCAGCCGGCGAACGAGCATCTCTCCGATGCCGGGATGACGCGCCTGCGGGTCGACGGCCAGACACCAGAGCGACGAACCGTTTTCCGGATCGGAGAAGGCACGGCCATGATCGATGCCGGTCACCGTGCCGATGATCTCCCCGGAGGCTTCGTCCTCGGCGACGAAATAGGTGATGGCGCGATTGTCGCGGTTGGACCAGAAGAAATCGGGCCGCACCGGCACCATGCCGCGCGCGGCATAGATGCGGTTCACGGCGCGGGCGTCGGATTCGGAGGAAAGCCGCCGCACGAAGAAGCCGCGCGGTTGGCGCCTACTCGACCGGTAGGTCGCAAGTTCGAGGCGGAACGTATGAGACGGGTCGAGAAAGACCTCCTGCGGTGCCGCCGCGAGTAGCACGTGCGGGTCCCTGACATAAAAGGCAATGTCGCGCCGCTCCGGCCCTTCCTTGCGCATCGCCTCGATCAGGTCTTCGGGTTCCCCGAATGTCTGGGCGAACAGAAGCCTGCCCCAACCGCAATCGACCGAGGCGTTTTCCTCCCGCGCCTCGGTCTCAGCGTCCGAAAGCCCCATCGGGGGCTTCATCGATTCGGCTCGCAATCGCTTGAGCCGATGTGCAAGCGCCTTGTCCGACCGACTGCGCGGCTGTCGGTCGTCAGCCCCGGGATTCTTGGCCATTCCACTATACCCCATGGGTCTGCATCCAGAGTTCGAGAAGGCCTACCTGCCAGAGTTCGGACCCCTGAAGCGGCGTGATGTGGTCCGACGGGTTGGCAAATAGCGTTTCCAGATAGTCCTCGCGGAAAATCCCCCGCTCTTTCGCTACCCGCGACGTCAGGGCATCCCGCACCATGTCGAGATAGGGGCCATCGACATATTTGAGCTGAGGGACCGGGAAATAGCCCTTCTTGCGGTCGATCACCTCGTGCGGCACCACCAGGCGCGCGGCATCCTTGAGCACGCCCTTGCCATTTTCGCGCAGCTTTTCCTCGGGCGGGATCTTGGCGGCCAGTTCAACCAGCTCGTGGTCGAGGAACGGAACGCGGGCTTCCAGCCCCCAGGCCATCGTCATGTTGTCGACGCGCTTGACGGGATCGTCGACCAGCATGACCTGGCTGTCGAGGCGAAGAGCGGCATCCACGGGCGTATCCGCACCGCCCCGCAGCAGGTGTTCGGCTACCAGTTCACGGCTGGCATCCTCGTCGACGAGCCAGTCCGGATTCACGTGGCGCGCCATCGTCTCGTGCGAGCGGTCGAAGAACACGCGCGCATAATCGCCGACGACATCGTTCGAGGCGGCCAGCGGCGGATACCAGTGATAACCGCCGAAGACTTCGTCGGCGCCCTGCCCGGATTGCACGACCTTGATGTGCTTCGAGACCTCCTGCGACAGCAGGTAGAAGCCGACATTGTCGTAGGAAACCATCGGTTCCGACATGGCGGCAAAGACGCCCGGAAGCGCCTCCATCAAGCGCTCGGACGGCACGAAAATCTTGTGATGGTCGGTTTCGAAGTGTTTGGCGATCAGATCGGAATAGACGAACTCGTCGCCCTTCTCGCCATTGGCTTCCTCGAAGCCGACCGAAAAGGTCATCAAGCCATGCTGACCCTGTTCTGCCAACAGGCCGACGATCATGCTCGAATCGACGCCGCCCGAAAGCAAAACGCCGACCGGAACGTCTGCGACCATGCGGCGCTTCACCGCCGTGCGCAGCGAATCCAGAACAAGGTCGCGCCAGTCCTGTGACGACAGGCCCGACATCGACGGATCGCGCTCGTGGGGCGGCGACCAGTAGACGGTGTCGGTTTTGCGTCCGTCGGGCTCGATCACGCGGATCGTGGCCGGCGGCAGCTTGCGCACGCCGTTGATGATAGTGCGCGGCGGCGGCACGACGGCGTGGAAGGAGAGGTAGTGGTGCAGCGCGTGACGGTCGGTCGAGGTGTCGACTTCGCCCCCTTTCAAAAGCGCAGGCAGCGAAGAGGCAAAACGCACCGAATGCGGGGTCTCAGCCAGGTAGAGCGGCTTGATGCCGAAGCGGTCCCGCGCCATCACGGCGCGCCCGGTGTCGCGCTCGTGGATCACGAAGGCGAACATGCCGTGGAAACGGTTCACGCATTCCTTGCCCCAGGCGTGCCACGCCTTGAGGATCACCTCGGTGTCGCCGTGGGAGAAAAAGCGGTAGCCCTTCTGCTCCAGCTCCTGGCGCAGCTCCGGATAATTGTAGATGCATCCGTTGAAGGCGATGGTCAGGCCAAGCTCGGCATCGACCATTGGCTGGCGGGCCTTTTCGGTCAGGTCGATGATCTTAAGCCGGCGATGGGCAAGGGCTGCATTCCCGTGCATCACGAGGCCGCTTCCATCCGGTCCACGTGGTGCCAGCGCCTCCATCATCCTGGTCTGGGCGAGTGTCGATGGCTGGGCGCCGTCGAAGCGTACTTCTCCGCAAATTCCACACACGGTTTGGGCAAAACCTCCGTTTGTCGTTTCCACACAGCGGTTTCACCGGGCAAGCCGAAACCGGCCCCCGTCCGTGACCCGCCTGTTCGCCAACGTAACGTAGCGGATATGGTTCCAATAAAATTTCAAATGCTTGCGCGAGATCAACGCGCCGGCTCCGGAATCAGCTCAAAAGCCCATGAAACGTCGCTTTCGCGGCGTGGCAATTTGCCCGACCGGGCGACATGGACGCATCTGGCCGCACCGACTATTTTCCGGCCGAAATTTCAGGAAGGCGACATGAACTACCAGCGGTTTTTCGAAGAAGCGATCGACCAGCTCCATGCGGAGCGGCGCTATCGGGTTTTTGCTGATCTGGAGCGGATCGTCGGTTCGTTCCCCAAGGCGATCTGGCGCGCCAATGGCGATGCACGCGAAATCACCGTGTGGTGTTCCAACGACTATCTCGGCATGGGACAGCATCCGCAGGTGATAGCAGCCTCCCAGGATGCGGCCGGGTCGATGGGTTCCGGCGCCGGCGGCACGCGCAACATTTCCGGCACCAACCACCCGCTGGTCGAGCTGGAACTGGAACTGGCCGACCTTCACGGCAAGGACGCCGCGCTGGTCTTTACGTCGGGCTTCATTTCCAACGAGGCGTCGATCTCCACGATCGGCAGGTTGCTGCCGAACTGCCTTATCCTCTCGGACGAGCTGAACCACGCCTCGATGATCGAAGGCGTGCGCCGCTCCGGCGCGGAGAAGAAAATTTTCCGCCACAACGATCTTGCGCATCTCGAAAGCCTGCTCCAGCAGGCCGGTCGCGAGCGTGCCAAGCTGATTGTCTTCGAGAGCGTCTATTCGATGGACGGTGACATCGCTCCGATTGAGGCGATTGCCGATCTCGCCGACAAATACAACGCCATGACGTATATCGACGAAGTGCATGCCGTGGGCATGTACGGCGCGCGCGGCGGCGGCATTACCGAGCGTGACGGGCTCGCGCACCGCATCGACGTGATCGAGGGTACGCTTGCCAAGGCTTTTGGTGCGCTCGGCGGCTACATCACCGGCACCCGCGAGGTGATCGACGCCGTCCGCTCCTATGCGCCAGGGTTTATCTTCACCACCGCGTTGCCACCTTCGATCGCGGCGGCGGCGACCGCCTCGATCCGCCACCTGAAGACATCGCAGGCAGAGCGCGACGCGCAGCAGCGACAGGCCCGGCACACCAAGGACGTGCTGTCGTCCGCGAACCTGCCGGTAATGCCGTCGGAGACGCATATCGTGCCCGTGCTGGTCGGCGATCCGGAGCTGTGCAAGATGGCGAGCGACCGCCTGCTCGCCAAGCATGGCATCTACATCCAGCCGATCAACTATCCGACGGTGCCTCGCGGCACAGAGCGCCTGCGCATCACCCCGACGCCGTGCCACGACGACGCGCTGATCGGGACGCTGAAGGACGCGCTGGTGGAAACCTGGACCGCGCTCGGCATACCGTTCCGCGATGAGACGCAGCCGCAGGAACCTGTGCGTTCCGACCGAATCGTGCCGCTGGTGGTTGCCAAGTCCGGCGGCTGAACCGGCCGTTCAGCGCGCCTCTATCCAGTGGGCGAGCCGTTCCACCGCTTCCTCGACCTCGTCGAGCCGGCGGTGGAAACAAAAGCGGAAGTAGCTTTCGCCACCCACACCAAACGCCGTGCCGGGCGCCAGTCCGACATTAGCCCGATCGATGATATCGAACGCCGCGGCCGTGGTATCTTCCACGCCGTCGATTTTGAAGAAGGCGTAGAACGCGCCGGCAGGCGGCGAAAGCTCGACACGTCCCGTGGACCGCAGCCTGTCGCACACGATGTCGCGCGCGGCCCGCGCCCGCTCCACCTGCTCCGCGATGAACGCATCGCCCTCGTCGAGTGCCGCGACCGCGCCTTTCTGCAGAAAGGCCGGGACGCCCGAAATCGAATACTGCATCAGGTTCTCGAAGACCTGCTGCAGTTCGGGATGTATCTTCAACCAGCCGACGCGCCAGCCAGTCATCGCCCAGTTCTTCGAGAAGCTGTTAACGAAAATGATGCGGTCGTCCGGGTCCATCACGTCGATAAAGGACGGTGCGCGCGTACCGCCATAATAGAACAGCGAATAAATCTCGTCGGCGACGATCCAGAGACCGCGTTCACGCGCCAGATCGAGGATCGAAGCGAGTGTTTCCCGATCGGCGGTCCAACCGGTTGGATTGGACGGCGTGTTGACGAAGATTGCCCTGGTGGCCGGTGTGATCGCGGCTGCGATCTTTTCGACGTCGCAGGTCCATCCATTTCCTGATGCATCAAGGACGACCGGCACCGGCGTGGCGCCTGCAATTCCCGCCGCAGCGGCGAAGTTCGGCCATGCCGGGGAAAGGTAGATCACCTCGTCGCCATGGCCCGCAACGGCGTCGAGCGCGAGCTGGATCGCATGCATGCCGCCATTCGTCGCGATGAACCCCTCGGGGGCGAACGCGCGGCCAAAGTGGCGGCCGTAATAGCGCGCAAGTGCCGCGCGCAGTTCGGGGATACCGCGCTGCCACGTATAAAATGTCTCGCCAGCCGCAAGCGAAGCAGCGGCAGCGTCGGAGATGAAGGCAGGCGTTGGCAGATCGCCTTCGCCGGCCCAGAGCGGGATCAACCCCTCCTTGCCCCGCCCATGACTCATGACTGCGACGATGCCGCTTTCGGGCGCGCGCTGCGCCTCGGCTCGAAGATGGGAAAGCTGGTTCACGCTATGCCTCGCCAAAGGAAGACCCCGGCCATGGAAGGCCGGGGTCTCGATACCTGTGATCTTACCTGCGGGCTATTTCTTGGCAAGCAGATCGCGAATCTCGGTCAGAAGCTGGACATCCACCGGCGGTGGCGCGGCCGGTGCCGCCTCCTTCTCCCTTTCGAGCCGGCGGCGCATGTTGTTCACCATCTTGACCATCAGGAAGATGATCCAGGCGAGGATGACGAAGTTGATCACCACGGTGATGAAATTGCCGTAGGCGAAGACAGCGCCCTGTTCGCGTGCCGCATCGAGCGTCGACGCGGTCACCTCGGAAGACAGGGGCAGGAAGTAGTTGGAGAAGTCGAACCCGCCGAATATCGCGCCAACGATCGGCATGATGATGTCGTCCACCAGCGATGACACGATCAGGCCGAACGCGCCGCCGATGATGACGCCGACGGCAAGGTCCATGACATTGCCCTTGGCGATAAACTCCTGGAATTCCTTGATCATCCGTCCCTCCTGGAGAATGGAATCGTGGTCGAATCGAGGGCCCGCTTGAGGCCGGCCACTTTGACCATAGCAAAAAGCGCGCTCGCGATAAGCGCGAATGCGCGATCGCTGCAACCATCGACCGATTCTCACCCCGCCGTAAGATCAATAGACAGCCTTGCCGAGCTGTGATTGCCTCATGGCGAATACACGTCACCGGCTGCATAGGAGGTTGAACGGCAGGTGCAGGGCTGGGTCATCGTCATCGTGGCAATCGCTTATGTGACGTTGCTGTTCGCGATCGCGAGCATCGGCGACCGGCGCGCCGCGACCCATGGTCCAGGCCGCGCCAGACCGTACATCTACGCCTTCAGCCTGGCGATCTACTGCACATCATGGACGTTTTTTGGCTCCGTCGGGCTGGCGAGCGAACGCGGTTTCGAGTTCCTGACCATCTATATCGGACCCGTACTGGTCTTCCTGTTCGGCTATCCGTTCCTGACGCGGATCATCCGGCTCGCCAAGTCCGAGAAGATCACGTCGATCGCCGATTTCCTCGGCGCACGCTACGGCAAGAGTTTCACCGTTGCCGGCATCGCGACCATCATCGCGATGTTCGGTACCGTCCCGTACATAGCCCTGCAATTGAAGGCCATCTCAGGCTCGGTCAGCCTGATGGTCGAGCACTATAACGGCGCGCCGCCGGCCGTCGATCTCTTCATTGGCGACATTTCGCTAGCAGTGGCGCTGCTGCTTGCCATGTTCGCTATCCTGTTCGGCACCCGGCATGCTGACGCCACGGAGCACCAGGACGGCCTGATCCTTGCCGTGGCGGTAGAATCGCTGGTCAAGCTCGCAGCCTTTCTTGCCGTCGGCATCGCCATCACCTTCATCCTGCTCGGCAGCCCGGCCGAGCTGATCGCGACGGTCGCCGCAAATGCTCAGGTGCAGAGCGCGTTCGGCTACAGCACCTCGCTGCCCACCTGGATCGTCATGACGGTCCTGTCTGGCCTCGCGATCATCATGCTGCCGCGTCAGTTCTACGTAACCGTCGTGGAGAACCGGTCCGAGGAGGAACTGCGCAAGGCGAGCTGGATGTTTCCGTTCTATCTCGTCGCGATCAACCTGTTCGTTATCCCGATTGCATTCGCCGGGCTGGCGGTCATGCCCTCCGATGCCAACTCCGACCTCTACGTCGTCTCGCTGCCGCTTCACTACGGCCAGAACGCGCTGGCGCTGTTCGCCTTCATTGGCGGGCTGTCGGCGGCGACAGCGATGGTCATCGTCGCCAGCGTCGCCCTGTCGATCATGATCTCCAACGATCTCGTGATCCCGCTTGTCATGCGACGCCTGCTCAAGTCACGCCAGCCGGACCGCGAGGACTGGTCGCAGGTCATCCTCAACGTCCGCCGCGCAGCCATCTTCGTCATCCTGTTCGCCGCGTTCCTCTATTACCGAGAGACGACGACCAATACCCGGCTTGCCTCGATCGGCCTAATCTCGTTCGCAGCGATCGCCCAGTTCGCGCCGGCCTTCATAGGCGGCCTGATCTGGCGCGGGGCAAACGGGCGCGGCGCGGTGATGGGCATGTCGACCGGCATCGCGGTATGGGCTTACACGCTTCTGTTTCCCTCACTCGCCCCGCCGGATACCGAGATCCTGCGCACCGGCCTCTTCGGCATGGAAGCGCTACGGCCACAAGCGCTGTTCGGCACGGTTGGCGAGCCGCTCAATCACGGGGTGATCTGGAGCCTGTCGGTCAACACGCTGTTCTTCGTGCTCGGCTCGCTCTCTCGCGCGGCCAGACCGCTGGAGCGCATCCAGGGCGCATTGTTCGTGCCGCGCGATGCGGGGCCGATGCCGAACCTGCGCCGCTTCCGCACAGCCGTCACCGTCAACGACCTCAAGGACACGATCTCCCGCTACCTCGGTGTCGAGCGCACCGAGCGTTCGTTCCAGAATTTCGAGACGAAGGAAGGCCGCGCAATCAACGGCAACGAGCTTGCCAGCATGGCGGTGATCCGGTTCTCCGAGCAGCTTCTCACCAGCGCGGTTGGCTCGTCGTCGGCGCGGCTTATCCTGTCGCTGCTGTTCCAGCGCAATGACAGCAATTCGCGCGGCACGCTGCGGCTGCTCGACGACGCGACAGAAGCGCTGCAGCAGAACCGCGACCTGCTCCAGACCGCGCTCGACCAGATGGAGGAAGGCGTCACCGTTTTCGACCGCGATTTCGGCCTGACTTGCTGGAACCGGCAGTTCCGCGCCCTGTTCGACCTGCCCGACGAAATGGGTCGAGTTGGTGTCTCGCTGCATCAGGTGCTGCGCTATCTGGCCGATCGCGGCGACATCCCCGCGGGCTCCGAATACCAGACGCTGAACCGGATGACGTGGTTCGGCGAGGTATGGTCGATCGAACTCAAGCGTTCGGGCCGTATCATCGAGCTGCGCACCAACCCGATGCCGGACGGCGGCATCGTGGCGACCTATACCGACATCACGGCCCGCGTGCAGGCCGACCTTGCGCTCAAGCGCGTCAATGAAACGCTGGAGCAGCGCGTCGCCAACCGGACGGCTGAGCTGACGCGCGTGAACGAGGAACTCGCGCTGGCTCAGATGCTGGCCGAGGAAGCCAATCTCGGCAAGACGCGCTTTCTAGCTGCCGCCGGCCACGACATCTTGCAGCCGCTCAACGCCGCGCGGCTTTACTGCGCGGCGCTGTTGGAGTCGGTGGGCGATGGCAAGGTGGGCGACGCGGTGGGCAACATCGAATCCTCGCTGGAGTCGGTCGAGTCCATTCTCGGCGCAGTGCTCGACATTTCGCGCCTCGATACCGGCGCCATGAAACCGGTGGACAGCGTGTTCAAGCTCGACGGCCTGCTCCGCCAGATCGAAACCGATTTCCAGCCGCTGGCCGCCGCAAAGGGGCTTCAGCTCACCATCGTCCCGTCGACGCTTGCCGTTCACACCGATCGCAACCTTTTCCGCCGGCTCGTGCAGAACCTCGTCTCCAACGCGATCAAATACACACGCAAAGGGCATGTTTTGGTGGGCGTGCGCAGACGTGGCGAACTGGTTGAGCTTCAGGTGTGGGATACCGGCATCGGCATCGACGACGACAAGCTCAACACCGTGTTTCGAGAGTTCACGAGGCTCGAGGATGGCGCGCGGGAAGCGCAGGGGCTCGGCCTGGGTCTGTCGATCGTCGATCGCATTGCCCGCGTGCTGCGCCTGGAGATCCAGCTACAGTCGCGCAAGGGTTCGGGCACGCGTTTCTCCGTCATCCTGCCCAAGGTGGATGCCCCTCACATCGAGCTGGTCAGCGAAGTGCGAGCGTCGGTGCGCCACAACATCATGCTCGATGGGGTAAGCGTGCTGTGCATCGACAACGAGGCGGCGATCCTCAGCGGCATGCGGCTGCTGCTGGAGGGCTGGGGGTGTCGGGTCGAGACGGCAACCGGCGCTTCGGACATAGCCATTTTCGAGAGCGTGCCTCGACCGGACATCATTCTGGCCGACTATCACCTCGACGGCGGTGAAAACGGGCTCGACGTGATTTCCAAGTTGCGCAATGCGTATGGGGCCGAGATGCCGGCCGTTCTGGTCACCGCCGATCGCTCCCATGAAGTGCGCGAGGCCGCTGCACGAATAAACGTCACCGTCATCAACAAGCCGGTGAAACCCGCAAGCCTCCGGACAGTGCTGACACGCTGCCGCAAGATGCTTTCCGCGGCGGAGTGAGCAGGCTTCAGCTTGCTCCTGCCAACGGATCTGTGGCGATGCGGGACAGGCGGATGACTGCCTGGGTGCGGCTGTCGACACCCAGCTTCAGGAGGATTGCGGAGACATGCGCCTTGATCGTCGCCTCCGAGACGCTGAGCTCGTAGGCGATCTGCTTGTTGAGCAGCCCTTCCGCGAGCATGCCCAGAACACGCGTCTGTTGGGGCGTCAAAGTCTGAAGACGCGCGATCAGGTCCGAGATTTCCGGATCGCCTTCCTCACCGAGATCGATGCCTTCCGGCGTCGCGACCCCGCCCTCGATCACGGTCTGCACCGCGCGCCGGATTTCGTCCATGCTCGCGGATTTCGAGATGAAACCCGAGGCGCCAAGTTCCAGCGCGCGACGGATGGTGACGGGATCATCATGGGCCGAAACAATGACGATGGGCACGGTGGCATCGATGCCACGCAGGGCGACCAGCCCGGAAAGGCCGCTTGCGCCGGGCATCGTCAGGTCCAGCAGGACAAGGTCCGCATCGTCAGTGCCAGCGATCAAAGACTTCACGCCTTCGAAGTCGCCCGCCTCCAGCACGCGGCTGTCTTCACCCACCCCGGCAAGAGCCTGCTTGAGCGCACCGCGAAACAGCGGATGGTCGTCCGCAACGACGAATGTAAAGCCCGTTGGCAAACTGTCCTCCCCGAATCGTCGCCCCGAGTGTACCCTCGGGTGCCGACGCCGCGACGTCGATTATGCGCTCCCACCCGCTCAATGCAAGCACATGCCCCTCGAGTCGCCCCGGGTACATACGGCGGCAACTATTTCAGCGATCGCTCATTCTCCCCTGAATGTGACTTGCGGCTGATTGCTGGTCGCGTTCATTATTAGACTTTGGTCTATGATGGAGACCGCCATGGAAACCATCCGCCAGATCGCATTCGTCTGCGTGGGGCGCGCGGTCGGTTTTGGCACGCTCGCGATTGCCTGCATCATGCTCTCGTTTGCCTTCAGTCCACCGACTGCCTTCCGGGCAGGCGCGTTGCTCGCACTGATCATGGCGGGGATACTCATTCTCAAGGCGCACTACGCCGGCCGACAACAGCCGAAGCACAC
This sequence comes from Mesorhizobium sp. DxT, assembly GCF_058448885.1. NCBI lineage: Bacteria > Pseudomonadati > Pseudomonadota > Alphaproteobacteria > Hyphomicrobiales > Phyllobacteriaceae > Mesorhizobium > Mesorhizobium sp. DxT. Next base: position 80,012 of record NZ_JBZFLJ010000004.1, on the reverse strand, counting down.
CGAGGTCTGGCTCTATCTGGAAGACGGCCTACGCCCGCGCGACGCGGAAGCAAGGCGCCGCTTCGCCGGAGTGCTCCGCGAAACCTATGGCCGCTTTGCCGCAGGGGCGCTCGCGGCCGCATGCTGCATGTTTTTCGTCTCAGTCGTGCTTGTCGCAACCGGCATGGAAACTGAAAGCATTGGACTTGTCGTCGCGCGATAAGGCTCAGGTGCGGTCGGCAGGGGGCTCGGGCTGGATCGTCTTCTCCTCCCGGTCGAACTCCTCAACAATGCCCATGAAGCGGCGGAAGAAGCGCTCCATGTAGCCGAGTGTCTGCTCGAACTCCTCTTCGCTGGGCAGTTCCTCAGTCCGGCCGCCCGCCTCCAGCGTCGCCAGCCGGTCTTCCAGCGCCTCGACCCGCGCCTCAAGATCATCGATCTGGCTTTCGAACGCGGAGCGCTCCTCGACCGCCATCTTGCAGACCAGTTGCCCGCTGCGTTCCTGGCACAGTGTCGTCCGCCCTGTCTTCGTGTCGAGGCGGACATAGCCATCGCCGGTACGCTCGAGCCGATAGCGCTCCACCTCCTGAGCCGGGGATGAGGAAACGGACAGCACCGTGAGGGCGGCGGCCGCCAGCATCGTTCCGTGTCGCATGTCTGCCTCCTTCGAGTAGGCATTCAGTTGAAGCGTGTTTTTGCGCCGGAATTGCGTCGGGAGGCAAATTCCGCCGCGCAATCGCCACAGGCATAGCCGATTGCTGCGTCAGGTCGATGACCTCTCCACATATGCGTCGATAATGCCTCAAAACCCTGCGAACCCCAAGGACCGCCTCATGAAGCTCGTGTTTTCCTGCGCGACGACCCTGCTCGCACTGATTGCCGCCGCGCCTGCCGAGGCGCGCAACATCTGCACGATCGTCGCCGACGCAGCGAGTGGCGCTGTGCTTCATGAGGATGGCGATTGCCGGACGCGGGTGACACCCGCATCGACGTTCAAGGTAGCGCTGGCGCTCATGGGCTACGACGCGGGCTTTCTCAAAGACAGTCATGACCCGGTTCTGCCGTTCAAGGACGGATATCCCGCATGGGGCGGCGAAAACTGGACACAACCGACCGACCCCACCCGCTGGATGAAATATTCCGTCGTCTGGTATTCGCAACAGATCGCCAAAAGCCTCGGCGCCGAGCGCATGACCGACTATGGGGTCAAACTGGGTTACGGCAACGCAGATTTCACCGGCGACCCAGGCCGCAACAACGGTCTCGAACGTTCCTGGATCGGTTCTTCGCTGAAGATATCACCGCGCGAGCAGATCGTCTTTCTCCACAATTTTCTCAACCGCAAGCTGCCGGTGAGCGAGGCCGCGATCGAGCGTACGATCGAGGTGGTTGAAAGCACCTCGACCGAAGGCGGCTGGACCGTTTCCGGAAAGACGGGCTCGGCCTATCCGCGCAATGCGGACGGTTCGCTCAATCGCGCGCGCGGCTGGGGCTGGTTTGTCGGCTGGGCTACACGCGACGATGCAGCCGTCGTTTTTGCCCGGCTCGATCAGGACGAACAGCGCCAGAAGCGGTCGGGCGGGCTGAGGGCACGCGAAGCGTTTCTGGAGGCCTGGCCGGCGCTCGCGGAAAAGTCGGTTCGATAGTTGTCGAGAAGGCGCCGCGCTGCTTTTCTTCGCGCGGCTTTGCGCCTATAGCGCGGGCATGACCAAGCTCATCTACAAGATCGTCCCCGAGCCCTTGTGGCGCGAGGCTCAGACCGCTGGCGTGTTCCTCGGTGCGCCGATCGATCTCGCCGACGGGTACATCCACTTCTCAACCGCAGAGCAGGCGCGCGAAACCGCGGCGAAGCACTTTGTCGGGCAGGACAATCTTCTTCTGGCGGCGGTCGACGAGGAGAAGCTTGGACCATCGCTGAGATACGAAGTCTCGCGCGGTGGAGCGCTATTCCCTCACCTCTTCGCGCCGCTCGAACTCGGCGCGGTGGTGTGGGTCAAGCCGTTGCCGCTCGGCGTAGACGGCGTCCATGTCTTCCCGGATCTTCCGGCATGATCGGCGGCGTCGAACGGATCGGGCAGAAGCTTCTTTTTGCGTTCGATCCCGAGACGGCTCATGGACTTTCAATAGCGGCCTTGAAAGCCGGCGGCAGCTTTTGCAGGGGGCCTGCCCGCGACGCGCGGCTCGAAGTCAAGGCGGCGGGACTGACATTCCCCAATCCGCTCGGCATGGCTGCTGGCTACGACAAGAACGCAGAAGTGCCAGATGCGCTCATCGGGCTCGGTTTCGGCTTTGCAGAAGTGGGCACGGTGACGCCGCTGCCGCAGGCGGGCAACCCGAAGCCGCGCATCTTCCGGCTCACGCAGGACCATGCCGTCATCAACCGGCTGGGCTTCAACAACGAAGGCCACGAACGATGCCTGGCGCGGCTTCAGGCCCGGACAGGCAGACGCGGCATCGTCGGGGTCAATATCGGCGCCAACAAGGACAGCAGCGACCGCATCGCCGACTACCGGCTGGGCGTCGAGCGTTTCGCCAGCCTTGCGTCCTATCTGACAGTGAACATCTCTTCGCCGAACACTCCAGGGCTTCGCGCTCTACAAGCGCGCGAAGCCCTGGCCGAACTGCTCGAGGCGGTGACGGAGGCACGCGATGTTTCGGATGCGGCCAGCAACAAGCACACGCCGCTCTTCCTCAAGATTGCGCCCGATCTCGGCGAAACCGAGCTCGACGACGTCGCGGCGCAGGTTCTCGCGAAGAATATCGACGGCGTGATCGTCTCCAACACCACGCTGTCGCGACATGGACTGGCGAGCAGCCATGCCGTCGAAGCTGGCGGCCTCTCGGGGCGGCCGCTGTTCGCGCGCTCGACGGCGGTGCTGGCGCGCATGCGGCGGCGGCTGGGGCCTGAGGTAGTTCTCGTCGGCGTCGGCGGTGTTACCTGCGCGGAAACCGCAGCGGAGAAGATCCGCGCGGGCGCGGATCTCGTGCAGCTCTATACCGGCATGATCTATGACGGCCCGGCCTTGCCGGCGCGCATCGTGCGCGGTCTTTCGGCGATCGTGCAACGCGAAGATGTTGCTTCGATCGGCGCGTTGCGCGACACCGCGCTGGCCAAGTGGGAAGCCGCGCCGATCTAGTCGCGGAATGTCGCCCGCGCCCTCACCGGCATGATGGCAAGCAGGCTGATGCCGCGCACGATCAGGAACAGGTGCAGCGACATCCAGAGGCCGGCATTGCCGAACTGCGCGGGAAGCATCGCCATCGCGGCGATGAACAGTGCGAAGGACAGCAGCATCATGTTGCGGAGGTCGCGCGACCAGGTCGAGCCCATGAAGACACCATCCATCTGAAAGGCCAGAACGCCCGTCACCGCCGTGAGAGCTGCCCATGGCAGGTAGTCTCCCGCCATGGCGCGGACCTGCGGCGCCGTCGTCATCAGTGCCACCAGGGCATCGCCCGTCAGTAGAAAAAGCACTGAAACCAGGCCGGACACGGCAAAGCCCCAGAAGGCCGTAAGCTGAACCGCCCGGATGAACGCCGGGCGATAGCGCGCACCCACTGCACGGCCGGCAAGCTGTTCGGCTGCGGTGGCGAAACCATCGAGGAAATAGCCGGAGAGCAGGAAGAAGTTCATCAGCACGGCGTTTGCGGCCAGCGTCAACGTTCCTAGCTGTGCGCCCTGCCGCGCGAACAGCGCGAAGGCGCCGAGCAGAACGAAGGAACGGATCATGATGTCGCGGTTCAGCGCGAACATTGTCTTCAGAGCTGCGACGTTCCTCAACGCACCGGGTGCCAGCGGCGGCAGACGCCGGAAGCGCAGAATGAGCAACGTTAGACCAATACAGGCCGCAACGGCTTCCGCCACGACGGTTGCCCACGCGACGCCGGCGACACCCCATCCCATCCACAGGCCGAGCACGACAGACAAGGTCATGTTGACGAGGTTGAGCAGAAGCTGAAGCCCGAGGCCGAAACGGGATTCACCGCGGCCGAGCACGTATCCCAGGATCGCATAATTGGAGAGCGCGAAGGGTGCGGACAGCAACCGGAGTGCGACGTATGTGGCCATCGCGTCCGTCACTGCCGGCTCGGCCGCCAAGAAGCGCGCGCCCGCCCAAACCACCAGAGGTGCTGCAACCGCGAGCACGAAACCCGCGCCGAGTGCAACGATGAGCGCCCGCCAGAAGACGGCCTGCTCCTCGGCGGGCTCTTCGCGGCCAAAGGCCTGCGCGACAAGCCCCGTCGTGCCGGTGCGCAGGAAATTGAAGGTTGCAAAGACCAGATCGAAGATGATCGCGCCGGCTGCAAGGCCGCCGAGCAGGGCCGCATCACCCAGCCGCCCGATGACCGCCGTGTCGACGATGCCCAGCAGCGGGGTCGTCAGATAGGCCAGCATCATCGGGAGCGCGATCGACAGCACAAGCCTGTTGTCGACCTCGAAAGATCGCCGGACCGGCGCCGCGCTTTCACTTGCCGTCATGCTGGTTGAGCTCTGTGGACCCTGCGCCGTCTGTCATGCCGCATCGGCGTCACACCTGCCATATCCAGCCAGCGGCAAGTGCATCTGCCAGTGCATTAGCGTCGGTAGCTGAGTAGGCGCAGGATGAGGAATCCGGGAATGACCACGGCGGCACCCAGCAGGAAATAAACCCAGAACCTGTAGATCGCATCGAAGCCGAGGTTCCAGATGCCGACGAAGAAATCCTCGATCCGATAGATCACGTCCCAGGCAGACCACCCGAACGTCGCCATCACGATGCCCACCAGAAACGACACCACAATCAGCTTGATGATGACGCGCAGCGGCGAGTCACCCAGAAAACGGTTGATGGCCGACATGCCTTCTCTCCTCGGGACGATGGGCGGCAGATACGCGCCGCAAACGGCAACTTCAAGGCCGCATGGCAACCAATGTATGCAACCAACAGACGCGCTGCGCGTTATAGGTCACCAAAGCGAAATGGGTAGGGGCAAACGCTATATGGACAAAGAAGCCACTCTATGATGCGGCCATTTTAAGCTCCTCCCGATCTTCAACCTAATCTTCCTTACCTATGGAGCGCACATGAAGCAGAACTACCTCTATCTCCTTGTCGGCGCGCTGATTGTCGTGGTCATCGCTCTTGGCGCCTACGTCCTTCGTGAGGAGAGCAAGCCGAGTGGCGTCGAGTTGCGCATCGACGAATCCGGGGTGTCCGTAGAGCAGAACTAATATCAGGAACTGACGCGTCACGCCGGCGGCATAACGTCGGCATCAGCAGGAGAACCTCCCATGGCAGATTCAGACAAGATTAACGTCGACGGCATCCGCAAGGATCTCGAGAAGCAGATCGCCGACCTTCGGAGTGAGGTCGGCAAGCTGAGCGCATCGCTCGCCGAGCGCGGCGAGGCGCTCTACGAAGACGCAAAAGACGAAGCGAGCGAGCTCTACGCAAGCGCCGCCACGCAGGCGCGTGGCGCGGCGCGACAGGTGAAAACCCAGGCGCATGCCGTGTCCGAGGCCATTCGCGAAAACCCGGGCACCGCAGCGACCGTGTTGTCGTCGGCTGGACTTCTTGGTTTCCTGATCGGTCTTGTCGTCGGACAGGCTCTTTCCGACAACAACAGCCACAGCAGACGCTGGTACTGAGGCAGCCTGAGCAAAAAAACGAAAGTGCCATGGCCTTCGGGGCAGATCGCTCCGAAGGCCTTTTTTCTTGCCTTGCAGCCTCGTTCTACACCGCCATGTTTGGGCTTTGGTCGCAACTCACCTAGCATTGGTCGCGAATCGGCATCTTAATTTCCGCCGCCGGTTCCATGCTCCCCCGCGGAGGAAGATGGTCTGCGGCGCCTGCCGCGAGGGACCGAAATCATTGCAGAGGAGGGATTATGCAATGAGCGACACAGCTCCCATCGTGCCTGAAGATCACGGCCTTGAGCCCGGTCAGGACAACGTCCAGTTCATGGGCCTCGATATCCACAATCCGGTGTTCGCCATCTCTGGCGTGCTCACCGTGGCATTCGTGATCGCAACGCTGATCTTTCGCGAAGCCGCTGCGGAGCTGCTTGGCAGCCTGCGCGTGTGGCTGACCACGACCTTCGACTGGGTGTTCATGATCTCGGCGAACGTCTTCGTGCTCTTCTGCCTCGTGCTCATCGTCACGCCGCTCGGCAATGTGCGTATCGGCGGCAAGGATGCGACGGCCGATTATTCCTACTGGGGCTGGTTCGCCATGCTTTTTGCAGCCGGCATGGGAATCGGCCTGATGTTCTTCGGCGTGCTGGAGCCGATGTACCACTTCAACAACCCGCCGCTTGGCCTTGCACCACCCGTCGTCGATGGCGCGCTTGTGCCCGAGGCTGTCGACGAAGCGCGCCGCATGGGCATGGCCGCCACAATCTTCCACTGGGGTCTGCACCCCTGGGCCATCTACGCGGTCGTAGCGCTGTCGCTGGCGTTGGCGTCCTACAATCTCGGCCTGCCGCTGTCAGTACGTTCGGCCTTCTATCCGATCTTCGGAGAGAGCGTTCGCGGCTGGACAGGGCATATCATAGACGTGCTCGCCGTCTTCGCTACGCTGTTCGGTCTTGCAACGTCGCTCGGCTTCGGTGCTTCTCAGGCGCTGGCGGGCCTCAATGATCTCTACGGCGTGCCCAACACCGACAACATGAAAGTGCTGCTTATAGCAGGCATCACCGCCGTTGCCCTTGGTTCGGTGCTCGCGGGGCTCGATGCGGGCGTCAAGCGCCTGTCGGAAATCAACCTGATGCTGGCGTTGCTTCTGCTGGTGGCCGTTATTTTGCTTGGGCCGACGATGTCGATCATCACCGGCTTCTTCGCCAACAGCGCAGACTATGTCATGAATCTGCCGGTGCTCGCCAACTGGATCGGCCGAGAAGACGACGCATTCATCCATGGCTGGACAACATTCTACTGGGCGTGGTGGATTTCGTGGTCACCCTTCGTCGGCATGTTCATCGCCCGCGTCTCGCGCGGCCGCACGGTGCGCGAGTTCGTCACCTGCGTGCTCATCATCCCGACCATCGCGTCGATCGTCTGGATGACGACTTTCGGCGGCACGGCGATCACGCAGTTCCTCGCCGACGGTTATGCCGGCGTGCAGGACACGGTTGTGGCCTACGTGCCCGAACTGTCGCTGTTCCGCATGCTGGAGCCGCTGCCGCTGTTCAGCATCACGGCGCCTCTGGGCATCATTGTGGTGATCCTGTTCTTCGTCACGTCGTCCGATTCCGGTTCGCTGGTCATCGACACGATCACCGCGGGCGGCAAGGTCGATGCGCCGGTAGCCCAGCGCGTTTTCTGGTGCACTTTCGAAGGGCTGATCGCTATCGCGTTGCTTTTGGGCGGCGGGCTGGCCGCACTGCAGGCTGGCGCCATCGCAACCGGCTTCCCCTTCGCGATCCTACTGCTGCTCATGACCTACGCGCTGTTCAAGGCACTGCGAAGCGAGCGTCAGCAGCAGCAATAGACGTCTCGACATGAAAATGTAGCGCGCAACTTCGGTTGGCGGGGTTGCGCAGCTTCATCCGTCAGCAATTCAAAGTGTGCAGATGATCCGTTGAAGGCGTGTTCAACACGCCTTCAACACCATGGCTCGCGGCAGCCTGACCACGTACGCGCCAGCCCTTCTTCCACGAGGATGACTGCGAGCGTGCGGTGGAAACGGTCTTGCTCGCGGCCGTCACTCGGATCGCCGCGAGAAATCACATAGTCGCGTTGGCCGAACAGTTCCGCAAGCCTGTCCGCAGCGAGCACCGCCTTGACGCGCGCATCAACGTAGGGAGCCTCTATGTCGGCCACAGTTCGATCTTCTCACCAGCGATACAGACCGTGTCGCCATCGACGACGCACGTCGGGCCGGAGCAGAAAGGCATGGCGACAGCAGCCGCGATCAGCGCGCAGGTCAGAAGCGCCGCGGTGGCAGCGAGGGCGGGGCGCACGAATAACATCGGGTTGAAAGGTCGTTGAACGCAGGTTCACGATTTCCCACCTCGCCGACGGGCGACGAAAGCAACCCGAGCTGATTCCCTTGGATATTGCGGCTTTCGGCAAGGTGGGAACTGATGGCGCAGTCGCGGAGATCCGTTCCCACCTCGCACCGCCGAAATGCCGGTTTTCGCGGCTTCCGCCGTCAGCCTTCCCGCCGCCGTGCGCCTGCGCTGCCAACCGAAGTTGCGCGGCCGGCTTGCGAGGCCCCGCGGGAAGTAGCCCGCCGAACCCCGCGCAAAGCCCTATATTGCCGGCGCTTTTCACCCGAACCCGGTTATTTCCGGATATAGCCGTTTCCTGCCAAGTGAAGTTGCACGTTACACCAGAATCTGAAAACCGCCGCCTCGGTCGAGGCGGCGGTTTTCAGATTTTGGAGCGGGTGAAGGGAATCGAACCCTCGTCGTAAGCTTGGGAAGCTTCTGCTCTACCATTGAGCTACACCCGCGACACGCGCATTAGATCGCGGGCGGCGGCCTGCCTGTCAAGCGGCATGTTCGACGTGTCGCAAAAGCGCAGTTGAAGCGGCCGGGGCGCGGCTCTATTGAAGGCGCTGGCGCGGCCCTTGCCGCGTCGCTTCAATCTCGCCGGAGAGACAGAATTGAACGCCCTCAGGACGCTCATCGAATCGCGCTGCTTCGAAGCGGTCATCACCGCCCTCATCATCGTCAACGCTATCACGCTGGGGCTTGAGACGTCTTCCACGGTCATGGAGCGTTTCGGCGGCCTGCTGATGGCGCTCGACGTTGCCGTGCTCGCCGTATTCGTCATCGAACTCGTCGCGCGTTTCGTCGTTTATCGCACCGACTTCTTCCGCGACCCGTGGCGCGTGTTCGACCTGATCGTCGTGGCAATCGCGCTGATCCCGTCCACCGGCAATCTGTCGGTGCTGCGTGCGCTGCGCATCCTGCGCGTGCTGCGCCTCGTCAGTGTCGTGCCGTCGCTTCGCAGGGTGGTCGGAGGATTGATCGCGGCGCTGCCAGGCATGGGCTCGATCGTTCTCCTGCTCGGGCTCGTCTTCTACGTCTTCTCGGTGATGGCGACGAAGCTGTTTGCCGCAACTTTTCCCGAATGGTTCGGCTCCATCGGCGAGTCCGCCTATTCCCTGTTCCAGATCATGACGCTGGAAAGCTGGTCCATGGGCATCGTGCGGCCCGTGATGGACGTGCACCCTTATGCCTGGGTCTTCTTCATCCCGTTCATTGTGCTGACCTCGTTTGCCGTGCTCAACCTGTTCATCGGTATCATCGTCTCGGCGATGCAGGAGGAGCACGAAAGCACTGCCTCCGAAGAGCGTTCGGCCATGCAGCACGAGCAGGAGACGATCCTGGCCGAAATACGCGCCCTTCGCGAGGAAGTGCGCTCGCTGAAATCGTAGGTCCGGTCAGTCGGCGCGGAAGTGCTTGGAGAGCTTCAGGCCCTGGGCCTGATAGTTCGACTTCAGGTCGACGCCATAGAGCCTGTCGGGGCGCGACAGCATGTGTTCGTAGACCAGCCGGCCGACGATCTGGCCGTGCTCGAGGATGAAGGGGACTTCGTGGCTGCGAACCTCGAGCACCGCGCGGCTGCCGGTGCCACCCGCCGCCGAATGGCCGAAGCCGGGATCGAAGAAACCCGCATAGTGAACGCGGAACTCGCCCACCAGTGGATCGAACGGCGTCATCTCGGCCGCATGATCCGGCGGCACGTGGACTGCCTCGCGTGACACGAGGATATAGAACTCGTCCGGATCGAGGATCAGCTCGTTGCGCCCTCGCGCAAATAGCGGCTCCCAGAAATCGTGAAGGTCCTGTGCGGCGCGCTTGTCGACGTCGACAACCGCTGTGTGATGCTTGCCGCGATAGCCGATGAGCCCGTCTGCATCGCCGCGCAGGTCGATCGACAGGGCGATACCGCCGCCGGAAATGTTTGGCTCTTCCGCCGCCACGAGCGTCTCGCGGACATGCAGCCCCTGCAGCTCGGCTTCCGACAGAAGCGCCAGCCCCTTGCGGAAGCGTATCTGCGACAGGCGCGATCCGGCGCGGACCACGATCGGGAATGTGCGAGGGCTCACCTCGATGAAAAGCAGGCCGTTATAGCCAGCCGGTATCTTGTCGAATTCCTGGCCGTAATCGGCCATGACGCGGGTGAAGATGTCGAGCCGGCCAGTCGAGCTTTTGGGGTTTGCGGAAGCGGAAACGTCCGCCGGCAGCGCAAGGCTCTCCTGCAGCGGCACGATGTAGACGCAGCCGGTTTCCAGCACCGCGCCGGCCGTCAGGTCGATCTCGTGCAGCTTGAGCCGCTCGAGCTTTTCGGCCACGGTGCTCGCCGGCCCCGGCAGGAAGCTCGCGCGCACGCGATAGGCCTTGGCGCCCAGCCGCAGGTCGAGGCTCGCAGGCTGAATCTGGTCGGCATCGAGCGGCCCGGCGGATAACAGCGCGCGGGCGTCGAACAGCGCCGCGATGTCGCGATCCGGTAGAATGCCTGTGCTGCGCAATGCCGCGTCCCCGTTCCAGTGCGGCGAGGTTTAATGAGCCAGCCGATTGACGCAAGTCCGCCATGGGCGTAAAGGGCGTTTATCCCGTGGTGATTTGCCGGTCGGCTTGCAGCCACGTTAAACAAGTCGCTAAAAGGGACCGAGAGGAAACCGGCATGCGACTTCGCGGCCGGTTTTTTTGTGTCTGGGGTTTGACGATGACGACTGAAACGAAGCGCAACTGGAAGCCGGCGACCGCGCTGGTGCATGGCGGAACCACGAGATCCGCGTTCGGCGAAACGTCCGAAGCGCTCTATCTGACCCAGGGCTTCGTCTATGACAGTGCCGAGGCCGCCGAGGCGCGTTTCAAGGGCGAGGAGCCAGGCTTCATCTATTCGCGCTATGCGAACCCCACCGTCGACATGTTCGAGAAGCGCATGTGCGAGCTGGAAGGAGCGGAGGACGCGCGCGCGACGGCATCCGGCATGGCCGCAGTGTCGGCAGCGCTCCTGTGCAGCGTCAAGGCTGGCGACCACGTGGTCGCGGCGCGCGCTCTTTTCGGTTCCTGCCGCTGGGTAGTCGAGAAGCTTATGCCGCAATACGGCGTCGAGACAACACTGGTCGATGGCCGCAACCTCGCCGAATGGGAACAGGCTATCCGGCCCAATACCAAGCTCTTCTTCCTCGAAAGCCCGACCAACCCAACGCTGGAAGTGGTTGACATTGCCGCCGTTGCGAAGCTCGCCAACCATGCCGGCGCACGGCTGGTCGTCGACAATGTGTTTGCCACGCCGCTGCAGCAGAAGCCGCTGGAACTCGGCGCGCACGTCGTCGTCTATTCGGCCACCAAACATATTGACGGCCAGGGCCGCTGCCTCGGCGGCATCATCCTTTCCGACAAGAAGTGGATCGACGAGAACCTGCACGACTATTTCCGTCACACCGGGCCGTCGCTGTCGCCTTTCAACGCCTGGACGCTGCTCAAGGGACTTGAAACGCTGCCGCTGCGGGTCAAGCAGCAGACCGAGACGGCGGCACGCATCGCCGGCCACCTTGCCTGTCATCCGGCGATCGAGCGGGTGATCTATCCCGGGCGCAACGACCACCCGCAGGCCGACATCATCGCGCGGCAGATGACGGGTGGATCGACGCTGGTGTGCTTCGACGTCAAGGGCGGCAAGCAGCAGGCGTTTTCGTTCCTCAACGCGCTGGACATCGTCAAGATCTCCAACAACCTCGGTGACGCCAAGAGCCTGGTCACGCATCCCGCCACGACCACCCACAAGAACCTTGCCGAGGACGCCCGTCTCGATCTGGGCATTCTCGGCGGCACTGTGCGGCTGTCAGTGGGACTCGAAGATGCCGACGACCTGATCGAGGATATCGATAGGGCACTGGGCAAGGCGGCTTGAGGGCTTTTCGACGTCACATTTCCGCCATCGGGCCTTGACGGTGTAGAGACCAGCACCAGAATCGGGTGCAGAGTCGAGCCATCGCCATGTACCGCAGCACGACACGAGATATCGAGGTGGAGGTCGAGCCCTTCTACCTCCCCGACCGCTCCGATCCCGACGACAGCCGCTACGTCTGGGGCTACCGGGTGACGATCGCCAATAATTCCGACGTATTCGTCCAGCTTCTGGCACGTTACTGGCGGATCACGGACGGCATTGGGCGGGTTGAGGAGGTGCGTGGACCGGGCGTTGTGGGCGAGCAGCCGGAGCTCAATCCCGGCGACAGCTTTCAGTATACGTCCGGCTGTCCGCTACGCACCCCTTCCGGCATCATGGTCGGTGCCTATACCGTGCGCAGCAGCGACGGAGAGTTCTTCGACGTGGAAATACCGGCCTTCTCGCTGGACCTGCCCGGCCGCACCCAATCGGTGAACTGAACGATGGCGGAAGTCTGCGTCAACCGGGTCAGGAGGTCTCGTCGCCTTCAGGAAACAGATCCCGGTCCATGAGCGCGCGACCAAACCGATAGAGGATATCGGCGGCGAGTTCTTTCCGCTCTTCCAGAAGCCGGTTGTAAGCCTTGCCGGCGGTGAAGTTCATGCGGCGGTGCGCGGAAGGATCGAGTTCGTGAATCGCCTGCGCCAGGCAGATTGCGATCTCGCACACGGCTTGTGCCGTCTCCTCGCGCATCTCGGCGCGTGTAACCATGGTATTCGCCATTCAATCGGCCCGTCGGTCCTGTCCTGAGACGCCGAATCCTGCACTTTATGCGTTGAGTATTCATTAAGGCTGGTCGCGTGCCCCGTCAGGGTGCAGGCATCCGCGCACAACCCTCACCCGCCCGGTCAGTGCATGCAACCGGCGGATTGTCCGGCCGGATCGTCTGGTCCGCATGCTCGACCAGGGCGGAAAATCCCCAGCCAAATGCCGCGGCGGTCAGGGCAATGAGTATGATCTTGAACGTCATCAGCTTTCCAGTGCGCGCCCCAACTGCCCACGTAGCCGCGGTTAACATGAAGGGACAAGGTTCACAAAGGCTTTCGGAAGCCATTAACCGAAGGCCGGGAGCCCCGACCTTCGGCTATTCGCGAACCGCGCGGACTGAGCCGGCATGCCGATATGGGCAGTACGCTACTGTGCCGGCGCGAACTCGGCCGGATCGAATTCGTACTGCTTCGAGCAGAATTCGCAGGCGACGCTGATTGCGCCGTTCTCCGTGCTTTCCGCGATTTCCTCGGCCGTGAAGCTGTCGAGCACGGAGCGGATGCGATCGCGCGAACACGAGCAGTCGTCGATCACGGGCGTGCCTTCGAACACACGCACGCCATGCTCATGGAACAATCGGTACAGCAACCGCTCCGATCCTACGGTCGGATCGAGCAGTTCGTCGTGCTCCACGGTTCCGAGCAGGACCTTGACCTCGTTCCAGCTCTCGTCGGTCGGGTCCGGGGCGTCGCCATCGTCGCCGTCCCCGCCCGGCAGATCCGGCAGTCGCAGCCTATCGGGCGCCTCGGGCAGGAACTGCGCAAGCAGTCCACCGGCACGCCAGTTCTCAACGGCGCCATCGTCCCCGCGCGTGAGCTGGCGGGCGACCGACAATCGAACCTCGGTCGGTATCTGCTCCGACTGACGGAAATAGGTGCGCGCGGCTTCCTCCAGAGAGGTGCCGTCGAGCTGCACGATGCCCTGGTAGCGCTGCATATACTGGCCCTGGTCTATCGTCAGCGCCAGAACGCCAACGCCAAGCAAATCCGAGGGCGATGCCTTGCCCTCGCGCACGGCCTCCTCCAGCCGCTCTGCGTCGAACCGGGCATAAGCGCGCAGCGACTTCGGCGTCGAGAAATCGGCCACCAGCATGTCGACGGGGCCGTCGGACCGCGTCTGCAGAATGAACTTTCCGTCGAATTTCAGCGAGGTGCCGAGCAGGACCGTCAGCGCCACCGCTTCGGCCAGAAGACGCGCGACGGGTTCGGGGTACGCGTGGCGCGACAGGATCGCGTCAAGAACGGGGCCGAGCTGCACGACACGCCCACGGGCGTCGAGCGCGGCCACCTCGAAGGGAACCACATGGTCGTCCCCGGCGAAACCGAATTCGCCGAGCTTGATGTCTGTCTCAGTCACCAGAACACTTCCTGTCGTGGCGCTGCCGGCGCACGTAAGCGGCGCCCGGCAATGCGCGGCTGTGAATACCCAATGGTCGGGATGAGCCCACTAGATAGGGGCGCATCCGCGCGCGATCAAGCGCCGAAGCACCAGGCGAGGACGGCCTTCTGGGCATGCAGGCGGTTCTCCGCCTCATCGAACACCACCGAATTCGGCCCGTCGATCACCGCATCCGTCACTTCCTCGCCCCGATGGGCCGGAAGGCAGTGCATGAACAGCGCATCAGGCTTTGCATTCTCCATCAGCGCCTCGTTCACCTGATAGGGCGTAAAGACGTTGTGTCCCCTGGCGCGATGCTCCTGCCCCATCGACACCCACGTATCGGTGACGACGCAATCGGCGTCGCGCACGGCATCCTCCGGCGAGCGCATGACCTTGACCGCGCCGCCATTGCCGTTCGACCAGTCGAGGAACGGGCCAGCCGGCTCGCTGCCTTCCGGCACAGCCACATTGAGCCGGAAATCGAAGCGCGCGGAGGCCTCCATCAGGGAGTGCAGCACATTGTTGCCATCGCCGGTCCAGGCAAAGAGCTTGTCCTTGACCGGACCGCGATGCTCCTCGTAGGTCATCACGTCGGCCATGATCTGGCAGGGATGTGTATCGTCGGTAAGACCGTTGATGACCGGTACCGTCGCGTGTTCGGCAAGTTCCAGCATGCGATCGTGCGAGGTCGTGCGGATCATGATCGCGTCGACATAGCGTGACAGCACCTTGGCGGTGTCGGCAATGGTTTCCGAGCGCCCGAGCTGCATCTCGGTTCCGGTCAGCATGATCGTCTCGCCACCGAGCTGGCGCATGCCGACATCGAACGACACGCGCGTGCGCGTCGACGGCTTCTCGAAGATCATCGCCAGCACCTTGCCGGCCAGCGGCTTGTCGACCTCGCCCGACTTCAGGCGATGCTTGCGGGCGCGCGCGTCGTCGAGAATCGTCCGCAGCTCGCTGGAAGGAATGTCGGAAAGATCGGTGAAATGCCGGAACGAGCCGCTCATGATGCGCCTCCAGCACCGTTGGCCGACGCCAGCTTACCGGCTGCCGCGCGGATGCGTTCGACGCCGTCGCGGATCTCGTCAACCGTTACCGTCAGCGGCGGCAGCAGCCTCACCACGTTGTCGCCGGCCGGAACGGCCAGAAAATGCTCATCGCGGAATGCCGCATTGACCGCCGTGTTCGGCATCTTGCACCTGAGCCCCAGCATAAGGCCCGCTCCGCGCACCTCTTCGAACACCGACGGAAATTCGTCGACGACCGAAGCAAGCGCCTGCTTGGCGGCCAGCGCCTTGTCCTGAACGGCCTGGAGAAACCCGTCTTCAAGAACAACGTCGAGCACCGCGTTGCCGACGGCCATGGCAAGCGGGTTGCCGCCGAAGGTGGTGCCGTGGACGCCCGCGGTCATGCCCATCGCGGCACGGTCGGTCGCCAGACATGCACCGACCGGGAAACCGCCGCCGATGCCCTTGGCGATGGCCATGATGTCGGGCTCGATGCCAGACCATTCATACGCAAACAGCTTGCCGGTCCGGCCGATACCGCTCTGGACCTCGTCGAAGATCAGCAGCAGGTCATGCTCGTCGCACAGCGCGCGCAACTGCTGCAGCATCGCCGCCGGCAGCAGCCTAATGCCGCCCTCGCCCTGCACGGGTTCGATCAGGATCGCGGCCGTCTCCGGCCCTATCGCCTTTGCAGTGGCCTCGAGGTCCCCGAATGGCACCTGGTCGAAACCCTCGACCTTGGGACCGAAGCCCTCGAGATATTTCGGCTGCCCGCCCGCAGCGATGGTTGCCAGCGTCCGGCCGTGGAATGCGCCCTCGAAGGTAACGATCCGGTAGCGCTCGGGCGCGCCGTTTACATAATGATAGCGACGCGCGGTCTTGATCGCGCATTCGAGCGCCTCGGCGCCCGAATTGGTGAAGAACACCTTGTCTGCGAACGTCGCGTCCACAAGCCGCTCGCCCAGGCGACGCTGGCCGGGAATCTCGTAGAGGTTGGACACATGCCACAGACGCGCCGCCTGCTCGGTGAGGGCGGCAACCAGATGCGGATGGCTGTGCCCAAGCGAATTGACAGCGATGCCGCCGGCGAAGTCGAGATATCGCTCGCCGCTGTCGGTCACCAGCCAGCTTCCCTCGCCTCGGTCGAAGGCCAGGGGTGCGCGAGCGAAGGTCTCGTAAAGCGCCGAACCGTTCATTATATGCCTCGTCGACTGCGTCGCGGCGAATGCGCGAAGTAGATCAAAAAAGCCGCCCAAAGGGCGGCGGAGGCCAACTTATATCGGCTTTTCGGGCACTTGTGTCAAATGAAACCGATTGTCCCAGAGGCCGCCCGGCGCCTGCGCCATGACAGATTGACGGCGAAGCGAAGCCAAGTTGGGGAAAACCGAAAAAACAGATTCGGCGTGGCAGCCGGACTCTTGTCACGGAGTCAGCCGATACTGTAGTTTGAAGCCAAGAAATAACTAGATTTCGTGCGGCGGATCTAATCATCCCAGTAGATGTGGTGCCAGCTGGCTACGGCCGGATGGCGATGGATTCGGATTCCGCGAACTTTTGATAGCAGGAGCCTGTTCTGATGAACTGGACCGATGAACGTGTAGAATTGCTCAAGAAGCTATGGGCGGATGGTCTGAGCGCGAGCCAGATCGCAACCCAGCTCGGCGGTGTCAGCCGCAATGCCGTTATCGGCAAGGTGCACCGGCTCAAGCTCTCCGCACGCGGTCGTACTTCATCCACGCAGCCACGCGCGAAGAAGGCCCCGGCAACAACTGGCGTCGCCAAGGCGCCGAGCCGCCCGGCACGCACCGTGACGGCAACGGTCGGCGCCAACGCGCTTGCCGCGCAGTTCGATGCCGAGCCGGTTGCCCGACAGGTGATGCGCCCGGCTGTAAACGTCGTCGTGCCGATCTCGCGCAAGCTGGCGCTCATCGAGTTGAACGAACGAACCTGCAAATGGCCGAACGGCGATCCGCTGAGTGAGGAATTCAGCTTCTGCGGCAACGAGGCCGGTGAGAGCGGACCCTATTGCGGCTACCACTCCAAGGTCGCATACCAGCCCGTATCAGAACGCCGCCGCGCCCGCTGAGAGGTTGGGGAACCAATAGTCCTAGCGGGCCGCGACACTCGCGCGCGCCACACCGTCCAGAAGGCCCTGCTGAATAAGCCGATCTATGACAAGGCGCGCGCCTTCGCGCGTCAGATGTCCATAGTCATACTGGATAGGCACATTGCCATCGGCCACCGTCTGGCAGTTGCCATTGGCATCGCAAAGCGCCTGCAGCGGCGAGACATAGGTGACCGGCAATCCCTCAAGAGCAAACTTGATCTCCTCTTCGATCGCTGCGACCTCCTCATAACGGCTGAAGGCGCTGACCTCGTGGCTGCGCCGCGGGAGTGAGGCGCTTGCCAACAATGAAGGCAGAAAAGTCGTGTATTCGATCGGCTGGCCGATCACATACACATGATCGGTCCTGCGGAGGATTTCAGTGAGTGTTTTGCGCAACTTTCTGATGTCGTTCCCGTTGCGCCAACGGGCCGCGAGGATAACGGCGTCGAAGTTGCCTTCGCGCAGATAGCTGTCGAATGTCCGCGCCATTAATTCAGTGCATTGTCGTCTGCCAACGCTGTCGAGCACGGGGCGACAACCATTGTTGCCGATGGTTATCAGCGTCGCGTTGTCAGCGGATTGATAGACAGGCAGGGCGAGCTGTGTCGCATAGCTGTCACCCAATATAAGCAACCGGGGTTCCCCACCCTTACGAGTCAGACAATCCGGCAAACTGCCGTCGGCAGGCACCGCGCGGACGCTGCAACCGGAGTACTCGTGCTCTCGCTTGTATGGGTCGAACGCTGCGTAGTGACGCGCCTGTTCATCGAGACGTCCTGGCAGGCCGTTGCCGAGATAGGGGTAGGATGCGATGGTGGCTGTTACCGCCATGGAGACCGCACCGGCAATAATCGTGCGCCCGGGCGTCCAAAGCTGCAACCGCATCTGCCGCACCGGTCGCTCGACCAGATACAGCGACATCCAGGCCGCCGCGATGGAAAGTGCAATAAGGACGATCGCTTCGGTCAGCGTCGGCATGGCAGCATTGGCGTAGTGCCGGAAAAAGACCAGAACCGGCCAGTGCCAGAGATATAATGAATAGGATATCAACCCTACGAAAACCGCCGGCCGCAG
Source organism: Mesorhizobium sp. DxT (assembly GCF_058448885.1). Lineage (NCBI taxonomy): Bacteria > Pseudomonadati > Pseudomonadota > Alphaproteobacteria > Hyphomicrobiales > Phyllobacteriaceae > Mesorhizobium > Mesorhizobium sp. DxT. Next base: position 61,801 of record NZ_JBZFLJ010000004.1, on the reverse strand, counting down.
GCTCAGCAGACGATGCGGTGAGGTGGTAACGCCCTTCGGCCAGACCAATAATGCAGCACCCACGCACGGGTAGAGCGCGTTCCAGCCAGGGAAAGCCGTCTCTGCCGTGAGTTGGACCGCAGCATAGAAGATAAGAGCCAGGCCGACCCACCCCATGCCTTCGCCCAAAGCACGTGAAGCAATGGGTTTTGCAAAAACCAGGGCGGCACCGGCAGCGAGTTCCCATGCACGGGTATGAAGCATGAAAAATGCTACGGGTTGATCCGTTTCGACCCAATAGACAGATGCGACAAAGCTTGCGAGCGCGATGACCGCCAGCACTGCCAGCAGGAACACGGCTGACTTGCGCAACCGCCATACACACCACATGACTAGCGGCCAGAACAGATAGAACTGTTCTTCGACGGCCAACGACCAGGTGTGGAGCAGCGGCTGCATCTCCGCGGCCGGATCGAAGTAGCCGGAACTCCATAGGAAATAGAAATTGGAGAAACCGAACGCGGCGAACATGCCGCTCTCTCCCAGGCGGGCGAAATCTCCTGGCAACAGCAGCAGGTAGCCTGCTGCCACGGAGGCAACCAGGACCACCAGAAGTGCAGGAAGGATGCGTCGGAACCGCCTGTCGTAAAACCGCACCAGCGAGAACCTGTCGCCGGACAAATCCGTGAAAAGGTTCTTCGTAATCAGGTAGCCCGAGATCACGAAAAATACGTCGACGCCGATAAACCCGCCGGTAAACGGAGAGATCCCGTAGTGATAAAGCACAACGGTCAACACTGCGATCGCCCTCAGGCCATCAATGTCGGAACGATAGGCAGGATTGGGCGTCAAAATACGGTCCGGACTAGCTCGGTTCGGCGCGTGTTTTGGCCTGCGCAGAGCCCGAGGTCAACCATCGTGGTTCAAGCTTAAGTCCCGGCTATCTGGATGATTGCAAGCAAAGGCACTCTTGCCGGAAAACCAGCTCGTCAGTTCCGTCCCACCGCCGGGTTCATCATGACCACCCGATGACTCTTGTCTTCCTTGGGGCGCTCCAGCGGAAGCTGCTCGCCGGTGACGACGTAATAGACCGTCTCGGCGATGTTGGTCGCGTGATCGCCGATGCGCTCGATGTTCTTTGCGCAGAACAGGAGATGCGTGCACGGCGAGATGTTGCGGGGGTCTTCCATCATGTAGGTGAGCAGCTCACGGAACAGCGAGGTGTACATCGCGTCGATCTCCTCGTCGCGATCGCGCATGAATGCGATCGCGCCGACCGAGCGCGATGCGTAGACGTCCAGCACCTGTTTGAGCTGCGTCAGCGCAAGCGTGGCGAGGGCTTCCAACCCCCGGAAAAGCTGCACCGGCTGGCGGGTGTCCGCCACTGCGACCACACGCTTGGCGATGTTCTTGCCGAGGTCGCCGACGCGCTCGAGATCGGCCGAGATGCGGATCGTTCCGATGATCTCGCGCAGGTCGTCCGCCATCGGCTGGCGCTTGGCGATGAGAACGATCGCGCGGTCGTCGATCCAGCGCTGCCCTTCGTCGAGCACGACGTCGTCGGCAATCACCTTGCGCGCCAGCGCCGCATCGGCGTTGATCAGCGCGGCGACCGCTTCATCGACCATGCGCTCGGCATGGCCGCCCATGGCTGCAATGCGATTGCCCAGAGTGGCGAGCTCTTCATCATAGGCGCGGACGGTGTGTTGCGAGTTCATGGCGGACGATCTGCCGGAGCGATTCTTGATGATGAATCTAAGGTAGCCGGATGACAGGAAAAAGAAAGCGCGGCGCGCGGGAGCCGTGCTTTCTCTCCTACTCCGCAGGCAGGTGCACGGTGAACGCGGACCCTTCGCCCAGCTTCGACTTAACCGTCAACCGACCTTCATGGCGGGTGAGGATATGTTTGACGATCGCGAGCCCCAGCCCGGTCCCGCGTCGCGTCACACTGGTTTCCACGCGGTAGAACCTTTCGGTGATGCGTGGGATGTGTTCCTCGGCGATACCCGGGCCGAAGTCGCGCACGGTCACTGCCACTTCCGGCGCCGGCCCGGCGCTGGTTCTTTTGATCTCGATCTCGACCTGGCCGCCTGATGAGCCGTATTTGCAGGCGTTTTCCACCAAGTTCTCGAACACCTGGATGAGCTCATCACGGCTGCCCGGGACAAGGATCGGCTCATTGGGGCGTGTGTAGAAAACCTCCACACCGCTTTCGCGTGCCAAGTGGCCGAGGGACTCGACCACGCCCGCCACCACCTCGCCGAGGTCGATGCGCGCCTCGGATCGCATGTAAGGCTTCATCTCGATGCGCGACAGAGACAGGAGATCGTCGATCAGCCGCGCCATCCGCTCCGTCTGCGCCTGCATGATCTGCAGGAAATTGTCGCGCGCCTTCTCATCTTTGCGCGCCGGCCCGCGCAGTGTTTCGATGAAGCCGGAGATCGAGGCGAGCGGCGTGCGCAGCTCGTGGCTGGCGTTGGCGATGAAGTCGGCGCGCATACGGTCGATGCGGCGCGTTTCGCTCTGATCCTTGAAATGGACGACAAACAGACCTCGCGCGCCAACGGGTGCAGCCGAAACCCGAAATGCGCGCTCGATCGGCACTCTTTCGCTGTAGTCGATGGCGCCGGGCCGTCGCTCGCCAAGCAGACCCACAATGAGCTGCTGCATCTCCGGCGTGCGGAACTTATGGTGCAACAGCGTCCCCGGGGGTATCTGGCCGAAGGCGGCAATGGCGGCCTGGTTGGCATGGAGCGCGGCACCTCTAGCATCGAAGATGACGATCGGTTCGGGAACGGCGGCAGCCAGCTCCCGCGCCGAAAGCATGTCGATCTCATCACTGTCGCCGATACGCAGCTCTGTCGCCTGAACCATCTACGAGCCTTGCAATTCCGATGTCGCCGGTCCGTTGCCTCTGGACCCGGGCAGGACCACCCCATAGCATGGTTTCCCCACATCACAGGAATATCTCAATGGGCAAGACCTCCCCCAACTTCGAGACCCCCGTCAAGCCAATCAAGCTTGTCATCGACGGCAAGAAACGTGTCTTCGACATCGACGATCCAAAACTGCCGGATTGGGTCGACGACATGGAACTGAAGGCGGGCGGCTATCCCTATGACAGCAAGATGGACAAATCAGACTACGAGGACACGCTGGAAAAGCTTCAGGTAGAGCTGGTGAAGCTGCAAAGCTGGATGCAGAAGAGCGGAGAACGCGTGCTGGTCCTGTTCGAGGGGCGCGATGCAGCCGGTAAGGGCGGCACGATCTTCGTCACGCGACAGTACATGAACCCGCGCACGGCGCGGAACGTCGCGCTGACCAAGCCGACGGAGACCGAGCGCGGCCAATGGTACTTCCAGCGCCACGTCGCGCATTTTCCGACCAGCGGCGAGTTCGTGACCTTTGACCGTTCCTGGTACAATAGGGCCGGCGTCGAGCCCGTAATGGGCTTCTGCACGCCCGAGCAGCATGAGAAGTTCCTCGAGGAAGCGCCGCTTTTCGAAAAAGGCATCGTCGCCGACGGCATCCGCTTCTTCAAGTTCTGGCTCACAATCGGGCAGGAAACCCAGCTCGGCCGTTTTCATGACCGGCGGCATAGCGCGCTCAAGGCGTGGAAGTTCTCGCCGATGGATGTGGCAGGCATGGAAAAGTGGGACGAATACACGAAAGCGCGCGATCTGATGTTCGAGCGGACCCACACCGAGCACGCCCCGTGGACGGTCGTTCGCGCCAACGACAAGCGACGCCTGCGTCTGGCCGTCATTCGCCGCCTGTTGCTCACAATTCCCTATGCCGGGCGCGACCTGGACGTTATCGGCGCGGAGGACGACAAGATCATCGGCGCGCCTTCCTCGGCCTTGCGCTGAGGGTTTTCGGCCCTGGCGCGCACGAAAGAGCGCGCGGGCCGATGATGCGTCTTGTTCCAGTGATGCGGCCGGCGATAGATTTCCCACAGCGCCAGCCAGGCCGCCAGCGACAGCCGCATCCAGTGGAAAGGCGTTTGCAGGGCGATCGAGACCAGCCCGACCTTCTCTTTTAGCGTGAGTGTCGCCATTCCGATTGCGACGAAGGCCGCATATCCGGCAAGGATGTTGACGAAGCCGATGGTCACCAGCACGATTTCCAGGTTCTGCATCGAGCCTACCCAGGCGAGTTTCGCGATCACATAGAGGATCGTGAATAGGAAGACCGGGTGGACCAGCGCCGATACGAGCATACCCAGAAACAGTACCTGCATGAGCAGGAAGGAAAGCGGGCCAAGATCTTTCCAAAGGGTACGTGGTGAACGCATGTGGACCAGCCACGTCTGCGCCCAGCCCTTGAACCAGCGCACACGCTGCGGCAGCCAGGTCTTGAGATCGTCCGGCCCGTCTTCGTAGGTTGGATGCGTGATGACGCCGACGCGATAACCGAAGCGTTTAAGCCGAAGCCCGAGATCCGCATCCTCGGTCACGTTGTAGGCGTCCCAGCCGCCGGCGTCCACGAGTGCCGATCGCCGGAAGTGGTTCGACGTTCCGCCTAGCGGCAGAAGCGCGCCCAGGCCGGCCAGCCATGGCAGCACACCGCGGAAAAGCCCTGCATACTCAAACGCGAACATCCGCGACAGCGGGCTTGCCGATGCGTTGGTAATGACGAGCGGCGCTTGCAGGCAGGCGAGCGTGTCGTCCTCGGCATGAAAGCGTTGCCATGCCTCGATCAGCTGATGCGGATGCGGGCGATCCTCGGCATCGAAAAGCGTGACGAATTCTCCGCTGCATAGAGGCAGCGCATATGCCAGCGCCTTCGGCTTTGTGCGGGGCAGTCCTGGCGGCACGGTTATGATCTCGATACAGGGTCGTAGCTTGTGCTCGCGCAACGCCGCCAGCGTCTCGTGGTCGTCCTCCTCGCAGACCAGCTTGATCTCCAACTTGCTGCGAGGCCATTGCAGCCGGCCCAGAGCGACCAGAAGCTGCGGGATCACCTCCCGCTCGCGATAAAGCGCGACCATGACGGAGTAGACCGGCAACGCAGCTGGATCGACAGGCGGCGGCGGACGCAATCTCAGGGGCTGGGCTGCTGTCAACGCCAGGATCCGTAGCGCAACACAGGCGCCAAAGGCGAGCGTCGCGACCAGATGCAGCACCAGGATGGTCTCCATCGCCGCGACGGCCAGACAGAGCGGCAGGACGACAAGGATCGTCGCGACGCAGGCACCCTGCCAGGCATTCGCGACGATGCGTGCAGACAAGTCGGTGTGGCGAAGGAAGAGACCGTTCTGGGCATCCTCGACCAGTCGCCGCTTCGTCAGCTCCAGAATAGCAGTGCGAAGGACGCCCGGCGGAGACACCGCAAGACGCGTCTTCAAATGTGGCGATGCCGCCAGCCTGGCGCGCATGAGTGAAATTCCGACATCGGGCGTAGCGATCACATGCAACGTGGTGCCGTCCGTCCGCTCGAGCAGGGCCAGAGGCAGACCGCGGGGGCGGCGCAAGGCCGCCAGGCGGTAGCGCTCGGGCACTTTCAGCCTCTTCGCATCGATTTCGGACAGAAACGGCAAATCCAGTTCATCGGCGATGGCACGGAAAAGCACTGCCTCGTCGATTTCGCCGGAAGCGAGCAACTCCACAACGAAGCCGGTGCCATTTGCGGACGCGCGATCCAGCGCCCGCAGCACGATTTCGGATGTCAGTCTGGTTCGTCGGATGACCGGCAACCATTCGCGCATAAGCAGATCGCGAGGGCTGGCCCGGGACATTTCCGCTGCTGCGGGGCGTGTGGACGGACCCGAGCCGAGGGCGACTTCTGGAAGGCCGTTATCGGGGGAATGGTTCAGTCGCCCAACGGTCAACAAGGACGGGCCTATCGGCGGCGCTACGTTGGGAACATGCGACGCGCCGGAAAAAGCCACGGCCTAATCTCCGCTCGCAATGCGACAGGCCAGGCACAACGGCCGGATACGACGGAAGGCAGCAAGGCCTTTCGTTGCTAACGAGCGTATCTGACAGCAAAGATCGACAGATCGGACAGACTGCCCGAAAGACACCGAGTACATGGAACCCCCACCCCAGGTTGCAATGTATTTGGTGTTTTTTTGCTTTTCAATAGATTTTTAATCATCTGCATCCGCAGTAATTTTCCGCATTGACCTTGTTGCATCGCAATCCATCTGGATTTCGATCCTCCAGACAAGAGCCCGCGGGTTGCGCGCCCCAGTTGATAGGCCCGCAGGCAAGCGATCAGGCAGACAGCAGAAGGCGCGACGACGCGGTATCTGCTTCATGTGACCACAGTTCGGCCGCGCGTGAGATGCGACATTCGATTTGCGAGACCGCCCCCAACCCGTTATCGAATGGCAATCTCGTTCCACCGGCGACGGCGTTTCATGCACCGGACACTAACCCTTCTTCTGTCTGCTTTGGCGATCATGACCGCACTGGCCGGTTCAGCCGCGCGTGCGGCCGAGCCGTCCATTCCGAACTATTGGGACGAGCGGGAGCGGCTACCGAAACCCGACCTATCCGGCGTCGAGCGCCTGCGCTTCCTGACGACGATCGATTTTCCCCCCTTCAGCTTTTTGGACGGGCAAGGCAGGCTGTCCGGTTTCCATGTCGACCTGGCGCGGGAAGTCTGCCGCGAACTCGACATCGTGGCGCGCTGCCAGATCCAGGGACTGCCATGGGACGAACTGGACGCCGCCATGGCATCGGGCCAGGGAGAAGCGCTGATAGCGGGGACGCCGATCAATGCGGAGACCCGGGAAAGCTACCTCTTCTCCCGTCCTTATCTGCGCTTTCCGGCGCGCTTCGTCGTTCGCAAGAGCACCACGCTGTACGAACCCCTGTACAAGGCAATCGACGGCAAGCGTACGGGCGTGATGGCAGGCACCGCCCACGAGGCCATGCTGCGGCGTTATTTTCCGAACGCCAAAGCGGTGACCTTCACGAAGCCTGAATGGCTTCAGGACGCACTGCGCGAAGGCAGGATCGACGGCATCTTCGGCGACGGGATGCGGCTTTCCTTCTGGCTTGCCGGATCTGCATCGCAAAATTGCTGTCGTTTCGCCGGTGGACCGTACCTCGCACCGGAATTCCTCGGCTCGGGTCTGGCTATCGGCGTCGAGCGCGACGATGCCGTGCTGGCGCGCGCGTTCGACTTCGCGCTGCGCGAAATCTCGGTCAACGGAACGTTTGCCGAGCTCTACCTGAAATATTTCCCCGTCAGCTTCTACTGAGCGGTTTCAGCCGGACGTGCGGTGCCTGATGGCGGCCGAGCGCTCGATCGCCGCCACGGCCAGCGGGTCCAGCCCGAAGCGATCCTTGACCAGATCGAGCACGCGCGTTTCCTCTTCGCGCACGGAAAGGTCGGCAGCCGCAATGTCGACTGCAAGCGCGTAGGCAGTTTCGCGCAGATCCTCGGAGAGTGCGCCCTTGATGAGCGCCAACACGGTCGCAAAGCCGTCTTCCTGCTGCAGAAGTTGCTGGCACTCCTGCGCCACGGCAAGCGTGCGAGACTGATCGAAGCCCTGGAAGATGGGCAGCGTGCGTACAATCGCACCGATGCGCGCCAGTTCTTCGTCACCCATGTCGCGGTCGGATGCCGACATGATGACCATCAGATAGACCATCGCTTCCTGCGGGGTCGGCTTCGACATGTTCTGCTCCATTGATGCTGTCCGAACCGCAAGGTAGGAAGCTGCGAGCGCTACCGCAATGAAAAACCCCTGTCGCGATTGACGCATTGCTCAAGCGCGCATAGACGTTGCGCGCGCTGGCAAGAAGGCCCGCAAATCTTCACAGGACACTCGAAATGACCACTTCGCGATCGAACTCGCTGATGCTTTCGCCCGAAATCCTTTCGGCGGCACGCGAGAGCAAAGCGTGGCCGTTCGAGGAGGCCCGCAAGATCATCAAACGTTACGAAGGCGGTAACTGGCCGGAGGTCGTGCTGTTCGAGACCGGCTATGGGCCTTCGGGCCTGCCGCATATCGGCACGTTCGGCGAGGTGGCGCGCACATCGATGGTGCGTCACGCCTTCCGTATTCTGACCGAGGGCCAGGTTCCCACCAAGCTGATCTGCTTTTCGGACGACATGGACGGGATGCGCAAGATCCCGGACAACGTGCCGGATCGTGCGTTCCTGGAGCCTTATCTGCACAAGCCGTTGACCGTGGTGCCGAACCCCTTTGGCGGCGACTATGAGAGCTTCGGCCATCATAACAATGCCATGCTGTGCCGCTTCCTCGACACGTTCGGCTTCGACTACGAGTTCGCCAGCGCTACGGACTATTACAAGTCAGGTCGCCTCGACGCGATCCTGAAGCGCGTGGCGGAACGCTACGACGCGATCATGGCGATCATGCTGCCGACGCTCGGCGAGGAACGCCAGGCCACCTACAGCCCGTTCCTGCCGATCTCGCCGAAGACGGGCCGCGTGCTCTACGTCCCGATGAAGAAGGTCGATGCAGAGGCCGGAACGATCACCTTCGACGACGAGGACGGCACGGAGACGACCCTTCCCGTCACCGGCGGCATGGTCAAACTGCAGTGGAAGCCGGACTTCGGCGCGCGCTGGGCGGCGCTGGGCATCGATTTCGAGATGTTCGGCAAGGACCACGGGCCGAACATGGGCGTCTACGACCGCATCTGCGTCGCGCTCGGTGGCCGGGCGCCGGAGCACTTCGTCTATGAACTCTTCCTCGACGAGAATGGGCAGAAGATCTCGAAGTCGAAGGGCAACGGCCTGACGATCGACGAATGGCTGACCTATGCGCCGACGGAGAGCCTTGCGCTCTACATGTTCCAGAAGCCGCGCACGGCCAAGAAGCTGTACTTCGATGTCATTCCGCGCGCGGTCGATGAATACTACCAGTTCCTGTCGGCCTATCAGCGGCAGGACTGGAAGGAGCGGCTGGGCAATCCGGTCTGGCATATCCATGACGGCAATCCGCCGGTCGTCGACATGCCGGTGCCGTTCGGCCTGCTGCTCAATCTCGTCAGCGCTTCGAACGCGCATGACAAGTCGGTGCTGTGGGGGTTCATTTCCCGCCACGCTGCAGGCGTGACACCGCAGACCCATCCCGAGCTCGACAGACTGGTCGGTTACGCGATCCGCTATTTCGAAGACTTCGTAAAGCCGCAGAAGCAGTTCCGCGCGCCGGATGCGGTGGAAGCAGAGGCCCTGCAGGCGCTCGCCGACAAGCTCGCCACATTGCCGGCCGGCTCCGATGGCGAGGCGATCCAGAACGCCGCGCTGGATGTCGCGCGCGCAATCGAGCGCTATCAGGATCATTCCAAGAAGAGCCCCGAGGGCGGCCCGGGCGTCTCCGTGGCCTTCTTCCAGATGATCTACCAGGTGCTGATCGGGCAGGAACGCGGCCCGCGCTTCGGCTCCTTTGCCGCGCTCTACGGCATCGACAACACGCGTGCGCTGATCGGCAAGGCGCTGATCGGGGAGCTAACCGCCTGAGGTTTCAGGCAGGGTGACCGTCAGCGGGGGCGGCGCGGCGCTGGAAGGTGCTGCACCGAAAAGCCCCCGCCCCTTTTCCCGCGCTTCGGCCTCCATTTCAGCATAGGGTCCATCGGCCACGGCACGTACCCAGCCCTGCGCGACCAGCCAGGCTGCCGCGTCATGCCCGCCAAGCTTGCATTCGGTCACGACGGTTTGCTGCGGAGCAACCGGCGGCACAACGCAGGACAGCGCGCGGCCGCGCAGCCAGTTGCGAAAAGCGGTGCGGGCATGCACGCCGCACGGCCAGGATGCGCCATCGCTTCCACAGGTCTCATCCGCATCGGTGACCTCGATGCCCGAAAGCGCGACGTGATAGCCACGCGCCTCGAACGCGCCGGCAGCGGTTGCCACCGGTCGGTGAAGCATGGTTTCGGTGGGCGGCCCCTCGGACGGGGCCCGCACGCGGCCGATGCCCAACGCCTCGCGCGGATCGATCCGCTCCAGCCCTTCCTGCTCCACCAGTGGTGCCGCGACCACATCCGGTGCAACGGGCCGAACCCGAGAAGGAACGGGCAGCAGCGGCACTGCGGGATCCGGCTGCGCCACGGCCTCCGGATTGGTGGGAACTATCTCGATCGCGGCAGGGCCTTTGTGGCTGGTCAGCAAATCGCCCGAAGACAGAAGCGCGGCGCTCACACCGGCGAGCCCGGCCAGAGCGACGATTGCCGCCACGGGCCGCACCTACTGGCTCGCCCAGACGATGCGCGCCATCCACTCGATCTCGGCCGTCGATACCGTGCGATCGGGATGGGCGGGATTGAGAGACACGAGTTCGATAGACTCGGTGCTGCGGCTTGCGAGCACTTTCGCCGTAACCTCGCCGCTGATAATCTTGACCACGACACGGTCGCCCTTGCGCACCTGCGCGCCGGGCTCAACGATCAACACGTCGCCGTCGCGATAGAGCGGCAGCATGGAATCGCCCTGAACCTGCAGCGCATAGGCACCCTCGCCCGCGCCGGCGGGAAGCTCGATCTCCTCCCAACCCTGGCCAACCGGGAAGCCGGCATCGTCGAAAAAGCCGCCCGCGCCTGCCTGCGCGAAACCGAGCAGCGGAACAGCAGGACGCCTTTGACGCATCCGGCCAACGGGCCGTCGTGGATGTTCTTCGACCAGCGCGAAGAGGTCGCCCAACGTAACACCGGTCGCCTCGATGATCTTTGCCAGCGACTCCGTCGACGGCCAGCGTGGCCGGCCGTCAGCCGACAGCCGCTTCGACTTGTTGAAGGCGGTGGAATCGAGCCCGGCCCGCTTGGCAAGTCCCGACGCAGACAGCGAATGCTCCGCCGCGAGCGCGTCGATTGCCGCCCAGACACGTTCATGCGAGAGCATCGCGCCCTCCCCGAAGACAGGAAAAAATACCTTTCCCGTCTAGTTAATCCCTGCGCGCCGGACTGTCCAGCCCAATGCCGCCGGTTTCCTCAGGCTCTGAACGGCGCTCGCCCCGTTTCCAGCGCGTGGGCAAGGTGATCGAGCCGATCCTGACCCCAGAACGGTTCGCCGTTGAGCACGTAGACCGGCGCGCCGACCGCATCGGCATCGCCGGCTTCGCTGGTATTGCGGGCAAGCGTTTCAGCGGCTTCGGGCTCGCCGGCGGCCTTCAGCACGGCGTCTGCGTCGTGGCCCTCGGCCATAAGATAGGCTGCGAGCTGTTCAGGATCGGCGATGTTTTCGCCCTTGGCCCACACACCCTGATGCGCGCGCCAGATGAAGCCTGCGGGATCGGCTCCCTGCCCGACGAGCGTTATCACGCAGCGATCGGCAAGGCCGGGATCGACGGGGAAGAATTTGGGCTCGAGCTCCAGCGGCAGGCCGCGCATGTCGGCGATGCGCTGCAATTCGATCCGGCGGTAACGCTGGCGCAGCGGCGTGCGCTGGCCGAGCGGCACGGAGCCGGACTTTTCCCAGACGCCGCCAATGTTGATCGGCTTGTAGCGGATTTCAGCGCCGTGCCTAGCGGCGAGTTCATGGAACGCCTTGTGGCCAAGATAGGCGAAGGGCGACGAACAGATGAAATAGTAGTCGATGGCGGTCATGGCGAAGCTTTCTCGTTTTGCCTGACTTTAACGTCGCAGGTCGCTGCTACAACGCTCGTATTGCCGACAGTGTGCTTTTTCTTGCGCCAGCGCTCGGTCAGGTCGCATCCTTGGCAAGTTGCCGAAGCCGCCCATGGGAGGCCATGAAGGTGCGCTCCTCCTCCGTGGGCTGGCGCGGTTTCGCGGCGACGCCAAGATTGCCGACAACCTCGTCGATCGGCACGAAACGCCGCGCGCCGAAGTCATAGACGCCTGCCGTCGTCATCACCAGCGCCGCCGTCCGACCATCCTCCAGCACGAAGCGGTGCCGTCCGATCACCTGCGTGTCTTCCCAGGTCTCGACCGTGGAAACGACGTCGAACTTTTTCCAGAGCCTGATCTCTCGCACATAGACGGCCTGCAAGCCGCCCATCATCGGCGCCCAGCGGTGCTTTCGCGCCAAGGCTATAAGCCCCGCGCGCGCAAATATGTCGATGCGGCCGACGTCGGCAAGCATCATGTAGCGGGCATTGTTGAGATGCAGGTTGGAATCGATGTCCGTCGGCAGGCAACGGAAGGTCAACCGGCTTTCGTCGCCCATGCGATAGCGACCGCGCGATTTGGCGGTCGCCATCATGCGGGCGAGGCGCAGCCAGACATACATGAGAGTGCTCCGTTGCTGCCGGCCTTGCGATTCCTCTCCCCGCTAAGGGGGAGAGGAACGACTTCGGGGCCTAGGCCGCCTTCTTCGCCTTCGGGTAAGGGTTGAAGCGCTCGTAGAACGTCTCGTCCTTGCCCGCCATCTCTACCAGAAGCTTGGGTGCCTTGAACTGCGCGCCGTACTTCTTCTGCAGCTTCTTGGCGAGTGCGACGAACTCGGCCACGCCCATGCCTTCGATGTAGGAGAGCGCGCCACCCGTATAGGGCGCGAAACCGAAAGCCAGGATCGAGCCGACATCCGCCTCACGCGGATCGGTGACGATGCCCTCTTCCATGACGCGGGCCGCTTCCAGCGCGATGGTGACGAGGAAGCGCTGCTTCAGCGCCTCCACATCGATCTTGTCGGCATCCTGTTGCGGATAAAGATCCTTTAGACCCGGCCACAGGTGCTTCTTGGCAGGCTTCTCCGGATAGTCGTAGAAACCCTTGCCGTTCTTGCGGCCGTGGCGACCGTGCTTGTCGACCATGGTGTTGATGAGCGCGAACTGGTCCTTGTCGACCGCCTTCTCGCCGAGATCGCGAATGGTCTGCTTCATGATCTTCTGCGCAAGGTCGATGGCCGTCTCATCGGTCAGCGCCAGCGGGCCAACCGGCATGCCGGCCATCTTGGCGGCGTTCTCGATCATCGCCGGCGGCACGCCCTCGATCAGCATCTGGTAGGATTCCGACATGTAGCGCAGCACGCAGCGGTTCACGTAGAAGCCGCGCGTGTCGTTGACGACGATCGGCGTCTTTCTGATCGCGCGAACATAGTCGATGGCCACGGCAAGCGCCTTGTCGCCCGTCTTCTTGCCCAGAATGATCTCGACCAGCATCATCTTGTCGACCGGCGAGAAGAAATGGATGCCGATGAAATTGTCCGGGCGCTTGGAGTTCTTTGCCAGCCCGGTGATCGGGATCGTCGACGTGTTCGACGCAAAGACCGCATCCTTGGCGATGACGGCTTCCGTCTGCTCGGTGGCGCTCTTCTTGACCTCCGAATCCTCGAACACCGCCTCGATGACGAGGTCGCAGCCTTCGAGGTCCTTGTAGTCGACCGTCGGGGTGATGAGCGACAGGAGCTGTTCCTTCTGCTCCTCCGTTGCACGGCCCTTCTTGATCGCGCCGTCCATCAGGCCCGCCGAATGCGCCTTGCCCTTCTCGGCAGCAGCGATGTCGCGGTCGAGAAGCACGACCGGGATGCCGGCCTTGGCCGTCACGAAGGCGATGCCCGCGCCCATGAAGCCCGCACCGAGCACACCGATCTTCTTGAACTTCGTCTCCGGCACGCCCTGCGGACGGCGCGCGCCCTTGTTGAGTTCCTGCAGCGAGACGAACAGCGAACGCACCATCATGGCGGCTTCGGTCGAACGCAGGATTTCGGTGAAGTAGCGCTGCTCGATCCGGAGCGCCGTATCGAAGGGCACCAACAGGCCCTCATAGGCGCATTTCAGGATCGCCGCGGCAGCCGGATAGTTGCCGTAGGTCTCGCGGCGCAGGATGGCGATTGCCGGCGGCCACAGATTGGCGCCCGCGGCCGAATAGACGGGGCCGCCCGGCAGCTTGAAGCCCTTCTCGTCCCAAGGCTGCACCGGCTTGAGGCCGGCTGCGATCATCGCCTTGGCGGCATCGATCAGCTTGGCGGGCTCGACAACCTCGTGGATCAGGCCCATCTGCTTCGCCTTCTTGGGCGAGAGGTTCTGGCCGGTGGTCAGCATCTGCAGGGCGGACTGCGGATCGGTCAGGCGCGGCACGCGCTGGGTACCGCCGGCCCCGGGGAAAATGCCAACTTTTACCTCGGGCAGCGCCATCTTGACCTTGTCCGAGTCAGCGGCCACGCGCCCGTGGCAGGCCAGCGACAGCTCGAACGCGCCGCCCATGCAGGTGCCATTGATCGCCGAGACCCACGGCTTGCCGCAGGTTTCCAGCTTGCGCCAGAGCCAGCTCATCCGGCCGGCGCCGTCGAACAGCATCTTGATCGCCTTGTCGTGGTCGCGCGCCTCTTCCTCGCGGAAGAGCTTGAGCATGCGCTGCAGCATGGTCAGGTCGGCACCGCCGGAAAACGTGTCCTTGCCGGAGGTGATGACGGCACCCTTGACGGCCTCGTCGGCCACGACCTGGTCGATGATCTTGTCGAGCTCGTCCATCACCTCCTCGGTGAAGACGTTCATCGACTTGTCGGGCATGTCCCAGGTGACGAGGGCGATGCCGTCGGCATCGGTCTCCACGTTGAAATTCTTGTAGGTCATCTGATTGCTCCTCATGCCGCAGCGCTGTGACGAAGCGCCGCCAGCACCGTTTCAGTCGTTTCTATCCTGGCGAATTCGCCATCGAGATTGGAAAGGGTCATGGCGTGGATTGCCTCCGCACTTTCGACTTCGCCGGAATGGCCGACACGGTCGAAAGTGTAGCAGGCGTCTTCCACGAGACGCGCGTCGAAGCCGAGATTGCCCGCCATGCGCGTCGTGGTCTCGACACAGTGATTGGTGGTGATGCCTGCGATGACCACCGTTTCGTACCCGCCGTCACGCAAACGCTGCTCGAGATCGGTGCCGATGAACGCCGAATTCACGTGCTTCACCAGCACCGGCTCGTCGGCCCGTTCGGCTGCTTCACCGATCGCCTCGTACCCGCTGCGCTCGGGGCGCAACAGGGACCCTGGCTCCTTTGACGCATGGCGGACATGGAAAACTGCGAGCCCCCGGTTCCTGAAGGCCTCCAGCAGGCGCGCCATGTTGGCCACCGCCTGCGGATTGTTGCGCCGACGGCCAGTGTCCTCCATCTCGACAAATGCCTTCTGCACGTCGATGAGGATCAGCGCCGCTTCTTTTCCCAGAGCCGCCATGGTTCGGTTCACACCCGCTCGATGATGGTCGCCGTGCCCATGCCCGCGCCGATGCACAGCGTCACAAGTGCGGTGTTGAGGTCGCGGCGCTCAAGCTCGTCCAGCACGGTGCCGAAGATCATCGCACCGGTCGCGCCGAGCGGATGGCCCATTGCGATCGCGCCGCCATTGACGTTGATCTTGTCGTGCGGAATGTCGAACGCCTGCATGTAGCGCAGCACCACGGACGCGAACGCCTCGTTCAGCTCGAACAGGTCGATGTCCGAGAGTTTCATCTTGGACTTGGCGAGCAGCTTCTCGGTCACGTCCACCGGGCCGGTCAGCATGATCGCCGGCTCGGAGCCGATGTTGGTGAAAGCACGGATGCGCGCGCGCGGCTTGAGGCCCAGCGTCTTGCCGGCCTTCTTGGAGCCGAGCAGCACGGCAGCCGCACCGTCGACGATGCCGCTCGAATTGCCGGCGTGATGCACGTGATTGACCGCCTCGACTTCCGGGTGGCGCTGGATGGCGACGGCATCGAAGCCGCCCATCTCGCCCGGCATCACGAAGGACGGATTGAGCGAAGCCAGCGACTGCATGTCGGTCGAAGGGCGCATATGCTCATCGTGGTCGAGGATCGTCATGCCGTTCTGATCCTTGATCGGCACGACCGACTTCTTGAAGTAGCCCTTCTCCCACGACTTTGCCGCGCGCTTCTGGCTCTCGACCGCATAGGCGTCGACGTCGTCGCGCGAGAAGCCGTATTTGGTGGCGATCAGGTCTGCCGAAACACCCTGCGGCACGAAATAGCCGGGCAGACCGACCGAGGGGTCCATGAACCATGCACCGCCCGACATGCCCATGCCGACGCGGCTCATCGATTCCACGCCGCCGGCAATCACGATGTCGTCGGAGCCGCCGGCGATCTTGGCCGCGCCGAGGTTGATAGCATCGAGCCCGGACGCGCAGAAGCGCGAGATCTGAATGCCGGGCGCTTCGGTCGCGTAACCGGCCTCGAAGGTCGCGGCGCGCGGGATCACCGAGCCTGCTTCGCCGACCGGATCGACGCAGCCGAAGATGATGTCGTCGACGGTGGAGGTATCGAGACCGTTGCGGTCGCGCACGGCCTCCAGCGTCTTTGCCGCAAGGCGAACCGCCGGCACTTCGTGCAGCGAGCCATCCTTCTTGCCGCGTCCGCGCGGAGTGCGCACGGCATCATAGACATATGCGTCTGCCATCTGTTTTCTCCCTTTCGACCGGCTGCGCCCTTACGGCACCGCCCGGAGTTTCGTTGACGGTTTACTGCCCGGACGGCATCAGCGCCTCGGGCGCAGCCCAGCCGGGCAGGTTGCGGATGCGGTCGAGCCAGCGCCCGATCGCGGGATAGTCGTTCCAGTCGGCATCGATCTGCTGCGGCCAGAAGAGATAGCCGCAAAGAGACAGGTCGGCGATGGTCGGGCGCGCGGCAGCGACCCATTCGCGGCCCGCAAGATGCGTTTCCAGCACCTTCCACGCATCCTGCGCGCGACTGTAGATGAATTCGGCCGCCGGATCGCCCTTCTTGCCGCGGAAATGGCGCATGAAGCGCTCGGTTGCCGTGTAGCTGGTCAGCTTGTGATTGTCGAAAAGGATCCAGCGCAGAATCTCGAATTCCTCGGCTTCGGTCTCGTGGCTGAACCTGCCGAAATGGCGGGCGAGATAGAGCAGGATCGCGCCCGACTGGCTGAGCGTGAAATCGCCCTCGTCGCGATGGTGGACAAGGATTGGGGCCTCACCCATCACATTGACGGCGCGATATTCGGGCGAGCGCGTCTCACCCTTGAAGAACTCGACGCCGCGAGCCTGCCAGTCAGCCCCGCAGAGCGTCAGCATCAGCGCCGGCTTGTAGGAATTACCGGATTCCGAGAAGCAGTAGAGCGTGAATTCGGCCATCTTCACAGCCCCCTCGCGATCAGCAGCTTCATGATCTCGTTGGTACCGCCGTAGATGCGCTGGACGCGGGCGTCGCGATACATGCGCGCTATCGGATATTCGTTCATGTAGCCGTAGCCGCCATGAAGCTGCAG
Organism: Mesorhizobium sp. DxT; assembly: GCF_058448885.1. Classification (NCBI taxonomy): domain Bacteria; kingdom Pseudomonadati; phylum Pseudomonadota; class Alphaproteobacteria; order Hyphomicrobiales; family Phyllobacteriaceae; genus Mesorhizobium; species Mesorhizobium sp. DxT. Next base: position 44,729 of record NZ_JBZFLJ010000004.1, on the reverse strand, counting down.
GCACTCGTCGACGACCTTGCATTGCAGGTCGGTCAGCCAGTATTTCGCCATCGAGGCGGTCGCCGGGTCGAGTCCGCCTTCGAGGTGGCGCGCCACACAGTCATTGTAGAAGACCCGGCCGATGGTGGCTTCCGTCTTCAGTTCCGCCAGCTTGAACTGGGTGTTCTGGAAGTCGATCACGGCTTTGCCGAAGGCCTTGCGTTCCTTGACGTATTCGATGGTGACCGCCAGCGCCCGCTCGATCATGGCGATCGCCTGCGTGCCGATCAGCAGCCGCTCCTGGGGAAGCTGCTGCATAAGCTGGATGAAGCCCTGCCCTTCCTCGTGACCCAGCAGGTTCGAGGTCGGAACCCGCACGTCATTGAAGAACAGTTCCGACGTGTCGTTGGACTTGAGCCCGACCTTGTCGAGGTTGCGTCCGCGCTCGAACCCGTCGGCATCGGCGGTTTCCAGCACGATCAGCGAGGTGCCCTTGGCGCCCTTCTCCGGGTCGGTCTTGGCGACGACGATGATGAGGTCGGCAAGCTGTCCGTTGGTGATGAACGTTTTGGACCCGTTGATGCGGTACTGGTTGCCGTCCTTCTCGGCGCGCGTCTTGACGCCCTGAAGGTCGGAGCCGGCGCCCGGTTCCGTCATCGCGATAGCGCCGATCATCTCGCCGGTCGCCAGTTTCGGCAGCCACTTCTTCTTCTGCTCGTCGGAGCCATAGTGGAGAATGTAGGGCGCGACGATGGCGTTGTGCAGGGCAATGCCGAAACCATCGACGCCGACGTGGCCGATCGCCTCGATGATGGCGCTCTCATGCGCGAAGGTGCCGCCCGAGCCGCCATATTCCTCCGGCATGGAAGCGCAGAGCAGGCCGTTAGCGCCCGCCTTCTCCCAGCTTTCGCGGTCGAACTTCTCGTTCTTTTCGAACTCCTCGTAGCGCGGCGCGATCTCTTCCGTCAGGAAACGGTTCGCCATGTCGTAGAGCATGCCGACTTCGTCGCCCGCCCAGGCGGGCCTTGGAAGACCGAGAATTTCTGCCGGTTGCATCGCCACGAAGACCTCCCTGATACTCTTCCGCAAGACGTTCAAGCTTGAACAGACTGGTGGAATAGTCCCTAGAAGGCGTCCTCCGCAAGAGCCATCATCGAATCCGCGCCTGCCGAAATGCGTGCCAGGTGCGCCCCGGTCTCCGGCATGACGCGATCCATGAAGTAGCGGGCCGTGACCAGCTTGGCCTCGTGCAGCGGCGTTGCGGCGCCCGCGTCGACCTTTTCCTGCGCGACCTTGACCATGCGGGCCCACATATAGCCGAGCGCTACGAGGCCGAAGAGATGCAGGTAGTCGGTGGAGGCCGCACCCGCATTGTCGGGCTTCTGCATCGCGTTCTGCATCAGCCACATGGTGGCCGCCTGAAGGTCGTTCAGACCCTTTTTCAGCGCCTTGGTGAACGGCGCCATCTTCTCGTCGGCACGGTTTTCCTCGCAGAAGTCGCCGACCTCCTTGAAGAAGGACTGCACCGCGCGGCCGCCGTTGAGCGCCAGCTTGCGGCCGACGAGGTCGAGCGCCTGGATGCCATTGGCGCCCTCGTAGATCTGGGCGATGCGGGCATCGCGCACGAACTGGCTCATGCCGTGTTCTTCGATATAGCCGTGGCCACCGAAAACCTGCTGCGCCATTACCGCATGCTCGAAGCCCTTGTCGGTCAGCACGCCCTTGATGATCGGGGTCATCAGGCCGAGCAGGTCGTCGGCCGTCTGACGGTCGTTCTCGTCGCCCGAACGATGCGCGACGTCGGACTTGAGAGCGGTCCACAGCACCAGCGCGCGACCGGCCTCGTTGAACGCGCGCATCACCATCAGCTTGCGGCGGATGTCCGGATGGACGATGATCGGGTCGGCCTTCTTGTCCGGCGCCTTCGGGCCCGAGAGCGATCGGCCCTGGATACGCTCCTTCGCGTAGGCCACGGCATTCTGATAGGCGATCTCGCCCATGGACAGGCCCTGCAGGCCGACGCCAAGGCGCGCTTCGTTCATCATCACGAACATGGCCTTGAGGCCGCCGTTCTCCTGGCCGATCAGGAAGCCCTCCGCCTCGTCGTAGTTCATCACGCAGGTCGAGTTGCCGTGAATGCCCATCTTTTCCTCGATGGAGCCGCAGGACACCGCGTTGCGCTCGCCGGGGTTGCCATCGGCATCCAGCTTGAACTTCGGCACGATGAACAGCGAAATCCCCTTCACGCCCTCCGGCGCGCCCTCGATACGGGCCAGCACCAGATGGATGATGTTCTCGCTCATGTCGTGCTCGCCGGCCGAGATGAAAATCTTCTGGCCGGAAATCTTGTAGCTGCTGTTGCCGGCAGGCACCGCCTTGGTACGCAGCATGCCGAGGTCCGTGCCGCAATGCGGCTCCGTCAGGTTCATGGTGCCGGTCCAGACGCCCTCGGTCATCTTCGGCACGAAGGTCCGCTTCTGCTCGTCCGAGCCGTGGGCGAGGATCGCCGCGATCGCACCCTGTGTCAGGCCCGGATACATCATCAGCGCCATGTTGGCCGAAGAGAGGTATTCGCCAAGCGCCGTGTGAACCGCATAGGGCAGGCCCTGCCCGCCATATTCGGCCGGCACAGACAGGCCCATCCAGCCGCCCTCGCGATACTGGTCGTAGGCTTCCTTGAACCCCTTGGGCGTCGTCACCGAGCCGTCGGCGTTGCGCGTGCAGCCCTGCTCGTCGCCCACACGGTTGAGCGGATGCATGACGTTTTCCGCCAGCCTTGCCGCTTCCTCGAGGATCGCCTCGAGCACATCCGGGCCGGCGTCCGAAAAACCGGGCAGGTTGGCGTAGCGCTCATAGCCAAGCACATCATTGAGAACGAACAGCGTGTCCGCGACAGGCGCCTTGTAGGTCGGCATGAAAAGTCCTCCAGAGGTCGGGCAGATCTTCGCCGCGCGGGATCGTTCCACGGCGAAGCCAGGATCGAAAGACACATTAACAACAATTGACGTTTGCGTAAACGTCAATTGTAAGGATGCGGCAATTTTCCACGCGGGTTTCACCCTGTCGGGCGTCTGTCACAAGGTCGCGCTAAGGGGCCACTTCCTCCATTGGAACCAGACCATGCAGACAGGCGACATAACACTGCGCCCGCACCGCCCCGACGAGATCGAGGCACTTCGGCGCATCGAACGCAACGCCCACGAACGTTACCGCTCTCTCGAAGGTTTCGGCTTCACGCTCACCGCGCCGGCTATCGCGCCCGAGCGTTTCTCGACCGGTGAAACCATCGTGGCGGAAGTGGATGATCGCCTGTCGGGCTACATTCTGCTGCAACCGATCGACGGTCTCAACTATATCGCCAGCATCATGGTCGAGCCGGACCTCTCCGGGCGAGGCATTGGTGCCGCGCTGCTCGCCGCTGCGGAAGAGAAGACGCGCCAGTCCAGTCTTTCCGGCACGGTGCTGGCGACATTCCGACAACCACGCTGGAACGGTCCCTGGTTCCGCAAGCATGGTTTTGATTCAATCCCTGAAGCAATGATCGGGCCGGGACTGCGCGCAATCCTCCGGCGTCATGCCACCTTCCTCGACATGGGCACACGGGAGATGCTCTGGAAGCCGGCGCGCTGACCAAAAGAAAAGGGGCCGCTTGAAGCGGCCCCTTTTTTCAAATTTCAAGCAATGCGTGGCCTTAGGCCGCTGCGCCCTGTCGTGCAGCCAGCGCCGAGCGCCACGTGTTCATCGCGCTTTTCAGGTCGCCGATCGCGTCCTCGATGGCGAGGCGCTGCTTCTCCAGCCGGCCGAGCTGGCGCTCGGACTTGTCGAGCAGCGTACGAAGCTGCTTCGCGTTGCCGGAATCGGGATCATACATGTCCATGATCTGCTTAACCTCGCGGAGCGAGAAACCGACCTTTCGGCCGAGCATGATCAGCTTCAGGCGGGTCACGTCACGCTGCGTGTAGAGGCGCGTATTGCCCTCGCGCTTAGGGTTCAGCAGACCCTTGTCCTCGTAGAAGCGAAGGGTGCGCAGCGTCACGTCAAACTGCTTGGCCATGTCGCCAATACGTATATACCCGTCGGAAAGCTCCGACGCATTGGCCATGCTTTCGCCGGCCGGCCTCATGTTCATCATTTCACAATTCCCCGTGGGTTGCGCTTCGGCTCGCCGCGGAAGCGCCGATTGGATGCGAGTGGGGCGAACAAGCATCCGATCAAGTGGACCAAACGTCGAAACGAACCGCAACGCGGCCCGTCAGTTGGCGCGCATATAGGCGCATATAAGTTATGCTGCAAGTGCGAAATCCTGCCGCAGGCAGTGCGCTCCACAGGCAGCAATAAGCGAAATGGTAATTTAGGTTAACGGCTTGTTTACCACGTTCGGGGAATTGTGCGCAGGACGAAGTCCCGTGGTTATCCTGTTTTTTGTTGCTTACGGAGCCTTCCGCCGAGGGAAGCCCGGTCATGCCGATATCGGCAAAAGGGCAACCGTCGGAAAAGAGTGAAGCAACCCCCGGCCTTCCGGCTATCAAGCGGCGACGGACGTTTCGATGAACAACAGACGCTCCTATCTCGATTCGATCAACGCGGGCCGCAGGCGCAGGGCCAGCACTTCGCTCGAAGACATTGCCAGCAGCCTGGACGAGCTGGAAACGCGGATACGCAGACCTCTCGACGATCAACGCGATCCCTATCGCCAGGCGCCGCGTGACACCCATCCCGATCAGTATGAACGCGCCTGGCGCGAGGATCGCCTATCGACTGCCGATCTTTCCTCGGAGTTGAACGCGCTTCGCCGCGACTTGCGCGACCAGATGGGTTCCGGGCTGCGCCGGGAGTTTACCGCGCTCAAGCAGGAAATCGAGGACGCAATGCAACGTTCGGGGCCGGTTGGCCAGACTGCAGACCTGAGCGCCGAGTTCGAACGCCTGTCCGGCATGATCCACAAGCTCGCCGAACAGAGTGACGACCGTCAGGTCAACATGCTGCGCCTCGAGATGGAGCAGGTGAAAAACGCGCTGGGCAAGCTGGCGCGGGAAGACACCGTGCAATCCTACGATCGACGGTGGAGCGAACTCGACCAGCGCTGGAGCAACATCGCCAGCCAGGTCGCGAATGTCGGTGGCGGCAACGCGGACGACCCTGCTTTGCAGGCGCTCAGCGCGCGCCTTGAGCAGATCGGCGACGCCGTCAACGCACTGCCGACCTCTGTCACGCTGCGCTCGCTTGAAGACAAGATGAAGATCCTGGCGACCACCGTCGACCAGTTCGCACACCAGCAGGACCGGATCGGACCGGAGGCGCTCGACGCGATCGAAGAGCGGCTGGACGAAATTTCCCGTGCCGTGGCAGCCTCCGCCGGCGCCGGCCGTCCAACGGCGTTCGATCCGGAACCGTTCGAGCGCATCGAGGCGCGAATCTCAGCGTTGGCCCGCCAGCTCGACGAGTCCGCCGTAGACAACCAGTCCGGCGTGCTTGTGGATCAGCTCGCTGCACTCTCCAGTCGTATCGAGGACATCTCCCAGCGCGTCGACCTGCCCGAGCAGGTTATCGAGCGCCTCGCCGAGCGCATCGACACGATCTCTTACAAGCTTGAGCAGGCTCCGGCTCAACCGGACATGGACCACGTTTTCCGTGGGCTCGACGATCGTTTCGCTTCCATCTCCGCGATGCTCGAGCAGCGCCATGAGGATTCCGTCGCTCAGGGCCAGGTTCTGTTTAGCGATCTGGAGCGCAGGCTGGAAAGTGTGGCCGCCCGCATTGACAACACCGGTGCCGATGCTGCCCACGACGCCCGTTTCATCGAGGCGATGGACGCGCGCTTTGCCGATCTCGCCGCGCGGCTGGAACAGCAGCCTCCTGCGCCGGCGGACGAACAGGCTATCCGTTCGCTGGAAGCGCGCATGGACACTATGTCCAGCAAGCTCGAGTCCTCGCTGCTGCAGCCCGGCATCGACAAGGACCTGATCCGCAGCCTGGAATCGCAGATCGCTGACCTCACATCACACCTTTCCAAGCCCTCGCCGGCACGCGCAGACGAAGACATCCGTCCGCGGCTCGACAAGATCGAACAGTCCATCGTCGAAAGCCGCCGGGATGTGATCGAGGCGGCAAGACAGGCTGCCGAGGAAACGGTTCGCCATTTTGCGAGCACGGGCAGCGAGGGACCGCTGGTCGCGGGGCTCGTTGACGATCTGAAATCGCTGGAAGCGCTTACACGCCGCTCTGACGATCGCAACGCGAAGACGTTCGAGGCCATCCACGATACGCTCCTGAAGATCGTCGGCAGGCTCGGCACGATAGAGGCTGGCGGCGCGGCTGAACCAAAGCCTGCGGCGACGCCGCGCCAGACCCTTCTCGACGCCGACAGGACTCCGTCGCTCGAGCCCTCGAACGAGGCGTTGCCAATGGCTGCCACGAACGAAGTGGCTCCACCAGCGGGCGAGAAAGATACGGGCCGCACTGCCAGGCGAACCGCTGCGGCAGCCGCGGCACAGGCCGCCGCCGATGCCCTGCGCGACGATGCGGACGGAGCCAGCGCGAAAGCGGCCGGCGGACGCGTTTCGATGCTCGGCGGTTTGACGCGCGCACTCTCGGGCCGCAAGACCAGCGCCAGCGAACAGGAACATCAGCCCCTTGCTGGTGACGCACAGGACGCCTCGCAGACCGACAGTGTTGCGCCAAACGTCGAACTGGATAGCCGCCTGGACCCCGAGCTGGCGAACCAGCCGCTCGAGCCCGGTTCCGGAGCACCGGATCTGAACGCCATCATGAAGCGGGTGCGCGACGAGCGCGGTCAACCGCCAAAGCCCGGCGCCGACGCGGACACTGCCAAGGCCGACTTCATCGCCGCGGCGCGACGGGCTGCCCAGGCAGCAGCCGCTGAGGCCGAGATCATGAAGCGGCGGCCGGCAACCAAGGCGAAATCCGGTGGGTTCAGCCTCGGAGGTATCCTCAAGCGCCGCCGCAAGCCGGTGCTGATGGGCGTTGCCGCAATCCTGATCGCCCTGGCCGGGCTTCAGATCGGCCGGACCGTGATCGGAGGCAGCAGCGATGAGCCTGTTGCCGAAGCGCCAGCGCCGACCTCCGCACCTCTGGTTGCCGAAGCGGTTGAACCGGAGATGATCGAAGACGCGCCGGATCAGCCCGTGCGCATGGCCGGCGAAGATGCGCCCAAAGCCACCGACGCGATGATGACAACGGAAGCGCCGCAGGCGACCCACGCTGCCTCAACGGACTGGCTCGAAGCCGACGCGGCCGCGCCATTGCCTGTCGAGGCTGAGGAGCCGCAACAAGAGGCAGCAGCCGCGCAGCCGGCCGAGATCGAGGAAAGCACCGCTCCGGCAGAGGAAACAACCGCCGAGATCGCGAGCATACCCGATGCCAGCGAGGAAGCCGTTGCGGCCATCCCCGTCGATGCCGGCCCGATCGCTCTGCGCGAGGCCGCCGCCGCCGGTGATCCCAAGGCGCTCTACCAGATCGGCAATCGTTACGCGGAAGGCCGCGGAACCCAGGAAGACATGGCCAAGGCGGCGGAGTGGTACCAGAAGGCGGCCGACCAAGGGCTGGCCCCTGCCCAGTACCGCATCGGCAACCTCTACGAGAAGGGCATTGGCGTCGAACGCGATGTGAAGGCAGCCAAGACCTGGTATCAGCTTGCGGCGGCGCAGGGCAACGCCAGCGCCATGCACAATCTCGCCGTACTCAATGCCATGGGCGCTGACGGCACGACCGACAACGATACGGCCGCGCGCTGGTTTGCCGAGGCAGCCGAATTCGGAGTGCAGGACAGCCAGTTCAACCTCGGCATCCTGGCCGCCAAGGGCGTCGGCATGCAGCAGAACCTCGAGGAAGCCTATAAGTGGTTCGCGCTGGTTGCCAAGGCGGGAGACAAGGACGCGGCCGCCAAGCGCGACGAGGTTGCCAAGGCACTGCGTCCCGAGCAGCTTGAGAATGCCCGTGCAGCGGTGGAACTCTGGCGCGCAAAACCCGTCGATGCCGAGGCGAATACTGTCGAGATTCCGGATAGCTGGAGCGAAGGCGAGGAGGTCACGGCCAGCGTCGACATGAAGCAGGCCGTCCGCAACATCCAGACGATCCTGAACAAGAACGGTTACGAGGCCGGCTCCGCCGACGGTGTCATGGGCGCGAAGACCAAGGCTGCGATCGCCGCATTCCAGGGTGACAACGGCATGAAAGCCACCGGCGAAGTCGACGAGCCGACGGTGCGCGCGCTGCTGGAACGCCGCTAATTGCGACACGGCGCGCCGCTTTAGCGCAAATAGCTGCAAATCCCGGAGTTTTTCGGGATTCAATCGCCTTCGGGCGTTTGACTTCGTGGACATGTCGGCGCAAGAACGGGGTACCGTCCTGGTCCGCTTCGAAAGCAGGAACGGTTCCAGGGTCCGGACACGAATAGTCGAGCTTGGCGGTGGGCATCTATCTCCCGATCGCGGAAATGTCGGTCAACATGGTCGTGCTTCTGGCCATGGGTGCTGCGGTGGGCTTCCTGTCGGGCTTGTTCGGTGTGGGCGGCGGCTTCCTCATCACGCCGCTGCTGATCTTCTACAATATTCCGCCGGCAATCGCCGTCGCCACGGGTGCGAACCAGGTTATCGCCTCGTCCACCTCAGGCGCGCTTTCGCACTTCAAGAAGGGCACTATAGACTTCAAGCTCGGGACGGTGCTTCTGGCTGGCGGTGTCGTCGGCTCCACCGTCGGCGTATGGGTGTTCTCGCTGCTGCGTAGCGTCGGCCAGCTCGATCTCTTCGTCTCGCTGCTCTATGTCGCGCTGCTTGGAACTGTCGGCACCATGATGCTGATCGAGAGCGTGCGCGCGATGCGCCGGGCAGCGGGCGGCGCGGTTCCATCGCTGCGCAAGCCCGGCCAGCACAACTGGATCCACCGCCTTCCACTCAAGATGCGCTTCCGCGCTTCCAAGCTGTTCGTCAGCGTTATCCCCGTGCTCGGGCTGGGGGCAATTATCGGTTTCCTCGCCTCGATCATGGGCGTGGGCGGCGGCTTCATCATGGTGCCAGCCCTGATCTACCTGCTGAAGGTGCCGACAAACGTCGTCATCGGCACCTCGCTGTTCCAGATCGTCTTCACCGCCGCCTACACCACCATCGTGCACGCGACCACCAACCAGACGGTCGACGTGGTGCTGGCATTCCTCCTGATGATCGGTGGCGTTGCCGGCGCGCAGTACGGCGCCAAGGCGGGGCAGAAGCTGCGCGGCGAGCAATTGCGCGCACTACTCGCACTGCTTGTGGTGGCGGTGGCGCTTCGGCTGGCCTTCGACCTCTTCGTGCGTCCGAACTCGCTCTATTCCCTGTCTTCGCTGTCGGGGATCTGAAGCATGTCTTTCGCTCGCCTCGCAGCACTTGCCGGCACGCTGATGGCGATCCTGCTACCACTGATGCCGGCCGCGGCTCAGGCACCGGAGACCACCAATCCGGAGAACATCCAGATCGGCCTCTCCACCGACCGCGTGTCGATCACGGCAGACTTCTCCGGTGCCGATCTGACCATCTTCGGCGCGCTGGACAATGCCGATCCGCTGGTATCGCGCCACGGCCGCTACGATGTCATCGTGGTGCTGGAAGGTCCGCCCCGCCCTGTCGTCGTGCGCAAGAAGAACCGCGTGCTCGGCATGTGGATCAACACCCAGTCGGAGACCTTCGTCAGCGTTCCCGTATCCTATTCCGTCGCTACCACGCGTGCCTGGCAGGACGTGACCAATCCGGCGAGCTATCGTCAGATGGCGCTGGGAGCCGACAACATAACCCTGATACCGGCCGACAAGACTGGCGATACGGAAACGATTGCCGAGTTCACAGCCGCTCTGCGTGAGCGCAAGAAGGCGTCCGAGCTGTTCAGCGAGCGCGTCGGCGGTGTGCATTTCCTGTCGCAAAGTCTGTTCCGGGCGACGCTGCACCTTGCACCCAACGTGCCGGTCGGCACGCACAGGGCGCGCGCCTTCCTTTTCAAGAACGGTGCTTTCATCGACGAAAGCTCCGCGCAACTCTCGATCCAGAAGGCCGGTTTCGAGCAGCGCCTGTTCCGCGCCGCGCAGGAGAACAGCTTTCTGTACAGCGTCGCCGCCGTTGCACTGGCCTTTCTCACCGGATGGGTCGGCCGCGTGGTCTTCCGCAAGGACTGACCGGCGTGAGCGATTGGGACGAAGACAGCAATAACGACGTCCTTCAAAGCGGCCAGATCGGCAGTCTAGGCTACGCCACCCTGCTGCCGATGTGGCTACTGACAATCTGGCTTGCGAGCATCGACGCGACACATCCCTGGCGGGAACTGACGGCAGCATTGCTGTCGAGCTATGGCGCGCTAATGCTTACCTTCACTGCCGGCGCACATTGGGGTTTTGCGCCTTCGGTACGCGCGGCAGCCGGGGCGACAGCGCTCGTCATCATCGGCTGGATGGCGCCGCTTTTGCCAAGCAACGCCGCCTTCGTGCTGCTCGCCCTCGCGCTTGCGGCGCAGGGGACCTGGGATGCCTTTGCAGTCCACGAGGGCGACTTGCCGAAATGGTACGGGCGCATGCGCACCCGCATCACGTTCCTTTCCGTCATGGCTATGCTGGTCGCCTTCGTGGCAACAAACTAATCAGCGTCGCAGCCGGTGGTGGGCGACCGTATAGACCCGGCTGGTGCCGAGCATGTGGGCGAAGAAACGCTCCCAGTGGAACAGACCTCGATAGGCCTTGTCGAGCACGTTGAGGGAGCCGGTGTAGGCGCCGAAGGCCGGCATGACGAGCCGCTCGCCATCGGTCGCAAAACAGCGGCGACGCACGGCGCGGCCGCGCTGGACAACAACCGCCCCGGGGTGAAGGTGACCCGCAATCTCTCCGGGCTCGGCGTCGGCAAGAGGCTCATGGCGGAAGCGCAGGCCGCCAAGCGCCAACTCGCCCGCGACGATGCCTGGAAGGTCAGCCGGCGCGTCCGGATCGTGATTTCCGGCAACCCAGATCCATTCACGGCCCGCCATCAGCGAAAGCAGCCTGTCACGATAGATGGACGGCATACGTTCCGCCCCGAAACCGTCGTGAAAGCTGTCGCCGAGGCTGATCACCGTCGTGGGGCGGTGATCGGCTATCACCGTATCCAGAAGGTCCAGGGTCGCACCGGTGTCATAGGGCGGCAGCAGCCGGCCGCGCCGCGCAAAGGCCGAACCCTTCTCAAGGTGCAGATCGGAAACCACCAGCAGCCGCATGTCGGGAAAGAACAGTGCGCCACGCGCATCGCACAGCGCGACCTCACCGGCTATGGCGATCATGCCAGAGCCGCGCGTAAAGCCGTGTCTTTCCGGTGCGACGTTCATCAGTCTCCCATGGCCTCATGGACGAGGTCTTCCTCGACCTCCGAAAGCAGCATCTCGTCGGCCTCGCCCTTCACCCGTTCCTTGCCGATCTCCAGCATGACGGGGACGGCGAGCGGCGAGATTCGATCCAGGTCCTTATGCATGATTCGTCCCCTGATCCGCGAGAGCATGTCGGCAAGCCTGCTGACATCGAGCAGTCCCGCCGCCGCATCCGCCTGTGTTGCGCGAAGCAGGATGTGGTCGGGATCATGCGTCCGCAGCACGTCGTAAATCAGGTCGGCCGAGACCGTCACCTGCCGGCCGGTCTTCTCTTGGCCGGGATGCCGCTTTTCGATCAGCCCGGCGATCACCGCGCAGGCGCGAAAGGTGCGCTTCAGCAGCCAGCTTTCGGCCAGCCAGGCATCGAGATCATCGCCCAGCATGTCCTCGTCGAACAGGGCGGAAAGCGGCAACTCGCCGCTGCGGAAAAGTGCGCCCATATCCGAATGAGCCCAGATGGCGAGCGCATAGTCGGTGGCGACGAAACCCAGCGGATGGGCGCCGGCGCGTTCCAGCCTGCGGGTGAGCAGCATGCCCAGCGTCTGGTGCGCCAGCCTGCCTTCGAAGGGATAGGCGACCATGTAGTGTCGGTTGCCGCGCGGAAAGGTCTCGACCAGCAGGTCGCCCGCTTTGGGCAGGACGGATTTTTCCGCCTGGATGGCAAGCCAGTCGGCCACCTGTTCGGGCAACTTCCGCCAGCGCTCGGAATCCGCCAGCATCGAACGAACCTCGGCAGCCAGGTAGGTCGAGAGCGGAAACTTGCCGCCTGCGTAGACCGGCACGCGCGCGTCCTGGCCGGTGGCGTTCGAGACGAAGCACTCGTTTTCGCGGATGCCCTCGAAACGAAGCATCTTGCCAGCAAACAAAAAAGTGTCACCGGGCGAGAGCGTTTCGAGGAAATACTCCTCCACCTTGCCGAGGACCGGGCCACCCGACACGTTTCCGCCCTTGCCGCGCTGTCGGGTCATGCGCACATTCAGCATCGGCGATTCGATGATCGTGCCGACATTGAGCCTGTACTGCTGGGCGAAGCGCGGGTGCGAGACACGCCATAGACCGTCCTTGGTCTTGCGGATGCGCGCGTAGCGCTCATAGCTCCTGAGCGCATAGCCGCCGGTTGCGACGAACTCGACGACGCGCGCGAACGTTTCGGCGTCGAGTTCGGCATAGGGTGCGGCACTTCTCACCTCATCCAGCAGGTCCGCCTCATCGAACGGCTGGGCGCAGGCCATGCCCATCACGTGCTGGGCCAATACATCGAGCGCGCCCTGCTGAAGCGGCGGCGTGTCCTGCGCCCCGAGATAGTTCGCCTCCAGCGCCGCCCGGCATTCCAGCACCTCGAAGCGGTTAGCCGGCACGAGTATGGCGCGGCTAGGCTCGTCCATGCGGTGGTTGGAGCGGCCGATACGCTGGGCAAGGCGGCTTGCCCCCTTCGGCGCGCCAACGTGGACGACGAGATCGACATCGCCCCAGTCGATGCCGAGGTCGAGGGTCGATGTGGCCACCACGGCCCGCAGTGCATTGGCCTCCATCGCATTTTCCACCCGCCGGCGCTGCGCCACATCGAGCGAGCCGTGGTGCAGCGCGATCGGCAGCGTATCCTCGTTGATCCGCCACAGCTCCTGGAAAAGGAACTCGGCCTGCGAGCGCGTGTTGACGAAAAGCAGCGTGGTGCGGTGCGCCTTGATCGCCTCGTAGATCTCGCCGATCGCATAACGAGCCGAGTGGCCGGCCCACGGCACCCGCTCCTCGGAATCGAGAATGGTGATAACCGGCCTGGCGCCGCCTTCGACGGTGATCACATCGGCCATCGCATCCGGCGAGCTCTGCGGAACGAGCCATCGACGCAGGGCGTCCGGCTCGGCCACCGTTGCCGAAAGCCCGATGGTCCGCAACTCCGGCACGAAGCGGCGCAGCCGCGCTAGACCGAGCGCAAGCAGGTGGCCGCGCTTGGAGGTCACAAGCGAGTGCAATTCGTCCAGCACCACATATTTCAGCCCGGCAAAGAAGCGTTCCGCATCCTTCGATGCGATCAGCAGCGCAAGCTGCTCCGGCGTCGTGAGCAATATGTCCGGCGGCACCAGCTTCTGGCGCTGGCGCTTGTGGGCCGGCGTGTCGCCGGTGCGGGTCTCGACGGCGATGTCCAGCTCCATCTCCGCCACCGGCCGACCGAGATTGCGCTCGATGTCGACGGCCAGCGCCTTCAGCGGCGAGATATAAAGTGTGTGGATGCCGCGATAGCGCTCGCCCGGCTTGCGCCTCGGTCGTGATGCCAGATCGGTCAGCGACGGCAGGAACCCGGCGAGCGTCTTGCCGGCGCCGGTCGGCGCGATCAGCAGCACCGAGGCTCCGCCCGAGGCCCGCGCCAGCAGGTCGAGCTGATGGGCGCGCGGCGCCCAGCCCCGGCTGGCGAACCAGCGAGCGAAGCTTTCGGGCAGAACGGTCGACGCGGCGAACGCGTCCCTGGACATCGGATTGTTCACCGCCAACAGGTAGCGCGGCGCGCGGCTATCGCCAAGGACGGGAAACCGTGCAGCGTCAATGCACCGCCAGCGTAAGCGCTTGGTCGCCGGTTTCGCCGGCGATCACCATGGCAGAGGTGGAGCTTCGCCTGGTTGCCAGCACCACCAGCCCGGCGATCGGGGCGCCACGGTCGCTGCGCAGATGCGCTTGCTCCATCGAGACGACATCGAAACCGCTCGCCTCCAGAAGCTCCGCGACATAGCGGCGGGAATGGGCATAGCGCCGCGATTCCCGCAGGATCAGGTCTTCCGGTCCGGCATGATTCTCGACGGAAAAGGCGAAGAGGCCGCCCGGCGCCAGCATGGCAGCCACCGCGCCGAACACCCGTTCGAGCCGGCCGAGATAGATCAGGACGTCGGCCGCCGTGACGAGGTCGACACGGTCTGTGCCCGAAGCCAGCATTTGCAGGTCGCCCTGCTCGAGACGGTCGTACACCCCCTTCGCCCGCGCCCTGGCCAGCATGCCCGCCGAAATGTCGATCCCTTCGAGGAAGCTTGCGACGCGCCGCAGACGCTCGCCCATCAGGCCGGTGCCGCAGCCAAGATCGACGGCGTGCGCGAAGCCGGTGCGGCCGGAAGCGGCGATCGCCTCTGCGATCAGCTCCGGAACCCGATAGCCAAGCCGCTCCACCAGGGCGCTGTCGAACTCGCCGGCATACTGGTCGAACAGCGTTTCCACGAAGCCGCTCGGAGGCATTTCGGATACGGCCAGGACACCCGCAAGCTCGAGCTTCAGCGATGCACCCAGCCTGTCGGCGGGATCGAGGCGCAGGGCTTCCCGCCAGGCATCGACCGCCTCGCCCGGGCGGCCCGCCTCGTCCAGCATCTCGCCGAGGCGAAACCAGCCCGCCACCCAGCCCGGCGCGATCGCAACCGTATCGCGCATCAGGTCGGCCGCGGCGGCAACGTCGCCACCATCGCGCAGCATCTCGGCATAGTCCGCGCGGCGATCGGCAACGAGATCGCCGGACGAGAGCGGAAGGATTTTCATGATGTGTCCGGAACCCGCGTGCATGCGGGCGGCTGGCATATGCGCCGTCAGCAGTGATTTTGCAAGCCCTTCCACAAACGCTGCGAAAGCCTATCTTTTCAGGATCATGCAAGCGCGCGACCTGCTTCACCCCCGGCCAGAAGGCCTTTACTGTCCTCCGGGCGATTTCTTCATCGACCCGGTGCGGCCGGTCGAGCGTGCGCTCATCACCCACGGCCATTCTGACCACGCGCGTGCCGGCCATCGTCACGTGCTGGCAACGCAACAGACCCTGGACATCATGGCGCTGCGCTACGGCGAAGACTTTGCGCATTCGTCGCAGGCCGCATCGCTTGGCGAGACAATCGACGTCAATGGCGTAAGCGTCTCGTTTCATCCGGCGGGTCATGTGCTCGGCTCGGCGCAGATCGCGGTCGAGCATGGCGGCATTCGCATCGTCGCCTCCGGCGACTACAAGCGGGCGCCGGACCCCACCTGCGCGGATTTCGAACTCGTGGCATGCGACGTCTTCATCACCGAGGCGACCTTCGGACTGCCCGTCTTCCGCCACCCGCGCCCGCGCGACGAGATCGGCCGGCTGCTGAAGTCGGTGATCCAGTTTCCCGAACGCGCGCATCTCGTCGGCGCCTACGCGCTCGGCAAGGCGCAGCGCGTCATCAGGCTGATCCGCGATTGCGGCTACGACCAGCCGATCTACATCCACGGCGCGCTCGCGCGGTTGTGCGACTACTACGACACGCAGGGCATAGACCTCGGGCCGCTCGAACCCGCGACCGTCGAGCGGTCGGCGAAACGGGATTTTTCCGGTGCGATCGTGGTGGGGCCGCCTTCGGCCTTCGCCGACCGGTGGGCACGCCGCTTTCCAGACCCCGTCACAGCGTTCGCGTCGGGTTGGATGCGCATCCGCCAGCGTGTGAAGCAGCGGGGCGTAGAGCTGCCACTGATCCTGTCCGACCATTCGGATTGGGATGAACTTACCCGTACCATCACCGAAACGGGCGCCCGGGAAGTCTGGGTCACGCACGGGCGCGAGGAAGCTCTTGTGCGATGGTGCGAGTTGCAGGGCGTTGCGGCACGCCCGCTGCATCTTGTCGGCTACGAGGACGAGGCGGAGTAGCATGATCCCGAAAAGTGGGTACCGGTTTCCGGACAAGATCATGCTGCTGGGGAAAGCCTCATGAAGCGCTTCGCCGAATTGTTGGACAGGCTGCTCCTGACGCCATCGCGCAACGCGAAGCTGAAGCTGATGGCAGACCATTTCCGCGAGGTGCCCGATCCGGATCGCGGCCTTGCGCTGGCTGCTCTGACAGGCAATCTCTCCTTCGCCTCGGTCAAGCCCGCCCTGCTGCGAGCGCTCATCGCCGAGCGCATGGATCCGGTGCTCTTCGCCTATTCCTACGACTATGTCGGCGATCTCGCCGAAACAATTTCGCTCGTATGGCCGGGCGTCGATGCTACCGGCGGCGAGGACATTTCGCTGTCCGAGGCGGTGGAGCGGCTGCACGGCGCCAGCCGTTCGGATGCACCGGCCGTCGTTGCCAACCTGCTCGACGAATTGCAGCCGGACTCGCGCTTCGCCATCATCAAGCTGGTGACGGGCGGCTTGCGGGTCGGCGTCTCGGCCCGGCTCGCCAAGCAGGCTCTGGCCGATCTCGGCTCTGTCGATGTGCACGAGATCGAGGAAATCTGGCACGGGCTGGAGCCTCCCTACGACGATCTGTTCGCCTGGCTCGATGGCAAGGCGAACAAGCCGGAGCATGGCAGCCTGGCGCTGTTCCGCCCGGTCATGCTGTCGAACCCGGTGCAGGAAGGCGATCTCGAACGGCTCGATCCGGCCGACTACGTTGCCGAGTGGAAATGGGACGGCATCCGCGTGCAGGCAGTTTGCGAGGGCGACCTGCGGCGGCTCTATTCGCGCACCGGCGACGAGATTTCCGGTGCTTTCCCGGACCTGCTGGAAGCGCTCGACTTTTCCGGCGCGCTCGACGGCGAATTGCTCGTGGGCCACCCGCCCGACCATACCGGCTCCTTTTCTGACCTTCAGCAGCGCCTCAATCGCAAAAGCGTGTCTGCCAAGACGATGCGCGACCATCCCGCGTTCATGCGCTGCTACGACCTGTTGCTCGACGGCGGCGAAGACACCCGCTCGCTTCCTTTCTCTGATCGCAGAGCAAGGCTGGAAGCCTTTGTGGGTGGGCTTGATCCGACGCGTTTCGACCTGTCGCCGACCGTCGCCTTCACCGACTGGCGGGAGCTGGATCAGCTACGCAGCGAGCCACCGCATCCGGTCATCGAGGGCATCATGCTCAAGCGCCGCGATGCGCCCTATGTGCCTGGCCGGCCCAAGGGACCGTGGTTCAAGTGGAAACGCGATCCCCACATTATCGATGCCGTGCTGATGTATGCGCAGCGCGGTCACGGCAAACGATCGAGCTTCTATTCGGACTACACTTTCGGCGTCTGGACCGGGCCCGAGACGCAGCCGGAGCTCGTGCCCGTCGGCAAGGCCTATTTCGGTTTCACCGACGAGGAATTGCGGCAGATCGACAAATATGTGCGCGACAATACTATCGACCGGTTCGGGCCGGTACGTTCCGTACGTGCGGAACGCGACCACGGGCTGGTTCTGGAAGTCGCCTTCGAGGGGCTCAATCGCTCGACGCGGCATAGATCGGGCGTCGCGATGCGTTTTCCGCGTATCTCGCGATTGCGCTGGGACAAGCCGCCGGCGGAAGCCGATCGGCTGGAAACGCTTGCCGCGATGCTCGACGGGTAGACGCTACTGCGCAGGCGTCACGCGGATGGCGTAGATGTCGACAGGCTTGCCGCCATTTTCAATGTCGGGATTGATGGCGATCGTGCCACCTGCGCCGGGCTCGACCGAGGGCAGTTCGATCTCGAACAGGAACTCCTCGCGGGTGACGCCGACCGCATAGCGCTTGCGGCCGCAATCGCCCAGTTCGCCCAGGCTGCAGTCGACCGAAATCTGCGTCTCCTCGCCTTCCTGCGCGCGCGCCTCGATGTTGAAGACGGTGCGCCGGCCGGCAACCTGCTCAAGCACGCCCTGCCCCACGTCGAAAAGGATCGGCGCGCCGGAAGAGCCCGAGCGGATGCGGATGAACTGCTCGCCGTCGTCGTCCATCACCTCGGCACTCGAATCGCCAGGTGCCGTCACGGTAGTGGGATCGGCCGGGTCGAAGACCACGATCCAGTCATCGAGATTGTCGGCGCCGATCACACGCGGAGGTGCACCGGGCTCGGTCGGTTCCGGCGTGAAGTCCTCGGCATCCTCAGTGGGGCGCGGGAACGATTCGGGTCCGGGCGGTGCCAGCAACCACCATGCACCGATGCCGACAAGCGCCACGACTGCGATCGTGACCAGCGTGGCCACCCACGACCGGCTGCGACGCGGCGGCCTCGCATTCGGCACGTAGACACCCGGATCGATCTCGTCGTCGCGATAGTCCGGCCTGGAGGCTGAATCCCGCTCTTCGCCCGACAGCGTCGGTTCAAAAGACGGCTCCGCTCGCGCCGATGCAGATTGGCGCGTTTGCGGCTCGACGGTCTCGTGGCTACGTGTTGTCGGCTCAACGGCTGGCACTGCGGGCAGGAATTCCGATTCGATGGCGGAAATTGTCGTCGAAAGCGCCTGACGCCGACGCGCCACCATGTCCTGAGTCACATTCGGATTTGACTGCAGCGCACGGTCGAGTGCGGCAAACGCCGAACGATAGACCTTCTCGCGATAGGCCCGCTCACTCGGGTCGCCTTTCTCGAAGGCACTTCGTATCGCTTTCTCGATCGAGTCCAAGGCCGTTCCGCCGCAAAGAATTCGTGTCTTCACGCATGGTTAGCCTTCCCGCGCCGTTCAATCAATCGCGCAGGACCGTTTGTAGGACACAATACCGGACTGATGCTCGACGGTGTGCCAATCATTCGGCGGTTGCCCTCGTATGGTGATCTGCTAAAAAATGACGTTTACGCAAACGTCAATTGACCGATGGGGATGGAAGTTCATGGCGCTGCCCGACATTCTTAAGACCAATCTGCGCATTCCCGTCGTCGGCTCGCCGCTGTTCATCATCTCCCATCCGCCGCTGGTTTTGGCGCAGTGCAAGGCCGGCATCGTCGGCTCCTTTCCCGCGCTCAATGCACGGCCGGAAGCCCAACTCGACGAGTGGCTGGCGGAGATCACGGAAGATCTTGCCGCCCACGACGCCAGGAACCCGGATGCCATGGCCGCGCCCTTCGCGGTCAACCAGATCGTGCACAAATCCAACAGGCGGCTGGAGCACGACCTTTCGCTGTGCGTGAAATACAAGGTGCCGGTCGTGATCACCTCGCTCGGCGCGGTGCCCGAGGTCAACGAGGCCGTACATTCCTATGGCGGTATCGTCCTGCACGACATCATCCACGACCGGCATGCCCGCAAGGCGATCGAAAAGGGCGCCGATGGCCTTATCGCGGTTGCGGCCGGTGCCGGTGGCCATGCCGGCACCTTGTCGCCGTTTGCGCTGGTACAGGAAATCCGCCAGTGGTTCGACGGCCCGCTGCTGCTGTCGGGCGCCATCGCCAATGGTGGCGCGGTCCTCGCCGCACGGGCGATGGGAGCCGACCTCGCCTATATCGGCTCGCCCTTCATCGCGACCCGTGAGGCTCGCGCGGCAGACGAATACAAGGAGATGATCGTCGAATCCCGAGCGGCCGACATCGTCTATTCCAACCTCTTCACCGGCGTTCACGGCAACTATCTCAAGGGCTCCATCAGCGCTGCGGGGCTGGACCCCGACAACCTGCCTCAATCGGACCCGTCGAAGATGGATTTCGGCGGCGACAAGACCAAGGCCTGGAAACACATCTGGGGCTGTGGCCAGGGCATCGGCGCCGTCAGCGAAGTGGTGGGCGCCGCCGAACTGGTCGACCGCCTCGCACGCGAGTACGAGGCTGCGAAGAGCAAGATCGCGGCCTGATGAGGCAGCCCGTGGCGCGAAGTTATTCCGGCCGCGACACGGGCATCGCAATTGCGCTGATGCTTCTAGCGTGTGCGCTGGTTGCGGCAACCACGCTGATTGCAAAGATGTTGGGATCGGGCTCCGGCACCGATGCGCTGCACCCGCTGCAGGTATCCGCTGGGCGTTTCGTCTTCGCGCTGGCGGCGTTGCTTCCATTGACCGCATGGCTCAGGCCGCCGCTTTCCGGCGGAAACTGGCGAAACCACATCCTGCGCGTACTGTTCGGGTGGGCGGGCATCACCTGCCTGTTTGCCGCGTCCTCCGTCATGCGGCTAGCGGACGCGACGGCCATTTCGTTCCTCAACCCGATCGTGGCGATGATGCTCTCAATCCCCTTGCTCGGAGAACGCGTCGGGGCATGGCGTTGGGCGGCGGCTGCGATTGCCTTTGCCGGCGCCGCGATCCTGTCCGAGCCGGGAACGGACGCGTTTCAGCCCATCGCACTGGTCGCGTTGACGGCGGCCTTCTTCATGGGCTCGGAGGCGATACTCATCAAGAAGCTGGCCGACACCGAACCGCCGCTACGCATCCTCTTCATAAACAACCTGATCGGCGCGTGCCTCGCGGCAACGGCAGCATTCTTCGTCTGGCGTATGCCCACACCGGACCAGTGGGTGCTTCTGGCCGTTCTTGGCGTCACCATGGTGACGGTGCAGGCAATCTTCATACAGGCGATGCGGCGGGGCGAGGCGAGTTTCGTGATGCCATTCTTCTACACGACGCTGATATTCGCCGGTCTTTACGACTATCTGGTCTTTGACGAGCGCCCGACCGCGGCTGGCATCGTTGGCGCGGTGCTGATCGTCGCCGGCGCGCTGACCATCGCGTGGCGCGAGCGCATTCAACGGCGGCGCTGGACTGCTCGCGGCAAAAAGGCCGCCGGCTGATTCAACCGGCGGCCTTCCTGTTCCCTGAAGTACGGGTCAGTTCGCCTCGATAACCGTGATGCGGCCCTCGAGCTTCGGTTTGTAGGGAGCGTTGTTGGCGAGGTATTCCGCCACGATCTCCTCCATGCCGGGACCGTAGTCGTATGGGTCCACCGCGTTGGAGGCGAACAGTGCGTAGCCGTCGCCGCCCTTGCGCATGAAGTCGTTGGTGCCGACGCCGTAGACCTTCTCCATCTCTATGGCCACCCACTGGTCACCGTCGAGCACCTCGACGTCCTTGATGCGGCCCTGGTCGGGCGCGACGGTCATGTCGAGTGTGTATTTGAGACCGCCAACCTGTGGGAACTTGCCGGCGCCGTTCTCGATGTCGTTCACCGCCGTTTCCAGCGAGGCGACGATGTCGGCACCCTTGAGCTTCATCGTTGCCAGCGTGTTCTGGAACGGCAGGACGGAGAGAACGTCGCCGACCGTCGCCATGCCCTCGTCGATGGAGGCACGCAGGCCGCCGCCGTTCTGTATCGCAATGGTGACGCCCTGGTCGGCGGTGCGTGCCAGAATCGCGTCGGTGACGAGGTTGCCCATCTCGCATTCCTTGGCGCGGCAGGTCTCGCGGCTGCCGTCGATCGGGGCTGCGACCTCGGCAACTTCCGTCGCCTTGAGCGTCTCGATCGGACCGGCCAGTTCCTTGATGCGCGCCTCGATCTCCGGATCGGGCTCGATCGAAGCATCGAGGATGCGGGTGTCGCCCGTGGCCTCCGCAACATAGCCATCGGCGTCGAAGACGAGCGTCAGATCGCCGAGATGCTTGGAATAGGCGCCTGCCTGCACGATCGGCACGGCGCGGCCGGCCGGGTTCTCGACCAGCGTCGCATAGGCCGGCGCGCCTTCCTCGGTGTTGGACAGCAGCGTGTGGCTATGACCGCCGATGATTGCCGATATGCCTTCGACCGCTGCGGCGATCTCCTGGTCGCGCGTGAAGCCGACATGCGACAGCAGCAACACCTTGTTGACGCCCTCGCCGCGAATACGCGACACGGCATCCGCAAGATATTCGATTTCGTCACCGAAGCTGACGTTGGGGCCGGGCGACGAGGTGACGGCCGTGTCGGCGGTCAACACGGACAGGATGCCGATCTTCTCGCCGCCGGCTTCCAGGATCGCCCATTCGTCGACCTTGCCGCGCAACTTCTCCGATTCGGCAACGGTCAGGTTGCCGCAGACCACGGGGAACTCGACCAGATCGACGAAATCGGCCAGATTGTCCGGCCCGTTGTCGAATTCATGGTTGCCGAGGGCCATCGTGTCGAAGCCGATCTTGTTCATGAACTCGCCTTCCGCCTTGCCGCGGTAGGTGGTGTAGAACAGCGAACCCTGGAACTGGTCGCCCGCGTCGAGCGTGATTACATTCTCCCCGGCGTCCTCGATTTCCTTGCGGCGCTGCCAGATCTTCGTCGCCAGACGGCCATAGCCGCCGAAGCACTTGCCTTCCCCGGCATCCTCAGCCGAGCAGGTCGAATTGTACTTGCTGATCGACTCGACACGCGAATGCATGTCGTTGATATGCAGCACGTTGAGTTTGTATGCCCCCTGCGCGCGGGCCGACGTCATCGAGAAATGGCCGGTCGAAACGCCGCCGGCGACCACCAGGCTGGCGCCCGCCACCTGCAGGAACCTGCGGCGGCTGAGTGCGGTTTCCGGTGTCCCGCCTGCGTTCTTCTTGTCGTTGCTAGACATTTCGTGCGCCTCCTTTTTCGCGCTTTGATGTTCCCCGCGACGCCGGGCCTGGATGGTGGTCGGGGACGGGTGTCCCCGGCCCGGATATGGCCCGGTTCTGTGATCGCTTGATGAATGTTCCCCTGCGTTGACCCTTTGGTCAAGAAATACCTTCGCAGCCGGCTAAAGGGAGCGGCTTTGCTGGCCCATCATGGGGGGCATGACGCGCGCGCGCGACACTGCTATTGCTGCGCCAAACATTGAAACGAAAGGCAGACAGCCGATGCTCAAGACGCCCTATCTCCTCTTTCTCGGCGACGCGCCGGACCAGCTTGCCGCGAAGGTTGCCCAGGGCATCAAGGACTGGCGGCCGGAGTTCTCGCTCGGCCAGCTCAAGCTGGAGGGCTGCAAGGCCGAGCTAGGCCTTCCCAACATGACGATCGCCGAGGCCAAGGCCGCAGGCGCGCAGACGCTCGTCGTTGGAGCCGCCAATCGCGGCGGCGTCATTTCGGACGCCTGGATCGCCACGCTGATCGAGGCGATCGAGGCCGGCATGGACATCGCCTCCGGCCTGCACAACCTGCTGCGCGATCGCAAGGAACTGGTTGACGCGGCGGCGAAGGCCGGCGTCCAGCTCTTCGACGTGCGCGTTCCGACGGTCGAGTACCCGATCGCTGACGGCAAGAAGCGCACCGGCAAGCGCTGTCTGGCGGTCGGCACCGATTGCTCGGTAGGCAAGATGTACACCGCGCTTGCGATGGAAAAGGAAATGCGGGCGCGGGGCCTGAAGGCCAGCTTCCGCGCAACCGGACAGACCGGCATCCTGATCACCGGCTCCGGCGTGCCGCTCGATGCGGTGGTGGCGGACTTCATGGCCGGCGCGATCGAGTGGCTGACGCCCGACAACGAGGCGGACCACTGGGACCTCATCGAGGGCCAGGGCAGCCTGTTCCACCCGTCTTATTCCGGTGTGACGCTGGCGCTGGTGCATGGCGGCCAGCCGGACACGCTGGTGCTATGCCACGAGCCGACCCGCACACATATGCGCGGCCTGCCGCACTACCAGCTCCCGTCTCTCGAAACGCTGAGGGATACCGCGCTGGACATGGCGCGCGTGGTCAATCCCGACGTCAAGGTGATCGGCATATCGGTCAACACGGCAGGAATGTCGGTGGACGAGGCGCGCAGTTACCTCGCAGAGGTCGAGCAGCGCATGGGCCTGCCTGCGGTTGATCCGTTCCGCGACGGTGCGGCCCGTCTGGTCGACGCGCTGGGCTGACGCTTATCGGCTTGCGAGCGCGGGGCC
The DNA here is from genome assembly GCF_058448885.1 of Mesorhizobium sp. DxT. Lineage (NCBI taxonomy): Bacteria > Pseudomonadati > Pseudomonadota > Alphaproteobacteria > Hyphomicrobiales > Phyllobacteriaceae > Mesorhizobium > Mesorhizobium sp. DxT. The sequence goes on along the minus strand of NZ_JBZFLJ010000004.1, from coordinate 20,949 downwards.
GATGATCTCGATCCGGTTGGTCCAGACATAGCCGTCGAAGCTGGCCGGGACGCGATCCAGCGTCTTGAGGTCGTCGATGCCGGCGGTTCCCGGATCGCCGGCACTGTACGGCCCAAGCAGAATGATCTCGCTGCCGACGGCGGCGAGACGCTGCTGGAAGCGGTTCGGCCAGCCCCATAGCCACGGCGCGACGTTGATCGGAACCATTACCATCGTGTCCCGGCAGGCCTCCGGCACATAGCCGGACCATCCGAGCGCGGCCAGGTCTTCAGCGCCGGCAGGCGTTTCTGGGCCGCGAGCGTGGGGGCGTGGCCGCCATAAGCGTCCCAAAGCGACGCCCTCCACTCCGACTCCCGCTCCGCAAGATCGGCGAGCATCGCCGCCTCGCGCTCTTCGTTGGACTTGAAATTGATCAGGAAGCGGCGCTCCGGCATGGCGGCCAGCACGTCCGTCAGCGACGGCATCAACCCCACGCCCTTGCCGCGCAGGGGAAAAGTCTCGCCGCCGCCGGCGCTATAGCCGTAGCCGACGTCCAGCGTTTTCAGATAGGCCATGTCGTGGCTGCGCGTCTCGCCAGTGCCCTCCGTCCGGCAGTCGACCGTCCAGTCATGCATGACGGCGAACTGGCCATGGGTGGTCGGATGAACGTCTAGTTCGACGATTTCGGCGCCGGCAGCGAACGCGGCCTGCATGGACGGTATCGTGTTTTCGAAGAGGCCGTGCTCGGGCGGATGGATACGCAACGCCGTGCAGGTGTCGCTGTCGAGGTCGGTGCGATCGAAGGTGTGGTGAACGCCACGATGCGCGATCAGCTTCACGGCTGGCGTATCGGGTGCGACGGCCAACCATGAGGCGTTCCAGAAATAGATCGCGAGCACGACGAGCAGCGCAAGCGCGGCAAATTTCTTCATCGGCTATCCCCTTCGGCAACAACCGAGGATAGATGCGGCGAGTGTGAACGAATTGAGGCACCGGCGCGCTTCGCTGTTCACAACCCTTCCGCGAGAAATTTTCGAACGCATGTCGGGTACCCGGCGGTGCGTGCGTCCTTGAGGCAGCAGCAACGAAGCCTCGTGAAGGAGGGACACATGAACACGACCGCGACGCTCTGGGCAGGCCGCATTCTTTCGGGCCTTTTCGTACTCTTCATGCTGGGTGCTTCCGTGACACCCAAGCTTACCGGCATGCCGGTGGCGGAAGACACCATGGCGCAGCTTGGCTGGCCGGCAGGCTACGCCATGATGATCGGCGTCATCGAACTCGTCTGCGTGATCCTCTACGTCTACCCGAGGACGAGCGTATTCGGTGCGGTGCTGAACATGGGACTGCTCGGGGGCGCGATGGCGACGCAGGTGCGCGCCGAAAGCCCGCTCTTCAGCCACATCCTGTTCAGCCTCTACCTCGGCCTGTTCATGTGGGGTGGGCTGTGGTTGCGGGACCCGCGTCTGCGCGCGATCTTCCCCTTTGCCAACGCACGGCCGCAGCCAGCGGCTGCTCGCGATCCGGAAACTGGTCTCACTCCTCCGGCTCGGTCGTGAACAGGAGCGGGTAGCCCTTGGCGCGACCCGCATCTGTCGCCCGCGTCGCCTTGGTTTCAGCCACATCCCGCGTAAAGACAGCCACGACGCAGACACCGCGTTGGTGTGCGGTGATCATGACACGATGTGCCTGATCCTCGCTCATACGGAACTCGCCCTTGAGCACGGTGACCACGAACTCGCGCGGGGTGAAATCGTCATTGACGAGGATCACCTTGTGCAGTCGTGGCCGCTCGATCTTCGGCTTGGTCCTGGTTTTCGGCGTCGTGGTTGGGTTGCTCGTTGGCATGACGGTTCCGCTCGTACGTCAGCGAAGCCGCATTGTCGCATTGGCGGGCGAGCCGGTCAAAGCTGCGATTCGATCGGCAGCCATGAGACGATCCTGGCGATGATACGACGCGTTAAACCTGCCTCCGGCTCCCGATCGTAGATCTCCATCTTGCCATCACGCTCGCCTTCCCAACGCAGGTCTCCCTCGGCATCGAGATAGACGCGATAACTCATGGAGGGCGCCGTTTCCTCGGCGAAGACCTCACGCATCTGGCCGACGAGCCCTTCGTCCGCAAACAGCACGCCCATTTCCGTATTGAGCGACGCGGACCGTGGATCGAAGTTGAACGATCCGACGAAGCCGGTCGTGCCGTCCACGGTGAAGGCCTTGGTATGCAGGCTCGCCGCACTCGAGCCGAACAGCGACATGTCCGACGGCCGGGCATGCGGCTGCAGCTCGAAGAGCCGTACGCCTCCGGCAAGCAGTTGCGGACGGTAGGGCGCGTAGCCGCCATGGACCGCGGCGACGTCGGTGGCGGCGAGCGAGTTGGTGAGCACGGCCACGTCGACACCGTTCCTGACCATGCCGGTGAGGCCGCCCGTTCCTTCCACACCGGGCACGAAATACGGCGACGTGATTTCCACGGAGCGGTCCGCGGAAGCGATGACCGGCATCAGCGTGGTCATCATCCAGTTATCCGGATTCTTGGCCAGCGCCTTTTCCGGCGGATCCGAAATGACCTTGGCTTCGCTTGTCCAGTAGGTCGGCAAGCCGCCGTCGAGCATGGAGAGCACCGATATGCGTTCCAGAGCCCGATCGACATAGGGTGCTGCCTCACCGGTTCTGGACAGTTGGGAAAGACCTTTCTGCAGCGTTTCCAGTCCGCCTTCGCGCGCCGTGGCAAGTGCGCCGATCGGCATTGAGACGTCGCTGTTCCAGAAGCTGTCAAAGATGACTTCCGTCTGTCTGACCACCGGTCCCATCATGAGCATGTCGATGTCGCGGAAGTTGGACGTTTCGGCCGCATCGAAATACTCGTCGCCGATGTTGCGCCCGCCGATGATGGCGAGCCTGCCATCCGCGATCCACGCCTTGTTGTGCATGCGCCGCGTCACGCTGAAAGCGCGCAGAACCATTTCAAGCCCACGCCGCAGCCCGCCATCGCGGGCCCGGCTGGGGTTGAACAGCCGAACGGAAATGCCGGGATGCGCATCTAGCGCCAGATAGATGCTGTCCTTGCCGGTGGCGTTGATGTCGTCGAGCAGAAGCCGGACGCGCACGCCGCGATCGGCGGCTCCAATGAGCTCATTGGCGAGGAGACGCCCGGTCAGGTCGTCCAGCCAGTAATAATACATGAGGTCGAGACTGCGGGCCGCCACGCGGGCGGTCAGGGCGCGCGCTGCGAAGGCATCGAGGTTGTCGGGCAGCAGGGTCAGGCCGCTGCGGCCATGCTGCGCTTCGACGCGCGGCCCGATGCCGCGATCCAGGACGGTGAAGGCCGGGTCGGTAGGCAGCGCCGACATGTCCTCGCCACGGGCATGGCGAGCGAAATGGCCATAGGAAAGCGCGGCGAGGAACGACGCCGCAACGAGAACGAGCGCACCGACCAGCAGAATCACGAACATGCGCATCGCCGCATCGCAGCTAGGAATTGACCGTATCCATCATAGCCATCCCCTGCGCCTTGCCAAGGAGAAGGGGCGGAGCAGCCCCTTCCCTCGCCTTCGCGGAATGCCGCCCGTCACCCGTTTGCCGAGGCCACCGCGCGCTTGGCCATGACGACGACCAGATTGGCACGATATTCGGCGTTCGCGTGGATGTCGCTCATCAGCGTTCCGGCGGACACGGAAACGCCCTCCAGTGCAGAGGCGTCGAACTTCTTGGACAATGCCGCCTCGATTTCCTTCGAGCGGAAGACACCGTCCTCTCCAGCCCCAGTCACCGCCACGCGCACGCCATCTTTCGCCTTGGCAACGAACACGCCGGTCATCGCATAACGTGAAGCCGGATTCGGGAATTTCGCATAGCCGCATTTTGCCGGCGCTGTGAAGGTGACGGCAGTGATGACCTCGTCATCCTTGAGCGCTGTCTCGAACAGGCCGGTGAAGAACTTGTCCGCGGCGATCTCGCGCTTGTTGGTGACGATGGTGGCCCCTAGCGCAAGCAGCGCCGCCGGATAGTCGGCCGCCGGATCGTTGTTGGCCACCGATCCGCCTATCGTGCCCATGTGGCGCACATGCGGGTCGCCGATATGCGCCGCCAGATGACAGATCGCCGGGCAGACGGATGCGAGCTTGGCGTTCGTGGCGACCTCGGCATGTGTCGTGGCCGCACCGATCGTCACGGTCTTTCCGGAAATCTTCACGCCTTTCAGCTCGGGCACATGGCGCAGGTCGACAAGATCGGACGGGGCCGCAAGCCGCGTCTTCATTGCCGGAATCAGGGTCATGCCCCCGGAGACGAACTTGCCGTCATCCGCCTTCTTGAGAAGCTTCACGGCGTCGGCGACGGAGGAAGCGCGATGATAGTTGGTGGAATACATGGTCGTGTCTCCTCAGTGCTTCGTCGCGGCCTTGAACGCCGACCAGACCTTCTGCGCCGTCGCCGGCATGGCCAGGTCGTTGTTGCCGATTGCATTCGTGATGGCGTTGATGACCGCCGGCGGCGAGCCGATCGCGCCCGCTTCGCCACAGCCCTTGATACCGAGCGGGTTGCCCGGGCACGGCGTGTTCGAGGTCGAGACCTTGAAGGACGGCAGATCGTCAGCACGCGGCATGGTGTAGTCCATGTAGCTGGCCGTCAGAAGCTGGCCTGACGCGGGATCGTAGTGGGCGCCTTCCAGCAACGCCTGGCCGATGCCCTGCGCGATGCCGCCATGCACCTGCCCCTCGACGATCATCGGGTTGATGATATTGCCGAAATCGTCAGCCGCCACGAACTGCACAATCTCGGTCTCGCCCGTATCGGGATCGACCTCGACCTCGCAGATGTAGCAGCCGGCCGGGAAGGTGAAGTTGGTCGGATCGTAGAACGCGCCTTCCTTCAGGCCCGGTTCCATGCCGCCGGGCAGGTTGTGGGCCGTGTAGGCGGCCAGCGCGAGCTGGAACCACGGCACCGACTTGTCCGTGCCGGCCACTTTGAGTTCGCCGTTCTCGATCACGATGTCGCCCTCGTCTGCCTCCATCAGATGGGCGGCGATCTTCTTCGCCTTGGCCTCGACCTTGTCGAGCGCCTTGACGACCGCCGACATGCCGACCGCACCTGAGCGCGAGCCGTAGGTTCCCATGCCCATCTGTACCTTGTCGGTATCGCCATGGACGATGGAGACGGAGTCGATCGGCACGCCAAAGCGATCCGCCACGAGTTGCGAGAACGTCGTCTCGTGACCCTGGCCGTGGCTGTGCGAACCGGTCAGCACCTCGATGGTGCCCACCGCATTGACACGCACTTCCGCGCTTTCCCAAAGGCCGACGCCGGCGCCGAGCGACCCCACTGCGGCCGACGGCGCGATGCCGCAGGCCTCGATGTAGCAGCTCATGCCGATGCCGCGCAGTTTGCCGGCCTTCTTCGCCTTTTCACGGCGTTTCTCGAAGCCGGCGTAGTCGGCCTCCTTCATGGCCGCCTCCAGCGAGGTCTCGTAGTCGCCGGCATCGTAGGCCATGATCACGGGCGTCTGGTAAGGGAACTCGCGGATGAAGTTCTTGCGCCGCAGTTCCGCAGGCGAAACGCCAAGCTCGCGCGCAGCCGTCTCGACCACCCGCTCCAGCAGATAGGTCGCTTCGGGCCGCCCGGCCCCGCGATAGGCGTCGACCGGCGCCGTGTTTGTATAGACAGCGCGCACATTGGCGTGGATCGCCGGAATGGCGTACTGGCCCGACAGCAGCGTGGCGTAGAGATAGGTCGGCACCGAGGACGAGAACAAAGACATGTAGGCGCCGAAATTGGCGACCGTGTCGACCTTCAATGCCGTCATCCTGTTGTCGGCGTCGAAGGCAAGCTGCACTTCGGATACGTGGTCCCGACCGTGCGCATCGGTCAGGAAGCTTTCGGTGCGGTCAGCCACCCATTTGACCGGCACACCGGCGCGCTTGGAGGCCCACAGACAGACGATCTCCTCGGGATAGATGAAGATCTTGGAGCCAAAGCCGCCGCCGACATCGGGCGCGATCACCCGCAGCTTGTTCTCCGGCGCGACATTGTAGAAGGCGCTCATCACCAGTCGCGCGACGTGCGGGTTCTGCGACGTCGTCCAGCAGGTGTAGTGATCCTCGCCCTTGTCGTAGTGGCCAAGCGCCGCACGCGGTTCCATCGCGTTTGGCACCAGCCGGTTGTTGACGATGTGCATCTTCGTGACGTGGGCCGCCTTGGCGATCGCCGCGTCGGTCGCAGCGGAATCGCCAATCTCCCAGTCATAGATGAGGTTGCCATCCGCTTCCGGGTGAAGCTGCGGCGCGCCTTTCTTGAGCGCCTCGACCGCATCCGCGACGGATTTCTTCTCCTTGTAGGTAACCTCGACCGCCTCTGCGGCGTCCCGCGCCTGGCCCTTCGTCTCGGCGACCACGATCGCCACGGCGTCGCCTACATAGCGCACGCGGTCGACGGCCATCGGAGACCATGCGCCCATCTTCATGGGCGTGCCGTCCTTGGAATGAATCATCCAGCCGCAGATCAGATTACCGATCCCGTCGGCCTTGATCTCCTTGCCGGTCAGCACCGCGATCACGCCCGGCATCGCCTGCGCGGCCTTCACGTCGATCTTCTTGATGTCGGCATGAGCGTGCGGCGAACGCACGAATGCGGCATGTTTCATGCCCGGCACGACCATATCGTCGACATAGCGGCCCGAGCCGGTGATGAACCTCTTGTCTTCCTTGCGCGCAACGCGTGCGCCGATACCTTCAATTCCCATTGCTTCCTCCTCCGGAAGAAAGGGCAGTCGGGGAGTAAGGCAATAAGGCAGTAGGTAGGCCCGACACTTCGACAGGTATTTCCTACTGCCTTAATGCCCTACTGCCCTACTCCCGTTATTCAAGCAGCTTTCTTCGTCTTGCCCTTGCCGGCCTTGCCCATCGCCTTGGAGGCGGCAAGGATGGCCTTGACGATATTGTGATAGCCCGTGCAGCGGCAGATGTTGCCCTCGAGCTCGGCGCGCACGGTCTTTTCGTCCAGACCTTCGGGATGGCGCGCGATCATGTCGGTGGCCGCCATGATCATGCCCGGCGTGCAGAAGCCGCATTGAAGGCCGTGATGTTCCCTGAAAGCCGCCTGCACGGGATGCAGGTCCGCGCCGTTCGCCAGCCCTTCGATGGTGACGATGTCCGATCCAGATGCCTGTGCTGCCAGGATCGAGCAGGACTTTACCGCCTTGCCGTCCATGTGAACGACACAGGCGCCGCACTGCGAGGTATCGCAGCCGACATGCGTGCCCGTCATCCCAAGATGCTCGCGCAGGTAGTGCACGAGCAAGGTGCGATCTTCCACGGTTCCGGACACCTTGCGCCCGTTCACCACCATTTCGACTTGCGACATGAATCTCCTCCAGATTGCCGGCCGGGCAAAACGCCTCTGGAGAATGGGGTCCGGACGCGCCTTACCTGAGGGCAGATTACCGCGCCTCGGCAAAGAGTCCATGGGGCCAAGGTCATAAGCGCAATAGATTTTTGGACATCAGGCAAACGCGACGTGCGGCACCTGAACTACACACGCGCAAAATGGCCAATCTCGCGCTTGTCTTTCGCGCGCAATGACGCTATCACGCGCGCACTTTCGGCAGATGCGCAATCGCGCTGCCGAGGCGCCGCTTTAGCTCAGTTGGTAGAGCACATCATTCGTAATGATGGGGTCAGGTGTTCGAGTCACCTAAGCGGCACCACTTTTCTCAATAAAATCAAATACTTACGAAACTTATGCGGCTGGCAACTTATTTGGACCCGCACCCAAATAAGGAAAATCGACATCCATTGTCAGCGCGCTGGGTAATCGGATTTCTTCTCAATCGGGACCATGAACGACTCTGAGCCGAACTGCCCCATCTGCAAGAGGAACCCGCCATCCTTGAAAAACATGACGTGTAACCAGAGCCAGTTGCGGAGGCTCTGAACATCCGCTTCTAGCGCTGACAACTCCTGCTCCACTTGCGCCTGTGTTAGACGTTCTGGGTGCCTCTCATGAATGAGGCTGCTCGCACGCGAGAACATTTCCCGCAGCATTGCAGCACTGAGGTCAAGGCCTGCAGCAGCTCCTTCACCCCCTTCAAACACTATGTCGAAGCCGTCCTGTGGTTTGCCCAAGCGCTGAGCTTGCGGTAGCCGCAAGAGACCTTTTCTTTCTAGCCACCCTAGTAACTTGTCGGCGTCTTGGGTTCGCTGCTCACTCAGCAACTGCCTGTTCCGGAATTCGACGCCGCTGAGGGCCGCGAAAGCCACACCTTCAACGATCTTTCTGACGTGCAATGCTAGGCGCTCTGCTCGCTGTAACGGCGTCTCATGGTCCACCATTTCTGAAGCAGAAAGAAAGCGGTTCCGGATGATCACCATGGATTGCCTGTAAGCGTCCGCCGCTCCCATGCGATGCTCATACACGGGCTGGCTAGCAATTGTGTCGGGCATTGGCTTTTCGAGCTAATGTTGAAGAAGTGCGTATGCGGCAACAAGGTAGGACACCGCGATCATTACGTATGCTATTTGAAGTGCAGTCATCTTGGGTAGTTCCCTGTTAAAAGATGACTCTCTTCAATAGTCAGATTTCTACGTTTGTCGTCCCCCAAAGCGCTCAAACTCCATGATTTACAGGTGTACACAACCTGTGATCACTTTGTGGAAAAGCCTCTTGACAGCTACCGCTACCGCGCCCGCTTCAGTTCCTCGACCATAGCTGCGAAGCGCCCTTCGTCGGGCGCGCTGCTTTTCGGACGGAAGGGCGCACCGTCGTCCGACAGCAGGAAATCGGCCACCAGCGCGCCAATCGACTTCAGTCCCATGCTGGTCCGCGCAATGGCAAGCTCGCCACTCCCTGCGTCCTCGACCTCGAACTCCACGCTTTGCGCAATCAGCGCGGCAGCAGCCGGGGCCATTCTGCGGTCAACACCGGCCTGCTCAACCTCGTCCAGCAGGGCGCGGCTGGCGACAGCTTCGCTACTTTGAACCAGGCAAGGAACCTCAAGAAAGTCGTGGCTTCCCGGATTCCTTATATCTTCGTGCTATGTCAGGCCGTCGAATACGGCACGAATGAACTTTGGCGGTCGTCGATGACCAGTGTCTTCGTGATCGGCGGGAACGCACGCTGAGAGCAGCCGGAGCGTTCGCACACCTTGCAGCCGGCGCCGATCAACGTTCGTGCGGCGGGGTCATTCTGGACAATGCCTTGCGAATAGACAAGCCGGTCGGCGTGGAGATCCACGCACTTGTCGACGCCAAAGGCAGACCGATCAAGCTGACGCTCACCGCAGGGCAGAAGAGCGACATCGGCTCCGCAGCAGGTATGATCGCCGACCTGCCTGATGGTGCAATGCTGCTGGCGGACAAGGGCTACGATGCCAATGTGTTACGCGCCGCCGTGAAGGAAAAAGGCTTGGGCCAACATCCCGCCTAAAGCCAACCGCAAGTATCCGATCTGCTTCAGCCCCTTCCTCTACAAAGCACGCAATCTCGTCGAGCGTTTCTTCAACAAGGCCAAGCAGTTCCGCCGCGTCGCCACTCGCTATGACAAGCTGGCCGAGAACTATCTCGCGGCCCTCAAACTCGTCTCGATCCGCATCTGGCTACGCGATTATGAGTCTACGTCCTAGATCATCGCCTCGATCAGGAAAGGCCCCTTGTTTGCGAGCGCCCCGTCCAGAAGCTTGCAGAATTCCTCGATCGTTGTCGCGCGGCCGGCCTCAACCCCCATCCCGCGAGCCATCAGGCACCAGTCGAGATCCGGGCTATCGAGGTTCAGCATGGCGCGTGCATTCCTGCCGAGTTTGTTCACGCCGACATTGCGCATCTCGCCCTGAAGGATCGCGTAAGAGCGGTTTGCGTAGATGATGGTGACGACATCGAGATTTTCCCGCGCCTGCGTCCACAGCCCCTGCGCCGTGTACATCCCGCTCCCGTCCGCCTGCAGCAGGATGACCTTTCGGTCGGGCCGCGCCAGCGCCGCGCCGATCGACAGCGGAATGCCGATGCCGATCGCCCCACCGGTCAATGACAGATGATCGTGCGGATGAGTGCCCGACGAAAGCTGGCCGAACCCGCGCCCGGATGTGATCGCCTCATCGCAGATGATCGCGTTTTCAGGCATTCGCCGGGCGAGCGCCTGGCTGATCGTTTCCGGCGTCAGGTCGCCGGTGGGTTCCTCCATTTCAGCTTGTGTCAATGCGTTCAGTGCGGGCTTGGTCGACCCGGCGCCCAGTTCGGAACAAAGAAGTTCCAGCGTCTGGAGAAGGTCGGCTTCCGGCCCGCCGAGGTCGATGACCTTGCAATCGGGCGGCAGGATGAGACTGGGCATGCCGGGATAAGCAAAGAATGCGACAGGCGCGCCCTTGCCAACACAGATCGCAACCTCAAATTCCGCCAGTGCTGCAACCGCCATGCCGACTGGATAGGGAATCGGCTTAATCGATGCGCGTCCGGCGCCGCACTCATGCCTGGCTGAATTCTGCGAAAAAAGCTGTGCGCCGGTCGCCGCCGCGATTTTCCCTGCGACCTCCAGCGTGTCCGCGCGAAGCGCCCTGCCCGCAAGAATGATCGCCGCGCGTTTTCCACCCGTCAGCGCCACGGCAACCTCGCTGATCTGTTCGGGGGCGGCCGGCACTGCGGCAGGCACTTCGACCGGCCGAAGATCCTCGGGCTCCGTATCGCCCCACGCCGCATCTGCGGGCAGGATCATCGTCGATACGCCGCAACGGCTTACAGCCGCGCGATAAGCATCTTCCGTCACACGGCGCATGTCCGCCGCGGTTTCAACCCGGCCAACCCACTGGGACATCGGCCGTGCCAGGCTTTCAATGTCGCTGGTCAGTGGCGCATCGTACTGCAGGTGGTATGTTGCATGATCGCCGACGACGTTGATGACGGGTGTGTCGGCGCGGCGCGCATTGTGCAGGTTTGCCAACCCATTCGCGAGGCCCGGCCCGAGATGCAGGAGCGTAGCCGCCGGCTTGTCCGCCATGCGCGCATAGCCATCGGCAGCACCGGTCACCACGCCCTCGAAAAGACCCAGCACGCAGCGCATCTCCGGCTTTCGATCGAGGGCGGCGACGAAATGCATCTCCGAGGTGCCCGGATTGGCAAAGCACATGTCGACGCCATTGGTCAAAAGCACATCGCAAAGCTTGTCGGCACCGTTCATCTCATCTCTCCCATGGCACTTCGGTTCATCGCGCGGCGATGAAAAGCAACTTGTCCGCGCGCCGCAATGATCCAGGGCGGATGATCCGGTTGCTATCGTACTCGGCCTATTTGCGATCCGGTTCGACAAAAAACTCCAGGCCGACCAGCCGCTCGAGGAGAATGACCAGCAGCAGCGTCATCACGACGAGCACCGTCGAAATCGCGGCAACCACCGGCGTGCCGCTCTCCTGAATAAAGGAGTAGGTCTCGACAGGGAGTGTCGTGATGAACGGGCCGACGAGAAACATGGTCACCGTCACCTCATCGAAGGACAGGATGAAGCTGAACAGAAGCGCGGTGATGATCCCCGGGCGCACCAGCGGCAGGGTCACGTGCCGGAACGTATACCAGTTCCGTGCTCCCATACTCATGGACGCCTCTTCCAGTTCCCTGTCCAGCTTGCGCAGGCTCACGGAAATGGGCCGGTAGGCATACGGCAAGGTGATGATGCAGTGGACGAGAAGCAGCCCGGCAAAGGTGCCGTAGCCGCCGATCATCATCAAGAGCGACAGCATGGCGACGCCCAGTGCTGCGTGCGGAAAAAGAAGCGGTGTCATCACCGCGACTTCGAAGTAGCGCGTGAAGGCAGTTTGCCGGCGCGAGACGGCCAGCGCAGCGAGGAAAGCCACCGTGGTACTCAACAAGGCGCCGGCGATCGCCAACCCAAGGCTCACCACCAGAGCGCGCAGCCAGCGTGCATCCGTCAGGAATTCCTGGTACCAGCGTAGCGACAGTTCACCTGGCGGGAACTGGATGTAGCCGTCGTGGCTGAAGGACGCCGCAGCGACGATAATAATCGGCGCAGGCATGAACAGCAGGACCGCCCAGATGCCGATCGTATCCCATCTCTGCTTCAGCATCGCCTAGCTCCCCTTCTGATCCATGAAGCGCGACAGCTTGCGTTCGAGTGCCTGCAACGGGAGCACAACGGCCAGTCCGGCGAGCAGGAGGAGGAAGGCAAGCATGGAGGCTTTTGGGAAATTGAAGGTCTGGATGACCTCCTGATACATCTGCGTTCCCATCATCCTGTCGCGTACGCCGCCGAGCAGAATCGGCGTCACGATGGCACCCGTCGACATGAGATAGACGAGCATCGTTCCCGTGATGATCCCCGGAACGGTCAAAGGCAGCGTGACACGAAAGAAAGTGTGGTAGCTGCGCGCGCCCAGACTGGCGCTCGCTTCCTCCAGACGGCGGTCGAGATGCAGCATGACCGACAGGATGGAGATGATCATGAACGGGATCAGAATGTGAACCAGTCCGATGACGACACCCGTGGTGTTGAACATCATCCGTACCGGCCGTTCGATAAGCCCGGCCCAGGCAAGAAACTCGTTGATCAGGCCTTTGGGACCGAGGATGACCATCCAGCCGTAAGTGCGAACAACAATCGATACCAACCACGGCAGGATGATCAATATCATCAGGTGGCTGCGGTTGCCCTTGTAGCGCCACATCGCGTAGGCGATCGGATACCCAATCACGACGCACAGTGCAGCTACCAGCAGCGACACGCGAATTGTCCTGAACAGGATGTCGCGGTAGTCGGCACGGGAAAAAAAGTCGGTATAGAGCGCCAGGCTCAGCCGGCCCTCATCGACGAAAGACGAGGCGATGAGCTGCACCACGCTCACGCCAAACAGGCCAAGCAACAAAACAGCGGGTGCCAGCAGCAACAACCTGCCCCACGCCTCGCGTCCGGGGCCGCGCATCTTCTGTCTGAACGCCAAATCCGTTGAAGACATCCGCCCTCCTCCCGTGCCGACCGGCCCAATTCCATTTCAAAGACGCAGGAAACGCTTTGCGTTCTCGTACAGCCATTTGCGCTTTACCGTTTCGTCCAGCGGCAGGGCGTTGATTTCGTCCACGCACCATTCGACCGGCATAAGCGGAAACGAGGAGCCGAAAATGATGCGGTCCTGCAGGATGGATTTGCCGTAGGCCAAGAGCCCCTCATAGCCCGAACCCGGCGTGTTGAGATATTTGGGTCGTACCGCAACCAGGCCGATATGGACGTTGGCATGACGCCAGGCGACACCGATCAGCTCATGGACCCACGGGAAGCCGGGCGGCCCGGCGCAGACGCGAAGCTCGGGAAAATGCACCATGACCTCGTCCAGCAGCGCCGGCCGGCCATACTCCATGAGTGTGGAAGTGGCGAAGTTGATCGACGTGTGGAGATTGACCGGAATGTCGAGCTCGATGCACTTGGCATAGAGCGGATACATACGCGGATCGTTGATCGCCAGCTTGTGCTCGAAACACTGTAGATTGAGCCCCTTGAGCCCGAGATCGCGCACGGCATGCTCAAGCTCCCGGACCGCGGCTATCCCCTTGTGCGGATCGACACCCGCAAAGCCGATGAAACGCTCCCCCTGCTTGCGGCAGAAGGCAGCGACGTCCTCGTTGGAAATCTTCCAGCCGAAGGTCGATTCGAGATCGCGCGCTTTGACCACGACATGCTGCGCGCCCGCGGCGTCATAGGCCGACAGATAATCTTCGAGTGTCGCCGGACGGGACTGTGCCGCCTTCTCACTCGCGCCGTACACCGTTCTGTACCGGTGCAAATGACCTGTCGCAGTTTGCGTGAATTCTGGCACCGGCGGCCGGCTTGCGTAGTCGATGATCATTGCGGGTTTCCTTCAACGGCAAGAGCCGGCCAGCGGTCCGCCCAGGGCGAAAGCGACTCGATCGCAGCGGCGATCGACAAAAGAAGTGGTTCGGAATGCCACGGTCCGACGATCTGCAGTCCGACGGGCAGGCCCGCGCCGGAAAAACCGCATGGCACCGATATGGCCGGGTTGCCGGAGGGATTGAACGGGATTGTGTAGCAATACCAGGTTTCACGAAGTGGACCGAGCGTATTGCCGTCGATCACCAGCGGCTCGTTGGAGCGTTGCTCGATGTCGAGCGAAGGTACGGAGACCGTCGGCGTGACAAGGACATCGGCATCCGCGAAAAGCGATTGCATGCTGCGGTAGTGCCGCGTGCGATCGGCGATGGCATGGGCGACTTCCTCACCGCTGAATGCGCGCCCCTGCTCCAGCCCTTCGACAAGGGCCGGATCCATCCTGTCGCGCCATCGATCAAGCAGATGGCCGAACCGGGCGGCCTGATAGGCGCGCATCAGCTTCAAGGCGGCAGCAAGGTTCCAGTCCCCGATGGGATCGTCGCCCCTGACCTCGGCACCTTCGCCCTCAAGGCGCGCCACCATACTGGCGCACAGCCGTTCGACCTCCGGGTCGAGATAGCTGTTTTGCGTCCTTGGCAGATAGCGGATGCGAAGGCCTTTCAGGACACCGATCGGATCGGACGGCAGATTTACGGGCCCGGCATTGCCCGCCAGAGACCAGGGGTCACGCGGGTCAGGCCCGTGCATGACGGAGTACAGCAAGGCCGTATCCGACACCGAGCGCGCCATCGCGCCAATGCAGGTCAGCGAGCCGAAGAGATCGGAATTGGTCTCGTGCGGCACCGCGCCGATAGTTGGCTTCAATCCGACGATGCCACAGCAAGATGCCGGGATGCGGCCAGAGCCTGCACCGTCCGTCGAGACAGCAAGCGGCGAAAAGCCCATGGCCGCGCTGACAGCCGCGCCGCCGCTGGAACCGCCGGGGCTCTTCGACACATCCCAGGGATTGCGCGTGTAGCCGTAGGCGGGGCTGTCCGTCAGAACCTTGTGCCCGAACTCCGGCGTCGTCGTCTTGCCGATAATGATGGCTCCCGCCGCCCGCAGTCGTGCCACCGCTTCCGCATCCTCGGCGGGAACATTGTCGGCAAATGCGTGCGAGCCGAAGGCCGTGACCATGCCTCTCGTCGCCACGAGGTCCTTTACCGATACGGGAACCCCGTGCAGCGATCCCACTGCGGTTCCCGACGCGAGCGCATTGTCCGCCGCATCAGCAGCCTTCAACGCCCCTTCTGCATCCAGCAGTGCGAACGCATTGACCTGGCCATCCAGTGTCTGGATGCGCGTCAAGAAGGCTTCGACGACATCACGGGAGGACATTTCCCGGGCACGAATTCGCGATGCAAGTTGACCCGCCGGAAGGCGCCATATGCTGGTCATTGCGGTCTCTCCTTCAGCGCCACACCTTGTCGACGCGATCGAACGAACCCGTTCGAAGATCTTCCTTGGCCTTGATGAGTTCTCCCTTGGCAATTTTCTCCGATGGCGTTCGGGGAAGACTCTCGACGATCTCGTAGTAACGCGGCACCTTGAACGCGGCGAGGTTGGCGACACAATGCGCCATCGCCGCTTCCACAACCGCGTCGGCCTCGTCCTGGGGAACGGCCGGGACGATGTAGGCTTTCACCTCCTGACCGCGAAGATCGTCCGGAACACCCACTACGGCGGCATCGAGAACGCCCGGCCCGTCGCGCAAAACCGCCTCGACTTCTCTTGCGGCAACGTTTTCGCCCGCACGCCGCACCATGTCCTTCTTGCGGCCGACGATGTAGAAAAAGCCCTTTTCATCCTGCCGGAAAAGATCGCCGGTGCGGAACCACTCGCCGAAGAAGCTCTCCTTGTTGGCCTCGGGCTTCTTGTAATAGCCCTGCATGATGCCGAGGCCCCGGACCACCAGTTCGCCCTCTTCCCCTCGCGCGACGTCGATACCCTCATCATCGACGATCCGGCACTCGCGAAACGGCGCGGGAATGCCACATGAGCCGGAGCCGACCATCTCCGTGTGTTCAAGCGGCATATAAAGCGTCGGTCCGACTTCGGTCATGCCGAAGGCCTCCATCGCAGGAAGATTGAACCGGCGACGGAGATCGGCATGAATCTGCTTTCGGACCCCATAGATGTTGGCGCGACGCACGACCAGTTCGTGGTCCTGCGGTGAAGGCGGCTGCTTGTAGGCGATCTCAGGAAACAGGCAAAAATGGATCCTGTGCTCGCGAAGCCAGCCCGCGAAGCGGCTGGAGCTTTGCCTGTTCGCCACGAACAGCGTCGCGCGCTGGTGAAAGGCCAGCAGCATCAGCCATTGAGGATCGAGATAGAAGAAGGGGGTCGACGCGAACACGCGCTCATAGCGTCGGCCGTCACGCAAACCGTTGACGAAACTTGCCATGACCCAATAGCGGTGCGTGAGCATGCACCCCTTGGGAAAGCCGGTGGTGCCGGATGTGTACTGGATATTCATCAGGTCGTCCGGATCGACCTCGTAGTCGAGCGAGACGGCGATGGGCTGGCCAGCCCCCATATCGCTCCAGGAGCGGTATGTTTCGGCCGCGCCGACGACTGCAATCCTGTCGGCCGTGATCTTGATCTCGCCAAATGACGACAGTTGCCCGGCCAGAGCAGCGTGGTCGGCGTGAACGATCAGGAATTCGGCTTCGGAGTCCGTGACCACGTAATGAAGCTCGCGCGCCGTATAGCGCGTGTTGACCGGCGCCATCACCGCCCCGATCCGGGCAAGCGCCAGCCATATGATCGGCATCTCAGGGATATTGGGAAGCATTGCGGCTACATGCGTTCCGCGCGTCACACCCCAGCTCAGCAAGGTATTGACCGCCTGCCCGACCTTTTCGACCAGTTCGGAATAGGTCAGCGTTTCTCCCAACTCGAAGAAATTCAGCGCGTCACGCCCGCCCGCCTCTGCCGCCGCCTGATCGAGAAGAGCGCCGATGTTTCTTGGGAGCTGTGCCCCCTCAAGCGCGTCCCGCCGACCTTGCGGGTTCATTCGAGAAAGCGCGTCGACAAACGTTTCAACAGGCAAAGGGGCATCAATAACAGGGGACATCGTCGCACTGTTCCTCAATCTGGGTAGGGTTCTGGTCTTGATAGATGGCCGCGCCACGTCGCCATGGCGCGGCAAGCCGTTATTCGACAGCGCCGATGAGCTGTTCGAGCATGTTGATGCGATCGCGCTCCTGTTCGGCGATGTACTGCCAGTCGGGCTGATAAACGCGTTCCATCAGCTCCTTGAACGTCATGCCCATCTGTTCTTCAGCCTCTGGAGGGAGGACCGCGTTGGAGTTGAGCGGAAGGTAGCCACCCAGGATCGAGCCGCGAAGCTGGGGTTCGGCCCTCGACACGAAGTCCAGAAACTTCTTCGTGTCCTCCAGCCGCTTCGCCCCTTTCGGAACGACCAGCATGTACGGGATCATCAGAACGCCTTCCTTCGGCGAGACCATGGTCACGTTTTCAGCGCCTTGCTGGCGCAGGTGCCAGACCCGGCCGGAATAATAAGGCCCGGCGGCTATTTCGCCGCGCGTCAGGAGATTGTTCATATGCGCGATCGAGCTGTAGGTCGTCAGCGTGTTGGCGGCCACCTTCTTCAGCAGTTCGAGGCCCGGCTCCGGGTTGCGCTCGTCGCCACCCATCGCCTTGGCCATGATTGGCAGATCATAGGATGACAGATAGATCGGGCGCGTGATCGCCAGAAGATCACGCCATTTCTCGTCGCCGAGATTGCTCCACGAACTGAACTCTTCCGGCTTGGCCAGGTCGGTGTTGACCGCGATTCCGTAATACATGAAATACGGGCTAACGCCTGCCAGCTTCCCGTCTTCGCTGCGCATCAGATAGTCGGGATTGGTTTCTGCGGAAGTCGGAATATCGGCGGGATCGAACAACTCGATCATGCCGTCCTTCAGCAGGTTGGCACCCTGCGGATAGGTCACCATGACCGCATGATATTGCGGGTCGCCTGCCTGCGTGCGCAATTGTGCTTCCGGCGTGGGCACGGGCACGATACGCACGTCGAGACCCGTTTCCTCCTTGAAGGGTTTTGCGAAGGCTTCCTCCCACACGGCTTCAACGCCGCCACCCCACGTTGCGATGAGCAACTCTTCCGACGCAGCGGGGCCGATGCCTGTAGCCAACGCGAGGAACGAAACCCCGGCAATGCATTTTGCTTTCAGTAAGTTCGGCATATCTTCCTCTCCCATTGTTAAGCATCGTTGCGATGTTGCGGCTGCATCTGCGGCCTGCTCGCAGAGATTCAGGCAAGCGGGACCAGCGCCATGCTGTCGTCGCTCCAGCCGACATAGACGTCCTGGCCGGTTTCGAATTGCTGCGTTCCAACCTGGGTGTTGGGCGTCAGGACGATGAGTTCGCCAATCGTCGGCGCCTCTTTCAGTGTCACCACGTAACGCGTGTTTGCGCCGACGTAGGAACACTCCGTCACCAGGCCTGGAAGCGCCGTTGCACCCGCGGTTTCGTGCGCAATGGACACGTGTTCGGGGCGCACCGAAATGCCGACCCGCTCGCCCGCGCTCAGGTAATAAGGGGTTCGCAACCGCGCCTCCCGGCCAAGTTCCGGGATCGAAACCTGCAAACCGTCATCGAACGCTGAAGCCACACTTCCCTCGAAAAAGTTCGTATCGCCCACGAACCGGGCGACAAAAGGCGTCAGCGGGCTTGCGTAGATCGCCTGTGGCTCCCCCAATTGCTCGACCTTCCCGTTATTCATCACGGCGATGCGGTCCGACATCGCCAGAGCTTCCTCCTGATCGTGCGTGACGAAAATGAAGGTCGTGCCGATGCGTCTCTGGATCTGCTTGAGTTCCTGCTGCATTTGCCGTCTCAGCTTGAGATCCAGCGCACTCAGAGGCTCATCCAGAAGCAGGACCTCCGGCCGGATTACAATCGCCCGCGCAAGCGCGACGCGCTGCTTCTGGCCTCCGCTGAGTTCATGAATCTTGCGACTTTCGAACCCCTGCAGTCCGACGAGCTGCAGTGCCTCGTCCACACGCCTGACGATTTCCGCCTTGTCGACAGATCGAACCCGCAGCCCGTAGGCGACGTTTTCACCGACCGAGATGTGGGGGAACAGGGCGAGGTTCTGGAACACCATCCCGATGGGGCGGGCATAAGGAGGCCGTTCGTTGACACGAGAGCCAGCGATGCGGATTTCGCCAGATGTCGGCCTCTCGAAGCCGGCAATCATGCGCAGCAGTGTTGTCTTGCCGCATCCGCTGGGACCGAGAAGCGAGAGAAACTCCCCGCGCCGGACCGTGAACGAGACGCCGTCCACAGCACGAAATCCTCCGAATGTCTTGCGAACATTCTCGATTTCAAGCGCAAAGCTTATATCTCCGCCCGACGATCTCAACAGCACTCCTCCCGCTGTATGGCCCTGTATTCGATTCATAATCTGCCCTCAAAGCCACTTTCATCCAACAGAACACGCCGCAAGGGTGCCTGCAAATTTCAAGTGAGCGTATCTTCATAATCAAAAGTAATGTTAGATGCGACCTGACACTCGGGGACCCAGTCATGCCGATCACCCATCGTCAACTCGAAGCGTTTCGCATGTTCATGGAAACGGGCAGCGTTACCGCCGCGGCTGAAAGAATGCGGGTCACACAGCCCGCAGTCAGCAAGATTCTCGCCGGCCTGGAGATGGACCTGAAACTGCAGCTTTTCATCCGCGAGAAGAAGCGCCTGGTGCCAACCGACGAGGCCGAGCTTCTTCACCAGGAGGTTCTACGCATTATGTCGTCGCTGGCCGAGGTCGAGAATTTCGCCGACGATCTGCGCAACCTGCGCGCCGGCGAGCTACGCATAGCGACTGCCGCCTCGGTCGGGCAAACGCTGATCGCCGATACGATCGCGCATTTCTCCGCTCAGCACCCGAAGACCCGAATGCTCTTCTACATCACCAGCGGCGTTGGCCATTCGGTGATGACCCAACAGGTGGATATCGGCTTTTCGTTCCTGAGGTTCCAGCACCCCCTCCTCCACACGCAGCCACTCTTCTATTCCCGCGCGGTGTGCATCGTTCCCGCCGGTCACCGTCTTGCGGAGAAGGAAGTGGTGAGCCCGGAAGACCTGAGGGATGAGCAGTTCATCTCCTTCATGCGTGACAGCCGGATGCGGCACATCATCGACGCGCTGTTTGAAAGCAGGGGTGTGGCACGCCAAACACAATACGATGTCTATTCCTCCGGAGAGGCCTGCGCTCTGGTCGAGCGCGGCGTGGGCGTGAGCATCGTCGAGCCGCTTGGGGTTGCCTACCGGCAGCCACCCGGCATTGCCGTTTGCAGACTGGAGCCGGCCATCCACTTCACCTTCAATATGCTGCTGCCGCGCTTCAAGAAAGCGTCGCGCCTTACAGATCACTTTGTGGCAGACCTGAAGACGCGCATCGTGCAGTTCGGCAGGCTTGAGGATCCAAGGGGGTTGCGAGAAGTCGAGCTCGCAGATGAGACGTAGAGGTAGACCCGAAACACTTCCGTTCTTCCAGCCGCCTTTCCGCTGTCGATGGACACTGCCCTGTGCATAAACTGACGGCGGTCAAGAAGCGCCCTTTGCTTCGCTTTGAAATGTCATCGTCCTAACCACCTGTTGCGGGGGTAATTCTCCCCCCGCGAGGACCTGGAAGTCGAGTTGATTTTCAGGAGGGACCACCGGGCAGGTGACGACGTTCGTGAATGCGCATGGCAGCGCAACCACATAGTTCAAATCGATCCAGTCGATGCAGATTTTCGTATCATCAGCGAGCTGCAACTCGATGACGCGGTCGGCTCCGTAGGTGACTGGGCCGCTGCTTCTCTCGCGAATGTGCGCTACGGGCTGTACGCTTGGGGGCGCTGACATCTGCAAGACGGATCGAGGCCTAATCTCCTAGCGTTTTGGGCAAAGGCGGCCAACAATCTGCAGAGCGACAACGCAGCCTTACTGAGGCGCAATTCGATCCCGCTAAGGCGCGAAACGTATCGGCCTAAGAGCCCGTCTCGAAAGGGTTGAGTAGCTGGCGCGGTCGTGATTCCGAATTGGGTGTCGAAGCCTATTCGGAGAGACCTGATGTGGACGCCA